>NZ_WTKU01000009.1 GCF_011378715.1 Psychromonas sp. SA13A | reverse complement strand
CTCATCTGCAGTAGTTCAGTTGGTTGACTCTTTATTAGAGCACGCGACCTGTCTCGCCAGAGTTCACGTATTCAAATTCCATCCACCCCGCCAACAGTGTATAAACGTTTACTTCCAGATACATTCTGGTAATTAATTCTTAAAAAAAACTATAGAAAATTAAATTATTATTACTCTAATGAATAATAGCTCAGTTGGTTGACTCTTTATTAGAGCATGCGACCTGTCTCGCCAGATCTCACGTAATCAAGCCCAGTTCACTCCGCCAACAGTGTATAAACGTTTACTTCCAGATAAATTCCAATTATTAATTCTTGTGAAAAAATCCTATAAAAAATTAAACTATTATTACTCTAATGAGTAATAGCTCAGTTGGTTGACTCTTTACTAGGCTCCTCATTTATAAGAATGCGGGGTATCCCTCGCCAGAGCTCACGTATTCAAACTCCACTCTTTTCGCCAACAATTTATAAGAGATACTTTCGATGGTTTTAAAGTCTTGGATTCAATAAATGAGTGAGGTTAGTGGTTAGTTAGGGAATACCCATGAAAAAAGCGCCGAAGCGCTTGATGGGAATAATTGGCAGATTAAACTCTTAAATGAATAACTTTTTATTTACGAAAAGCTGAGCTCATCATCGCTTTTTGGTTCAAGGGTCAAACCACCACTTTTTTTACTGCTATCTTCTTCTAAATCGGCAATATTGCCTTTATCGAGTTTAAATTTAAGTGCTAAGTTAGTTGGCGAGTCTGAATTTTTTATCGCTTCCTCTTCGCTAATGCGCCCTTCTTTTACTAAATCAAATAATGCACTATCAAATGTTTGCATACCAAGCGACTTCGATTTTTCCATTACTTCCTTTAATAACTCAAATTGACCACGTTTAATCATATCGCGAATGGTTAATGTGCCCATCATGACTTCTACTGCGGCACAACGCTTTCCATCTACAGTTTGAATCAGACGTTGTGAAACAAAAGCTTTCAAGTTATTACCTAAATCATTTAATAATTGAATACGTCGATCTTCAGAGAAAAAGTTAATAATACGGTCGATTGCTTGATTGGCATTATTAGCATGCAATGTTGAAATAACTAAATGTCCTGTTTCAGCAAAGGATAATGCATGCTCCATAGTTTCTTTATCACGAATTTCTCCAATTAAAATAACATCCGGCGCTTGGCGTAAGGTATTTTTTAATGCGGCATGAAAACTTCGCGTATCAACACCTACTTCCCTTTGATTAATAATACTTTTTTTATGCCGATGCACAAATTCAACGGGATCTTCAATAGTGATAATATGGCCAGATGAGTTTTCGTTTCGATGATCGATTAACGCCGCTAAAGATGTTGATTTACCCGACCCAGTCCCACCTACAAATAAAGCTAAACCACGCTTCATCATAATCACTTCTTTAAGTACTGCAGGTAGTCGTAAATCATCGAACTTGGGGATATCTAATTTAATATTACGCGCGACGATAGAAATTTCATTGCGTTGTTTAAATATGTTAATACGAAAACGACCAACACCACTTAATGAGATAGCAAGATTCATCTCTAATGTTTGTTCAAATTCAGCTTTTTGTTCTCCATCCATTATTTGATATGCGATGTCACTCACTTCACCAGGTTTTAAAGTAGTCTCTATCAGAGGTATTAATTTTCCCTCAAATTTTCCAGAAGGTGGCGCCCCAGTAGCTAAGTAAAGGTCTGAACCATCCCTAGTTGCAAGTTCGTGTAACATTTTTTCAAATTCCATAACTTCTCTACTAACCTATTAATTTTAAATTGCATTGATTATAGTCTTGAATTACATTTTTTTATTTATTTACTAATTATTCTGCTTATTTTATTACACCAAAAATAGCATTTACGTGTGTCAACATCAGCAGTATTTATAATCCACTCAATATAAGCCTAAAAAGCGAACTTAAATGTGAATTAAATGTTAATAAAAGTGCATAAAAATTCATTTTTTAATTTTTTATCTTTTCTATAAAGAAATTCATCTTCCTAAAGTCATACTAAATACTCATCTTCACTATGTGAACTTTAATCACAAAAACAATACTATAGATTCCTTATGTGACGAACTGCTCAATTTTCATTCGATAAAATATGATCTAGCTCTTTGTCTCGGCGTACTAAAATAGTGAATTTAACATACTATTAACGCACGCTTATTTGATAAGGAAATTATTTTTTAAGTCGTTAGATAAGAGCTAGAAAGTGAATGCTTATTTTTTGTTTGATTAATGTTTAAATTAAGCACAAAAAGCCTGTTTTCGCTTTTAAATCTCTTCTTCGTTAAGACCATTAAGGAGAATGACAGTGAGTTTTGAAGACGCAGAAAAAGCAAAGGGATATTGGAATGAAAATCTAAAACTAGTGATTAAATTATTGGCTATTTGGGCTTTTGTCTCATTTGGTTGCGGCGTATTACTCGTTGATATATTAAATCAATTCAGTTTTATGGGCTTTAAATTAGGATTTTGGTTCGCTCAACAAGGTTCAATTTATGTCTTTTTAATACTGATTTTTGTATATGTAAAAAAATCAAACACACTTGACAAAAAATATGGTGTTGACGAATAACAGGGAGTAGTAAAAATGGATGTTCAAACATTAACCTATATAGTGGTTGGGGTTACATTTGCCATGTACATTGGCATTGCAATTAAAACACGAGCGGGTTCAACAAAAGAGTTCTATGTAGCAGGCGGTGGTGTACCACCTATTTTAAACGGTATGGCAACAGCAGCGGACTGGATGTCAGCCGCTTCATTTATATCACTAGCGGGTATTGTTTCTTTCGTTGGTTATGACGGTAGTGTTTACATTATGGGTTGGACAGGCGGTTATGTACTGCTTGCGCTGTTGATGGTTCCTTACCTTCGTAAATTTGGTAAATTCACCGTGCCAGACTTCATTGGTGACCGTTACTATTCACAATCTGCTCGTACCGTGGCGGTTGTCTGTGCAATCTTCATCAGCTTTACTTATATTGCTGGTCAAATGCGTGGTGTAGGTGTTGTATTTTCTCGCTTCCTAGAAGTAGAAGTTGATACCGGCGTTTATATCGGTATGTGTGTAGTATTTTTCTATGCTGTTTTAGGCGGTATGAAAGGGATCACTTACACTCAAGTAGCACAATACTGTGTCATGATTTTTGCTTTCATGGTACCTGCTGTTTTCCTTTCAATCATGATGACAGGTCATATCTTCCCTCAATTAGGATTCGGTGCAGAATTATTGGATGCAACGGGTAATAGTTCAGGTGTTTATTTAATGGATAAACTGGATGGACTTTCTACAGATTTAGGGTTCTCATTATATACCCAAGGCTCTAAAGACATGATTGATGTGCTATTTATTACTGGTGCATTAATGTTTGGTACTGCGGGTTTACCACACGTAATCGTTCGCTTTTTCACCGTACCAAGAGTGAAGGATGCGCGTAGCTCTGCTGGTTGGACATTATTGTTCATTGCCATTATGTACACGACTATCCCTGCACTTGCTTCATTTTCCCGAGTAAACATGATCCAGTCTATTAATGGTCCAGAAAGCCAAGGTGTACCTCATGCCGAAGCCCCTATGTGGATTGAGAACTGGGAAAAAACAGGTTTAATCAAATGGGAAGATAAGAACAATGACGGCAGAATGTTCTATTCAAATACTGAAACAAATGAAATGAATGTTGACCGTGACATCATCGTATTAGCAACACCAGAGATGGCAAATTTACCTGCATGGGTTATTGCATTGATGGCTGCAGGTGGTCTAGCTGCTGCACTATCTACATCGGCAGGTCTATTGTTAGTTATTTCAACTTCTGTTTCTCATGATTTACTGAAAAAGAACTTAATGCCCAATATCTCCGATAAAAAGGAGTTAATGTATGCGCGAATGGCATCCGGTGCCGGCATCATCATGGCAGGTTACTTTGGTATTAACCCACCAGGATTTGTAGCCGCCGTGGTCGCCATCGCCTTTGGTCTCGCCGCTTCCTCTTTATTCCCAGCGATTACGATGGGCATTTTCTCTACGAAAATGAATAAGGAAGGTGCTATCGCAGGTATGCTTGCAGGTTTATCATTTACAACGGCTTACATTGTTTATTTTAAATTTGTAAACCCAGCTGCGAATATGTCTGAAAACTGGTTGTTTGGTGTGTCTCCAGAAGGTATTGGCATGCTAGGTATGGTGATCAACTTTGCAGTTGCCATTATAGTCTGCAAAATGACTGCACCAACGCCGCAAGCAGTAGTCGATATGGTTGAATCAATTCGTTTCCCTAAAGGAGCAGGCGAAGCACACGATCATTAAAATAATCTCTAATTTAAAAGCGCTTCGGCGCTTTTTTTTAGATCTTTTAACCTCAAAATTTCCCACAACTTATAGCTAGGTGCTTATGGATAACAGTGAGTTACAACCCATTTTTGATTTCATGCGCAGATTAGCTCCTTTTGATTCTTTACATGAACAAACTATAAAAAAATGTTGTCAGGAATTAACTATTTCCTACTACAGCAAACAACAAAAGTTAGTCAATGTAGATAGTGACGAGCCCCAATTATATATTGTACGTAGTGGTGCATTTGAAGTAACCACACAACAAGGAGAGCTCATTGATAGAGTCGCAGAAGGCGAATATTTTGGTTTTAGCGGCATGCTCTCGGGTGAAAAAGTTGTCAATCAAGTACATATTTTAGAGGATGCACTGGTTTACCACCTTTCAGCTAAAATGTTTGATCAATTACGCGCCAATAGCCATTCATTCGATCGTTTTTTTAATCAAGCCTTTGCCAAACGATTACGCAACCAAGGGTCATTACAGCATAGCCACATCAGTACTGCACGTATTACTCACATTATGTCCAGAGATCTCACCACCATCACTGCCGATGCCACCATTCATGAAGCTGCACAGCTAATGTCTAAGAAACGTCTCTCCTCTCTTGTTGTTGTTAACCAAGATAAATTATGCGGAATCTTAACCGATCGCGACTTACGTAATCGTGTCTTAGCAAAAGGACTGGGCGGTGACCTACTAGTCGAACAAATAATGACCAAAGAACCAACTGTTATCGAACCAAATGCACTAATCTTTGAAGCGATGTTAAAAATGAGTGAAAATAATATTCATCACTTACCCGTGGTCGACCAAGAAAGACCAATCGCGATCATTACTAGTACAGATTTAATCCGCAGTCAAAGCTCTCAGCCGTTATTATTAATTGGTCAAATAGAACGTCAGAATAGCTTAGAAGCACTGATACAAGTTAGCCAGAAGATACCAGACCTATTACATAACCTGATTAGTAGCGATGCTAAAGCCATTGAAATAGGCCGTATTCTGACCTCTGTTACCGACTCATTAACACGTCGTTTAATAGTATTAAAACAAAAACAACTTGGCCCTGCCCCAATGGCATTCTGTTGGTTGGCATTTGGCTCACAGGGTCGCCAAGATCAAATGGCAGGGTCAGACCAAGATAGTGCATTGATTTTAGAGAAAACGCCTTCTGAACAAGATAAATGTTATTTTAAGCAACTTTCTGAATTTGTTTGTAGTGCTTTGAATGAATGTGGTTTTCCATTTTGTCCCGGTAATATCATGGCACAGAATCCACAGTGGCAATTAACACTACAACAGTGGCAACAACAATTTTCAAAATGGGTCAATACTCCTCAGCCCAGTGCATTATTAAACGCGACTATCTTCTTTGATATGCGCGGTATTTACGGAGATTTAAGTTTATTCACAACCTTGCAAACAACAGTATTAAACAAGACCAAAGGAAACGACATATTTCTTGCAGCGCTAAGTCAAAATGCATTGCAATCAACAGCGCCATTAGGATTCTTCAGAAGCTTTGTCATTGAACGAGATGGTAGCGAAGTAAAAGGAATAGATTTAAAGCATAAAGGTAATGCTTTAATCAATGATATCGTTAGAACCTACGCACTAGCAGCAGGTATAGAAGAAGTAAATACTAGCAAACGTTTAGAAAGTTTAATCGAAAAATCTAAAATAGATAAAGAAGTTGCGATGAATTTATTGGATGCTTGGGAGTTTATTGCCCATAAACGTCTTACCAATCAAGGACAACAATTTAATAATACACAACCTGTTTCTAACTATATTTTACCCGATAGTCTGTCTTCATTAGTTCGCCATCAATTAAAGGATGCCTTTAAAGTGATTCATGAAGCACAAGGCACAATTAGGTTAAAATTCTTAAGGCAATTTTAATGTTTCAACGATGGTGGTTACAGTATCAATTAAAACGCTTGGTTAAAAATAGCAAGCTGAATGCCCTACAAGATCATTATCAATATTTATTAAGCCAACTAGATAGTCCTATTTCAGACATTAAGCTATTAGCATTAGATATTGAAATGACAGGCTTAGACAGCAAAAAAGATCAAATGGTGAGTATCGGAGTGATCCCTATCATCAATGCCAAGATACAGCCTAAACTTGCACAATATAAGCTCATTAAAATACAAGGAACCGTAGGACAAAGTGCCGTTATTCATGGTGTTTTAGATAGGCATCTGACCAATGCGCTACCCTTACAAGAGGTGCTGCAATGGTTATTTGAGCAGTGTAAAGATAAAGTCATCGTTGCTCATTATGCGAGCCTAGATTTACAGTTTTTACAGCAATCATTAGTAGGTGCGGAAAAACAATCTTTTGCACTATTTGCCATTGATACCTTACTGATAGATAAAAAAAGAGAACTACGTAAACATCAATCTTTAAACACCAGTAGCTTGCGTTTAAATGCCTGTAGAGAGCGCTATAATTTGCCTATCTATAACGCACATAATGCATTAACCGATGCTTTAGCTTGTGCTGAATTATTACTAGCCCAATTAAGTAAAATGGGCGGCATAGATAAAGTCACGCTGCAGCAGTTACTAAACAAACATTAGAATTTATTGCTATTACAGACTTGGTATTAGATGTTAGATATTTTTTAATCAAGATAAATTATTGAGTCTGCAACTTTAGGAGTCATTAAAAAGTATTAATAGTTGGAAAGTATGAATGGTTGGAAAGGGTTATTAAAGAAAATAGTTAAGCAGCAATAAAAAGGTCTGCTTTGAGCAGACCTTTTTAGTCACATATTTATGGTTATATTAACCAGCCCATGAGTCACGTAATGCAACCGTTCGGTTAAACACTAACTTATCAGCACTTGAATCTTTATTATCAGCACAGAAGTATCCTTCACGCTCAAATTGATAAGCGACTTCAGGTTGTGCGTCCACTAAGCTGTTTTCAACAAAACCATGTTTTACAACTAATGAATCAGGGTAAATTACACTATGGATATCTTCCACTGCCGCAGGATTTTCTACCGTAAATAAACGGTCATAAATACGGAATTCAGCAGGATGATTTGACGCGGCACTCACCCAATGGATAACCCCTTTTGGCTTACGTCCATCTTCAGGATTTTTACCTAATGTAGTTGGGTCGTAAGAACAAAGAATTTCAGTAATATTACCTTCTTGATCCTTAATAACCTCTTCAGCTTTAATCATATAAGCATTACGTAAACGCACTTCTTTACCTAATACCAAGCGCTTATATTTTTTATTCGCTTCTTCTCGGAAATCAGCAGCATCAATATATAACTCACGTGAGAATGGTACAGTACGCGTTCCCATGCTTTCATCTTTAGGGTGAGCTGGTGCAATTAATTGCTCTAACTTACCTTGTTCATAGTTTGTAATCGTTACTTTGATCGGATCAAGCACAGCCATCGCTCGTGCGCCATTAGCTTCTAGATCTTCACGAACACAAGCTTCTAATGAAGCAAACTCAACGGTATTTTCTTGCTTTGTTACACCAATTCGTTTTGAAAATTCGCGTAATGATGCCGCAGGGTAACCACGACGACGCATACCAGAAATAGTAGGCATACGAGGGTCATCCCAACCGGTGACGATGTTTTCTTCAATTAATGCATTTAATTTACGCTTAGACGTTAATGTGTATTGCAAGTTTAAGCGTGAAAACTCTATTTGACGTGGTTTACACTCGATACTGATATTAGCTAATACCCAGTCGTATAATGGACGGTGATCTTCAAACTCTAACGTACATAAACTGTGAGTAATCCCCTCAATCGCATCCGAAATACAATGTGTAAAATCGTACATAGGGTAGATGCACCATTTATCACCTGTTTGGTGATGGTGTGCAAAACGAATACGGTAAATAACCGGATCACGCATTTTCATATTTGGAGAAGCCATATCGATTTTAGCACGCAGCATCATCGACCCTTCTTCAAACTCACCTGCACGCATACGTTTAAATAGATCTAAGCTTTCTTCGATCGGGCGATTTCTATATGGGCTATCTTTACCAGGAGACGTCAACGTACCGCGGTATTCACGTGTTTGCTCTGCATTTAATTCACAAACATAAGCTTTGTTATTTTCGATTAACTCAACAGCATAATCAAAAAGTTGTTCAAAATAATTAGATGAATAACGTACATCACCTTGCCATTCGAATCCTAACCAAGAGACATCTTTTTCAATCGCTGCAACGTAATCAGCATCTTCTTTAACCGGGTTAGTGTCATCAAAACGCAAGTTACAAGCAGCATTAGGATAATCACGGGCTAAACCAAAGTTTAAACAGATAGATTTTGCATGACCAATATGTAAATAACCGTTTGGTTCAGGCGGGAAACGTGTATGGATTGTCTGGTGTTTACCACTCTCAAGGTCGTTTTCAATAATGGTGCGAATAAAATTACTTGGGCGTGTTTCCAGTTCAGACATTGTGACCTCTAAAATACATGATTCATAAAGAGGCAATCATCGTATATTCTAGCGCTAAGCTCAAGTGAAATAATGGTAAATGAAAGGTTCGCGGTGATATCTACACCGATGTGACTTTAATATGCAAAAATCAGTATCTTCTGAGGTGAGCAGATTGTCTGCCATAAAGATGAAAATATATCCACTAACAATTGAAATTTTGCCTAACGCCAGCTTTATTGCGAAGAACAGGTTTAAATAACAACCCTCTACCAAAACGAAAATAGGCACTCATTGAGTGCCTATTGAAAAAAGTAATTGCCGTTTATTTTAGCAACTTCATTCTATTAGCAATGCTTTCAGCTTGCGGCCCAATGATCACTTGAAGATTATTATCTCCTAGTTTCACAACACCCATTGCACCTAGCGCCTTCAGTTCTGATTCTTTTATGATGCTACGGTTTTTTAAGGTCAAGCGTAATCGAGTAATACAGGCATCAATCACTTCGATATTATCAGCGCCACCTAGTGCAGCAACATAACTAGTGGCTAATTGGTCATTACCTTCAACAGCTTTAGTAGCGGTATTAACTACTTCCGTCTCGTTATCTTCGCGACCTGGTGTTTTAAGATTAAGTGTTTTAATTAATGTTAAAAATACAAAATAATAAATACCAAAGAAGACAACACCCTGAACTAACAGCATATACCATTGTTTAGCGAGTGGGTTTTGTGAAGAGAGTACCATATCCACTAAACCAGCAGAGAAGCCAAAACCAGCCATCCATTCCATATTAGCGGCAATAAATACTGAAACACCTGTTAATACTGCATGCACGACATACAATAACGGCGCTACAAACATAAATGAAAACTCTAAAGGTTCTGTCACACCAGTAAAGAATGAAGCTAATGCTGCAGCTAACATAATAGAAGCCACTTTTTGCTTATGTTCTGCTTTTGCTGTCGTATAAATTGCTAATGCAGCACCAGGTAAACCAAACATCATAATAGGGAAGAAACCAGCTTGATACATACCAACAGTACCGATTGCATTTTTACCTTCAGCAGCGAATTTAGTGATCGTATCCTGACCAGCTAAAAAGTTAGGGATATCATTAATGCCCGCCACATCAAACCAAAATACTGAATTTAACGCATGGTGAAGTCCAACAGGAATCAATAGACGATTAAAGAATGCATAAATACCAGCTCCAATATCCCCCATACCTGAAATCGTTTCACCAAAATGCTGTAAACCTGAGAAAATAATTGGCCAAACTGCCATTAAAATAAATGATACAACAATCATTACTACAGAAACGATGATAGGCACTAATCTACGACCAGAGAAAAACGCCAATGTATTGTGTAATTCGACTTCTGAAAACTTGTTATATAACTCAGCAGAAATAATACCGACTAAGATACCAACAAATTGATTTTCAATTCGTCCAAAAGAAGCATTAGCAGCTTCTCCAGTAATTTGCTCAACCGCACCAGGTGCCAGTAGTGTAGTAACCACTAGCCAACCTACTAAACCAGATAACGCAGCAGCACCATCTTTATCTTTAGACATGCCATAAGCAACACCCACGGCAAATAATAGCGCCATGTTGTCAATTACTGCAGCACCCGCTTTAATTAAAAAAGCCGCTAGTTGAGAATCACCACCCCAGCCATTTGGATCAATCCAATAACCAATCCCCATTAAAATTGCTGCAGCGGGTAATACTGCCACTGGAACCATTAAGGCCCTGCCCACTTTTTGCATATATCCTAAAATATTCACTATTTTACTCTCCTTGAAACAGCGACTTAATTCGCATTGATTATTATGATTAAAACCTGTTGTTATAACGTGGGTTCAATAGAACGCCTTTCATCAACATGTCTAGGCTATGACTCTAAAGAGTTTCTTAAATCGCGCAAATGCAATCACCCTATTCTGTGACTTAAATCACTTATATTTGACCTAATAAGTGAAAATGAGTGGCATTAAACCCAAACTTAATTTACGATGAGAATTAAGTAGAGATATTCATTACCTGGAGATTAAAATGCGCCTGATTCCACTTAACAACTTAGCCGATGTTGGTTTATGGTCTGCTCAATACATCGTTAATAAAATTAATAAGTTTAACCCCACTGCAGATCGACCTTTTGTTTTAGGCTTGCCCACGGGCAGTACGCCCTTGGCCACATATCAACACCTAATTGAGTTACATAAAGCAGGAAAGGTCAGCTTTAAACATGTTGTTACCTTTAATATGGATGAATATGTTGGCTTGGAGCCTGCTCATCCAGAAAGTTACCATAGCTTTATGCATAATAACTTTTTCAACCATGTCGATATTCAGGCACAAAATATCAATTTATTAAATGGTCTAGCTGATGATCTGAGCGCAGAGTGCCAACGCTATGAAGATAAAATAAAAAGCTACGGCAAAATTAATCTATTTATGGGCGGCGTAGGTAGTGATGGTCATATTGCTTTTAATGAGCCAGGTTCATCATTAGCATCACGCACTCGTGTTAAAACATTAACACCCGACACTCGCCTTGCTAACTCACGTTTTTTCGATGATGATATTAATAAAGTGCCTAAGTTAGCGCTGACTATCGGTGTAGGTACATTATTAGAGGCAGAGGAAGTATTAACTCTTGTCACTGGCCACCATAAAGCGTTAGCATTGCAAACTGCTGTAGAAGGCAGCGTCAACCATCTCTGGACTGTTACCGCATTACAACTACATCAAAAAGCAATTATCGTATGTGATTCAGCATCAACGATGGAGCTTAAAGTTAAAACACTTAAGTACTTCACGGAACTAGAAGCAGAAAATATTCGCTTCCTATAATCACTTCACATCAGGTTTAACGCAACAGACATACCGTTAGACCTGATTTATCACTTAGATTCAAATGCATCCATTTGTCTAATAAAGTATGCCTAGGAGAGATTTATAATGTATGCACTTACCAATTGCACTATTTATACAACTCAATCGATTCTTATTGATCATGCAGTCGTTATTGAAGATCAAAAAATCAGCGCTATTATTCCCATCACTGCATTAACCAATGATATTGATCGTATTGACCTACAGGGTCAGAATTTAACACCTGGATTTATTGATTTACAATTAAATGGTTGTGGTGGTGTTATGTTTAATGGCGCAGTAACAGAGCAAACACTAGCAACAATGCAAGCTGCTAATCTGAAATCAGGGACCACCAGCTACCTTCCAACCTTTATTACTGACACCGACCAAGGCATTAAGAAAGCATTGCATGTAACACGCGAATATATGCAAAAAAAGCCCAATGAAGTACTCGGATTACATCTCGAAGGCCCTTATATTAACGTGCAGAAAAAAGGTATCCACCGCCAGGAATTTATACGCCAACCCGATCCTGAAATGATTGATTTGATCTGTGCAAATAGTGATGTCGTCAGCCAAATAACCATGGCACCGGAGAAGACGCCGAACCAATTTATTGAGCAGCTAGCCAATGCAGGTATTGTGGTTTCTTTAGGGCACAGCAATGGCACTTATCAACAGGCTACTGAAGCGATTCAACACGGCGCATCTTCTGCCACGCATCTATTCAATGCAATGACATCTATTACCGGACGAGAGCCTGGCGTAGTAGGTGCAATTTACGATAATAATATCTACGCAGGCATTATTGTCGATGGTTTTCATGTGGCTTACGAAAATGTACGTTTATCAAAAAGAATCATGGGTGATAAATTAATACTAGTGACCGATGCAACGGCGCCTGCTGGGGCTGATATTAGTGAGTTTGATTTTGTAGGCACGACTGTTTATTACAAGCAGGGGAAATGTGTAGGCAAAGATGGCACTTTAGGGGGCTCTGCAGTCACCTTAATAGAGTCAATTGAACAATGTGTAAAATTTGTAGGCATTAGTTTAGAAGAAGCTATTCGTATGGCGACTATTTATCCTGCGAAAGCGATTTCCGTAGATAATAAACTAGGCAGCATTGAAGTGGGTAAAATTGCCAACTTAGCAATTTTTAACAATGATTATCAAGTCACCGGGACCGTCGTTAACGGTTGTTATAAAGCAACTGAATAACAAAAGTTTAATATAACGTTTAATGGATGAACACTAATGACGTGATCGATTGTCATGATCGATTGTCATTACCAGCTCAGCAAGCTCCGCATAACAATTATTATGGTCAATAGGCATACTTTTTTAAAGTTAATGCCTTTTGATTAAACCTCATCTGTGACCTAAAAAAATCTGCTATCATTGCGGCGAGATAAACACCACTGTAGGTATTCACTTAATGAACACAGTCAATCACGATACGATGCAAACAACCATTGCTAATATCGAACAAATCAAGCAATTAAATAGTGCCATCATTTATAAAATTATTGAGCAATACGCCCCTATTTCTCGCGTTAAAACAGCAAAGATAAGTAGATTAGCCCCAGCAAGTGTGACCAAAATAACACGCCAGCTAATCGAAAATGGATTGATTGCAGAAGTTGAATTACAAGCATCTACGGGTGGCCGCAGAGCCATCTCTTTAGCGCCAAATTCTGATGCGGTAAATGTAATTGCCATTAAATTAGGCCAAAAATTATTATCGATCGCGCATTATAATTTATCTGGCATTAAGTTAATGAGCAAACAAATAACTATTCCTAAGATTGAGACCAGTGCTTTTTTAATTGACTTTTTGATTGCTGAAATTGCAAAATTTATGACTCAACCACCGTTAATTAATGAAAAAATATCTGCTATTTCAATTACCCTTTCTGGTTTGGTTGATCCTAAAAAAGGTATCGTGGTTTATACGCCAACTTATCCTTTAGATGATTACTCTTTAGTGAATAAAATTGAAAGTACATTTAATATTCCTACCTTTATCGGCAATCATACACGCTGCCTTGCATTAGCTGAAAATTACTTTGGTGCCACCAAGAACACACAAGATTCAGTGCTTATTAGTGTCCATCACGGCGTTGGTTCAGGTGTTATTATCGAAAATAAAGAGCTACTAGGTAAAAGTTGTAATATAGGGGAAATAGGTCATATCCAAACAAACCCTGCAGGTAAGCGCTGTCATTGTGGCAATATTGGTTGTTTAGAAACAGAGGTCAGCGATCTGGTGATTTACGACAAAGTTAAAGAAGCGATTAATGCTGGTAGCGATTGCGTCTTGAATGTGAATACCATGAACATTGATGATATTTATCTAGCCGCGGCAAGTGGTGATAAATTATGTTATACAATCACTCAACAAGCAGCCCACTACTTGGGGAAAAATATTGCCATATTAGTGAATCTATTAAGCCCCGAAAAAATAGTGATCACAGGTAAAATACTACAAGCTGGTGAGGTTTTATTTTCTACCATTGCAGATTGCATTAAACAACAAACCCTGCCAAATTTTCATGATCAACTGATCGTCACTTCAACTGAGTTAAAACCCGATTTAACCATTGCTGCTTTTGCTTTAATTAAGCAGGCGATTTATGAAGGTGATTTATTACAAAGGATCAAGGTCTAACTGTTTTTCATATAAAAAGCTTAGCTGCTTTCTTTACATAAAAAGCTTAACAGCTTTCTCCACTTAAAATAGTTAATCACTTTCTGCAAATAAAAAGGCCAACGACATTAATCATTGGCCTTTTACTATTTTTCTTTCAGTTATTCTACATTTACTGAGCTTTCACTGTGTAATATCATTCAATATGAGTTAGCTCAGTAGAAACAGTGACGGCACACTATTGTTGTACAAACACTATTTTCCCCTCTTCAACGTCTGCCAATATGTTACTACCCGTGGTTAACTCTCCCGATAATATTTTCTGTGCTAATGCATTCTCTAGTAACTGCTGCACTGCTCTTTTTAAGGGACGAGCACCATAGGCAGGGTCATACCCAGCACTAACCAAAAATTCAATAGAAGCATCATTAAACGTTAGGTGGTAATCCCTTGCTTTAAGACGCGTCTGTAATGCGTGTAATTGAATCGTTGCGATTGATTTAATGTGTTTTTCACTTAATGGGTGGAACACGACCGTTTCATCAATACGATTCAAAAATTCTGGTTTAAATTGTTTCGCTAACACACCTAGCAAAGTATTTTTAACTTCGTCATAGGAAGCACGAGGGAACGCTTCTTGAATGATCTCTGACCCTATGTTGGAGGTCATGATGATCACCGTATTACGGAAATCAACGGTTCGTCCTTGCCCATCGGTTAAACGTCCATCGTCTAATACCTGTAATAGGATATTAAAGACGTCGGGATGTGCTTTCTCTATTTCATCCAATAAAATAACAGAGTAAGGTTTACGGCGTACCGCTTCCGTTAAGTAACCGCCCTCTTCATAACCTACGTAACCTGGAGGAGCACCAACTAAACGAGATACAGAGTGTTTCTCCATAAACTCAGACATATCAATACGCACCATATTATCGACACTATCAAATAAGAAGTTAGCAAGCGCCTTACAAGATTCGGTTTTACCGACCCCAGTAGGACCTAAGAACAAGAAAGAGCCAATAGGACGGTCAGGATCACTTAACCCAGCACGACTACGTCTAATCGCATTTGCAATAGCGTCAATCGCCTCATTTTGCCCAACAACTTGAGAATGAAGATGTTTTTCCATTTTCAATAATTTATCACGTTCACCTTCAAGCATTTTAGACACGGGAATACCGGTCCAATGCGATAGGATATCCGCAATTTCATTCTCTGTGACAGAGTGTTTTAACAATGTCATCTCTTGCATTTCAGCTTGAGACGCTAAATCTAATTGTTTTTCTAAATCAGGAATACGTCCATATTGAAGTTCAGACATACGTGTTAAATCAGCCGCGCGGCTAGCGACTTCTAAATCCATACGCGCTTGCTCTAAAGCTTGCTTGATATTTTGCGTACCAGATAGCGCTGCTTTTTCTGTTTTCCACACTTCATCTAAAGACTTATATTCTTTACCTTTAATTCTTAAGGTCTGGTCTATATCATTTAACCGTTTCACACTGGCTTCATCGGTAGCATTCTGCAGTGACTTTTGCTCTACGGTTAGTTGAATAATTTTACGCCCTAATTTATCTAAACTTTCAGGTTTAGAGTCCATTTGTAAGCGAATGCTCGACGCAGCTTCATCAATTAAATCAATGGCTTTATCGGGTAATTGGCGGTCAGAAATATAACGATGTGATAACGTTGCCGCAGCCACAATCGCAGGATCCGTTATTTCAACTTGATGATGTAATTCGTAACGCTCTTTTAAACCACGTAATATCGCGATCGTATCTTCAACCGTTGGTTCATCAACTTGTACTTTTTGGAAACGACGCTCTAGTGCCGCATCTTTTTCAATATACTGACGATACTCATTTAACGTAGTCGCGCCAACACAATGAAGCTCTCCTCGGGCTAACGCAGGCTTAAGCATATTACTCGCATCCATAGCGCCATCGCCTTTACCAGCACCTACCATAGTATGCAATTCGTCGATAAATAAGATGATTTGCCCTTCTTCTTTATTTAGCTCCGCTAACACTGCTTTTAAACGTTCTTCAAACTCTCCTCGATATTTGGCACCCGCAATAAGCGAACCCATATCCAATGATAATACACGTTTATTTTTTAAACCTTCCGGTACTTCACCGTTCACAATACGTTGCGCTAAACCTTCAACAATAGCTGTTTTACCGACACCTGGCTCACCGATTATCACGGGGTTATTTTTAGTTCTACGCTGTAGCACTTGTACCATGCGACGTACTTCATCGTCACGTCCAATTACTGGGTCCAGTTTACCTGCCGCAGCACGCTCGGTTAAATCGATGGTATATTTTTCTAGGGCTTGTTCAGGGCCGTCACCATTAACGTCATTAACAGTTTGACCTTGACGAATTTTCTTTAAAGAACTTTCAACTTTACTTTTTGTTAAGCCAAGTTTATTTAACACTTGTCCTAGTTCACCTTTATCTTCACAAACGGCGACTAAGAAAATTTCCGATGAAATAAATTTATCTTTTGCTTTTTGCGCATACTTATCACATAAATTAAAGGTAATGCCCAACTGATTAGAGAGCTGTATTTCGCCTCCAATACCAGATACTTTGGGCATTCTATCTAACATTGCAGATAGCTGTGAACGCATTAGGTTAATGTTAATTTCAAGATCAGACAAAATACCGCGGATTGCGCCACCGTCTTGATTAAGCATTGCTAACAAGACATGTGTCGCTTCGATATATTGGTGATCACGGCCTAAAGCAATAGATTGAGCATCGGATAATGCCAATTGAAATTTGCTAGTTAATTTATCTAAACGCATGATGATTCTCCTGAAATGTTTACCCTATAAAAGATGGGGGTAAAGAGAATTATTTCAAGGTAGGAAAGATAAAATAATGAACAAAAAAGAATATATTTATAAATTAAATATTAGAAAATTAATTATAAGAGAGTTAATTTTAAGAGTAGATTAGTGAACTTAAGATTGGATATAAAACTGAGGGAGGATAACTGCTATTTCAACATGTAAAATTGCAATAATTGAAGTTCTAATAAATGAAGCTTCAATAACTACAGTGCTATAAAAGCATCGCAACTATTTTTAGTTTTAATCAATCCAGATAAAAGAAGCAAGACGACCTGTTCTGCCATCTCGACGATATGAGTAAAATAACTCTGCATCGTTAAAGGTACACAAATCACTTTCTGTAATAGTAATACCTGTAAATTTTGTTAAACGTAACTTGGCTAGGAGATGCAAATTAGCTAACCATTTATCGTTAGACGCGACAAAAGCTTCACTTGCTTGTGTATTTTGTTGAACAAACTGCGCTCGAACTTCATCACCAACTTCAAAGGCAGTAGGCCCAATACAGGGACCTAACCATACTAATAGTTGATCGGGTTTGACTGATAACGTATTGCAAATATGTTCAATACTGTTTTCAATAATACCATCACATAATCCACGCCATCCGGCATGGATAGCCGCAACAAAACTGCCCTGTTTATCTGTCACTAGCACAGGTAAACAATCCGCAGTCATCACCACACAAGTTCTTTCATTATCATTAGTCCAACTTGCATCGGCATTAATTGCTTGCGCTGTCGTGGCTGATAATTTTATTAAATCATGACTATGAGTTTGATTTAACCAACAAAAATCAGGAGCATATAGTTGTTCATTAGCGAGTAAATGTTCTGTGAGTAATGCTCGATTTTTTAATACATGTAGATCAATATCCGCAACGTGAGTAGCCAGATTCAAACCTAAAAATTCACCTTCACTGATCCCACCTAAGCGAGTAGTTGAGTAAGCATGAATATGGGCAGGAGCTGCCCAATTAGGTTTAATTAATTGCATCTAAGTAAACTATAATAAACTATAAATCTAATTCGTTTTCATGCGAAATAGTATCCGCACGTAACGCAGCCGCTAACACTTTAAAATCTTCAGGTGGTTCAGCGTGCCATTCCATCTCTTCACCGGTAATTGGATGCTCAAGACGTAACATAGTCGCATGTAGTGCTTGGCGTCTAAATCCACGTAATGCTTCACTTAATTTTTCAGAAGCGCCTTTAGGTGGACGAGGACGACCACCATAGACAGGGTCACCCGCCAATACATGGCCGATAGACATCATATGCACACGAATTTGGTGAGTACGTCCAGTTTCTAAACGCAAACGTAAACGTGTATGTGCACGATACTTTTCAGCAATACGATAATGCGTGATCGCATCTTTGCCTCCCGTATGGTTAACGGCCATTTTAGTGCGGTGTACTTTATCACGACCAATAGGCGCATCTACTTTACCACCAGCAGTAAAACATCCCGAGGCAATCGCATCATATTCACGTGTCATCTGGCGTGCTTGCAAGTTCATCACTAAATGAGTTTGTGCAGGAACATTTTTCGCTACTACCATCAATCCTGATGTTTCTTTATCTAATCGATGTACGATACCAGCACGTGGTACTTCAGCAATACTTGGGTAATGGTACAATAATGCATTTAATAATGTGCCACTTGCATTACCTGCACCCGGGTGAACAACTAACCCAGCAGGTTTATTGATCACTAAAATATCTTCGTCTTCATAAACGATATCAATTTCAATTTTTTGTGCAACAAAGGTGACTTCATCTTTTAATACTGCGTTAACTTCTAACATCTGACCCGTAAATACTTTTTCACGAGGAGTAGAAGAGACAGTGCCATCAATTTGTACCAGGCCCGCTAATATCCATTCTTTTATACGAGAACGCGAATAATCTGGGAACAAAGCGGCAACCGCTTGGTCTAATCGAAATCCTAACTGTTCATCTGTTACTTCTGCAGATAGGTTTAATGCTTGGCTCATAATGCTCTCTTCTTGTAATTTTGTGCTGTTGTAATTGATTTTTAAAAAGTATTTTGTCAGACAGACTTATCTTGTCACATTTTATCTTTTTTTACTTTTATTTCTTTCGGCGATAGCCGATACTGTACTTTTTAATATTGGCCGACATTATAACACTTATGAATAAGATCCTTAGACTAATAACGACCAGTTTTTTCATTGCCATTTTTATTACTGGCTGTTCATCGAAAAAAAGCAATAAACCAAAGATTGCTGACAAACCTCCTGTCATTTTATATCAAGAGGCTTCTGTAGCGCTAGAAACAGCGAACTTTGAAAAAGCCACTGACATTTTAGAAGCGCTAGATAGCCGCTACCCTTTTGGACCTCACTCAGAACAGGTGCAATTAGACCTTATTTACGCTTATTACAAACGTAATGAAATGGCGCTTGCATTAGCTAATATTGATAAGTTTATTCGTTTAAATCCAACCCATAAAGATTTAGATTATCTTTATTATATGCGTGGACTAACTAACTTATCTTCTGACGATCACTTTTTCCAAAATCTATTTGGTGTGGACCGTTTTAATCGTGACCAAAGTTATGCACAACGTGCTTTTAAAGACTTTAATCACATTCTAAAGTATTACCCTAATAGCCAATATGCAAAAGATGCTCGCCAACGTATGGTGTTTATCAAAGATAGAGTCGCACGTTATGAAATATCAATTGCTGAATGGTATATCAAACGTGAAGCTTATATAGCAGCGATCAACCGTGGTAAAACTGTTCTCAATAACTACCCTGATACAGAATCTGTAAAAGATGCCCTAGAGATCATGATCATTGCCTATAGGGAGTTAGGGTTAGTAGAACCAGAAAAGAATGCATTAGCGGTATTAAAGCTTAATTACCCAAATAGCCGAGTGGTAAAACGCACAGAAAGCTGGAGCGTATTTGACTGGTAATAATCTTTGTAAATAATCAGCGTAATATAGGATTATTTATAGGGTCCAAACAATAAAAAGGAGAACTTAGTTCTCCTTTTTATTGTTTGTTATTTAACAGAAATCAGTTTAATACTGTCATAACGGCTATATCAACGATTACTTAAAAATCGTTTAAACTGCTTCGCCGTCTTCTTCACCGGTACGGATACGAATAACTCGCTCTACAGGAGTAACAAAAATCTTACCGTCACCAATTTTACCCGTTTGAGCCGTGCTCATGATCGCTTCAATACAACGCTCAACATCTTCTTTTCTAACTACTAATTCAATTTTAACTTTTGGTAAAAAGTCCACCATGTACTCAGCACCACGGTATAATTCAGTATGCCCTTTTTGGCGGCCAAAACCTTTTACTTCTGATACTGTCATACCTGTCACATCAATCTCTGCAAGTGCTTCACGTACATCGTCCATTTTGAATGGTTTAATAATTGCTTCTATTTTTTTCATAAATAACTCTTAATGTTAATTCAAAGTAAAAGTACATAAACCTCAAGTAGCTCTAAGTAGCATTATTTTTCTTTGAGCTTTAGGCTCCATATAATTAGTAATCTTACACTATTACCAAATCAATGAAATATAAAACTTAATCCTGATTTATTTCATTATATCCATCATTATTATTAACTGTCTGTCGTATGTGTCACTGATAAATAATCACACTAATAAAATAGATAATTAACTAAATCTACAAAATGAAAAAATATGAAATTGAAAAAACAATTCTACTTGGTAGATATTTCTATCAACAAGCAAAAAATAAATGAAATTTTACTTCACTCTATGGAATTTACATCAGTAATTGAGTAGCGATAATAAATAATTTTATTTTTATTAGTTTATGTAAAAAAATCCGGCAGACATTTAAATATAAACTAATATGTTTATTGATCTTATACTTTAGAGGTATGTAGAATGAATTCAGTCGATATTTGAATATATAATAAGTCAAAGAGTGTTGTATGAAAAAATCAGGTTTTACTATTACTGAAATGTTAATCACTTTATCTATATTAGCAATCTTATTAGCGCTTAGTGTTCCAAATTTTAGAAATTTAATCAGTAACGGCAATATGGTTTCAAATACCAATGCGATGATCGGTGCATTTAATTATGCACGCATGGAAGCAATTAAACGGGGCAGTACCGTAAATGTAAATCAAATTGGAGGAGATTGGACCGAAGGTATTGTTGTTTGGGCAAATACTGATGCTATTAATGCAATGTCGACTGATGAAGTATTGCGTATATGGCCTGCATTTGACGATGCGAGTACCGTATCGAGCGCTCAATCAACTTTCTCCTTTAATGCAGTAGGAGGGGTTAATAACAACAGTGTTTTTGAAGTTTGCGATAATCGAACCGGTGAACAAGGAATGCAAGTTTCTATTTTAATATCTGGTGTAATTATCGCTGATAAGGTGAATTGTGAATAACATGGATACAATTAAACGGTATCAAACCGGAAGTTCAATGATCGAGATTTTAGTCGCAGTATTTGTTCTCGCTGTTGGGTTGCTCGGGCTAGCATCAATTCAGATGATTAGCCTTAAAAATATTAACAACACACAATTTCATACCTTAGCGACAACTTATGCCTACGACATGGGGGAACGAATTAGATCTAACCGAGGAGGTCTAAGTGGTTACAATAATCTTTTATCTACAGTAGCTGACCCAGGTTGTACAACTTGCACTCCAGCGCTAATGGCGCAACTTGATGGTTTTGAATGGAATCAATTAATACAATCAGCTGTTATAGACGGAGGTTTGCCTGAAGGTCAAGGGACTGTCACTAAAATAGGGACACTCTACAATATAACAATTACATGGAAAGAGCAGCAAAGAACAAATTCAGGCGGAGAGGTTGGCGATGCAAGTTTTACCTTAAGCATTCAAATTTAAAGCTGTGTAAGTAAGCTATAGGTTATTTAGCAATGAAAAAAGTCCCAAGCTTAAAATAGAGAGAATGATGAGTGTGTTGAAAAATAAAAGTCACGATTTACCGAGCCAAACTGGTTTTTCAATTGTAGAACTAATGATATCGATTTCTTTGGGATTATTGGTGCTAGCTGCCGTACTTAAAATTTTTACCGCTAGCATGGAAGGTGTTCACTTGCAGAGTGCTTTTTCACGTGTACAAGAAAATGGACGATTAGCGACTGAATTAATAATACGCGACATTCGCGGTGCTGATTATTGGGGTTGTGTCGGAGATATAGATGAGATCACTAACAATCTGAATACTACAGATAGTGATTATGATGCATCAGTACTACCGACTGCAGGCGACGGCATTGGTGGGAGTAATGATGTGACATCTCAGACAATTTCTAGCATTAATGTTAAAGATAACACTGATACTCTAATACTCCGAGGTGCAAGCAGTATTTCTGGCGTAACGGTTACAACTCCTTATATGCCGACAACCGCCGCTGTTCTCCATATAAACACTGGTAGCAGTATTGCAAAGGGCGATATTATTTTAATTTCTGATTGCCAAGAAGCAGATCTTTTTTCTAATACGCAACAAAATACACCTACCAATGGAAATATAGGTCATAACACAGGTAATCTTGCTAGTGGAATAAATAACATAAGAAATACCTTATCCCATACTTATGGGGGAAATGCTCAAATTTTAAAACCATACTCTAAGCAATATTTTATAGGCGTTAATAGCGCAGGCTCAGACTCTTTGTATCGAGCAGATAATGGCGTTGCTAACGAATTAGTTCGAGGAATTAATAATTTGCAAATTATGTATGGAGAAGATACTAACGCTAATGGTTCGATAAACATATTTACCGCAACCCCTACTAATATGGATCAAGTACTTTCCATCAGAGTAAACCTTACCTCTGAAAGCGGCGAAAGCACACCAGGCTCTCCACTTGAGAGAACCTATCAGACAACAGCGAATATACGTAATAGAACATTACAATAGGTATTGAAAAAATGTTAAAAAAACAATCTGGGGCGGTATTAATTATCAGTCTAATTATATTAATTGTTCTCACCGTATTAGTATTATCTGGGACGCAATCGACGCTTATGCAAGAAAAAATGACCTCTTCAACTCGAGATTCCCATATTTCACTGGAAATTGCAGAATCAGGCCTAAAAGATGCCGAGGATATGATTGATACCTTGGTTGGAGTTAGTACATTTAATGATTTAAATGGATTATACAGCGTAAATAATGGGCCTAGCGATATTTTTTCAGACTCAGTTTGGACTGACAGTTTAAGCATTGCAGCGACCACAGAAATAACAAACGCAGGAATAGTGTCTCGATATTTCGTCGAAGATCTAGGGATACTCATATTTAATGATAATTTACCTGAACTTAATATAACAGGTTACGGCGAAACCACTGGCGGGGGAGATATTCGAGGTTTTAAAATAGTCTCTCGCTCAGTTGGTAGAGATGGCAATACCGAAAGAATAATTGTGGGTTATTACGGAAAACGTTTTTAATCTATCAATAGCGTAAAGGAATATGAAGATGAAGATGAAAAAATTATTCACCAAAACAGTAGTGGCTGAGGCGGTTATACTTGCAATCGTAGTTTGTTCAATTTCACCTACTGTGATGGCTGCTAAATTAAATTTACCAACAGACCCCTTAATTACGTCAACATCAGTTGAGCCGAACTTGATGATATTGTTAGATACCTCCGGCTCTATGAGTAATATTGTTCCTGATAGCCCTTACGATGAAAATATTGATTATTATAATTGTCCTTCTGACAATGAATTCAATACTGCTAAACAAATTGATATTCGGATTAGAAATGATGGCCTTATTTATTTGTACAGGAATGGTTATAACTATGATTTCTGGCAAGGTTCTCTTGGTGGTGCTAATAACTTAACCGAAAGATGCTTTAACGATGGCTGGACTTATACTGCTCGTCTCCTTGGAGATTCAGGAGGTTCGCCAAGTAGTTATTTAGCATCAAAATACACTGGCAATTACTTAAACTGGTATTTTTCTAATAGCACTAACACTGCCGCAGATGATTTTGATGATTTTGATAAAAAACCAGGCACTAAAACACGTATGGAAATAGCTAAAGCTTCTGCTGCAGCCATGGTTGATGATTTAGTAGGCATGCGTGTGGGTTTAGCGACTTATAATGGAAGTAGCGGCGCAAAAATTCGACAGAACATAAAATCGATTGGAACTAGCAGCGATATAACAACATTAAAAAATGCGATAAATTTGATTACAAACAGTGGTAGCACACCGTTAGGAGAGTCACTTGCAGATCTGGGCCACTACTTTGCGCAGAGAGCCGGTGGAAGTATATCTGGTCAATTAACGCTTCACCCAGATGGTATTGGAGATAAACCAGAAAAAGTTGTCAATGCAAGCAGTTTTTTTTCACATACGCCTAGCAACTCCCATTCACCAACAACAGATGTCATTACAAACTGGTGCCAAGACAGTTTTATAGTGGCCATGACCGATGGTATCCCTACAAGTGATACTAGTGTTAGCAATGATATGAAAAACTACTTTAATGGCGCAGATATCGTAGATGATGTAACTCGAGCGATGTATGATATAGATCTCAGACCAGATCTTACAGAAGGTTCGCTTGGAACACCTTGGAAAAATAACGTCATCACTCATATGGTTGGTTTTGCTGATACGCAAGTAACGAATAATTCACTAATAAGGAGTGCTGCTACGCAAGGTGGAGGAGAGTATTTGACAGCGAATAATAGCGCGGAATTAGTTACTGCATTTAGAAACGTAATAGATAGTATTGTTGATAAAGTAGCCGCAGGATCTGGAATCACCTTCAATACGAGTCAATTAACGGCTGGCACCTCGATTTATGCAGCTAGTTTTGATAGTGGCGAATGGTCTGGCAGTTTAAAATCCTATGCATTATCAGGGACAGGTGAAATAAGCAGCACAGCTAGCTGGGACGCAGCAACTAAGTTAGATAATTTAGCAGATTATAATACTAGAAATATATTCAGCTTTAACGATTCAACTAAGCAAGGCATTGTGTTTAACAAAACAAATATAGATTCAGCTCCTTCGCTTCTTGCTGACCTTCAAGCAGGCCCGGAAGGTAGTGCAGGTGTTGATAATTTAATTAGTTATCTAAAAGGTAATAAAGTAAACAACATCGGAACTGCTGCAACTAACTATCGTGACCGAGCTAGCCGGCTTGGTGACCTCGTCAATTCAACTGTAGTTTATGTGGGTGCTCCTGAACTAGATTGGCCAGATTATGACTCGACAGCTTCTGTTTCTTTTGGTGGTACTGGCCAAAACTATAGTGATTATAAAAATACTAGTAGAACAGCTATGTTATATGTGGGTGCCAATGATGGTATGCTACATGGCTTTAGTGCAACAGACGGTGAAGAAAAATTTGCTTATATTCCAAGTTTAGTTGCATCAAGTGCATCGGAAGAAGGCCTACACTATTTGGCTAGTACTGGTTATCAACATCGTTTTTATGTTGATTCTACACCAACGATCAGTGACGTATATTATGGTAGCACCTGGCACACAGTGCTTATTAGTGGTTTGCGTAGTGGTGGAAAAGGATTATTCGCGTTAGATATCACAGACCCAACTAAATTTGATGCTACCGTTACCGGCAATGCGGATGCGTTGTCATTATGGGAGTTTAGTAGTGCTAATGATCCAGATTTTGGGTACAGTTACAGTGAACCTACTGTCGCTAAAATGGCAAATGGTGAATGGGCTGTTATCGTAGGTAATGGGTACAATAATACTGGTGATGGCAATGCAAAATTATTTATTTTATACATCGATGAAGGATTAGATGGTGAATGGTCGGCAAGTGATTATAAGGAAATAGATACCGGAGTTGGTGCTGATAGTTCAGGCATTCCAAATGGATTATCAACACCACGAGCTGTTGATCTTGACGGCGATAGTGTTGTGGACCGTATTTATGCTGGCGATTTACAAGGGAATATGTGGGCATTTGATGTTAGTTCAAGCAATACAAACCAATGGAAGGTTGCTCATAAAACCGGCAGCACTTATGAAGCATTGTTTACTGCAAAAGATGGTAACGGTAAAGCACAACCAATTACCACTGCCCCTATTGTTGCTGACAATGTAAATGCTGCATCAGGCGCCCCAGATCTCCTTGTCTTTTTTGGGACAGGTAAATACATTGAAGAAACCGATAAAACCTCAACAGATCTTATGAGTTACTATGGTGTATTGGATAATGGAGAAGGCGCACAAACTCGCTCAAATTTAACACCAAGAGAATTATATTCTACTTCAACGACGCGTGTTATCAGCGGAACAACAATGACCTGGTCAAACAGTCGAGGTTGGTATTTTGATTTTGAAGATCAAGCTAATTCATTAGCGACTCCTACTAATATTGGTGAGCGAGTGACCTCTAATTCCCTAATAACAAGCAATATCTTATTATTTAATACGGTTATTCCAACGGTTGTAAATAGTGATATTTGTGTATCCAATAGTGAAAGCTGGATCATGGCGGTAGACTTAAATACGGGTAAAGCGCCAAACTATACTGTTTTTGATATCAATAATAATCGTGTATTCGACGACACAACTAGTATTTATGATATTGATGGAGATGGTGAGGTTAATTTAGACGATGTAACTAGTCATGCAGGCATCAAAGTTAATACTGCTATGATTGCCGGAGACATCGCAATTTTAGGGAATACCATTTATAGCAATGATGTTGATGGGAACTTAAACGAAGAGTCGGTAAGGATCGAAACAACAGCTAAACAAGGTCGATTGTCATGGGAAGAACTGATTCAGCAGTAAATACCATATGCTTATAATTAGGAACTAACAATGAAAAACAAGAAAGGCTTCACTCTGATAGAACTATTGATTGTGGTTGCTATCGTTGGTATTTTGGCATCAATAGCATACCCCTCTTATCAAGACTCAGTGACAAAATCACGTCGTGCTGATGCACAAGGTGCTTTACAAGGCTTAGCACAAGCAATGGAAAGGCACTATACGACTGAAGGTACATATACCGGAGCGGCAAGTGCTGGGTCACCTACAATATTTTCTACTAAATCACCAATTGATGGCACGGTTATTTATTATAATTTATTAATTGCATCAACAACTGCTTCTACCTATATCATTGGTGCAGAACCAACGGGTGTTCAGGCAGGCGATGGAGTGCTTTTATTGAGGTCAACTGGAGCGCGAGCTTGGGATGAAAACAACAGCGCTGCCGGTTCACTCGCAACTTTTATAACTGAAACAACTCCCTCTGAGCAATGTTGGAACTGTTAAGTATGATAGTTATGTTCGTTAGAAAATAGCATAACTAGCTACAGAGGCATCAATGCCAGTAATAATTTACTGGCTCAAATTCTACAAATATTCAAACTAAAATATTCTATTTCCAGTAAGATTAAAAATACTGAAAGCTCAGCATATTATTTTAATTAACCATTTTAATACGCAATTCTGCAGGGACTTCGAATACTGTGTTTTCTTCAACACCAGGATTCTCAATAACCACGTTTCCACCTATTTTTTGTAACTTTCTAATCACCGCTTGTACTAGTACATCGGGAGCTGATGCGCCAGCTGTTACACCTACCGTTTGTATATTCTCAAACCATTCATCTTTGATGTCGAACTCATTATCAATTAAGTATGAGGTGACGCCAACACTGGCTGCTTTTTCACGCAAACGATTGGAATTAGATGAATTAGTTGATCCAACAACTAAGACTAAATCCGTTTTATCAGCGAGATCTTTAACCGCGTCCTGTCGGTTTTGAGTCGCATAGCAAATATCATTTTTTCGTGGGCCTTCGATACTTGGAAATTTAGCTCGCAACGCATCAATAACATGCGCAGTATCATCAACTGATAAAGTTGTTTGAGAGCTATAACACAAGCTGGCTGGATTTTTAACTTCCAGTAAAGCTACATCTTCAGGTGATTCGACAAGGTAAATACCACCTTCCTCACTATCGTATTGCCCCATCGTACCAATAACTTCAGGATGGCCTTGATGCCCAATCAAAATACACTCTTGATGACGGCGACTGGCACGAGTTACTTCCATATGTACTTTAGTCACTAATGGGCAAGTCGCATCAAATACTTTTAATGCACGACGTTTTGCTTCTTCGCGTACACTTTGTGCCACACCATGTGCGCTGAAGATAACAATATTATCATCGGGTACTTCATCAAGTTCTTCAACAAATACCGCACCACGTGCTTTTAAATCATCAACCACATATTGATTATGAACAACTTCATGGCGCACATAGATAGGGGCTGGAAAAAGCTCTAACGCACGTTCAACAATATTGATCGCACGGTGTACACCTGCACAAAAACCACGAGGATTAGCTAAAATAATTTTCATAATGCTCTCAATATTTCAGTTATTTATAAAACTTCTAAGACATCAACGTCAAAAGTCACTGTTTGTCCTGCTAGTGGATGGTTAAAATCAACAGTCACACTATCCGCCACTATTTCACGAATAATACCTGGAATTTCATTACCGTCCGGTTGCGTAAAGCTAATGATAGTCCCTATTTCTGCAGGCACATCGGCAGAAAATTTGCTGAGTTCAATATAATGAAAGTTATCTGGATTCGGTAATCCAAAAGCAGACTCAGGCGCAAGCGTAAAACTCTGCGAATCCCCTTCTGTCAAACCTAACAGACACTCTTCAAAACCTGGTGTTAAGCTACCGTCACCCATTACAAATTTAGCCGGCTTATTATCGACCTTAGTACTATCAACGGCAGAGCCATCTGTGAGCTTAATTGAAAAGTGCATTAAAACTTCACTATCTGCAGTGATCACTTTGCTATTCTTGACTGTTTCATTGGCCATTTTTACTGTCATTACTATTATTCCTTATTTGTTCTCGTTTGCTTGTTTTTCACGCTTTTCAGCCCACAGTAGTGCATCGATAATAATCATTGCAGCACCAATAAAAATAGCAATATCCGCCACATTAAATGTTGGCCAACGATAAAAACCTAAATCAAAATCTAAAAAGTCGACCACATAACCAAACATTAAACGGTCCATTACATTGCCTATCGCACCAGATAAAATAAGAGCATATGCACTATTCATCCAACGGTGAGTTGCACTTGTAGTTTTCATTGAATACAAAAGATAAGCAGAAACTACAAAAGCAATCGCTGTGAATAAGTACTTCTGCCAACCTCCTGCATCACCTAAGAAACTAAAAGCTGCACCATAGTTACGTGCATAGGTAAAATTAAAGAAGGATAAAACCTCATAGGATTCATACAAATCTAACATTTGTATCGTTAAATATTTAGTCACTTGATCAATAATTAAAACCACAACAGTTAACCATAAACAAGATAAACCAGAACGTAAACTAACGTTAGAGGATGTTGATTTCTGTGTCATTGATATTCCCAAATAATGGTGATGGCAAAAATTAAAAAAAACGCCTTAAATCATTTTCATAACCAAGGCGTTTAGTCAAAATGCATTTAATATAAAGGCATTAATGTGTGTTATTGCCTATTAAGCAAATTGGCGAGTTTCACCTTCACCGTCAACGTTGGTAATACAACGTCCACATAACTCAGGGTGTTTCTCATCTTGACCAACTTCTTCACGATGATGCCAACAACGATCACACTTAGCCGCAGCACTTTTTTGTACTTGTACCGATAAGCCTTTTAATTCTGTTGCAACCGCATCAGCAGGCGCATCAGCAAAAGGTTTAACTGTAGCTTGTGAAGTAATTAGTACAAAACGTAATTCGTCTTCTAAGGTATTCAGTAATGCACTGATTTCATCTGAAGCATATAAAGTGACTTCAGCTTCTAACCCACCGCCAATCACTGCTTCTTTACGTGCAAGTTCTAAAGCTTTATTCGCTTCAGCACGAATCGCAATCAACTGAGTCCATTTATCATTACTGATCACTTCGCTATCAGATAAACCAAACAAACCTTCATACCAAGTTTCAGTAAACACAAATTCATTACGCTCACCCGGTAAACGTCCCCAGATTTCATCAGCAGTGAAGCTTAGAATTGGCGCAATCAGACGCACTAGAGATTCAACAATATGATACAACGCAGTTTGACAGCTTAAATGAGCATTACTGCCTGTTTTAGCTGTGTACTGGCGATCTTTAATAATGTCTAAGTAGAAACTACCTAAGTCAATTGAACAGAAGTGCATTAGTTTTTGATAAACAACATGCAGGTTGTAATTGTCGTAAGCTTCAATCACTTCATTTTGTAACGTTAAGGCTTTAGCAACAATCCAACGATCCAACGCAACCATATCTTCTGGCGCCACTAAATCAGTTTGCGGATCAAAACCATTCAAGTTCGATAATAAGAAACGTGATGTATTACGAATACGGCGGTAACTATCTGCACTACGGTTTAAGATTTCATCAGAAACGGTAATTTCACCCGTGTAATCTGTAGAAGCAACCCATAAACGTAAAATATCAGCACCTAGGTCATTCATCACCGTTTGTGGAGACATAACGTTGCCTAATGATTTAGACATTTTCTTACCATCGCCATCAACCACAAAACCATGTGTTAATACTTCTTTATATGGCGCTACGCCGTTAATTGCAGTACTGGTTAACAATGAAGATTGGAACCAACCACGATGTTGATCTGAACCTTCTAAATACAAATCAGCCGTAGCTTGAGAACCATCTGGTTGTGTATATTCTTCGCGTACACCAACAACTGATGCATGTGTAGTGCCAGAGTCAAACCAAACATCTAACGTATCAGTCACTTTACGGAACTGCTCTGCTTCAAAACCCAAAATAGATTCTGGCTCTAAATCGAACCAAGCTTGAATACCTTCTTTTTCGATTTTTTGTGCAATCAACTCCATCATTTCAATAGAGTTCTCGTGCAATTCATCGGTTTCTTTATTAACAAATAAAGTGATTGGTACACCCCAAGTACGTTGGCGTGAAACACACCAGTCAGGACGTCCTTCAATCATTTTTTCAATACGGTTTTGGCCCCAGCTTGGGATCCATTTAACGTCTTTAATTTCTGATAATGCGCTATCACGTAAGCCTTTTTGATCCATAGAGATAAACCATTGAGGTGTCGCTCGGAAGATAATAGGCGTTTTATGTCTCCAACAATGCGGGTAGCTATGTTTAATATTAACATGATGGATTAATGCATTACGTTCAGTTAAGACTTCCAATACTTTATCGTTGGCTTTAAATACATGCAAACCAGCAAAGAATTCCGTGTCTTCACGGAAAACACCATTGTCACCAACAGGGTTAGCAACTTCTAGTTCGTATTTTAAACCCGCAGAGTAATCGTCTTGACCATGGCCAGGAGCTGTATGAACACAACCAGTACCCGCATCGATAGTCACGTGATCAGCAACAATGGCTGGCACTTGTAATGCTAAGAACGGATGTTGAAATAACTGTTTCTCTAGTTCAGCACCTTTAGTGTTCGCTAAAGTAGTAAAGTTTTCGATACCGTAACGTGCCATACAGTCAGCCACTAAATCAGTCGCTAAGATCAAACGACGTTCGCCGGCTTGTACTAATGAGTATTCAACTTTTGCAGCAAGTGCAATGGCACGGTTAGCTGGCAGTGTCCAAGGTGTTGTTGTCCAAATAACAGCAGAAATATCGCCATGACCAAAGTCATCGGCTTGTTTTTCAAAACACGCTAAAACTGCATCAACATCAACCGCATTAAAGGCAACATCGATTGCTGGCGATAATTTATCTTCGTACTCAACTTCTGCTTCTGCTAATGCAGATCCACAATCTGTACACCAATGAACAGGTTTTGAGCCTTTGTGTAGATGATCATTTTTAATGATATTCGCTAGCGCACGAACTATATTTGCTTCTGTTTTAAAGTTCATGGTTAGGTATGGGTTATCCCACTCACCTAATACACCTAAACGTTTAAAGTCTTTACGTTGGCCATCAACTTGACGCGCAGCGTATTCACGACACTTAACACGGAACTCAGCAGCCGTTAGCTTTTTACCTGGCTTACCGTGCTTTTGCTCAACTTTAAGTTCGATAGGCAGACCGTGACAATCCCAGCCAGGAATGTAAGGCGCATCAAAATCAGATAACGTTTTAGATTTAACAATAATATCTTTTAGAATTTTATTAACCGAGTGACCGATATGAATATCGCCATTTGCATAGGGAGGTCCATCATGCAGAATAAATGTCTTTTTACCTTTCTTGGCAGCACGAATCTTGCCGTAAAGATCCTGTTTGTACCAATTTTTAAGCATGTTAGGCTCACGATTAGCCAAGTTTGCACGCATCGGGAAACCAGTTTTTGGTAAATTTAATGTACTTTTGTAATCACTCATCGGTTTTTATTCCATCTAACGATTTATTAATTAAGCTGATGCCATGCTCTAGCTTGCTGAATATCTTTATCAATCTGTATTTTTAGTTCTGCGAATGAATCAAAACGTACTTCATCGCGTAATTTTTTCTCAAGTAACACTTCAAGGTGACGACCGTATAAGTCACCTTCAAAATCAAATATATGTACTTCTAATTGTTGTCGTTCGCCATTAACGGTCGGGCGACAACCAATATTTGCAACACCTCGATAAACTTGTTGTTCAGTGCCTTCTTTATTCACACCAAGTACTGACACAACAAACACACCCGATACGGGTGAAACACGGCGTTTTAAAAATAAGTTAGCAGTCGGCACGCCGATTGTACGGCCCAACTTCTTACCATGTCCAACACGACCAGCAATACTATATTTCCTGCCTAGCATTTGCTCTGCTTGTTGTAATTGGCCTTTTGCTAATGCGCTACGTATTCGCGTGCTACTAACACGACAAGCATCTTGTGACAGACTTCTTGTATCAACGACTTCAAAGCCATATTTCTCGCCAGCTTCTTTTAGTAACGCAAAATCACCTAAGCGTTGATAACCAAAATGAAAATCATCGCCAATCACTAAGAACTTAACATTGAGTTTTTTAATTAATAACTGCTCAATAAAATCATTCGCACTGAGATTAGCAAATTCATGTGTAAAGGACACACACAGTAAACTATCTAAGTCTAATTTTTCAAGCTGTACGAATTTATCACGTAAACGACTTAATCGACCTGGCGCATTTTTACCTGCAAATAATTCAGCGGGCTGCGGCTCAAAGGTCATGACAGTGGCTGGCACTTGTAAACGTTTAGCTTCTTTTAACAAACGAGATAAAACAGCATGGTGTCCAAGATGGATGCCATCGAAGTTGCCAATGCTCAACACACAACCTTGTGGTTGATGCTGTAGATTATGAATTCCGCGTATTAATTCCATGATAATGTCATAATTAATTGCCAAAAATAGCGTTGAAAATATAAAAGAGCTGATTATATATTAAGGTTGCAAAGTAATCAGCTTTCATTTTAGCGATTTAGCATTAATTCTAGCGACTTACTTTAAAATGATGGAGTCGTAATCCAAAAATAAAGTTGCTCACTAAATAAAGCGCTGCACCACCTAAAATTAATGCGATGAGTTGCATTGCTGACTCAAGTAAACCAAAGTCAGCCCACATGACAAGACTAGGCGTCATATACAACAAACCTGCAACCATCACTAAACCTGACGCTATAATTCGTATTAATACAGCAACACTGCCTTTTTGCACTTGATAGACGCCGCTTTTATATAAACCAAACCATAATAATCCTGCATTTAACGTAGCAGATAATGAGGTTGCGATGGCTAACCCAACATAGCCAAAAGGTACTGCAAAAATAACATTTAATACCATATTACTGACCATCGCAATAATACCGAATTTAACCGGCGTTTTTGTATCTTGGCGAGAGTAGTAACCTGGCGCGAGTACCTTCACTAACATAAAGCTTAATAAACCACTGGCATAAGCCCATAAACTCATCGCGGACATACTGACATCTTGTAAATCAAATTCACCACGCATAAATAAAACACGCAACATTGGCTCAGCGAGTACCATTAAGCCCAACATGGCAGGAAAACCTAAGAAGCATACACTGCGGATCCCCCAATCGATGGTTTTAGCAAAAGCTTGTGGTGATTGATTAACATGCGAAGAAGATAAACTCGGTAATATTACCGTAGCAATAGCGATCCCAAATAAACCCAATGGAAATTCTAATAAACGGTCTGAATAATATAACCAACTAATGGAGCCTGTTTGTAAAAAACTGGCGATAAAAGTATCTAATAATAAGTTAATTTGGCTAACAGACACCCCGAACAAAGCCGGAATCATCAAAGTTCTTATTTTAACCACGCCAGGATGGTGCCATTGCCAACTAGGTTTAACTAATAACTTTTCTTTTTTCAAGAATGGAATCTGGAAGAAAAACTGAATCGCACCGCCTAACAATACACCAACCGCTAAACCGATTTCAGGTTGTTGAAGTTGTGGAGAAAGGAAAATAGCACAGCCAATAATAGCGATATTTAAAAATACCGGTGTAAAAGCGGCCACTGCAAATTTACCAAGCGTATTCAGAATGGCACCGGAAAGCGCAGTAAAAGTAATGAACCATAAATATGGAAAAGTAATTTTTAGCATATCTGAGGCAAGTTCAAACTTAAACGCATCTGCGCCACCGTTCCACCACTCTAGAAACCAACCAAAACCAAACAACGCAGTGATAACTGAGGAACCTAAAACACCTAAAATAGTAATAACGGTAACAATTGTGCCTAAAGTACCTGAAACTGCTGAAATCAGATCTTTTACTTGATCACGTGATTGTGTTTTTTCATATTCAGTTAATACCGGAACAAAAGCTTGTGCAAATGCACCCTCTGCAAATAAACGACGTAAAAAGTTTGGAATTTTATTCGCGAAGAAAAATAAATCAGCGGCGGCACCCGCGCCCATTAAATTAGCTATTACTATGTCTCGGACTAACCCTAAAACTCGCGAAATTAATGTCATTGAACTGACGATCATGCCTGATTTTATTAGCTTTTTACTCACACTTTAATTCCTACGCGCTTGGATGAGATATAACTCAATTAATTAAGAGATGTTAATGAGGGTGCTAAAATACACCTTTTAATTAAATTTAATAGCGTTAACTGCCGATATATCAAGCAATCATGCGACTCTAAATTTGCATCTGTAATTGGTTGAGTATAAAATGCGCGCAGTTTAACCATCCACCTGGTTTGTTGCCAGTTCTTTTATTGGTTAATAAAAAACCATTTGACAATATACGTGTTACAGGGCATATTCCACGACCTTTGATTATCCCTTGTTATACAGAATTTAGGAGTTAAGGTCTTGGCTAATATCAAGTCTGCTAAAAAACGTGCTTTATTATCTGAAAAAAGCCGTAAACATAATGCAAGTCGTCGTACAATGATGCGTACTTTCATCAAGAAAGTTGTTGTTGCAATCGAAGCTGCAAACAAAGAACTAGCTACGGCTGAGTTCGTTAAATTACAATCAGTTTTAGATGCTTACGCAACTAAAGGTCTGATCAGCAAAAACATGGCTGCTCGTAAGAAAAGTCGTCTTTCTGCTAAAATTAAAGCGCTTTAATTCTTATTTAAGAATTAGCTCTTTATGAAGCTTATTAAAAAACCGACCTAGTGTCGGTTTTTTTATAACTAAAATTCGTATCATGCTCATTTAAACAACTAAATTGCCCTCTTTCGCCTGAGCTAAACATAAATAACTCGCATAAATAATTTACACGAGTACTTATATAAATAAATTAGCCCTGAGCATTCACTCTTTATCTTAGTAAATTTTACTCACTTTTATTTACGTGCCGAATAACCACAGAGTTTGATTAAATACCCATTCCTGATAAAGCATTAATTAAATCTTTAACCACTTTACCTACCACTGGATTAGTTTCTTCAAACATAAGTAATTGTTCAGTTATTTTTTTATCTCTGATTAATTGTGCAGGATCACGAGAGCGGATAGCTAATTGTAATTGGTCATGTACTTTTTGTAATTCACCGGCCGTACATTCGTCAGCCACCACACCATCAGCTAAGACTTCTGACAATTTATCAAATTCGGATTGCACTTTTTTAATTGGCATAGACACCTCTTTTTCAATAATAGATAAATACAGGACTTATTTTCAGTGTAGCATCAGTCCTTTACCGTCACCTTTAAAAAATGGTCAATCAAACGAGCAAACACTAAAAAGATGATCACAAACAGAATACTTAACACAATAAGTCCTACTTTAGACCAACTTTCCTGATCATAAGCTTGTAAAAATAAGCTAGATAGATAAATAGCAAGTAACCAATAAATAATACGTAACAGATAAGACCAAATAGGATAGCTCTTATCGGTTAACCATAACTTTGCCATTTTTTATTCCCTGTATTTTGTTCAAGCTATTTTGTGCCTTAAGATTAAGCATTATCAACGCTAAAGCTCAATACATCATTAATATGAGATTGTTTGCTCGATAACATTAACAACCTATCTAACCCTAACGCGACTCCGGCACAGTCAGGCAAATGATCTAAGCAAGCAACAAATTTATGATCGATCGGCATTTCAGCTAACTTCATTTGTTGTCGTAATTGGTTATCCGCTTGAAAACGGCTTAGTTGCTCTTTGCTACTATTTAACTCATAAAAACCATTCGCGAGTTCAACACTTTTATAATACACCTCAAAACGATCAGCAACACGTGGATCTTTTTTATTAATTCTTGCTAATGCAGCCTGTGAAGCAGGAAAGTCATAAACAAAACATGGTACGTCTTGACCTATTTTACATTCGATGGCAATACAAAATAACAATTGTAAAATGGTATCTTTATCGGTTTCATTATCCAGTACTTCACCTAGTTGCAAATGCGCTCCAGCAGATTTAAGTTCGGTAATTGTTGCCGTTAAGGGGTCTACATTTAAATGTGTTAAAAAGGCTTGTTGATAGGTGCAACGTAGCGGCGTGTCACAGTGTAAAATACCACTGAGCAAGATAGACATTTCATCCATCAACTGATGGTGATCAAAGCCAACTCGGTACCATTCTAATAAAGAGAATTCAGGGTTATGAAAACGTCCCGATTCTTCATTTCTATAAACTTTTGAGATCTGATAAATACAGCCACTACCAGCAGCGAGTAAGCGTTTCATATGAAACTCGGGTGACGTTTGTAAATACAAAGCCACGCCACCATCAACCAGAGGTTTATCACTAATATTACGGCCTACAAACTTTGTTTTAAAACATTGTAAATGTACATCCGTAACGCCTGCTTGGCTTAAAGAAGGTGTTTCAACTTCCAATACTTGCCGTTCGCTAAAAAACTCTCTGATTGTTTTTAGCATATCGGCACGTGCCTGTAATTGTGCTAATGAGGCACTTGGTAACCAATTCATTTTGTTTCCTTTTTTGAGCGCAAGCTTGATAGTAATAAGACTCATAAATAGTGCTTTAAAAACATTAAAAAGGAAACAATTATAAGAAAGATTAAAGCGATTAACGTTTATCAACATGGCTTGATTTTGATCCTGCCATTCATAAAAACAAGCTCATAAATTTTACGAAAAAGATATTACCAAGCACACACTTTTATAAACAATTTAAACTCATTTATTAGGTTTTTTAAGACGTATTTTTAATACATTGTTTTTATATTAATTTCACGTTAATTAACCATGTTTCGATCAATGTTTTTAAGGATCAAACTGATAGACTGATTTTCGAACAAATATTTCATTTTGTTGGAGAGTTTTATGCAGATAATCAAAACAGACGTTGCAATTATTGGTGCAGGCGGTTCAGGGTTAAGAGCGGCCATCGAAATTGCAGAAAATCACCCCCAACTTGAGATAGCCCTGATCTCAAAAGTTTATCCCATGCGCAGTCACACCGTTGCCGCAGAAGGTGGCGCTGCCGGTGTCGTTCAAGATAGTGATTCATTAGATCAACATTTCGATGACACTGTCTCTGGCGGAGACTGGTTATGTGAACAAGATGTGGTGCAATACTTTGTTGAAAATGCAGCCAAGCAATTAACACAATTAGAGCATTGGGGTTGCCCTTGGAGCCGCAAAGAAGACGGTAGCATTAACGTACGTGCCTTCGGCGGTATGAAAAAAGAACGCACTTGGTTCGCTGCCGATAAAAGCGGGTTTCATATTCTTCATACGCTTTTTCAAACTTCCATTAAACATCCTAAGATCACACGATTCGATGAACACTTTTGTCTAGATTTAATTGTTGAAGATAACAAAATACAAGGTGTTGTGATTTTAGATATCTCAGAAGGCGAAGCGAAACTTATTCAAGCTAAATCAGTGATCATGGCCACTGGTGGTGCAGCACGTGTTTATACTTACAATACCAACGGTGGCATAGTAACTGGTGATGGAATGTCACTAGCCTACCGCCATGGTGTGGCATTACGTGATATGGAGTTTATACAATACCATCCAACGGGCTTACCTGGTTCTGGTATCTTAATGACCGAAGGTTGTCGTGGTGAGGGAGGTGTATTAATCAATAAAGATGGTTACCGTTATCTTCAAGATTATGGGCTTGGACCAGAGACACCGATTGGTCAGCCTAAAAATAAACATATGGAACTCGGTCCGCGCGATAAAATTAGCCAATGTTTTTGGCAAGAACAACAAAAAGGTAATGTGATCAGTGGTGATCGAGGTGATGTGGTGTATTTAGACCTACGCCACTTAGGTGAAGCGAAAATCAACGAACGCTTACCTTTTATTCGAGAGCTTGCTAAAGCTTATGTTGGTGTTGACCCAGTGCACGAACCGATTCCAGTACGCCCAACCGTACACTATACCATGGGTGGCATTGCTACCGACGCAAAAACAGCCACTAGCTTAACGGGTTTATATGCGATTGGAGAATGTGCATCGGTAGGATTACACGGCGCTAATCGTTTAGGTTCAAACTCTTTAAGTGAACTCGCGGTATTTGGCCAATTAGCTGGCCAACAGGCAGCGCAGTATGCGCAACAAACCACACACCAAGATATCGCCCCACTACGCGAACAAGCAGAGCAAGTAATTGCCCGCACCGAAGCATTATTAAACAGTAATGGCACAGAAAAAATGGCAGATATCCGCCAAGAAATGGGCGACTGTATGGAGCAAGGTGTTGGGATTTACCGAACACAGGAATCAATGCAGCAAACTATTGATAAATTAGCTGAGTTAAAAGAGCGCTACAAACACATTCAAATCAATGATAAATCCAGTGTATTCAATACTGAATTTTTATATGCGATTGAACTAGGCTACTTATTAGATACCGCAGAAGCAATGGCGCATAGTGCGATTTTACGCCAAGAGTCACGCGGCTCACATCAACGAATTGATGACTTCCAAACCCGTGATGACATCAACTTTTTAAAACATTCACTAGCTTATTACCAAGCAGATAAAGCACCGGTGATTAAATATGCAGATGTCACTATCACCAAAAGCCAACCAGCAGAACGAGTGTATGGTGCAGCTTCTGAAGCGAAGGAGAAATGATTATGTCAGCGCAAACTATGCCTACTCAACAAGCAGTGTCAGATAAAGTAATAGAAGTCGAGATCCTTCGTTATCGTCCAGAGCAAGATGAAAAGCCATTTCCACAATTGTTTGAAGTGCCTTATAGCCCTGATATGTCAATCTTAGAGGCACTGCAATATATTAAAGATCATCTTGATAGTACCGTCAGTTTTAGATGGTCATGCCGAATGGCAATTTGTGGCAGTTGTGGGTTAATGGTTAACAATGTCCCTAAACTCGGCTGTAAAGCTTTCCTACGAGACTATTATCCACAAAAAATAAAACTTGAAGCATTAGCTAACTTTCCTATCGAGCGTGATTTAGTAGTCGATATGGGTGACTTCATTAAAAAGTTAGAAGAGATTAAACCTTATATTATTCCTGCAACTGATGATAAATGCTTGTCGGAAGGTACTTACAAACAAACCCCAGAACAAATGGAAAAATATAAACAATACTCGATGTGTATCAATTGTGGCTTATGTTATGCAGCATGCCCTCAGTATGGCCTTGATAGTAAGTTCACCGGTCCTGCGGCACTCGCATTATTAGCGCGATATAACCGAGATAGTCGAGATGCAGGTAGTGCTGAACGGATGAAAATAGTCAATCAAGAGGAAGGGGTTTGGTCTTGCACCTTTGTCGGTTATTGCTCCGTGGTTTGCCCAAAAGGCGTTGATCCCGCAGCGGCTATCCAGCTATTAAAAGTGGAAAGTAGTAAAGATTATTTAATTGGTATGTTTAAACCGGACTAAAGACACGATACAAAACATTGATCAGGTCATAGCAAACTATTTATATCGACTCGTATTAATATTCATGCCGATCACAGTAAGTTTGCTATCAGTTATTTTGGAGTAAGTAAAATGAGTAAACGTAAACCGTATCAACGTGAAATGAACAATGACTGGTGGTTAAAGAATGCCTTCTATAGCAAATATATGATCCGCGAAGGCAGCAGTATTTTAATTACTGTATACAGCCTTATTTTAGCTTGGGGAGTGTTTCGCTTGAGCCAAGGTGAAGAGGCATTCAACGCATGGTTAAGTGCCTTACAACACCCTATTTCAATCATATTCCATTTATTGGTTTTATTGATTGCCCTTTACCACACCATTACTTGGTTCTCATTAGCGCCTAAAGCGGTGGATCTCTACATCAAAGGTAAACCACTCGATGCAAAATTCATTGTTGCGGGTCATTACATTTCATTCATTATTGTCACTATCTTTTGCCTAGTGCTGATCATGCTCTAGAGGGGGTTTCATGAACGCTCAACAAACAACAACGAATCAATTACCAGAGAAAAAATATATTCGCTCCCATGAACCGATATTTTGGGGATTATTTGGCGCGGGAGGCATGTTAACGGCCTTCTTAACACCTGTGATGGTATTAGTCACAGGGCTATTAATACCACTAGGACTGATTGATGCTGAGCATCTAAGCTATGAAAAACTGCATCAGTTTGTAAGCAGTTGGTATGGCGCACCAATCGTATTGGTATTAGTGGCACTACCTTTGTGGCATACCCTACACCGTATCTTCCATTCATTACATGACCTAGGTATTAAACGTGGTCGAGATTGGCAACAGGTAATTTGTTATGGGTTTGCATTTGCGGTCAGTGTATTTGTTTTTACTTTATTATTACAAATGCTCAGTCTGTAATACTATTTAATAGTGTTTAATTTGGGCTTATTATTACTTTAATTAAAGCTATAAAAAAACCAGCAGATGCTGGTTTTTTTGTTTAAACGTAGTATGAACAACGCTAAATATTCAATACATTCAATCGCTTATTTTTTAACACGACCAACGTATTCACCGCTACGCGTATCCACTTTAATTGTTTCGCCAATCTGAATGAATAAAGGCACACGTACAACCGCGCCAGTTGACAACGTTGCAGGTTTACCACCAGTTCCAGCCGTATCGCCCTTTAAGCCAGGATCTGTTTCAGTCACTTCTAATTCAACAAAGTTAGGAGGCATAACCGCAATCGGTGAATCATTCCACGTAGTGATAGTACAAATATTTTGTTCTACTAACCATTTGTCCATATCTCCTACTGCATTAACATCTGCAGCGATTTGTTCAAATGTGTTGTTATCCATAAAGTGGAAAAATTCACCGTCGTTGTATAAGTAAGCAAGATCAAAGTCCATTACATCAGCAGATTCTACTGTTTCATTTGACTTAAATGTTTTATCCACTACCTTACCTGAAATAAGTTTGCGGTATTTAACTCGACTGAATGCTTGGCCTTTACCAGGTTTAACATATTCATTTTCCATGATCACACATGGTTCATTATCGAGCATGAATTTTAGCCCGCCTTTAAAATCACTGGTACTATATGTTGCCATTATAACCTCTATTACTAAACTGATAAAAAATGCCCAAAATTATTAACGTGAATAATACCGCTGACTTGCCAACATGGCAAAAGGAACTAGCAGAAGCAGTGAAAAATCCGCAACAACTGTTAGAAATATTGGAGATTGAGCAGGAAAATGACCTAATCAGTCAACTTGCGAGAAAACAATTCCCGATGCTGGTGCCCATGCCCTTTGTAAAGAAGATGCAAAAAGGCAATATTAATGATCCTTTATTAAAGCAAGTATTACCCATTAGCGATGAAGAATTGACTGTTAAGGGATTTACTACCGACCCATTGGTGGAGCAAAATAATCAACAGCAAGGGTTATTACATAAATATAAAAGCCGTGTTTTACTCATTTTAAAAACAGGTTGTGCGGTAAATTGCCGATATTGCTTTAGACGACATTTCCCTTATGCTGAAAATAGCATTAACAAATCAGAGCTAACTAATATTATTGCTTATATCCAAAATAATCCTGATGTGAACGAAGTCATTCTCAGTGGTGGAGATCCGTTAATGACTAAGGATAAACAGCTATTTGAGTTATTTGATCAACTTGAAGCCTTGCCACAGTTAACCCGTTTACGTATACACACTCGTTTACCCGTAGTGATCCCATCTCGTATCACGCAAGGCCTAGTGAACCGTTTACAAAAAAGCCGCTTTAACATCGTCTTGGTATTACATATCAACCACCAGCAAGAGATTGATGCAGACTTTGCAAATGCAATGCAGCGTTGTCATCAGGCAGGCATACACCTATTAAATCAAAGCGTTCTATTAAAAGGTGTGAATGATCACGCAAGTCAATTAGTGGCATTGAGCGAAGCACTATTTTCCGTCAATATCTTGCCTTATTATTTGTTTTTATTAGATAAGGTACAAGGTGCTGCACATTTTGATATTGATGAAATAGATGCACAAAAGCTACATAATGCGATGCAAGTAGAGCTACCCGGTTATTTAGTACCGCGCTTAAGCAGAGAAATTGCAGGACAACAAAGCAAAACGTTAATACATTCGTTATAATAAATAATTACAATGAATTAATAACAGTAATTAACCACAACGAATTAATAACACTCAATAAGATCGATTTTGATATCGACAAGTTCACACAGGAGAATCTGATGAGCAAAGAAAACGTACAAGCACAGCTTCAAGAGAATATTAAAATCATTTACCACCGCGCAGTAGATGCAGATAAAGCGCTAGCTGAATTACGTAAACAAAAAACCGCGGGATTTGCTCATATTTTCACTAATGATACGCCGTTTACTAACCACTCAGATACTTTTTTACCCTACGTAGAAGAATTAGCCGCAGACTTACAAGCTATTCAAACGGATAACGAAGAACACTACAGGACCCAATTACCAGCGATTGTGGTTAAGATTGAATTATTGTTTAAAACGCTAAATGCTTTTAAAGAAAATTTAAAAGCAAAGCAGTAGAATAAGACAGTGACATGCGACCTGAATGCTCGCATGTCATAAAGTGTGTTATGAATTCATGCCATAAACAACCGCTACTCATTATCCTCGATGTCAGGACTGTACACACAAAGCTTATTACGCCCTGTCTGCTTAGCTTGATAAAGCGCTTTATCGGCAAATATCAATTGTTTTGATGCATCTTGAATATCTTCTATTTTTTGCACTTCTACTAACCCGATACTGGTCGTAAAGCTAATTTTTAACTTACCAATAATACAGGGTGTAGAATTAGTCTCTTCAATGATGCGTTGCATTAATATCGTCGCATTATGCTTATTAGTCCGCGGCATTAATAATGCAAACTCCTCACCACCAAAACGCGCAAATATATCTGTTTTACGCATTTTTTCAGATACTCGCTTAGTAAACTCAATTAACACCCTATCTCCGATATCATGACCATGAACATCATTAATATGCTTAAAATGGTCTAAATCGAACATTGCTAAACAATAAGCCTCTTTGTAGCGTAAATAACGTACATGTTCCTTCAAAAAATTCGCATCAAAATAACGACGATTATAGATATTAGTTAAACCATCATGGGTTGCTAAATGTTTTAATTTTTTATTATTCTCAGATATTTCATGTTCTTTTTTTAACAGCTCATCGATATAACTTTTAACGGCAATAGCCATTTCACTGAACTCATCTTTACCTTTAATTGGGATTTCATGCTGGGTATTATTATATCCTGCGTTAATCACTTTACGGATCAGCTCTACGCGTTTTAAAAATCCAATTTGTAATAAAGCTAAAACCAATGCCGTTGAAAAACAAATAAATAATAGAATATACAAACGCGTTTTACGTACTGCTATTTCTTCTTCTATTTTATGGAGATTAATCAGGAATTTTTTCTGTATTGATAAAATGCTCTTACCGGTGACAGAGGCAATTAAATAACTCAACTGTCTATTATCCAAACGTAATTTTTTGATACGTTCAAGTTGCGCAACATAGCTTGAATAGATAGAAAAAAGCGAATCATCGGCAATAAATAAAGCCGTTAACTGGGCATACTCTTGCTCTGGTATCTTATCTTTAATTTCATTAATCAGTGCGCTTACATCATCCAACTTCACCGTTTGTTCTATGGCCAAATTTTTATTATTCATAGGATTAAAAAGAGATAGGATATTTTCAGTCGTACTCACTAACGTATGGTCACCTTGCTGCATTTTTTGATGCTTGTAGGCTTCTACTTTTGTATATTGGATATAAAAATCATCGGCTATATCATACTTCTTCAACATCGCAGCCAAGGTATCATCAGTCTGCTCATATAGACTACGTTTCAGTTTATCTAAGTCTTGGTAATTATCGGTTGCATCAGCAATTTTTTTAAATAATTTTTCCGTCCATTGTTTTTTATCCGTGACATGCAAAACATCCCATTGCAGATCATTTTTATTTTCAGCCAAAAACATACCACTGGTAGTTCTTAACATCTCATTAGCTTGGCCTTTTAACTCTGTTATATCGAGTAGTGTTTCAAAGTGATCATCTTTTACTTTTTGATAATCCTCTTTGAACTCTTGCAGCGAGAGAATGCCAGAAACCCCAACAATGCCACTCATTGCAGCTAAAACGATGGTCAAGGTAATGACGCGTAAACTTAGTCTGTCTCGTATGCGTACCATATTATTATTGCACTACTACATTCATGGTCTTACTTCTCCAAGAAATTTGTGAAAAAATCAGAGCCGGTAATGGCTCATCTATCCAATATCCCTGCAAACGACTATCCCAAATACCTGTTTTCGGCAACATCATTAAAAAGACACTAGCGGCATCTTCAATTAATAACCTTTGTGCCTTTTTCAGCAGAGGGTTGCGCTGTAACTGCTGCGTTGTTTGCATTAACTTTTTCATAAGCTGCTTATATTCAACATTACTATAATTAAAATAATAATTGTCTTTAGCAAAAATCTCTAAGTCATTCGCTTCCGTATGTGCAACGACTGACAAATCATAGTCTTTGTCAATATACACTCTTTTTGTCCATTCCTCCCAAGTCAACGACTCCACAGTCACTGGAATATTAATCTGTTCTAACATTTGTGGAATATATACCCCTATGTAACGTGCGTAGGTGGTTGGTGGAATAATTAAACGTAATGGTTTTATCGCTACTTTATTGCCTCCCATTAACGATTTTGCTTTATCTAAATTGAATGAATACCCTTCAGACAAATGTAAACTAGCTTCGTGAGAAGCAGGAAAAAAACTACTAATCAATTCACTTTCACCAAAATACAAATTAGATTTTATTTTATTTTTATCTATCGCATAACTAATGGCTTTGCGGATCGGCAAAGAAGCTAACATTTTATTAGCATGATTAAAGGCGATAATAATTTCACCTTGCGTCTGCCCAAACACTTGCTGATAACGAGATTGTGTACTCAAGGTCTGTAAAAAATTAATTTCCGACATATTGTCATAACCATCAATTGTACTCTGCGCTAATAACTCAACGACTTCTGAGCGTGTAGGCGCAAAAGTAATAAGCACTTGTTTGATGGAGGGTAAGGTTTGCCAATAATTAGGGTTAGCCCTAAGCTTTAGAAAATTTCCTTTTTCCCATTCCTGAAAAATATAAGGCCCAGTCCCCGTTGGTTTTTGGCTATTAGTCGAATAACTCTTTGGCTCTTGAATTACCGCACAACCCAAACCTAAGTTAAACAAAAAATGGATGTCTGGCCATTGCAGTTGCACCTCTACTTCATTGTCATTATTTACAGTAATAGTATTGATATGCGTAAATTTATGCTTGATGGAGTTTTTACTATCCTTACTCGTTAGACGTAACAAAGAGGATCGAACAATATCAGCAGTAAGCAAAACACCATTATGAAAATACACATTCTCATGCAATAGGAAGGTATAAGTTAAGCCATCATCACTGACCACCCAACTTTTTGCCAAACTAGGTAAAACTTGCCCTTTTTGATTAATCTGAGTTAAGCCTTCAAAAATATTTTGATAGGTAATACGTTGAATAACGGCGGAAGCATCTGTGGTCGGATCTAATGAAGTAGGCTCTAAAGTCAGGCCTATATGTAATTTTTCAGGATCGATAATCGACTGTTCATTTTCAATTGCAAAAGCAAAACTAGTCATTAATAAATAAAAACAAAGTACAGAAGAAAACAGATGAAAAAAGGTTAAATTACGAAAAAAATCATGCCGGGCCATATATACGCTCAATCTGAAAAAGGTTAACGCAATTGACTACATCAACAATAAATAAAAACAGCCCTATATTAACTCATATTATGCAAGAAATATAAACAGATTCGATGCAATAGAAGAAAGTAGATAGTCAAAATTCGTGTTACGTTACAGTTTTATGACAACATTAATTTAATTGATAAAAGTATTGTGAATTATTTCTTTAAAAAGCAATGAAAAAATACTCCTGCCAGGATTGACAGGGCTTCAGGAGAGGTAAGGAGGTAAGGAAGAAAGGAAGGAAAATGAGAAAGCTATACTCAATAAATTAGTTATAGGCTAACTAGCAGAATTATTTACAGGGGCTTATTTACAGATTCTTATTAAAAGGGGCGAGCAAAATCCCAGCACTCATCAAGTTACTGGAATCTAAATTCCGGACACCACCTTAAATTACCTTACCTTAAACGACCTTACTTTCGGCAGCTTCGCTTTCTACCGCAGGCTCAGGGTTTCTAAATTTTTCAAATCCTTCTAGAATGAATGACATGGTTAGGTCGATATCTTGTTCAACATCGCCCTCTAACACCGACAATGCTTTTAAGATATCTTTTGCTTCGCCAATTCCTTCCTCAACACCTTCTAACATTAAATCAGCAAACGTATCACGTGCCTGCTGTGGATCTAATTCTGGATGTTGCTCTTGATAAGCATTAAAAAAATTAGTACTAAAAGTCACAATACGTTCTGCCGTTGCCTCGGGACTAAAGTCGACTTCAGACTCATAACTTTGTTGCAGTGATTGAGCTGGCTCAATCTCTTTTAATGCATCATTAATACCTTGCAATGCGGTTTTTAAAACAAGGGCTAAGGGTTGATCTTTGATACTACTACTCGTCTTATTAGACTGCTCAATGGCACTTTGTAATATCGCTGCATTGAGCTGCTTTTTATTAATTTGTTGCAAGCTTTCAGTACTAGCCGGTTCATTGTTAGCCGCTACAGATTCATTTTTAGGGTTTTTATCACTTTGTTCAACTTCAACATAAGTTTGACGCGAATTAATTTGCATAGACACCTTCATCAATCTAAATAATGTAAAGCGTTATCGGCACAACACGCTAAAACTGAAGAAAAAATAAGCATTTTTTTGAAAGCTGCAAGCCAGTTCATAAAAATAAGAAAAGAAAACTAATATTTGATAATATCCCGCCCTTATACATCACCCTATTGCGTGTTAATTATTTAAAAGGATCGGCGCAATCTATTAAAAAGGTATCTTTATGTTAACGCTACTTAACGCCATCAATGGTTTATTATGGGGACAAATCCTCGTTTATTTACTGATCGGTACAGGGGTTTACTTCACTATACGATTAGGTTTTATCCAATTCCGTCATTTCTTTCATACCTTCACTGTCATGAAAGGCAGTCGTAAATCAGACAAAGAAGGTATCTCTTCTTTTCAAGCATTATCAACCAGTTTAGCCGCACGTGTGGGTACAGGTAACTTAGCAGGTGTTGCAATCGCGATCACTGTTGGTGGTCCCGGTGCTATTTTTTGGATGTGGGTGATCGCCTTATTGGGGATGGCAACCAGTTTCGCCGAAAGTACACTCGCTCAAGCTTATAAAGTGCACGATGAAGATGGCAATTTTCGAGGTGGACCAGCTTATTATATGGAACGAGGGTTAAATGCACGTTGGATGGGTAGCCTATTTGCTATTTTCCTCATTATTGCCTTTGGTTTAGTCTTTAACGCTGTACAAGCAAACTCTATCACCGCCGCATTACATGAATCATTTCAGTTTGATAAATTAACAGTTGGTATCGTCTTAGCCATTATTTCTGGTGCGGTTATTTTTACCGGTATTCGTGGTATTGCTAAAGTAGCTGAAAGAATTGTACCGGCGATGGCTTTTGTATACTTATTGATAGCATTGTTTGTTGTGGTGACTAATATAACTCAGTTACCTGCAATCATTGGTCTCATTATCGACTCTGCTTTTGGATGGCAGGAAGCGGCAGGTGGTGCTTTTGGTGCCATGATCATGACCGGTGTACAACGTGGTTTATTCTCTAATGAAGCGGGTATGGGTAGTGCAGCTAATGCAGCAGCAACCGCATCTCCTTACCCTCCACATCCAGCATCACAAGGTTATGTACAAATGTTAGGTGTATTTATTGACACCATCATCATTTGTACAGCAACGGCATCAATCATCCTATTATCAGGTGGATTAGAATCATTCACTGGCATGGGGGGCGTAGAAATAACACAACGCGCGCTGGATATACAAGTAGGTGATTGGGGTGGTTCGTTTGTGGCCATTGCTTTATTGTTCTTTGCCTTTACTTCTATTATTGCGAATTACTCTTACGCAGAAACCAACCTTGTATTTTTACAGCATAAAAATACACGCGGTTTGATTGTTTTACGTATTACGGTATTGGCTATGATCCTTTTTGGTGCAACGCAAAGTAATAGTGTTATTTGGTCTTTAGCAGATGTTTCAATGGGGTTAATGGCAATCGTCAACTTGATTGCTATTCTATTGCTTTCAAATGAAGTGATTAAATTAGCAAAAGATTACAACCAGCAACTTGATGCCGGAAAAATACCTACTTTTGATCGCACTAAACTGCCTGAATTAGATAAAAAAATCGAACCAGGTGTTTGGGAAGTAAAAAAATAAAGTAGCCTTTATGGCAGATACAAGGCTATAACAAGGCTAAAGCTATAACAGCTCCAAAATAAGTCCTTATTTTGGAGCTGTTTATTATCTATCTCAGTACTTTCAATCTCCTCCTTCAATGAATACTTTTCTCGCACTGCCGCTCAATCTTTAAATACACAGTCCACTCAATCTTTAAATTCACTGGCGACTCAAACTGTAAATAAACTTTACTAATAACTTTCAAGCATAAAACCTAAAACCAATAGTAAAAGTTATAAATTGACTTGGATCGGGATAACTAAACAATTAGAGATAATATGAATTGATCTTTTTTTTCGATAGTCCACACTGAAAGTCATAATATTTTAAATACTATTAACATTAGCATTAGACTGAAAGGAGAAAAAATGTACCCAAATCTTAAAGATGTCGGCATCCGTAATCCAGAAAATATCAAACGCTATTCATTACGTCAGGAAGGTGAAAAAGATATTTTAAAAGTATATTTCCGTAAACATAGCGGCATGTTAATCGGTCGAAGCAGTAAATTTAAATTTCAGCGCCAAGTTAAAAGAGTGAGTGGAGGCCAGAATACTGAAAGGTTTACTGACTTATCTGAAATCAATCCAACATTACATAAAATTATTCAAGAGCTAGATAGCCTTAGCCTACAAGAGAGTTCAGAGAAAGAACTTAAACAACAAATTTTGTCGGATTTAAAACATTTACAATTAGTGGTAGATAGCAAAATATCAGAGATTGAGAAAAAAATAGAAAAGCTATAAACCTTACGTAAAAATAACGTAACTACTCAGCCCATTAAAACTGAGTGCTTTTTACCAAAATAAAAACGTAAATGCTCAGGGCTAAGCTATATATGCTTAGTTCAAGGCGAAAAAGCGCAGTTTAGTGGTTTAAATGAGCATTTTTCAACGAAGAAATAGGCTTAAATAGCAACGGCCTGAGTAGTTGCAAAATAACAAAGTAACATTTTATTGCTACACAGTCTTAACGCTAAAAACCACAAGCGACGCTTATCCCGTCGCTTTTTTATTGCCGACTCCCCTTTAATCAGCACTCAACCTGTTAAATGACTTTTATAGCTTGTGAGCTAGCCCTAAAATTAACACCTTGCCACCCTGGTCATATTGTAATTAAGTAATACAAATGATATAAAATACAGACTATGAAGTGTTGAATAACTCTCACACTTGCAATACAACCAATACGAATGAGTGATAAAACGGTGAAATCATTACAAATGAATGATTTACCTTATTTCAGCTCAATATTTTACCCCAACGCGATTAACCTGCGAGATAATAAAGCGACTTAAAAGCATTGGCATTATTTAACATACCTTGCTCAACACAATAAATAAGTGACATTGAACGAGGCTATTACATAGATTTATTAATTTTATAAATTAGAGGTATTAAATGTCTAACAAGTCTTTTGATGCAATAAAAGCGATCAAACTAGAGAATGACAAGTCTGCTGGCAATCTACTTGATGTAATGCCAGTTCAAGTTCAAAAAGCAGATATTGACCTGTCTTTTCTTGATAATTTAAGTGTTGAGCATCCTCGTCTATTAGTTCAAAGCAAAGACCTTCCAGCATTCAGAACTAAACTTAAAAATGACGCAGGTTACTGTAAATTTGATGCATTTCTGAATAACTCAACAAACAAGTTCCTAGAAACAACTCCCTACTCAGAGCCAAAAGCTTATCCGGAAGAAACCGTAGGCAAGGCCTCTTTATGGCGTCCTTACTGGCGTCAAATGTACGTTAGCTGTCAAGAAGCCTTCAATGCAACCCGCAACCTTTCAATTGCTGGTGTAGTGTTAGAAGACCAAGCGATGATCGCAAAAGCAAAAGCGTGGACATTACAATTAGCTTCTTACGACCCTGAAGGTGTAACGTCTCGCGGTTATAACGATGAAGCGGCATTCCGTGTTATCGCAGCAATGGCTTGGGGTTATGACTGGCTGCACGCTTACTTCTCAGAAGAAGAGCGTGAAATTGTAAAAGCCGCATTAATTGTGCGTTTAGAAGAGATCATGCATCACCTCAAAGTGACCGTTGACCTATTGGCGAACCCGCTAAACAGTCACGGTGTGCGTAGTATTAGCTCAGCAGTTATTCCTACTTGTATTGCACTTTACAATGAATACCCTAAAGCGCGCGAGTATATTGAATACGGTATTGAATATTACGCAGTGCATTACCCACCATGGGGCGGCAAAGATGGCGCATGGGCAGAAGGCCCTGATTACTGGAACACGCAAATGGCATTCCTCGGTGAGTCTTTTGATTTACTGAAAAGCTACACCTCTATCAATATGTTTAATAAAGAGTTCTATAAAAATACCGGTGATTTCCCGTTGTATTGCATGCCTGTTCACTCAAAACGAGCAAGCTTTTGTGACCAATCAAGTATTGGCGATTTCCCAGGCCTTAAACTTGCTTACAACATCAAACATTTTGCCGGTGTTAACAATAAACCTGAGTACATCTGGTACTACAACCAATTAAAAGCGCGTGATACTGAAGCACATACTAAATTCTACAACTTTGGTTGGTGGGATTTTGGTTACGATGACCTACGTTTTGATTACCTATGGAATGACATGCCTGAGGTTAAACCTTCAGACAAACCATTACTTAAAGTATTCCCAACCACTGGCTGGGCAGCATTTCACAGTAATATGACCAACCGTGAAGAGCATATTCACATGGTTTATAAATGTAGTCCATTTGGCTCTATCAGCCATTCACACGGTGACCAAAATGCTTACACATTACATGCCTTTGGCGATACTTTAGCCGCAATCACAGGTTATTACGGTGGTTTTGGTGTGGATATGCATATCAAATGGCGTCGTCGTACCTTTTCTAAAAACTTACCGCTATTTGGTGGTAAAGGTCAGTACGCAGAAAACACCACCACTAAGTTTGAAGGTGTTCACCAAGATCGTTACTGTGTTGAAGCAGGCGGAAAAATCAGTGATTACGATACAGAATCTGACGTATTATTTGTGGAAGGCGATGCATCAACATCGTACCAATTCCATAACCCTGATTTAGAATCTTACAAACGTAAAATTTGGTTTGCTAAAGGTAAAGTCTTTGTAATGCGTGATACCGCGACGTTAAAAACAGAGCAAGATCTGACTTGGTTATTACACACAACATTCAAAACAGAAACGGCTCAAGACTCATTCCAAATCATCGGTGACAATGCGCTATTAGACGTGTCATTTATCAATGAGAGTAAGAATGATCTTTTATCCATTGAAAACGTTGAAGGCTTTGGAGAAGTTGACCCTTCTGAATTTGCAGACCTTGAAGTTCACCGCCATGTTGAAGCTAAATTTAAAGCGAAGAAAGAGCATAATATTTTAACGCTGTTAGTGCCAAGTAAAATCAATGGCCCTAAAACGGATGTTAGCTATAAATTAGTGGGTAATACATTAGAGCTAACAATTGATGGCGAAGTAGTGACTATCGAACTTTAAGTTTTGTAGTTAATACATACGTTAAGTTTGTAGTTCATACTTACTTAGTAAAAAGTTAAGAAGGCCGCCTATAGTGATATAGGCGGCCTTTTTTTGTTGTCGCAACAACTGGTGTTTTTGGATTTAGTTTGTATTTTAGTAAAGTAAGATTCGTCTACGCTCATTGAGGCTGTTTGATATTTATTAACTTTGGTTTCGCCCTGTCGGCGACTCTACTTTTTCTTACCAGAAGAACAAAGTAGGCAAAAAGACTGGCACCGAATCGCTTTCTTATCCAAACAATCAACGCATTTTAAACGTACCGTTTATATGATGTCTTCTACACTGAGCTAATAACGGCAAAGGGCACGCAGAGCTTAGCCCGCTCATATAACTATGCTGTCGCATAAATCGCTCCATGCACTAGCCTCAACTAATCCAAACATCCTGTTTGGGTTTACTAAAATAAGTCAATTGCTTGGGAAATCTCAACGGTGGAAGTTGCTGCCATTATGAGTATTGGTTCGTCTGTGCTCATCGATGCGGCTTACTATTTATTAGCTTTAATTTCTCTAGAACAGTAGAGAACCTGTACCTATAAATAACTCAAAGAGAGCTGGCACCGAATCGCTTTTTAATCCCAATCAAGTAATCATTTTAAAACGCACTGTTTCGAAAGTGTATCCATGCACTAGCCTCAACTAACCCAAACATCCTGTTTGGTTTTACTAAAATGAATTAATTGCTTGGGGAAACTCAACGGTGAGGAATTTTAGCAGCATTGAGTTTCGTCTTACCTTAATTTATCCAACTATCTTCTTTTTCAACTATCTTCCTCATTGAGTAAGGGTTAAAATCCGCACGCTAATTTAACTTAGCAATTCTCAGGGCGGGGCGAAATTCCCCACCGGCGGTAAACCTAATAGGTGAGCCCGCGAGCGCTTTATTGATTATTTAACGTAGTAATAGTAGCAATAAAGGTCAGCAGATCTGGTTTAATTCCAGAGCCGACGGTTAAAGTCCGGATGAAAGAGAAACCAAAGTGCTGCATGTGTAGTGCTAATTTGCATCATCTAATAATTGGATGATGTGATTCTCAATGCCCTGATTCTGGTAACTATTCAAAGGAAAATACCATGAGTCAGTCTCTATTAAGTTTATTCGGTGATGCACATTCTCGTGTATTAAATGCCATTCAATCAATCCAAAACGGTTCAGGTGTGTTAGTTGTAGATGATGAAGACAGGGAAAATGAAGGTGACTTTATTTTTGCTGCTGAAACATTAACAACCCCACAAATGGCCATGATGATCCGTGAAGGCAGTGGCATAGTTTGTTTGTGCTTACCTACAAAAACCACTCAAAAGCTTCAACTTCCACAAATGGTCAGCAATAACACTAGCCAAAATACCACCGCTTATACTGTCAGTATTGAAGCAAAGCATGGTGTGACAACAGGCGTTTCAGCTGCAGACCGTGTAACTACTATTAAAGCGGCAGTCGCACCCAATGCAACAGCTGATGACCTATCTCGACCAGGTCATGTTTTCCCGCTACAAGCAGTGGCTGGTGGTGTATTAGTACGAAGAGGACATACGGAAGCTGCAGTTGATTTAGCAACATTAGCAGGGTTTGCTCCCGCAGGTGTGATTTGTGAGTTAAGCAATGAAGATGGCTCAATGGCTCGTTTACCAGAAGTGGTGAAGTTTGCGCAACAGCATGATATTCCAGTAATGAGTATTGATGATTTAGTGAATTATCTTCAAGCAGAACAGGTAGCCTAGTTTTGGATTAGCTCAGGTTTGGTTAGCTAAAACGTCTAAAGTTGAAATAGGTGATGAATTAGTGGGCTGTCTATAGAAATATAGATGGCCTTTTTTTTGTCGCCACAACGAGTGCTTTTTCAAATTGAAGTCCTATTTAATTAGCATCAAAATTCGTCTTCGCTCAACTTAGCTTAATGAATAATTGTAATTTAGTGTTCCGCCCTGTCGGCGTATAGCGTTAGAAGAACCGAAACATTGTTTCGCAGTCTGAATAAGCAAGATTCTTTATACGAACAAAGAAAACAGAACCAAAAGAAACTCGCCCATATCGTTTTTTTAATCTGAATCAATAACTGCCTTCTTAACACACCGTTCATACGCCACATCCCTGTGGCGATCTGAACTAGCAACGCCTGTTCATAACACAATACTGTCGTATAATTCGCTGCCTTACCTTGCTAAAGGCAGTGATTGATTCAGAAAAAAATGGGAAATTGATGTAGCCGCATTGCTTGTCGAATAACAGGCGCTTAAAACTAGGTTAACGCTAAATAAATTAACGTTATTTTGCCTTTCCGTTGTTAATACCAAATTATTCTATATATCAACATGATTAATATTTGACTTTTGTCTATTGGTCACTTTAATTGTTTGATTTATAGTTGCAGCAACGTATCGTTGAAAGAATTTTTAACAAATTAACATATTCCGTATTTCTGGCAAAATCTGGAATTATTCTACTTAATCGTGCTGTATAAGCCTAAAAAGGAGTTACGATGAAATTTACTATTTTAATAATTTTAAGTCTTTTATTGTTAGGGTGTGCAACACCAGTAAGTCACACCAATATAGCCTTGTCTACGTACGATAAAGATACTGAGTATGGTATAGAAAAACGAGATGATGGCTTTGGAGTTACAGTTTACTATTCTAGATACCAATTTATTCCAGAAAGCGATGCAGTGGCTACTGCTTGTAAAAGTCAACTAACTGCCATTGCTTGGGAACACTCAGATAAAATAGGTAAAGAAATTCAACCTATGAATGAGCAACGTATTCGTATTTCTATGGGGCGTAATGGTTTTTCTGGTATCACTTCATGCCAAGCAGATGCTGTTGTAAAGTGGAAGTAGGCTTATAACAAGGACTTTAAATCGGACAAAAAATAGTTTGGTTTTTTCGTTCCTCACACAATAATAACCAACTATTTTAGGCCACTTAACGTGATGCCATCTTACCCTGGAGAGTTTCATGGATATTAATCAAAATATTCTGATTAGCGTTCTTAGTGGGTAATTACAAGTGCTTTAATATTCTTATGTATAAGTATATTTAGGAATACTATAAAGTATGTTTTTCTGAAAAAAGAGAAATTCTACAGCCTCGTTAACCCCGTTAATTTATCGTAGACGTTGGGAATCAATTTTCAAAAGGGATTTACATGGATGCAAAAAGTTGGGCTGTATTAATATCAATGTCCGCATTTATTTTGTCACTATTCAGTATATTTAAAACCCATATTTGGAATTCGTTTAAATTTAATTGTCGCTTAGTTTCGTTTAGTTGGAAAATTGAAAACGATGATAACTTCTGCGAGAGTAAATTTTTCATTTCATGCTCAGGGAATAAAAATCTATATATTGATAAGCTCTTTATAAACAAAGGCAATGACACTTCCATTAACGTTGAAAGTAAAAGAGTAGATATACAAAAGCTTTTAAAACCTGGTGAAATTGAAGAATTTATTTGTAAAACTGATACTTCAATATTTTCTCATAATCAAACCTATTCATTTATTTTCACGCTGATTTCTGTAGACACAGATCAATTTCATTGTTGTCTAAAAATGACGACAAAAAAACAAGAGAATAACAACCTAATTGTGTTTGCTAAAAGCCTAGGAAGTGGAAACTTTAGTCTTAATTCGTTTAGCTTCTTTCGACTGAATAAAGTCCGTCAAAGTAGATCGTTGCGTAGGAAAAACTAACAAGGCGTTGAAATCAGATGCTAAAACAGAGCGTTGAGGCTGTAGAATAACTCGGTTTTTATAAAAGGGCCAAACCTTGCTTTTTGACTTTTAAAAAACTTTCCACCAAATCCCAAGAAAAACGATGCTTAATGTGGCTACAACTTCCCCACCGTAAAGCTTTCCCAAGCGATAAATGACTTTCAGCAACAGCAAACAGGACGTTTGCTGTAAGTTCATTCAGCACATGGATGTGCTGTATGAACTGGTGCGTTAAGAAAGGCAATTAGCGTTTGGATAAGAAAGTGCTCCGGTGGCCAGTTTCTTTGCATCCTTTCTTTTCTGGTAAAAGAAAGGATGTCGCCGACAGGGCGAAAGCACTGCAAATAAATAGCTAGCTGTCAGGGTGAGCGCAGACGAATCAACATTAAACGATTAAAACCGAGTTTTTCTAATCTATCTAGCCTCCAGCTCCACCACCCTGCAGACGGTTCACCATATAATGAATAGTGAATGTGAATTCATAAATCCTTTAATGACATCAAACCTTGTCAGGCTAAAAACGCATTACTGATCGCTATATTGATCCCTTTGATCTTCGAACTACGACAAGGTCTTCTACTTGTACTTTTTATAAACCCACTGGCACAAGAAATAGCTAAATATTCACTGACACCCAGTTTGATCAATGATCTCAATTTCGTCCTTGGTTTACGCCATTACCGCCCCACTTCTTGATGAGAAAAACATTCACCGTCGGCGGCGGATCCAATGATCAGCTCAATCGTTAATTGGCAACCCTTGGCGATCAGAAAATAATTTCCCTATCCTCGTAAATACAGATTGAGTTTGTAGAGCTGTTTTCTCGTTACTATCCCACATTAACAAGCTTAGTTAACGCTCGCGTGTTAAGCCGATCTCCCCAGATAAGAGCATGTACTTTCTTTGCACTGCATCATTTACGGTGGTCATTAGATCACATGGTTTCATTGTCTTGTGCCGACTCACTTCTAGCCTACGCCTCATATGATGCTCTTGTTCATCAGCTCCCCTCTTTATTCACAAGGATGCTAGCAGACTCCACTAGCCTCATCCTCACGGATAAGCCCTTGCCATTCGCTAGTAGTTAGCGTTTAATCACCTAAGTGATTAAATGGTGACCTTCCTACAGAAGACTTTCATCTCATTAGTCCATGCTGGACGTACAAAAGTGCATCAAATCGCAACAAAAACAGTTAATTAGATTCCATTTTGATTAACATTATAACCCACAATGTTTGTCCGTTTGTGCGGGCGTTATATACTAGGAGGTAATTTGAAAAAGTTGTTTTATTTGATCATTTGTTTCACCGTCATTTCAGGGTGTTCTATGCTGCCTAAATCCAGTTTTGTTTACTACAAAAGTTTGGAACCATCATCATGTAACTTAGTTGTTGGGCTATCACAAGAAGGTAATCAGCTTGTATACAAAGTTAAAACAAATGCTCGATCGGCTAAAGGCACTTTTATGAAAAAGGGCCAACAAATTGTATTCTCCGGGTTGTATGCCTCAGAATCGCCACGTAATTCAAAAATCGAAGTAAGTGCGTTGCAGCAAGGTGATACCTTAACAATTCAAAATTACGGTAATAGCATGAATTCATTCACGCTTTTCTCTGAGTGCGAAAGCAAGTATCTCTCTCTAGTTAAAACTCGCACATAATATAAGAGCTTTCAAGATGGGCAAGTTAGTTGACTGCTGTTTGTGCCTCGCACATTTTAACCAACTGCAATTAACAACTTAAAACGACGCAGGCCTTCAGAAGTCAGTGCGGATAAACTCATATCATCACATAAACATTGGTTAAATACAGATGCAGTAAAACAAGTGATTTAGACACCTATTGGAAGTAAATCAGATCTTCCTAAAGAAATGCTTCAATTTAAAGAAATGCATTCTTCATTTTCTCGTTTATCAGTATTTTATGGTCTGATATTTGTTGTAATTAAAGGTTACATTGAACTTAATTTTGTAAATGAAGGTGTAGATTTACTTTTAGCTAATGAAAGCTTTTGTCGATGCATGAGATTATTTAGAAACGCTACATTTCATTATCAAAAACAAGCGATTCCAGAGAAGGCAAAAATAATTCGGTTCCTAAATATAATTGAGAAGTTACAGATATGAATAGATGGATGGCTTCAGTAACCAAGCCAGTAAAGGTTACAAGTTTAATTAAAAGTGCTTTGGATAAAGAAGCAGAGAAATTAATAGATAAAATTTTGAAGCCAAGAAGTGTTAAAGTACCTCTTCCAGAAAGCAGCTCTAATTATCTTGTCGATATATATACTAAGTGACATGGGAATTCTTTTTATTTTTGTTCTAAACATAATAGCCCAGGAAAAAATGCAATTTCACCTAGCTTTGAAATTAAATTTGCCAAAATGGTGCATGTAGGCGATGGAAAGTTCAATCTATCTTATATGCGATACAATGATAAATGGCTTGAATTGCACCGAAACCTAACTTTACAAGAATGCCTACATGCAATTGAGCATGAACCCTATTTTATGGTGTAATTTACCTAGTTGGGCAGACAAAGGTATCTAACCTTCCACACTACCGAGCATAAACCTTCGCACAGACTATTCATTTTCCTTTATGAATAGTGAATGTTACCCCTCATTATCATCAGTTTGATCTCTTAAGTCGCCAGTACTTAGCTTGCTGTTTACCAGGAGAGATCATATTATCCATGTCATTATCGTGCTTTGATTATCATCGTAATTTACAATATTGATGCTTATAAACAGGAGTTAAAATGAAAAAAAAGACACTATTATGTGCTTCATTGCTTGCACTAACATTTACATTATCAGGTTGTGAATCAGTTTATTACTCGGCAATGGAAAAGGTCGGGCTTCACAAGCGCGATATTCTTATTGACCGTGTTGAAGAAACAAAAGAGTCACAGCAAGAGTCGCAAGAAGAGTTTCAATCCGCACTTGAAGGGCTAACTACCCTGATCGACTTTAAAGGGGGCGAACTACAAAAGACCTACGATGCATTAAACGATGATTACCAGTCAAGCCTAAAAGCAGCAAACGAAGTATCAACTAACATTGATAAAGTGGAAGAGGTGGCTAATGCATTATTTGATGAATGGAACGAAGAGCTTGAGCAATATAAAAGTGCATCTTTAAAACGCCAAAGCAGTCAAAAGCTAGCAGAAACAAAGAGTCAATTTAGCACTCTTTTACGCTCTATGCGCAACGCCGAAAGCAAGATGGAGCCGGTATTATCTTCTTTAAACGATAACGTTTTATACTTAAAACATAATTTAAACGCACAAGCGGTGTCAGAAATCAAAGGTGAATTCACCAATCTAAAACGTGATATTCAGCAGCTAATGAACGATATGAATGAATCAATTGCCGAATCAAACAAGTTTATTAAACAAATGAATAGTGCGAGCTAATGACGTAACCAGTTAATTAACCACGTTAATGAGCCTGCTTAACCGCAGGCTTTTTTATTGTCAATAATCATGCCTTAGATAACGACATTGTGACCAAAAACTTTATATGAATCAAAGATGAAAGATGGAGTTAAGATGATAAACGTATATTTATTTGATTGGGGTGACACGTTGATGGTTGATTTCCCCGATGCAGTAGGAAAAATGTATGACTGGGAAGTAGTTGAAGCAGTTTCAGGCGCTAAAGAAACGCTTACCGCTTTGTCTAAAAATGCAAAGATATATATCGCAACAGGTGCCGCAGATTCCACTGAATTAGAAATTCAACAAGCCTTTGAACGCGTCGATTTAAATCAATTTATCTCGGGCTACTTTTGCAAAGCTAATTTAGGTCTATCAAAAGGCACACCTGCATTTTTAAATGCAATTCTTAATCAATTAAATATTAGTGCACCTGAAGTAGCAATGGTCGGTGATAACTTCGAGAAAGACATTAAGCCCGCGTTATCTGTTGGTATTAAACCCTTTTGGTTCACCCAGCAAACAATAAACACAATACCAATATCAATACCAAACAAGGTTAATTTCATTAAACAGTTAACAGAACTTTACGCTAATAAGTAAAATAGCGGGTAAAGCGAAATATTGATTTGCTGCGTTCAGATGAATAGATGTGAAACTAAAAAGCAAAACTAATACGCTACGCGATTACGCCCATTATTCTTCGCAACATAGAGGTTGTCATCGGCTTGGGTAAAGAGTAGTTCCGTTGATTGCCCACACTCGCTGTAATTAGAGACGCCAAAACTGCAAGTAACAGATCGCGCTAAAAAGAAAGCATTTGCTTCTTCCCCTTCCTGTACAGAAATATTCGATATTTGCATATCAACGGCGGTGACCTGACTTAAACCGTAGTGTCCCAGCTGTAGTCTATCTTCTATGGTTATGCGTACGCGCTCTGCAACGCAAACCGCCTCTTCTAAGTTACTATTAGGCAGTAAGATAAGAAACTCTTCACCACCAAAACGATAAGCATAATCTGTAGGTCGAATACTCTCCCGAATTAGTTCTCCAAATAAAGTTAACGTATCGTCACCCACACTGTGTCCGAAGTTATCATTGATCACTTTAAACTTATCTAAGTCACACATAATTAATGAAAAATCTGAAACTTCATCGTAATATACTTGGTTTTCGAGGCTGGTTAATTTACGTTGTAAATATTCTTTTTTACGTAGACCCGTCAGTGCATCGATAGAGATATAATGCATGGCATTGAGGTTTTTAGCAGCAAGGTCAAAACGACCATCGGCCATATGCTGATTATGAGAATCAAGAAAGCCGTAATTCATAATATCGCGATAAAAAATATCACATTGCAGTTCAGGGCAATTACGGTTTTTATCTTCTAAACATGTCTGTTTTATAAATACGAGTAAGCTAAAAAAGGGGTACCCAAAGCGGTATCCTTTATCCACTTCCATGGATTCACCTTGGCGGTTTAACACCTCCATTTTTGTTTCTTTCATCCCTGCTTTACTTCTCGCTAGCGTTTATTCTGGCGGCTTATTGTACAGCAATGTACCCAATATGGTTATTTTTAGCACCGACATAGTGCAAATATTATAAAAGTATTAGATCGCGAAATTTTAATTACATAGAAAGCAATGACTTAACAAATATAATTAGTTATTTTTTAAACATTAAAATGGCAAGTTACTATTAGACTCAGCTGTTTACACTGACCACCAGCGATTTTTAGTTTAATAAAACTTAAATAAAAGCGAGTGAATAGATTATTCAATCGCTTTTATTGATTAAGGTAGGTTCATTGAATAGTTAATTCAAACTCAATTAAGCGCAATAATGATTAGAAGAATCCCATTGGGTTAATATCGTAGCTGATCAACATATTTTTCGTTTGTTGATAATGTTCTAACATCATTTTGTGATTTTCTCGCCCTATTCCCGATTGCTTGTAACCACCAAATGCGGCGTGTGCAGGATATAAGTGGTAACAGTTTGTCCATACACGACCGGCTTTAATACCTCGGCCCATTCGGTAAGCTCGGTTACTATCGCGCGTCCATAATCCGGCTCCTAAACCAAACTGTGTGTCATTAGCAATTTCCAATGCATGGGCTTCATCTTTAAAGGTTGTTACACTGATCACCGGTCCAAAAATTTCTTCTTGGAACACGCGCATATCATTGGTCCCTTTTAATAACGTTGGCTGAATGTAAAAACCTGCATGAGCCCCTTCTACGTTTTCAATGGCACCACCTGCAAGTACTTCAGCGCCCTCTTCACGACCGATATCAATATACGAAAGAATTTTGTCATATTGGGCTTTAGAGACTTGTGCTCCAACCTGACTCTCGGTGTTAAGCGGATTACCTTGAATAATTGCTTTGGTTCGTGCAATAAGACGTTTAATAAATTCATCGGCAATTGACTCTTCCACCAATAAACGTGATGGGGAAGTACAAACCTCACCTTGGTTAAAGAATGCTAAAGTCGCACCTTCAACACATTTATCAATATAAGTATCTTCGTGATTCATAATATCTGCAAAGAAAATATTAGGTGATTTCCCGCCTAACTCTACGGTCGAAGGGATCATATTTTCCGCTGCACATTTCAAAATATGTTTACCAACTGGGCTTGAACCAGTAAAAGCAATCTTAGCAATACGCGTTGATGTGGCTAAAGCTTGCCCTGCTTCTGCACCAAAGCCATTAACTATATTTAATACACCAGGCGGTAACAGATCACAGATCAGCTCCATCAAGAATAAGATAGAAAGAGGGGTTTGTTCCGCAGGTTTTAAAACTATGCAGTTACCAGCGGCTAATGCTGGTGGGATTTTCCAAGCCGCCATTAATAATGGGAAATTCCAAGGGATAATTTGCCCCACCACGCCTAATGGTTCATGGAAATGATAGGCGACGGTATTTTGATCTATTTCACCAATAGAGCCTTCTTGAGCACGAATACAACCTGCAAAATATCTAAAATGATCAACGGCTAGCGGTACATCTGCGCCCATGGTTTCACGAATACATTTGCCGTTATCCCATGTTTCTACTAACGCCAACAACTCTAAATTTGCTTCAATACGATCTGCTATTTTCAATAATATATTAGAGCGCTCAGTCACCGAGGTATTACCCCATGCTTCTTTCGCTTGGTGCGCTGCATCTAACGCAAGTTCAATATCGTCTCCGTCAGAACGCGCAACTTCACAAACATCATCTCCGGTTACAGGTGTCTTGTTGGTGTAATACTTACCATTAACCGGCGCAACCCACTGCCCGCCGATATAGTTATTGTATTGTGCTTTAAAGACCACTGTCGATTCCATTGAACCAGGATTTGGATAAATCATGAACACCTCTCAGTTATTTTCACTCCATTGTGTAATAGTTATCATATTCATTAATTTGTAGTCTGCGTGACTGTAAATTCACAATTGTTGACTGTCAGTTCCAAATCTAAAGAGAATGATATTTATGATAAGTGAAAGCCTTAATAAGCAACGTAAAGCACATCAAGTCTTAATAGAAAGCAAAATATCCTTTGCTGGAGAGCAAGCTGAGTTGAGTGTTTATGACACTTTTGAGCAGGCAACCAATATTGAACTGGTTTCTGATCAACTCATGTTTTGTGGAATGTTGACGGGTAAAAAAATAATGCACAATAATCAGCGTGATTTTGAAACGCATTTTTTACCGCACGAATCCTTTATTATTGCCCCTAATCGCATGGTTGAAATAGACTTTCCTACGGCAACGATTGACAGCCCTACTACATGTATCGCTATCGAAATAAGCCAGAAACGTATAAAGAAGATTTGTAAGCAATTGAATAATAGCGCGCCACTTTCAGTTTACGAACAAGAATGGCGCTATGACAATAAATTAATGCACACTCACCATAATACTCAGACTCAAGCATTACTGGACCGCATGATAGGTATATTTAGCGAAAACCATCAAGACAGAAGCTTTATGATTGATTTGGCGGTGAGTGAGTTAATTACACGCTTACTGCGACACCAAACCCGTGACTTTATTATTTGCCACAGTTTAGCTCAGCCCGATCATAACGGTATTAATAGCGTCATTGATCATTTACATAAAAACTTAAGAGAAGAGATTAATATAGATAGTTTGAGTAAAATTTCATGCATGAGTCGCACTAAGTTTTTTAACGAATTTAAACAGGTAATAGGGAGCACGCCACGAGAGTTTCTATTTCAACTACGTCTTAAAAAAGCAGCCGACTTATTAAGAAAGAATAAATCAGTAACACAAGTCTGTTTTGCGACAGGTTACCTAAATACCAGTCACTTTAGCCGCAGCTTTAAAAAGTTCTTTGGTATGAACCCAAGTGAATACAAGCTTCGACACTGCCCTCCTTTATTAAGCTCGTAAATACTTGTTACAAACTTCCTTTGGCAGCGCCATATTCTTGAAAATTTAGATTAAACATAGCGATTGAACATAGCAATTGGACATAGCAATTGGACATAGCAATTAAACATTGCCTTTAGACAGCACCCTTAAGCAATATTATTAAATAATGTCCTTAAACAATGCCGTTAAAGAATGCCATCAAGCAATTCTATTAATGAGTGTTATTGCACAATATTGTAAATGTAAGCAGCGGTGATCAGAATCACCATACCAATGCCTTTCAGTAAGCCCTTTTTATTAGCTTGATCATCGACCTTCATATATTTACCAGAACCAAAATGAGCAAATACACACAGTAAAATAGCCAAAATCAAGGCAATTTGCTCCCCTTCTTTTGCACCATCAAAAGCAGAAAAAATGTCACCAATCATAAGGCTGATCGCCGATGGAATAACAAATAATGGCGTACGTGTCAGTAGAGAATAGGCAATAAAAAAGACAAGTATTGTTAGCGGCAGGCGGTAAGGGGTTAACTTAGACGGTTTCATAATGTTCTTCTATTAGGTTAAGTAATTATTAAACGCGTAGATTACCTAAGCGAATATTTTTAGCAATCTATTCGATCCATAAAGTCGTCAAACTCACTTAAGTAGTGACCTGCCACAAAAAATCAGCAGATTTAGTAACATAGTCTTTGGCTATTGCACTAATGACAATAAACGATTTAACCTAACTCTTATAAAAGGATAAATTATTAGGACATAACCTTGGAGAAATAATGAACCAACTCACTAATAATACTTTGTCTAAAAACCACTCACCGATGAAAGTTGGTAATTGCTCTGCACCCTTGCCAATTGAAGGTACTGCGCTAGTGGTTGAAGGAGGAGGACAACGAGGTATTTTTACAGCAGGAGTATTAGACAGTTGGTTAGCACATGACTTTAATCCCTTTGCATTACTAATTGGAACATCAGCAGGTGCACAAAATTTATCAGCTTATCTCACTCAGCAATCGGGTTACGCTAAACGTTCAATAATGCAGTTATCAAAGCACCCAGAATTCTTTAATATGAAGCGTTCATTTTTAGGCGGGCATACGGTTGATCTTGATTGGTATTTTAATAAGGCTCAAGAGCCTGAATACCAACTTAATTTAAACTGTGCACAAGCTCAACTGCAACATCGTCAGCTGCTTTTCTCTGCAACCAACACTAATGGCTTTCGCCCTGCGTTGCTTGAACCAACAGCAGACAGTTGGTTAACAATGCTTAAAGCATCCAGCGCGTTACCTTATTTATATAAAAAAGGGGTTGCGATTGATGGAAATTATTATGTCGATGGTGGTGTTGCACTACCAATACCCATTCAAGAGGCTTATCAACGCGGCGCTAAAAAAATAATAGTAATTAGAACCGTTCCAACCGATCAAAGTGCACATTCTCCATGGGCACATAAGATCAAATCTTGGGTATGTAAAACACAACGCTGCCCTCGTGTATTAGATTTAATTACAGGACATGAGAATGCCTACAGCGAAGCAGTAGACTTTATACATCAACCACCAGCAGATACTCAGATTATTGAAATAGCGCCCGCTAACAAGCTATCTAGCCGCTTGTTGGGAAGCAGCGATCAAGCATTAGCGGCAGATTATCAAATGGGATATGAAATTGGCACACGCTTTTTAGAAAGCCAGTCGGCACAATTATTCACACAGCATTAAAAGTAAAACGAATTAATGTTGTTTATATCAACGCTGCTTATATTGTGTAGGGCAATAGGCTCGACTTATCTCAGGTGACCTTAACTTAAGGTGCTTACTTTTGCGACCGCTGACACGGCGACGCCATAATTTAAAGCTACCCGCTTTCATTTTATTACGCATGAGTTTGATGACGCCTTGCTCATCAAGACCAAACTCTTGTTTAATCGCTTCAAACGGGGTTCTATCTTCCCAGGCCATTTCTATCACTCTAGACTCTTCACTTTCACTAAATACTGTCATTCAAATTTCTACCTTAATATTTAACCTGCGTCCTGCATAAGCAAAACGAACCCACACTGTTATTTAAAAAATGAATACGTTGAGCAAGCAATCTTGGTTTAACTGCTGGTATAAAAAATAACGTTATTACCCCACTTTTTTATTGGGCTTTAAATATTGCACTTTCAATATTGGACTTTTTAATATTAGGCTAAGGTTATTTAAGTCGGCTGTAAAATTTTTGAAGTGTAATAAAGCTGTCATACAGGTCCTTTAGGCTACTGCACATTGAATAAATACTCCCCCCAGAATAAGGAAGTCTAATGTCGCATTTTTTAGAAAAAGAAACTGATTTCAGTAAAATGGTTGATGCTCGTTTATCTCGCCGTAATTTTTTATTTGCTTCAGCAGCAGTCGGTGCAGGTGCATTTTTAGCACTCAACCCTGTCGCGAAAGCAGTGGCGGCAACGATGGATAGCACTCTATTAAACTTTACCGCTATTCCGACTTCAACAAGTGACAGTATTGTGGTGCCAAAAGGCTACAGTGTGAGCAACTTAATGTCATGGGGAGATCCTATTTTCAATAATGCACCGGCTTTTAATGCAAATGGTCAACAAGATTCAGCAGCCCAAGCGGTACAATTTGGTGATAATACCGATGGCATGAGTATTTTCCCGCTTTCCAAAGATCGCGCTATTCTTGCGGTGAACAATGAATACACTAATTATGAGTATCTGTTTGCACATCAAGGTAAAGCAATGACCGCTGAGGATGTTAAAAAAGCACAAGCTGCAGTGGGTATAACCATAGTAGAAATCACTAAACAGAATGGTCAATGGACGATGGATAAAGACGGCAAAGCAAATCGCCGTATTACAGCCAATACTGAAATGTTAGTGACAGGGCCAGCTGCAGGCCACGATTTATTAAAAACCAAAGCAGACCCAACGGGTAAAAAGGTATTAGGTACCTTCAACAACTGTGCGAACGGTGAAACACCTTGGGGAACTTATTTAACCTGTGAAGAGAATTTTAATGGGTTCTTTGGTGCAGAAGCTAATGTGCCATTAACAGCTGATGATAAACGTTATGGAATTAAAGCAGAGCAAAGTAAATATCAATGGCATAACTTTGATCCACGCTTTGACCTTGCTCAAAACCCAAATGAACCTAACCGCCATGGTTGGGTGGTTGAAATTGATCCAAACGATCCTACTTCAACGCCATTAAAACGTACTGCTTTGGGGCGCTTTAAACATGAGAATGCCGCATTAGTGGTTAATGATGATGGTCATGTTGTTGTTTACCTTGGTGACGACGAGCGTGGAGAGCATTTATATAAATTTGTCACTAAAAATAAATACCAAGAAGGCAACCACAGCGAAAATCGTAACTTACTTGAAGAAGGAACGCTTTATGTGGCTAAGTTTGCAATGCAAGCAGACAAGCTAGAGGGTGACGGTCAGTGGTTAGAGCTCACTTACGGCATGAATGGCTTAACCAAAGAAAATGGCTTTAATAGCCAAGCAGAAGTTATGATTTTTGCACGACGTGCAGCAACACAAGTCGGCGCAACTACCATGGACAGACCAGAATGGGTCGCTGTTCATCCTGATAAAAAACATGTTTTCTGTACCTTAACTAATAATAAAAATCGAGGCGTAAAAGAAGGGCAAGATGTTGAAGGCCCTAACCCTCGTGCCGAAAACCACTACGGTCAAATCGTACGCTGGGCACCAACAAATCATAACCACACTAGTGCAACCTTTAAATGGGATTTATACTTAATCGCTGGTAATCCAACCGTCCATAAAGATAACCTATACGCAGGCAGTCACAATATTAATAAAGATAATATGTTTAATAGCCCAGATGGTATCGGCTTTGATAAAGCAGGACGTTTATGGATCCAAACCGATGGCAATTACTCAAATGAAGGTGACTTTGCAGGCCAGGGTAATAACCAAATGTTATGTGGCGATCCTAAAACAGGTGAAGTACGTCGTTTCTTAACCGGTCCAGTTGGTTGTGAAATCACAGGCTTAACCTTCTCTGAAGATCAAAAAACCATGTTCGTCGGAGTACAGCATCCAAGTGGACACTTTCCTAATGGTAATACGAGTAAACCCCGCTCAACCATTGTCATGATCAGTAAAGAGGATGGTGGTGTGATCGGTAGTTAAAGATCGATACAAGGATAATGGCGTTGATTACGAACTAATGTTAACGCTATTAATTTGTCGGTATTGATTTTGAAAGGACAATAAAAAAACATGCTCGATACATTGGTATTGAGCATGTTTATTACTGATAAATAAATTGCTGCGGATAAATCATGGCAAATACATCGCAGTGACTTAATATAGAAAATACATTTCAGAAACTAAATATAGAAAATAACTCTCAGAAAACAAATCTCAGAAAATAAAAGCCACCAGCAGAGTTAACTGTGATGGCTTAATGATTACTAAGTAATTGATAAGTAATTTGCTATTAGTATTAAAGCTTTATCCATCCAATGAGATGACTAGTAGGTCAACCGTGGAAGAATTCATTAATCCACTAGCAGATGGGCTTAATCGACTCCAAAAATCATGGTGATGACCACATACGATCAAGTCTATACCCGCTTCTTTAACCGGTTTCTCTAAACTATGACTGATGTCCCCTTCAACGATAAACTTACGTTCAATAGGGTAACCAATATCAGCGGAAAAAGTCCCCAATTTATCACTCAGTTCTTTCGAACTTGGATTCTCAAACTCCAACCCTGCAAGCTCTATATCAATTAACCCACCGTATCCAGACTCATGAAACATTTGCCTGTTGGAATGGACTAAAGATAACTTAGCATTTAATGCTTTAGCCAGATTGACCGCTTTTTCAAGAACATTCTGGCTCCCCTCGTCGAAATCGATAGCAACTAAAATATGACGGTAGCTCATCTGTTTCCTCCTCAGTTATTTGCCTCTTTATAATATTAGTACTGAACGCATAACTGATTGTGTATTTACCTAACATAAATACAAAAATATCAGCCTTTCAAACACTCTATTGATCTAGATCATTATACTAATAAGCTCTTTCGGCACTTTAAAATTTCAGATAAATAATTAATGTAAATACAGTACTCCCTGCTTTGATTTACTTAACTTTAACGCAATTGCGTCCCGCAGATTTTGCACAATAGAGAGCTTTATCTGCTTTGATCAGTAATGGCGATAAATCTTCTTCATCACTATAATCAGCGACGCCCGCACTAACGGTTTGCTGTAAATTAGGTGAAATAGTTGACCAGTCATACTTAGCAATGTTCTCAACTAACCTATTAGCGATTTCTATCGCTTTAGTTTTATCGATATTAGGCAATAACACCACAAACTCTTCACCGCCGATACGACCGACTACATCTGAATCTCGCATCATACTTTTACTAATTAAGGCAATTTTTGTGAGTACTTTATCGCCCATATCATGTCCAAAAGTATCATTAACGTTTTTAAAATGATCGGCATCAAATGAGATAATTGAAAACGGTGTTGCAGATTCCTTAGCTTGGTTTAAAAATTGATTGCCTTGTACATAAATTTCACGTCTATTTACAAGCTTGGTAAGTTCATCGGTGCAGGCTAGGTATTTAAATTGTTGTTTACTTTTTAATTGCTTATAAGCGAAGATCAATGCAATCACTAAAATAATAAAAACCAAAATTAAAATGATGACTTGCATTTTTTCGTTACTCTGCAATATATCTAATTGCCTTTCTTTATCTTTAGATCGTTGAATAAGTACTTCATTTTCAGTTTTAATTTTGTTTGTATCAAACTGTGTTTGCATCTTCGCATTACGTTCAGTAAAAACCTTTTCATCTATTAATAAATGTCTGGTGATAAATTCATTTAATGCTTGATAAGCAAGTGACCAATGACCAGAAGCTTCATAAATATTGCTCTTTAGACGCAACGTATCAAGCGTTCCACGAATATGGTCACTCAATTCAAATGATTTTTCAGCAATAAGAATATTTTTTATTGCCTGCTCATAATTTGCTTGCTTGTAATGAAGTTGAGCCAGAAAGAAGTTAAGGTAACTGTATATATCATCATTGCCCGGCTTTACTATTTGCTGTGCTTGTAGCAGAAATTGATCAGCTTCTTTCAGCCTACCTAAACTGATTAAGTTAGCGGCAATACTAATAGTCGCGTCAACAGCATTCAATGGATCATCTTTTGCTAACCAAAAGTCATGAACTTTTTGAAAACGCAATATGGCTTCTTCGTAATGTTCGAGTTTTTCTAAAGAAAGCGCAATATCATTAGTTATCATATTCGCATCGTAAAAATTCTTATTCTTTAGATAAATCTGCTCTAATATTATTTGGTATTTAAGTGCCGTTTTAACATCCCCAAAACGGCGATAACTATTTGCTAACTCAGCTAAATTATTATTAGCCTGATAAGGTAAGTTAAGCGATTCATATATATTTTGCGCAACAATCAAATCTTCAAGTGCATCAGTAAAATTGCCTAGATAAGACAATATTGAACCTCTAATACTTCGACCGTCGGCAATTAAACGAGGATTTTCTATCTGGTAAGCATGTTTAATAGCGGTATCAATTTGGGCAACGACTCCTTCATTTTCACCCAGTATATGCAGATACCAAGTTTTGCAATATTGCAAATCAATTTGAACCGGTGATGTTGAAGAGTGCATGAATATTTGCAGGTATTTATCTGCATAACTGATAGCAGCTTGGATATCTTCTGTTGTTTCCTCAGGCAAATTCCAACAATTTAGGCGGATATAGCGTTTTTGCCGAGTAACATCATCTGCAGCCAAAATAGCTTTGTACTTGTCGAGTAACTCACGGTTATTTTCATCAGATATAAAATAGCCAGTTTCTAACAAGTTATAAATTTCATCGGCTTTGGGGTTGCTTAATGCATTTTCATTTGCACTTGCACTTGCATTAAAAACGAAGCTTACTGTAAAAATTATAATAAAGACGTGAAAAATAGGTGCTGTGAATGATTTTGCCAAGTGACACGCCCTTCTTCATCTGATTTTAATCTTAAAGTTACACTAATTTACATTATTAGCATCAAAAAAATATCGCTACACTTTAAATTTTTACAACTCTTTAACATCGCATTCATTAACACATTAGCTCTCTTATGTTTATAGAACACCTTAATTCATAGGCTTTCAGAGATATACCACTCCCTGCAGACAACAGATAAATTATTATCACTTTTTTATATATCTATATTTTATAGGCAACTCCCCCATTCTTTCAGGGTAAGTTATCACCTCTAATTTTTTAGTGAGAGATGACTAAAAATTAGAGGGACACTTTTTTCTTGGACAGCTAATTACTTTTAAAATCAAATCGTAGTTAAAAAGACTATATTCATTAAACGTAAAAATAACGTAAATCAAAAAGTGCTCTAAATTAGTTTTTATAGATAATGACAAAAACTTTCAATAATTTATGCATAAAAAAAGCGAATACTGTTTTCACAATATTCGCTTAATAAATAGTTGTTTGGAGTTTCCAGCTAGATTGTTAGTTTCCAATTAGATGGTGCGTATTTCCAACTAGAATGACCGTACTCAACCGCTAAAAATAACTTTCTTAGCTAACACGCTCAAACAATAAATCCCATACGCCATGACCTAAACGATGACCACGAGATTCAAATTTAGTTAGCGGACGCCAATCCGGACGAGGTGCGTAATCACCTTCTGAACTAATGTTTTTGAAGTTGGTCGCTGCTTGTAATACTTCTAACATATGTTCTGCGTAATTTTCCCAATCAGTTGCCATGTGAATAACACCACCAATCGCTAATTTAGGACGCATGTTTTCAATAAACTCAGATTGCACGATACGGCGTTTATGATGACGCGCTTTATGCCATGGATCTGGAAAATATAATTGAAACGTCGATAAGCTTTGGTCAGGGATCATAAACTCTAATACTTCAACGGCATCATGATTCATCACGCGTAAATTAGTTACGCCCGCTTCACCAGCATCCGCTAAACATGCACCAACGCCTGGCCCATGTACTTCAATACCTAGAAAGTTTTTCTCTGGTGCATTTAAGGCCATTTCAATTAATGACTTGCCCATACCAAAACCAATTTCTAATACCACTGGGTTATCGTTACCGAACAATTCAGTGAAGTTTAATTGCTTCTCTTGGTAATCAACACCCATTGTTGGCCACAAATCATCGATCGCAGTTTGCTGACGTTTGGTCATTCGGCCTTCGCGCTTTACAAAAGAACGAATTTTACGAATATATTTTTCTTTAGTGCTTTCAATGCTGTTTTCTTCTGTTCCATTATCTGTCGCAGACTGGTCGTGCTCTGTCATTTTTTTACCTTTAATTGGTCAGCTATAACTGTAATTGGGCTAATGATATCACTTCCATTAATTATGAGCTTAAATTTTAAACAAAGAACTTCAGCCAATACAAAGCAATATTTCCTGTAAGCAATTGTTCTGTTTATAAAATTTTTAATGCTGTCATGGTTTAGTAAAACCAATTAAATTACTCAGCTATTTTAGTGGAGTGAATATTTGCCGTGCATTATGCAATGTTATATTAATTGTGCAACTCTGCTAGACTGTTGCTCTTTTTTATTAGCGAAGAGTTTCTAGTGAGTGAGTTGCATTTTAGCCAAAGAATCAATGATTGGCACCAACAACATGGCCGTAAAACCTTACCATGGCAGTTAGACAAAAGTTTGTATAAGACATGGGTCAGTGAAGTGATGTTGCAACAGACTCAAGTGGCGACAGTGATCCCTTATTTCAATAAGTTTATGCGTTCATTTCCCTCTATTTCATATTTAGCGAATGCCCCTATTGATGAAGTATTACATCATTGGACAGGGTTAGGTTATTACGCACGAGCCCGTAATCTGCATAAAGCTGCACAGATTATTCGTGACCAATTTGATGGACAATTTCCTGAACAGTTTGACGATGTGATTGCATTACCAGGCATTGGCCGCTCAACAGCTGGTGCAGTATTATCGTTAACTTTGAATAAGCATTTCTCTATTTTAGATGGCAACGTAAAACGTGTTTTAACACGCCATCAGAAAATTGAAGGCTGGACGGGTGAAAAGAAAGTTGAAAATAGGTTGTGGGCACTCGCTGATTCGGTAACGCCAGCAAAAGATACCAATGTTTTTAATCAGGCCATGATGGATATGGGTGCGATGATTTGCACACGAAGCAAACCAAAATGTGATCAGTGCCCTGTCGCCGATGATTGTTTAGCACTAGCAGACGATTGCATGACCGCTTACCCCACACCTAAGGCTAAGAAAAAAATCCCGGTTAAAACCGCGGTGATGTTGGTACTTAAAAATAAAGAAGGACGAATACAGTTAATACAGAGGCCGCCAGTTGGAATATGGGGTGGTTTATGGTGTTTTCCTGAATTTACAGATAGTGAAGCTGCTTTAGCGCATTTAATTGATTTAGGTATCAACAATTATCAAACAACAGAACTAGCGACTTTTCGCCATACTTTTAGTCATTACCATTTTGATATTTCACCTATATTGGTGGACTTTACCCAACAAGAATTAAATCAAGTAATGGAACAAAATGACCAGCTTTGGTATAACCTACAACAACCACAAAAAATTGGATTAGCCGCTGCCACAAAAAAGATATTTGCTGCCGTTAATAAAATCACGCACAAGGAATAAATAATGTCTCGTACTGTATTTTGTACTTATTTAAAAAAAGAAGCGCCGGGTTTAGACTTTCAATTAATTCCAGGTGAAGTTGGTAAACGTATTTTTGATAATATCAGTAAAGAAGCTTGGGCGGGATGGCAACAAAAGCAAACCATGTTGATTAACGAAAAGAAACTAAAAATGCTCAATCCAGATGACCGAGCTATTATCCAAGAAGCAATGATTGGTTATTTGTTTGAAGATAAAGATGTAGAGATTGAAGGTTTCACACCAGAGAACAAATAAGTCTATGTTGTTTGTGACTACATTTAGAGCACATAATGCTCAAAGTACGAACAAACGCATTAAATTATGAATAAATGCGTAAAAATAGGTTGACGCTCGACGCTAAAATCTATTTAATACGCCTCGTTCCTGATTCATTAGCTCGGTCACATAGATTGAAGTTATAATCATTAACAAGATACTTAGTTAACTCAGTCGAATAGATTAGACAGAGTTGATAAGTAAAAACGAGATACTTCGTTAGCTCAGTCGAATAGATTAGACAGAGTTGAAAAGTTATAAAAAGATGCTTCGTTAGCTCAGTCGGTAGAGCAGAGGATTGAAAATCCTCGTGTCCTTGGTTCAATTCCGAGACGAAGCACCATTATTTAGTTTTACTGAAAAGATTTATTTCAATCAGTAAAGAGAGTGAAAAACTCTCACCAAGTGGTTCATCTTTTAATATCAGAGACGAAGCACCATTATTTAAGTTTATTGATTAGTCGATAAACAAGAGCGAAAGCTCAGAACGGTTTATGTGCCGACTTAGCTCAGTAGGTAGAGCAACTGACTTGTAATCAGTAGGTCACCAGTTCGACTCCGGTAGTCGGCACCATTTACAACCCATCGTAAGATGAAATTTATTAGCTTAGTTAATAAATAAAAAGTTTTGCTTCGTTAGCTCAGTCGGTAGAGCAGAGGATTGAAAATCCTCGTGTCCTTGGTTCAATTCCGAGACGAAGCACCATCATTTAAGCCCATAGTAATTTATTACTATGGGCTTTTTTGTATCTGACTGGAAAGTCCTTAGTTTAACTTTTTATTTAACCCCTCAAAACAACCCCCGATCACTCAGTCATTGCGATTACTTTATTTGAATCAGCCTTTTATCAGCGGTCTTCAGGAGCGCAGAAACAAAGCGGTCATCAACAATCTATAATTAAAACAATAGAAAGGATTAAGATTTGTTATTATTTGCTAATCAATCGCTATCAACATAATGACTAAGCAAGGACATCGAGTGCCATTATTTTCTTATTGTAATTCTTTTAAGCTATTCAGTTTAACGGTGAGTTTACTGTTGCTGGCTGCTTGTACGCCTCCAGAAGAGCGTTTTACGGCGAGTAATGAAGATTATTGCCAAGATATTACTTTTCAAACTAATACCTCCATAACAGAGCAGCTTGCACCCTACTCATCTTATATTAAAGATAACAAAACCGGTGTTTATGTATTGGAGCAAGGTACTGAAGCGATGTTTACAAGAGCGTGGTTAAGTGAGCATGCCGAGAAGACGATTGATGTGCAGTACTTTATTTTTTCCACTGATAATATTGGGTTATTAGCGATCGATTATTTAGTACGAGCTGCAGATAGAGGTGTCAAAGTACGTATATTAGTTGATGATATTATGTTGGATGCTAAAGGCGATGAATTATTAACTTTAAATGCGCACCCTAATATTAGTATTAAGATATATAACCCCTTGGCTAATGTTGGCAAAAATCTATTACAAAAGCTAACCAACCTTGCCACTGACTTCCATGCATTCAACCAACGTATGCATAATAAGACTTTTACCGTTGATAGCCTGATCTCGATCACTGGCGGCCGTAATGTAGCTGATGAATATTTTGGTTATGACCATGAGTATAATTTTAGAGATAGGGATGCTTTGTTAGTCGGTCAAGCAACACAACAAATTGAGCAATCATTTAATCAATTTTGGCAGCATAAATTAAGTGTACCGGTCACTGAGTTATTAACTCAAACCGATACTAATATAACGCCTAACTTTGAAAAATTACATCAATATGCCTGTAACCCTAAACACTTTTTACCCGAGGTTAGAGCACAAATAGAAGCGATGCCCGCTGCCTTTAATCTGGCGGTTGAGTCAGGCGATGTGTATTGGTTAAATAATGTTGAGTATGTATCAGATACTCCGGGTAAAAACGATGCAAAAACATTTCTGGGTGGCAGTGGGATCGCTACAGAACGCTTAATACAATTGATTAAACAAGCTAAAAGCTCTATTACCATACAATCCCCTTATTTGATCACTACAGAGCTCAGTGAAGAACTCTTTAAGTCCCTCGTCGCTAAGGGAGTAGAAATAAAGATATTGACCAATAGCCTGGCCTCTAATGATAACTTAGATGCTTTTAGCGGATATCAAAGAAGTCGCAAGGCATTACTTGCAACAGGAATACAGATTTTTGAATTTAAGCCCGATGCGAAGATCAGGCAAAAAGTCATGTCTCAAGAGATGGTTCGTCAATTAAAACAGCAACCTATTTTTGGTTTACATGCAAAATCAATGGTCATTGATGATCATTTAACGGTCATTGGTACATTTAACTTAGATCCACGTAGCGCAAACTTAAACACTGAAAGTATTGTTGTGATCCCTTCAAAGCCTGTTGCAAAAAAGGTAAAAAAGGTGATGTTAGTTGAAATGCAGCCAGAGAATGCATGGCAAACAACAGTAGATTGGAACCCTGATCAAGAGGTTGATTTAAGTAAACGCTTAAAAGTTAAAACGCGCACCATTGTGCCTAAAAGTATTTTGTAAAATGCAAAGAGATCACAGCAAGATTAAAAGTAAGCCCTTGTATTCAAAACAGTGCATAGCTGAAAAGACTTTCTGTTTTAAAAAGTTGTCTTTTCTGAACGTTGTTAGGGCGAACTTAAATGTTTTATGAAGGGACGGAAAAACGTTTAGTGATCAGCACTAAAGGCCTTAACTTGTTTGATTTTGCAGATAGCTTTTGGTCAGACTTAGTCGCGCACTCTGGTGCAGAAGTATTATCAAGCATCACTAATGCAAACGTAAAAGCTTACTTACTTTCGGAATCAAGTTTGTTTGTATGGCAAGATAAACTGATTTTAATTACCTGCGGCAATACGCAACTGGTTAAAGCCGCTTTATTTGTTCAGCAACAATTTACTAAGCAACATATCAACACCCTTCTCTTTCAACGTCATCAAGCCTTAAAACCACAATTACAGCGTTCTAACTTCCAACAGGACACATTGCTATTAGAAAAGCAGTTTAAGGGCCAAAACATGCATTGGCGAGACGGCTATCAAGGGGATTTATTTGTATTCGGCGAGGTATCTGAAAATAGTATAATAACGCAAAGTATTTATATGCTACATGGATTAAATAGCGCTTTTGCCAACACACTCCAAACAAAAATATTAGACAAAAAAGCCGTTTTAGCTTCATTAAAGCTCGATTTGCTATTTGATCATTCACTATCTGATGACTCGTTATTGGATAAGTCGCTATGCAACCCAGGGCTGAATAATTTAATAATTGATCATTATAGCTTTAGTCCAAAAGGTTATTCTCTGAATGCGATTTGTGGTGCAGACTATATTACTCTGCACTTAACTCCAGAAAAAATGAGTACCTACCTCAGCATTGAAAGCAGTTTTTCAAAACAACGATGTGCCCATTTTATCAGCCATTTACAACAACTATTTCTACCCAGTGAGCTGAAAAGTATGCACTTCAACTCACTGTCACAACAGCTATTGATCAGTGTCGATTAAGGATTTAATAAAAATACGGCTTCCACTCGCTCATTTATTTCTATCTGATTATTTTGATAACTTGGTGCAATTTGATCACTTTCCATTGCTCGCATCAAAATAGGTTGTGCATTGTTGTTATGGTAATTAACTGAATACACATTACCTAATGAAGCGTGATAGCTTTTAGCCAATCCTTCAGCTTTATTAATAGAATCTTGCACCGCCAAGTCACGCGCTTTTATTTGCCACTGTAATGGATCTTTAAGTGCATAGTTAATTTGGCCAATATTTGAAATATCATTCTTCACTAAAATCTGTAAAAACTTATTTATTTTTTCTAAATCGTCTAACTGATAACTTAAATTACGTGTTGCTTTAATGCCTACTTGAGTACGCTTTTTCTCGATATATTCGTACTCAGGGCGTAATTGCACATCAGCACGAGTTAGCAGTGCTTGATCAAAGCCATTTTTTTGTAATTGAGACAGCACTTGTTGTACTTGCAAATCCACTACCTGTTTAGCATTATCTGCATCATTTTCTAAGGCAATAGACTGAAATTGGATACGAACAGTATCTGGTTTCACGGCTATTTTTGCCGCGCCTGAAACTGATATATGCGGTTGTTCAGGTAATGTTGCAGCCTGCCCCGATGTTATCACCGTTAATAAGCAGCTCAGCAGTATTGCATTGATTATTTTCATGTTCCCTCTCAGATTAGGCGGTTAATAATAAAGCTATATATTACCTAGGTTCGTCACTTAATACCAAGTAGCAGAAGTGTAAGATTGTAAATAATTAAATGACATCAATTCATTTATAGAGCATCAATCTAAGTTATAAGTAAAGCACCGCCCTAGTTTTATCAAACCTTGCTCGTATCAAGTGTTCAGAAAAGACAAGATACTCCTTATTGCTTATTGCTTATTGCTTATTGCTTATTGATTCGTTAAATATTTATCGTATTTAGCTACTTTTCTTAACTGTTTTTCTAACTATTTTTAGTTGGTAATTTACAGTAAAAATAAATGCGCTAACCTAATAAAAATTAATGTTAACCAAAGATTGTTAGGTATAGAGTAAGTACTCATACAGTTAAATGTATCAACTCCACTTGTTTCAATATAGGGACAGTCTCTTTGAGCGGATATTTATTAATTTTTGTTAACGTTTGTTTGTCCAAAAATAAATTAAGATCCTTTCAAACCATGGAAATACTAAGTGATTCAAATCTGAGTTGAACCTTAAATTCAAATGATAATCATTTGTATTTAAGAAATATTCAATGTATGTTGTGTATAACTAACTTTCAGAGGCTCAGCCATGCAAACATTTGAGAAACAACTTAATAGATTTAAAACAGAACCAGGATTTATAGCAGCATTAGACCAAAGCGGCGGCAGTACACCTACTGCACTTAAAGCTTACGGTGTAAACGAAGATGCCTACGATACCGACGAAGAGATGTTTAATTTAGTGCATAAAATGCGTTCTCGTATTATCACTAGCCCTTCTTTTAGGGGTGACCGCGTGATTGGTTCTATTTTGTTTGAAAATACCTTAGACCGCGAAATTGAAGGAAAGGCATCCTCACTTTATTTATGGGAAGAAAAAAATATAGTGCCATTTCTTAAAGTGGACAAAGGCTTAGAAGCGCAAGCTAATGGCGTGCAATTAATGAAAGCCATTCCAGGCCTCGAAGCTTTACTACAAAAAGCAAAAGCTAAAGATGTATTTGGCACTAAAATGCGTTCAGTCATTAAATTAGCAGATCCGGTTGGTATACAAGCGCTAGTTGAGCAGCAATTTAAAGTTGCTAAACAAATTTGTGCAGCGGGTTTAGTGCCAATCATTGAGCCAGAAGTAGATATAAATAGCCCGGAGAAAGGTGCTGCTGAAGTATTATTAAAACAAGAGATTTTAAAACAGTTAGATCTATTGAACAGTAATGAATTGGTAATGCTTAAGGTATCTCTGCCCGAAACTGCAAACTTCTACCAAACGTGTATTACTCATCCTAATGTGGTTAAAGTCGTTGCTTTATCTGGCGGTTATCCAATTGAAGAAGCAAACCGTCGATTAACCGAAAATAATGGCGTGATTGCTAGCTTCTCGCGTGTATTAACCAACAATCTCTTTGCAGAGCAAGCAGACGCGGACTTTAACAGCGCTTTATCTGCGACTATTGAGCCTATCTATATTGCTTCAAAAACATAAGCTTTTATAGACGAAAGTGAACTGCAAAAAATGGCAAAAAAAAGCCAGCAATTAAGCTGGCTCTATCTACTTATAAGTTAACCCTCTAAAGGATTAAATTATAGAACGTCTACTGCATTAAGGTCAGAGAACGCTTTCTCTAAACGAGTAACCATTGATGTTTGACCTGCGCGTAACCAAACACGTGGATCGTAGTATTTCTTGTTAGGAGCGTCATCACCCGTTGGGTTACCGATTTGACCTTGTAAGAAATCACGGTTAGCTGCTTCGTAAACGCGAACGCCATCCCAACATGCCCACTGTGTATCTGTATCGATGTTCATTTTGATAACACCGTAACCGATAGACTCTTGGATTTCTGCTTCAGAAGAACCAGAACCACCGTGGAATACGAAGTTTAATGAGTTAGTTGGTAGGTTGTGTTTTTCAGAAACGAATTTTTGAGAATCACGTAAAATTGTTGGAGTCAGTTTAACGTTACCTGGCTTGTATACACCGTGTACGTTACCGAAAGAAGCCGCGATAGTGAAACGTGGGCTAATTTTTGATAATTCAACGTATGCGTAATCAACTTCAGATGGTTGAGTGTAAAGTAAAGAATCATCCATATCTGAGTTATCAACGCCGTCTTCTTCGCCACCAGTACAACCTAGTTCGATTTCTAACGTCATACCCATTTTAGCCATACGCGCTAGGTATTTACCACAGATCTCGATGTTTTCTTCTAATGGTTCTTCAGAAAGATCGATCATGTGAGAAGAGAATAATGGTTTACCTGTTTCTGCGAAATGTGCTTCAGAAGCATCTAATAATCCGTCGATCCATGGTAGTAATTTTTTAGCAGCGTGGTCAGTATGTAGAATCACTGGAACACCGTAAGCAGCAGCCATTGCGTGTACGTGCTTAGCACCAGAAACAGCACCTAAAACAGCTGCTTCTTGACCGTCAAGTTTAAGACCTTTACCAGCGTTAAATACAGCACCGCCGTTAGAGAATTGAATAACAACTGGCGCTTTAACTTTAGCAGCAGCTTCAAGTACAGCATTGATTGAATCTGAACCAACAACGTTTACCGCTGGAAGTGCAAATTTATGCTCTTTTGCAACAGCAAATACTTTTTGAAGATCATCACCAGTGATAACACCAGGTTGTACAACGTCTAAAATCTTAGTCATGAGATATACCCTATCTATTGTTTTAAATTAAAATCTGTTTCGTTTCGCGATTCTAAGGCAATTATGTCACAAAGAATACGCATAAAAAAGCGAGATAAAATCTCGCTCTAAACATTTGAATTAATCGTTAGCACGCAATTCTAACATTGCCACTGCCGGTAACTCTTTACCTTCAACAAACTCAAGGAAAGCACCGCCACCAGTAGATATGTAAGAAACATCTGCAGTAATACCAAACTTGTCGATAGCAGCAAGCGTATCACCGCCACCAGCAACAGAGAATGCATCTGATTCAGCAATCGCTTTAGCGATGCCAGCTGTACCTGCTTCAAAGTTTTTGAATTCGAATACGCCAACTGGGCCATTCCAAAGAATTGTTTTAGCATCTTTTAAGATAGCCGCTAATACCGCTGTTGATTCAGGACCTAAATCGAAAATCATGTCGTCATCTTGTACGTCTGCAACATTTTTGATTTCAGCTTCAGCGTTTTCATCAAATGCTTTTGCACAGGCAACGTCTGTAGCAACAGGGATTGCACAATCAACCATTAATTTTTTAGCTGTTTCAACTAAATCAGCTTCGTATAATGATTTACCAACATTATGACCTTGTGCTGCGATAAATGTATTCGCAATACCACCACCAACAACTAGTTGATCTGCAATTTTAGATAATGACTCTAATACTGTTAATTTAGTTGATACTTTAGAACCACCAACGATTGCAACTAATGGGCGAGCAGGGTTATCCATTGCTTTGCCTAGTGCTTCTAACTCTGCGGCTAATAAAGGACCTGCACAAGCAACAGGAGCAAATAGACCAGCACCGTTAGTAGAAGATTGAGCACGGTGAGCCGTACCAAATGCATCCATTACGTATACATCACATAATGCTGCTAATTGCTTAGATAATGTTTCATCGTTTTTCTTCTCGCCTTTGTTAAAGCGAACATTTTCAAGCACAACCACTTCACCAGCATTAAGTTCTAAGCCATTTAAGTAGTCAGTTGCTAAACGTACTGGTACGTCTAGCGCTTCATTTAAGTAATCAACAACAGGTTGTAGAGAGAACGCTGCGTTTTCTTCAGCAGACGCGCCTTCAGTTGGGCGACCTAAGTGTGACGTAATCATCACTTTAGCGCCTTTTTCTAAGGCTAATTTGATTGTTGGAATTGAAGCACGAATACGCGCATCTGATGTTACTTTGCCATCCTTAATTGGAACGTTAAGATCTTGGCGGATAAATACACGTTTACCGGCTAAATCTAGATCAACCATTTTTTTTACTGACATGATGTCTCCTCTCATTTTATTTTGAAAACTATTTTTGAAATCATTTTAAAAACTTTTTTGAAAACTATTTTAAAAACTATAAAATTTCTTACCTATTCTCTACCGGCCCAATCGTTACCTAGATAGTGACAGGCTCTGCGTTGACGCAGTCTAAAATACAACATTATGTCGTTATATTCTGAATATTGGAGCGCATTATAAACCAAAGTGTTTGTTACATCGATCACAAATCGCAATGGTGTGTAATTTACCCTTTTAATTGGGTGCAGTGGTTTGATTTATATCATCTAAGTCAGACTTCTTTTAAAACGTTTAAAAAAACGACAGAAAATCAGTTTCTTTAATGGCACAAAAAGATATAATTTATTGCATTAAACGGGCTAAATAATGCAAAAAATAGATTTACTCCTACCCTAAATGAGTAAAATATGAATTTATTCTCATATTAACACCGCCAATTAGATGATAAAATCACGCCTTATTATTTATATCAGTTATTTATACACACAAAATAAAAGAGTACCGTTAATTAATGAAGATTTTTCAGTTAATTCGCCATACCTGGCTAATCTATTTTTGCCTAGTCGTGTTCACAACTATTCTATTGCTCACTACTGTATATGGTAAATATGATGAATTATTAACAAAAAGAAAATATGAACAACTGTATATAACTAAAATAGTTAAAGCAGATATCAATTCTTTATTATCTACCTATGAGTCTATATTAGATCTTATCAATGTTGGATTTAATGAAGACCATCAATTTAATCAATCGGTGTTACAAAAAATACTAAAGAAATCGGATTTATTAGCAGGTTTTGCTGTATTTAATTTAGACGGTACTTTACGTGCAAAAAGTGACAACCTTCCGCAAAAACTTTTTGAATTGAAAGGCGATCGCTACATTGAGCAAGGCTTTTATGGTCCTATCATCGCTGATAAATTAATGATCAGCCGTCCTATTTTTTCACCTATCACTAAAAAATGGATCATCCCGATACGAAAAGCGTTGATTGATAAACAGGGCTCTGTGACAGGTTTTTTATTTTCTGCGATTCTTATTAATAAATTACAACCCAAGTGGCCCCAATCAAAGTCCTTTGGCAACTCACTAATGCTGACTCTCGATCAAAGTTTCTATCGTCTTTTAGACACTGCAATGGGCTCTAAAGAATACGCAGAGAATTTTTCAACTCCGTTTACAGAACAACAACGCAATGAAATAGAAAAAGAACTCAAGAAACAAAATTTAACGCTTGAAATGTTGCGTGATACAGAAGAAGTGGTTCAATTCGGTTTCAATAACAAGGATAAAGAGGAATTACATAGTTTATCCTTTAATAAACAATATCAATTCTGGACGCATGCTAGCCGCTCATTAACCAGTATTACCAGTCAATTACTTTACACATCAGCCTATTACTTCATTTTATATTTTATCTTTTTAGCGGTGATTTTTTTCCTGTTCAAATGGATAATCAGAATAGAAAAAAATAAGTTAACAGAATTGGCCTATAAAACAGAACATGATGATTTAACTGGTTGTTATAATCGTTCAGTATTACCCCATTTAATCCATGATCTAACCAACGTTAAAAAACCATTTTCAATGTTATATATCGATTTAGATAACTTTAAAAATATTAACGACTCTTTTGGACACAAATATGGGGATGCTTTATTAAAGGCAGTTAGTCTTCGAATTCAACAGAGTTTAACAGGGGAAAAAGGGAAATTAGGTGATTTAATTCGCTATAGTGGTGACCAATTCATTTTATTAATAGAAATGGAAAATAAACAAAATATATCTGATTTTGCTAAAAAACTACTTGATGATTTAGCTGAGATGCACTGTATTTTTAATCACAGCTTAACTATTACTAGCTCAATAGGTATAGCCTGTTATCCGCGCGATGCAAAACAGTTAGACACTTTAATAAGCTATGCTGAAAATAGCATGTTGATAGCGAAAAAAACCAAAAATCACTATCTTTTCTTTTCACAAGAAGTCCATCAACATCTGCTCAAACAAACTGAAATAGAACAAGCATTACGTACTGCTATTGAAAAAAATGAAATCAGTCTCGTTTATCAACCGCAAATGGACACATTTAATAAACTCTACGGCGTAGAAGCATTGGTACGCTGGGAAAGTAAAACGTTAGGTGTTATAACACCGGATATTTTTATACCTATTGCAGAAAAAACTGGCTTAATGCCAATCCTAGGCCAACACATAATGAACAGAGCTATGTATGAAATAAGTAGCTTACAACGCAAGTCAAAAACAACGTTTGCTTTGTCGATCAATGTATCAGTGAGGCAGTTTGTACAGACAAATTTTTTTGAAGTGTTAATTAAAAGTATTCTCTATTTTGGAGAGAAAAACCTGCCTATTACTATCGAAATAACTGAAAGTTTATTTATTGAAAGCATTGATGTACTTCGCCCCATTTTTACTAAAATGAAAGATCACAATATCTCCTTAGCTTTAGACGATTTTGGCACAGGCTACTCCTCTCTTAGCATGCTTAGAGACGTGCCCATTGATGAATTAAAAATAGATAAAAGCTTTGTCCAAGACATCAACAAAAATAAAACAGATAAAGCGATGGTGAAAAGTATTATTGGTATGGGAAAAAACTTAAACATGCGAGTATTAGCAGAAGGCGTTGAAACAGCGGAACATGCAGAGATCCTTGCTGAATACGGATGTGATTTATTTCAAGGCTACCATTTCTCTAGAGCTTTATCGATCAAAGAGTTGGAGCAGTTTATTCAACAACGCCAATAAAGCGACATACATATTCATACGAGCAAAAAATTAAAGTAAAAAGTATTGCTTGATACCTGCTAGGACATTGGCCACCGCTACGGAGGCTAATATCATGCCCATCACTCGGCTAATAAGGCTCGCACCCGCATTGCCAATAACCCGGTGTATTTGGCTCGCCGCTAACATCAGTAACATTGTAATCAACAGGACTAGAAGCATAATTAACGCGGTTTGAGTTTGCTCCCAAATACTATAACTTGAATTTTCAGTTAATAAGACAATGCCTAGCATCGCGCCTGGACTGGCTATTGATGGGGTCGCGATGGGAAAAATGGCAGCTTCATTTTGCTTGGCTGACATCTTAAGTTCAATATCTGGTTTACTCTCTCCAAATATCATCGATAAAGCAAACAAAAACAGTACTATCCCTCCCGCTATTTGAAAAGCAGAGAGAGGAATTTCAATAGAGGTCAGGATAAATTCACCGGCGACTAAGAAAAAAAGCAAAATAACAGCTGAATAACCTGTCGCTTTTAGCGCTACTTTACGTTTCTCTTTATGGTCAAAATGACTAGTAACAGCCATAAACACAGGAACCGTACCAATCGGGTCAATAACTGCAAACAAGAAAATAAAAGTCGCGACATAATCAATCATAATAATATTATTCCTGTTTTATTTAATTACTTTTGATAAATAATATACCATAAAATAGTTATGCCCATCACATAATCAACACTCTATTCGTAGAAAAAAAAGCTCGATATTATAATGTTTAATCACAGTATTTATTAATTTGATCATGTACAAATGAAGTAAAAAGCCTACTATTAACTATCAAGAGGTAAAAAATAGACATAAGTGACATTTTACGATGAATTGAGGGAGCTGATTTGTTGCTTACTTAAAGTAATGAACGACCTGTAACAATCGACAATAAATCAGTTATATTTGACTTTTATTGCAAAGCTATTTTTCATAAAAGAGCGTCGTTATCACTACAATTGACTCTAACATGATGATCTTTCGAGCATTCAAGACATACTAACAGTAACCACTATTAACATTAATCAGCCATTAATATTATTAAAAAATGTGCTTAAAGAGGATCTAGGCAAACATGAAACTTTCAAAAGCATCTATCTATGTTTCCTTGTTTCTCTCACTGATCCTCTGTGCAAATTATTATGTCACTTTGGAAGTGAAAAAAGCTTACAACAATCTGATACAAACACAACAACATAGTAAAGCATCTATTAGCCTCACCAATGGATTACAAGTAGAAACTAACGAGCTAGCGCAATTGGTTAGGCTTTTTATTTCGACCAGTGAAACACGTTATCTTTTTTATTATTACGATATTATTGCAATTCGAAATGGCACTAGGCATGCACCTGTCAACTATATCCCGTCATTATATTGGGCAGACGTAATTGCCGAAAGGAAACCTCACACTGCATTAGCAACACAAGGAGGTATTTCGTTAACCACAAAAATGAAAGGCTTAGGCTTTACTCAACAAGAATTGCTATTACTTCAAGAGATTTTAAAGGCACTCGAAACATTAAAAAATGTTGAACAAATAGCCTTTGCCAGCACACAGGGGTTATATGACATTAAGGCTAATGAATATGTTTCTGACGGAGAACCGAATGTAGAGTATGCGAATAAATTAATATACAGCAATACGTATAACGCAAAAAAAGCCACACTCTCACACGCTTTATTCAACTTATCACAACAAGTACAAAAGCGAACCGATAATGCAGTACAAGAAGCGAGCACACTTTTAAATACTTTAATAACAAAAGCGAGTATCGGTTTGCTATTAACCTTTATCCTCATTTTTCTTATTTACCTGTTGTTTAGGCAATTTATTTTAAACCCTATAAGTTTACTTTCAAAAGTCGCTGAATGTTTAGCAGCGGGGCAATATTCGACACGCGTTTCTAAAATGCGAGCGGCAGAAGAGTTATTAACGTTAGGAAAAACGCTGGACCACATGTCTGAATCCATTGGCAAAGATATAGATAATAGAAACATAAGCCAAAAGAAATTAGAACATGCAAACCTGATAGTACAGGAAGCAACACAAGCCAAATCGATATTTTTAGCGAATATGAGCCATGAAATAAGAACGCCAATGAACGCTATTATCGGTATGGCCTACTTAGCGTTGAATACCAAACTTTCCTCACAACAAGCCAATTACATAGAAACGATTCATAATGCGGGACAATCCTTACTTAATATTATTAATGATATTTTAGACTTTTCAAAAATAGAAGCAGGCAAAATAGAACTGGAAAAAACCTCATTTCAATTAGAAACGACGGTGACCAATTCATTGTCCTTGGTCAAGCAAAGCTTAGCGAAAAAAGACATTGAAATGTTAGTAGAGATAAAAGGTAATTCATTATTGAATGACACTAAAGTGCTTATTGGCGACTCCATTAGACTCGGTCAAATATTAAATAATCTATTATCAAATGCGATTAAATTTACTCAACGTGGTTACATTAAACTCACTATCTCAACGGTAGAAAACACCGCTACACAAACTACACTTAACTTCTCAGTGGAGGATACTGGTATAGGTATGACAGATGAGCAAGTGAGTCGGTTGTTTCTAGAGTTTGAGCAAGCTGATAGCTCAACTACACGTAAGTATGGCGGTACAGGTTTAGGCCTTGCTATCACAAAGAATTTAATCGAGTTAATGGATGGAGAAATAAAGGTTAACAGCACGCCACATGAAGGAACTATTTTTTCATTCAGCGCAAAATTTGATTTACCAGAAAAGCAGCCTCTTTGCCATAACCAAATCAACGTTGCAAATTTACGCGTGTTAATTGTTGATCAACAACAAAAATCAAGGTTGCTTCTACAAGCAATGATGCAACAACTTGAAGTCGGCAGTGAGGTTGAGCATGACATTGAAATGACCGACAGCGGCCTTGAAGCCCTTCTCATGATACAAAATGAATATGATGCAGGAACACCTTATGATTTAGTCTTTTTTGATTGGACTAATAAAGATATTTCAGGAAAGCAGTTTTTACAATCCCACTGCGAGAAAAGATATTTAGAGAAAACTAAGTTGATTATGATGTCTGCCAATGAATATGGAAATATGCATAAAATAGCCACAAAATATGCACTTGAATATTTATTATCTAAACCTATTTTGCCGACTACGCTGAAGAATGTATTCAACTCCATTACCGCTTTAGAAAGCAAATTCACTCAGTCTGATTCAACTAAAAGCGAATTAAGTCTACAGGGTATTAGGATTTTATTAGTAGAAGATAATAAAACCAATCAACAGCTCGCGATAGAATTATTAAAAATGAAGGGCGCGTTAATTGATACTGCAAATAACGGGCAAGAAGCAGTACAAAAAATATTAAATGGCAAAATAACGCAATATAATATCGTGTTAATGGACTTGCAAATGCCTATCATGGATGGCTATGCAGCGACTAAATTATTACGAGAACATCAAGAATTTGCAGGCTTGCCTATTGTCGCGATGACAGCGCATGCGATGGAGCAAGATATTAAGAAAAGCCGTCTTTATGGCATGAACGGACATATATCAAAACCAATAATTCCCGAATTACTCTACGCCACAATTTATGAATTGCATAATAAAATGACTCTGTTGCCCCATGCAGTGAAAACGAATGAAACAATCGATAACAAGGACACATTTGTTCCTATTGTAGGGTTGAATACCGCCCAGGGATTAAAAAATTCAGCCGGAAGAACTGATTTATACCAAAAAGTGTTAGTTAACTTTTTCAACGATTTCAAAAATTTTCCTGAAAGGTTTACATTATTATTAGAAGCAAGAGATTGGAAGAACGCGGAGTTAATGGCTCATTCCTTAAAGGGGTTAACGGAAACAATAGGTGCTAATCAATTGACTCAACCTGCCGTTGAGCTTGAGCAAGTGTGTAAACATGCAAGCTACTCTTCGGCGACAGTGATCCTAAATAAACTACTCACTGAATTAACCCCATTATTAATCGAATTAAAAAAAATACAGCTTGATAGTGAACCTCAAAATATTTCAACAAAAACTGCAATTAACGATGTACTTATATTATTAGAGCGTCTACTTTTAGAGAGCGATGTAGAAGTTATCGAACAATGGAATAGAAACTATCCACTATTAACAGATGTATTACCTGAAAAAACTCTTTTACAAATTAACCAATGCATCAATAATTTTGAATTTGATAGTGCTTTAAATCACTTACAAGAATATAAAAATAGAGAAGGAATGTATTAATGACGGGTTTAAGTAACAAGCCTACTATTTTAATTGTGGATGATACACCGGCAAATCTAACCCTTTTAATGGGCTTACTAAAAGATAAATATCGGATTGTAGCGGCTAACAATGGAAAAAAAGCGATTGAACTTGCACTTGCTTCTCCTCCAGACTTGATATTACTTGATATCATGATGCCAGATATCGATGGCTATGAAGTATGTACTCGCCTAAAAGAAAGTGAAATAACACAGCACGTCCCTATCATATTTTTAACAGCTAAAGTGTCGGTAGAAGATGAAGAACATGGTTTTGAATTAGGTGCCGTAGATTTTATACATAAACCTATTAGCCCCTCAATAGTGATGGCGAGAGTGAATACGCATATTAAGCTGAAAGCTTGGCAAAGTTATTTACTTGATAATAACACTTGGTTAGAAAAAGAAGTGTCACGACGCTTAGCTCAAGTGAACCAACTACAAGATGCCACTATATATGTGATGGTCTCGCTTGCAGAGTTTCGAGATGAGTGCACAGGTAACCATATTCGTCGCACACAGGAATATGTTCGGTCACTAGCAGAGGAGCTGTCTAAATTACCTCATTATGCATCTACATTAACCCCTGAGGTCATTAACTTGATCACCAAGTCATCGCCATTGCACGATATTGGTAAAATAACCATACCAGATAATATTTTGCTTAAACCAGGCAGGCATACAGAGGCTGAATTTGAAATAATGAAAACTCACTCACAACGTGGTTATGACATTCTAAAACAAGCCAGTGGCTTAATGGGTGGGCAAGGCGAACTACTCAGTTATGCTATGGATATCGCACTGTATCACCATGAAAAATGGGATGGCTCAGGATATCCAGAAGCATTAGTAGGTCATAATATCCCATTAGCGGCTAGGTTAATGGCTGTCGCCGATGTCTATGATGCTTTACGCAGTGCTCGCCCATATAAAGAACCTTTTTCACATCAGCAATCAATGGAGATAATTGCTAAAGGTAAAGGCCATCATTTCGACCCTGAAATTGTTGAAGCTTTATTTGTAATTGAAGATCAATGCATATCAATCATAGATAACTGGCCAGATGATTAAAGCGTACTACTTTGATTCACCTTTTTATCGCTGTTACACCTAAACTGAAAGCGGAATAATGGCGGTAAAATGAATAACGTTAATATCAATGAATTAAATAGCCAAAATTTATTCTTTTTTCTCCAACCTAAAAATTGAAATGATTATTAACTAAAAACCCCATTAGGTGATGCGGTAACGTAATACGTGAAGCATCACCCTATTCTCCCGCATAAATACTCCGGCAATACAGACTACAACTAGGCTAACTCTTTTTAGAATAAAAAGTGACATGTTTTTATTTTCAATAATTTTAGATATCGATGTAAGTCACTAAGAATGTTAATAAAAATTAAATCCCTGTTCTAATAAGTATTTAACAACCAAAAAGATCAAATAAAAAAAATAAAATGGTCTAATCTATAGTTAATATAGGGTATATAATGAATGATAAGCGCTTACAAAAGCTAAAAGACTCATAAATTTTTTAAATTTAAACCCTTACAACACAAAACAGAGTAGATAAAAAAGAATACGATTCTACGAAATACTGATATCAATAAGTGGACTAAATAATTTATGTTGGAAATATAACTTGGCTATCAATAGTCTTTCTCATTACAAGCTCCTAATTAAAATGTTACCTCTGGCTATGCTTTATCATAACAATGCAAACGCAGAGATAAGTTATGATTTTTCAGGTTTTGGTACCCTAGGTTACGCTGTTTCAAATAATCCCTCACCATATATTCAATATATTGATAACGAAGGAACTTTTTCAAGAGACAGCCTAATCGCAGGGCAACTCGACATTAGATTTTCTCCCAAGTTAAGTGCAACAATACAAGCTAAACTCGCAGCCAATAACTCACAAGCTAACGGAGTGGATATTGATATCACCTGGGCTTTTTTATCTTACCGCCCAACCAATGACTGGCTATTCCGTATCGGCGAATTACAAGTACCTGGTTACCTAAACTCAGTCAATAGAGATGTGGGTGTCACTTATGATTACGCCCGCTTACCTGCAGAAGCTGATTCAACCTCTCCCATATATCACTTCACAGGAGCTGCAATTAGTAAAACATTCAACTTTGATGACAGCGACTTCACAGTGGATCTCTATGCAGGTAAAAAAACAACGGATCTTCGTTACTATATTGGTAATGAGATACCAGGCGCTTACACTCAAGGTAGCAGCTATAACCAAGTGAAGATTGATCTTGTTGGCCTAGCCTTTAGTTACAAAACACCTAAACATACCTTTGTGGCAGCAATCCATAGAGTAAAAGTGAAAAATGAAGGAGGTGAAGAATGGTTAAAAGAGATCGGATTCACTGAGATTATACCGGGTTCAGATATCGGGTATTATAACAATGAGCCTAGCAGTGGAGCCTCTATAACCAATCGCTTTGATTTATATCTTGCTAATATTGGAGCAGATATTTCTCTTGGTAATGACCTTCGATTAGCTTCTGAGTTAGTGTACAGAAAAACCAATGATCTCAATGTTGGTATAAATGGTGTTTTAGGTTACGTATCACTACAAAAAAGAATAGATAAATGGACCCCTTATATCTTCTATTCACAGATTAAGACATTCAGTAATGATTTAAAGAAACATCAGCGAATAGATAGTAATCAAGTCCCAAGTGCAATTCCTAACGCAGGCTTAATCAATGCATCACAACATGTTATAGCGGATATTTATCAAGCATATGACCAATTCTCTGTTGCCATTGGTACATCCTATCGCTTTAGCCCAGTGAGTGTATTAAAAGCTGAAATAATGTTTGTTGAAGTTGATCAAACATCAAGTCTATTTGATGTTTCATCTCAGAATGAAAGTAGTGATTTCTCGACAACAATATTTTCTCTCTCCTATAGCTTTGCTTTTTAGGAGGTGACAAATGACTAATCAAGGACTCATTATTACCTCACTCATATTAATGCTTTTTGTTTCCGCTCCTGCTAAATCAGAGCTAGTAATAATAGGCAATGATAAAACAGTATTTTCAAAGCTCAATACGCGTATTATCAGTCGAATTTATACGGGTAAAGTAATAGAAATTGAAGGAGTTTCCGTGATACCTGTTAATAGCACGCAGACAACTTCTTTACGAAATAGATTTTTAGAAAAGTATTTGTCACAGAATGAAAATGAATACTCAGCATATTGGACAGTGAGACGCTTCATTGGCAAAGGAACCCCACCTAAAGAATTTGCATCAGTAACAGATATTATTACTTACGTTGCTGAAACACCAGGTGCAATAGGTTATATCGACACCGATTTAATTTCTGTCCCTAGCTCTGTAAAAATAATAAACCGGTAGGTCATCACTAACTACTCCACTGTAAACGAAGAATAAATAAAAGCCTGATACAGAAAGCTTAAATCATTAGTATCAACTAGTTTTATATTTTTAACTTCACATTAATGCACTAAAGGGATCTCTTGATAGACTCAACACCTGTTAAACACCTCTATTTAGGTATATATTAATATTATTTATCATACAAAATATAAAAATAATCAACAACTAGGGCAAATAACTTCTAGGTACTAAGATCAATCTCCAACGTACAGTATAGTTGAACAGTAAATTAGAAGTTCATGGATGAATTGAAGCAATCTAATGGTAAGCAATATGTTAAGGATGAAAGTTGAGTAAAAAGTATCTTTATTATTATCAAGGACTGATAACAATTATATTGATGTCATCGCTTTTTATACCCTCTGTTAAAGCTGAAATAAGTTATGATTTTTCAGGCTTTGGCACATTGGGTTATACCATTTCAGACCAGCCTTTTAAATATGTACAACATATAGATAATAAAGGGTCCTTTGCTAAGGACAGTTTGATTGCGGGACAACTAGACATTAAATTTAATCCTAAATTTAGTGCAACAATACAAGCAAAATTAGCAGCAGATAACTCACAAGAAAATGGTGTTGAGCCAAGTATTACATGGGCTTTTTTATCTTATCGACCAAACAATGACTGGCTAATTCGATTAGGTAAATTACAGATCCCTGGCTACTTAAACTCGGTAAATAGAGATCTAGGTATTTCCTATGACTATGCTCGCCTCCCTAGCGAATTTGATTCAGTATCTCCTGTTTATAACTTTATAGGGGCTTCAATTAATAAAACCTTCACTCTTACCGATAGTGAAATTATTGTTGATGCCTACGCAGGTAAAACTAAAGCGAGTTATCGATATTATATCGGAGAGAGTATTGAAAACAGCATCAATCAAGGAGCTGATTATTATAAAGTAGATGTTGAAGTAATAGGTGCATCAATCACTTACAAAACCACCGACAATGTCTATTTAGCAGGTTTACACAGAGCAAGAATAAAGAAAAGAAATGGCAATTCATGGGATGCAAATGTAGGTTATTCTGATGCCATTCCAGGTTCTGGTTATTATAATACAGATGAAGGTAGCGGCACTTTAACAGTCGACAGTTTTGATTTATATATCGCCAATATTGGTGCAGATATCTACCTTGGTGATGGTGTTAGATTAGCCTCGGAATTGGCAGTGAGGAATTCAGATGACTTAGAAACAGGGCTTAATAGCATCTCAGGCTATGTGTCATTAAAGAAAAAAATTAATAACTGGACACCTTATATTTTCTATTCTCAAATCAAAACAAACAGTGCTGATTTGAAAAAATATTCTCAAATTAATAATAACCAAGTACCTTCATTTAACAACATTAACGCTTTACAACACGTTATTGCTGATACCTTTGAAGCTTTTGACCAGTTTTCTATTGCGATAGGGACGTCATATCAGTTTACGCCTGTTAATATATTGAAAGCTGAAATAATGATGGTACAAGTCAATAAATCCTCTAGTCTTTTTGATATTCCTTCAGGCAATGCCTCCCAGGATTATAGTGCGACTGTGTTTTCAATTTCTTATAGTTTTGCTTTTTAGGGAGAATGTATGAAAAATAAACACTTCACACTTATCTCCCTGCTATTAACCTTTGTGATATCTATCTCCGTTAAGGCAGAAGTTGTCATGATTACTTCCTATCAAACGGATATTACAGATCTTGATGCGCGTATTATCAGTCGACTTTATACGGGTAAAATAATTGAAATCAATGGTATTTCGGTCATTCCTATTAACCAAGATCCATCAAATCCATTAAGAGCACGTTTTTTACAAAAATATTTATCCCAGGATGAAGATAAATACGCAGCTTATTGGACAGTAAGACGCTTCATTGGTAAAGGAACGCCTCCGAAAGAGTTCTTATCGGTCACCTCAGCACTTGATTTTATTGTCGAGACTCCCGGCGCAATTGGTTATATCGATACCAACCTACTCACACTTCCTAAGGATATAAAAATCATTAGTAAACAGTGATATTGAGAGCTAACTCATTTAAACTATTGAAAAAATTCTAAGTGTTAATCAAAAAAATCAACAGTCGCGACTCAATGCGGCAATGAATGCGTTCAGCAAACTAAAAATCAAAACAGATAACTAGAACAGATAATTAGAACAGATAATGAAAACGAAAAGTTAAAGCATATTTGAAGTAATAAAACGGACTTAAATTATACATCCAATTGGAGTGGATTTTGTTGATAAAAATACTATTAGCAATCAGTATTGCAATCTTGTTTCATGGCAATGCCAGTGCAGCAATTAATTATACATTCTCAGCTTTTGGGACAGTAGGTTATGCAATATCAGATAAACCTTATTCATATATGCAATATATTGATAATGAAGGGACATTTTCACGAGATAGCCTTCTTGCGGGACAACTAGACATACAATTTTCACCTAAATTGACTGCAACAATGCAAGCTAAATTAGCAGCAGATAGATCACAGGAAAATGGTATTGCTCCAGCCCTGACATGGGCTTTTTTATCTTATCGCCCTAATAATGAATGGGTGATTAATTTAGGCATGTTACCTATTCCAGGTTATCTTAATTCCGTAAATCGAGACGTGGGCGTCACCTATGATTATGCTCGTCTACCTGCCGAATTTGATTCAAAATCACCTGTTTATAACGTATTAGGAGCTTCAATTAGCAATACTTATGCATTTGCTAATAGTGAGCTTATTATTGATGCCTATGCAGGTAGAGCAAAACATAAGTGGCGATATTATATTGGTGATGACCTTGATAACTCATACTCCACAGGTGCAACTTATAATAAAGTAACAATGGATCTGATCGGTACATCGATTACCTATAAGACAACAGAAAACACTTACCTAGCGGGATTGCATATGGCCACTATCAAAAATGATGGTGCTAGCCTATGGCTTAAGGAAGTTGGATACAAAGCGATAACACCTGATATCGGATTTTATAATAATGATCCCAATGATGGCGCAGTTGCGGTAAGTAGCTATGATATGTTTATTTTTAATTTAGGGGCCGATATACACCTAGGTAATGATTTTAGATTAGCCTCTGAGATAATATTAAGAAAAAATAATGATCTTGATATTGGTCTTAATACTCTCTCTGGATACATATCATTACGAAAAAAAATCAATAAGTGGACCCCTTACCTATTTTATTCTCAAATAAAAACCGAAAATGACACCTTAAATACCTACACAAAAATAGATAATAATCAGATACCTAATGGCATTTTTAGCTACATGCAAACGCAGCAGATTAATACATCGCAACATATTTTAGCGGACTTTTATCAAGGCTATGATCAGTTTTCAATCGCACTAGGCACCTCTTACCACTTTACCCCTTTGAGTGCATTAAAAGCAGAAGTAATGCTGGTGCAAGTCAATGATGCTTCAAATCTATTTGATATTCCATCTGAATATAAATCAAGTAATTATAGCGCAACGATCTTTACTGTTTCTTATAGCTTCGCTTTTTAGGGGAACATGTTTATTAAATGAGTAACAAAAGAAATAGCAAAACTAGAAATGAAAAAGCCCCGACATAAGTCGAGGCTTTAAAATGTGGCAGGGGTGGAGAGATTCGAACTCCCAACATACGGATTTGGAATCCGTCGTTCTGCCGTTGGAACTACACCCCTGCAGACGAGACGGATAATACCTAAGCAAATTTTAAAGTAAAGTAATTTTTCATGAATATCAACCAACTGACTGTAAAATAATCAATAATTAAAATACTTAACCTTTAAAGCAATCAACATAACAAGCGTTGCTATTAATTTAACTCAAAAAAGCTGCCGTCGTTTTCTGATCAGGAACAGAACCAGAATGTACTAACTTACCATCAATGGAAATAGCAGGTGTAGTGATCACTCCCGCTTCCATAATTTCTTGTAAACACATGATTTTTCTACTTTAATCGCAACGCCCATCGCGGTCGCTATTTTTTCTAATACTTCAGCAGTTGCAACACCGTTTTTATAGCCAGCTTTTTGCATCGTCAATAGTACAAAATACTTGTTTGTGTTGCAGGGCTTTGATGAAGGTATCTTGTAATAGATCTTGGGCTTGATCTTGATTACCAGTTTGCTTTATCAACCAGTTTTTTATTGCCACTTTTTATTGCGTATTCATTATCATGCCAAGCCTTCATCAAACAGCGCATAAGCACCTACCTTATTATTTCACTTCAGCGGTCATTAAATAAACATTAACGAAAATAATACTGTACAGCTTCAACAAATAGCATTACTTTTTATAGCCTTCAAGATATTTTCTTTAAAAGGACCTAACGACATGAGCACCAAACCACTGATTAAACCCGTCACTCCTAACTTCTCTTCAGGGCCTTGCGCTAAAAGACCAGGATATGACCTAGGGAAATTAGACCAGTCAACACTAGGCCGCTCACATCGCTCCGATATTGGAAAAAAGGCCTTACAGCAAGTGATCACCGATACTGCTGAGCTATTAAACTTACCAGCAGGCTATCGTGTAGGGATTGTGCCAGCATCAGACACTGGTGCAATGGAAATGATCATGTGGTCGATGCTAGGTCCTCGAGCAGTGGACATTTGTTACTGGGAGTCTTTTGGACAAGGTTGGTATGCAGATATCACTAAACAACTAAAGCTAGAAAACGTAAATGAAATTAAAGCAGATTACGGACAGTTGCCTGATTTAAGCCAAGTGAAAGCTGAAAATGATTGCATCTTTACTTGGAACGGCACCACTTCAGGTGTCAAGGTTGATAATGCAGACTTTATTAGCGATGCACGAGAAGGTTTAACTATATGTGATGCAACTTCTGCTGTATTTGCAATGGAAATGCCCTGGGAAAAATTAGATGTAACGACCTTTAGTTGGCAAAAAGTATTAGGCGGTGAAGGAGCTCACGGTGTAATTGTTTTAAGCCCTCGTGCTGTTGAACGTTTAGAAAGTTATACTCCGAGCTGGCCATTACCTAAAATATTTAGGATGACAGCAGGTGGAAAGTTAATTGATGGCATCTTCACAGGCGCGACCATTAATACTCCATCAATGTTATGCGTAGCAGATTATCAAGATGCATTAAACTGGGTTAAATCAATTGGTGGTGTTAATGCTTGCATTAAAAAGTCTCAAGCGAATTTAGCTGTATTAAGTGAATTTGTAGCGACCCATGAATGGATCCATTTTTTAGCAGAAAAAGAGAGCATTCGCTCTAATACTAGTGTCTGTTTCTCGGTAGATTTATCTGATAAGCAGTTGAAACAGTTTATTAAGTTACTTGCCGACCAAGAAGTCGCTTTTGATATTGGAGCTTATAAAGATGCACCAAGTGGGTTACGTATTTGGTGTGGTAGTACCGTCGAGCAAAGCGATTTAGAAGCTTTAACGCCTTGGCTAACATGGGCTTACCAAACAGTTACTGAGGGTTAATTTTTAAATTAAAGCAATTTACCATCAATTTAACAAAGAATTTAATAAGCAAGTTATAAAGAACGAAAAAATTGAGGTAAAAAGTAATTTAACCACGAAGTCACGAAGGGAAAGAAGTTAACGCTAAAAAATGAAAATCATAAACTCATTTTTCTTAGGTTCAAATAACATTCTCTCTTCATATTCTTCATCAAGCACAGTGCTTCGTGGTTATTTTTCTTTTTAAGTCAAAAGTAATTTACAATCAGGACTAGCAATACACGTTGAAGATACAAAAGTTTGCTTCTTGAATTCAAGTAATAAAACGCAAAATTCAATACAAGCGGTATAGTTTTTTGCTGCTATGCTGTAACTTACTATTCATAAAAAGGTAATAAAATAAGTCTTACTACCTAACCATATTACTCCTGAACAATTAATGAGGTACTCCATGAGCAACAAACAATTCGATTTTGATTACATCTGTATCGGCGGCGGCAGTGGCGGTATTGCTTCAGCTAATCGCGCTTCAATGTATGGTGCAAAAGTAGCGATAATTGAAGCTAAAGATTTAGGTGGCACCTGTGTCAATGTTGGTTGTGTACCGAAAAAAGTGATGTGGCATGGCGCACAAGTCGCTGAAGCCATTAACTTATATTCTGCTGATTACGGCTTTGATCTTGATGTAAAAGGCTTTAATTGGGCTAAAATGGTTGAAAATCGTCAAGCTTATATTGGTCGAATCCATGAGTCTTATGACCGTGTATTAGGTAATAATAAAATAGAAGTCATTAAAGGCTTTGCTACTTTTGTAGATAAAAACACCGTTGAAGTTAATGGTGAAAAAATTACTGCCAAACATATTACTATTGCAACTGGTGGCCGCCCTAGCATTCCTAATGTACCAGGTGCTGAGCTAGGTATTGATTCTAATGGCTTTTTTGATATTACCGAACAACCTAAACGCGTAGCCGTTGTTGGTGCAGGTTACATTGCCGTTGAAATAGCCGGTGTATTAAGTGCATTAGGTACAGAAACACATCTTTTTGTACGTAAAGAATCACCATTACGCAGTTTTGATCCGCTTATTGTTGATACCTTAGTTGAAGTAATGGCAGCTGAAGGCCCTACATTACATACCCACTCTACGCCAAAACAGATCACCAAAGAAGCAGACGGTAGCCTGACACTTGAACTAGAAAATGGTCAAAGCCACAATGTAGATACTTTAATTTGGGCGATTGGTCGCCACCCTGCTACTGACACGCTTAACCTTGAAGTAACTGGCGTTGAAACTAATGCAGCCGGATACATTAAAGTTGACCAATACCAAGAAACTAATATTCCTGGCATTTACTGTGTCGGAGATATCATGGAAGGCGGTGTTGAATTAACACCTGTTGCAGTAAAAGCTGGGCGTCAATTATCCGAGCGTTTATTTAACAACAAACCCGAAGCAAAAATGGATTATGATTTAATTCCAACAGTGGTATTTAGTCATCCACCGATTGGTACTATTGGGCTAACCGAGCAACAAGCCATTGAACAATATGGCCAGAAAAATGTGAAAGTTTATCAGTCAGGCTTTACTGCTATGTACACAGCCGTCACTCAACATCGTCAACCTTGTAAAATGAAACTAGTTTGTGCGGGAGAGAATGAAGTTGTTGTTGGCTTACACGGCATCGGTTTTGCGGTTGATGAAATGATACAAGGCTTTTCTGTTGCAATGAAGATGGGCGCGACTAAAGCAGATTTTGATAGTGTCGTTGCAATACACCCTACGGGCTCAGAAGAGTTTGTTACTATGCGTTAAACACATAGTTCATGGTTACACATCATAGACATGAGTTAAAAAACTTATAAATTAAAACGGTATCTGTAAAATTTTATTTTAATCGATACCGTTTTATTATCATTCATTAATGTTACACCTTAATAGATACCTCAACACACACCTCAAGAATATGCCCCAATCTCTATTGATAGCAGCTATCTAGCACTTTAAATATTCGCGCTATCTCACTAAAAACTATTCAGCTTTAAAAAGGGCTTAACCACGTATGTCAGGCTGAATTGTGTAACCAGTTAAAAATATTAGAAGTTAGAGACAAAATGAAGATAGAGATTAAGTAATGTTCAGTTGAATCCTTATTCATTTTTACTTTTTTAAACATAACTTTTATCAATATAGCTGAGCACCATCAGCCTCATCCATAACCGATAGTCGATAACCGATAGTCGATAACCGATAACCGATAACTAAAATAATTACTGATATCCATTACCCCACCTTTAACTCCATCCACCCGAACAATTATTAATACAAAACGATAAATAATGAATAAAGGGCAAATAGCTCTATTTTTCTATTTATTTGAAGGAAAATAAAAAACATACTCATAAGCAAATGAATATAAACAATAAAAATAAAATAATTCGTAAAGTTTTTTTGAAATCATTAGTTATAAAAACTAACTTAAAAAATTATTAACAATTCAAAATGCCTAAAACTCACCTCATTAAACATACAAATAGAGAATGAGAAATGCTGTATAGATCGACTTTACCGCTGATAAAAAGCGACTAATGAGAGCGAGATCATTTTATCAATAAGGAAAAATTGCCCCTCTAGTCTAATTATCGAACAATAAGCAGGTTAAAAATAATATTAAATGATTTAAAGGATTAAATATGAACATCAATAAAAATGGAAAAAAATTCAAATTATCTAAAATAGCAGTCGTTACCTTAAGTGCAGCTTTAGTTTTTGGTTGTGGTGAAGATCTAAAGTTCAAAGGCTCTACTATTGCTGATAATGGCGAAGCTAGTGAAGGCAATGAAGGCAATGAAGGCAATGGTGAAAGTGGGGCAAACCTTTATGCAGCAATTACAGATACACTAAGTATTTCAGATGATGGTGCGGGTTTCTTGAAATATAGCATTGTTGATAATCTTACCAATGAACTTACTAGTGGCGCTATAAGTATTGATGTGATTTATCCAACGGGTCAAGATCAAGACTTCTCAATTGGTCTATATGACTCGACTAATTCCACATCAAACATGGTTGCTGACGTAATTTTAAAGTCTGATGGCAGAATTGTGACGAGAGTTGCAGGTTCGGCTTCTAACACATTAACAGTGAAGCACACATTAGGTGATACAAACAATTTCAAAATAACTTGGGATGCGACAACGAATGAGTACGCCCTATCTTTAAATAATACAGAGATTTATACGGGTGATTATAACAATACTACTGCATCGGGTGTTGCCTATTTCGGCGTTAAACTTGGGTCAAATACTAAAGTAGCAGCTAAAACCTCAATTGTTGACAATATTGTAATTTATTCTGATACAGCCATGGCAACGACCGTCTTTGAAGATGACTTCGAATCAGGTTATATCGTTGGCGAATCACTTGATGGTGATGGCGATGTTTATAGTGGATTACAAGCGGTTGTTGCAGGGTCTGAAGCAGATGAAGAGAATGAAGAGGAAGCAGGAGATTTCCCTACTGCACTGGATGAATTTAGTTTTACGTCAGGATCATATGCTAACAGCGGTTCAGCAACCACTCCACTTAAAGGGTCAGGTAATGATACAAATGTAATATCAAACACAGCAGGTGCAACTTCAGCTGAAAATATGGCGCTAAATCTTGCTCAAGGTAGTTCAGTTTTTGAAGAAGAAAGCTCAGAACCTTATGCATATTTATCTTACACAAGCACAGAAGGCTCTGGTGCAGATCAAATTACAGGCTCATTTACTTTAGAAGCGGTTATAAATCTTTCAAGCCGTGCGATTGCGAGCGATGTAGCTTTAATTGATTACGCTAATACCAGTAACTATTTAGGATTCAAAACTTACATAGAAAGCTCTGATGCCGATGAGGGTGTCGTTAAGTTTAAAATATATGGTGGTGTTATCGATGGAGAAAATCAATCCACAGAGGCCGTTACATCATCACCATTAGCAACAAATTCTTGGAGCCATATCGTCACAGTATATGATGCAGATGCGGCAGATTCAGGGACATATGGTTCTTTAACTATTTATATTAATGGTGTAGAGCAAGTAACTAAAGATGTTAACTTTGTCCCAGTCGAAAATGAAGCAACTGATAAATTTATCGTTGGTGGTGGTTCTGGCAGTTCAGATAAAAACTTAGATGGAGATCTAGACAATATTGCAACTTGGAACGTTGCATTAACTGAAGCACAAGTTATAGAACGAGCAGCTTTGTTCGGTTTATAAGGCTTAGCTTATGCCCTCCTAATTAGGGGGCATAAGCTCACAATTCAAAATACAGCATCTTTTATATGCATGAAATGTATAAATATAAAGCCTAGCTTTATTAATCAGATGCAAAAATAAAAATATTCATCCTCAAAATATATACCTATCTATCGATTATCATGAACATGAACATGGAATTCCACAATGAAACATAAATTAGTCAGTACCGCTTTATTCTCTGTATTCCTTGTCGCGTGTGGAGGAGGTGGAAGTGGAGGTAGCACAAAAACCACTTCTGTTAGTTCAGGTAATAATGCCTCATATACCGGCGTCCCTTATGATTACCCGCAATATATCAATGCACTTAAAATGGCAAACTTACAACAGAGTGAACCATCCGATGGAACAAAAAGTGATGTAGTAAAAGCAGGCCAATATCAATACTACGATAATGATTACTTTTATATTGATAAAAAATCAGGCTGGCTTACTTTTGAAATGAATGGTGAAAGTAACCGTTCGGAATTACGCTTTATAGACAACTTTAAAAGTGACAACAGTGAGACTTATACATTAAGTGCCGAAATACTGCCCATTAATCCCACTCAGTCGGTAATAGAAAGTAATGACGGGCAAGAGATAACTTTATTACAAGTGCATAATAAAGGTAAAAATGGGGACACCGATGATACCGTTTTATCGCATCCTTTGTTGCGCGTAATTTGGGATGGAGAAAGCCGTAGCGACGATAGTACAGGTGATTCTTACAAGAATGCATATTGGGCGATCATTAAAACCAATGCATTAGAATGTAAAAATCAAGACAACCCGAATTACAATGCTAACTGCCCCGATTCATATAACTATTATTATCTAGCTGATTACGATGCTAATAGCCCAACTAAGTTTGGAATAGAAGTAGGTGACAGTAAATTAATCATCAACGTTGATGACTATCAAAAAGTAGATTTTGATATTAGTTACTGGTCTGATTTTTACAGTTATTTTAAAGCAGGTGTCTACAACCAATATCAAAATGGTAATAGTATCGTGCAATTTAAAAGCCTGATTTATAATAACAAGTTACCAATAGCAACCTTAAACCCCTCTTTACCACCCTCTGATAACTTCATCTTAAATGATTGGTATTTGAGTGTGCCCATTGATGATGACAACAGTGGTACGGCGGACTCGATTAAAGAAGGTGAATTAAGCGATGGTTACGAGTCGAGTGACTATTTTTATACCGGCATCGATGGTGGCATGGTCTTTAAAGATTATATTAATGGTTTTAAAACCTCTACCAACACATCTTATACGCGTACCGAATTACGTGAGATGTTGCGTGAAGGAAATACCGATATTGATACCCAAGGTGTTAATAAAAATAATTGGGTTTTCTCAACGGCTCCTAATAGCGAGCAAGCTAAAGCGGGTGCGGTCGATGGTATATTAAATGCTACTTTAGCGGTTAATAACGTCACTACAACGGGAGCTGATTATCAAGTTGGCCGAGTTGTCATTGGGCAAATACACGCCAATGATGACGAACCGGTGCGACTATATTATCGTTTATTGCCAGGACATAGCAAAGGTGCTATCTATTTTGCCCATGAGCCAAGAACAGGCGACGAAGTTTGGGTGGAAATGATTGGTAGTAGAAGTGACAACGCTAGCGAACCAAGTAATGGTATCGAACTCAATGAAAAATTCTTTTATCAAATTAAGTCCGTTGGTAATAACTTAACCGTGACTATCATGCGAGAAGATAAAGCAGAGGTAATCGCCTCCATTAATATGACAAATAGCGGTTATGATCAAGCTGGTCAATACATGTATTTTAAAGCGGGTGTCTACAACCAAAATAATACCGGTGAGAATGATGAGTTTGTTCAGGCCACTTTTTATTATTTAGATAATCAGCATTAAACCATTAATTAATAACAAGATTTTCAGAATAAGTCACTTACTTTAGGCTAAAAAATATTCATTATATTGAAATGAACCAACCTGTTATTGAGCTAGTTACACATAGAGTATCAATAACGGGTTCCCCCCTATTCTCGACTATATCAAAGCACTCAAGATGCTGATAATTAGCACAACTTTAATCTACTGCATACATTTTCATAAAGATTATTAAGCTTTTAGCCCTCCCGTAACTTATATACCGGTTACCAATCAATAGGCATGATTCAATCATCAATTCGAACATCATGCGATGTGGCATGATGTGCCTTGGACATTTGGTGCATTAACTTCCCATCTGAAAGTGTAAAATAAGTATTTTATTTAAATACCTAATTCTCAGTGCTTAATGCTTACTTAGTGCTTATCGAATATTACAACGTCATCCTATATTTAAAATAAGAGTTAGTGCTCCACAGGGCAAGCCGTGATGCACACATCCTTATTCCTATTATAAAAGGGTAATAAAGCAACAATTTAATCCGTTAGATCTTTATGTTTATTGAACCGATTCACCGAAGCGTTAACTAATTTTTGTATCTTGATGGTAACCGATATAAATGGAGGTATGAGGTTTGTTTCAAATAACAGCAAACGAGTGATTTAAGGTGATAGCGGATGTAAAACTGAAGTTAAAGCAGGGTTTATTTAACGCAAAAAAAAGCGGTTAGATAAACTAACCGCTTTATATTAGAAAACAAAATTAAAATTATATACGAATGAAATTAGCTCAATTCAGGCAATTTATCGTTATTATCGTCATCATCATCTTCATTAACAACACTAACAGCTTTCACTAGTAGTAGACCTATAGCGAACACGATACCGCCACATAAAACAAAGATTAAACTTTCGCTAAATGTATTTGGCAAGAAGAACATTCCCATAATACCAATACCAGCAATCGCAATTAATTTACCTAGCATTGTACGTTGTTTGTTATCAAGGTGAGCTTGAGCACTAGACGTATTATGTAAAGGTGTTGCTAAGTTATTAAAGAAAGTATCGATATCTTTTTCACGATGCTCTGCTAAAGGTTTGTAGAACGCCATCGTACAGATAAAGAAACCACCAGTAATAACAATATGACCGATTAGACCAAGAGCAACTTTAAGATCTTTCCATTCACGACCCGTTAAAGCAGTATCTAGATTGAACCAGTTTTGAATATCTCCTGCAGTGATAACTAAACCAACGTAGTAAGATACACAAGCGCCCACTAGTAGTGTTGCCCATGCAGCCCAGTCCGGTGTTTTACGAATGAAGAAACCTAGGAACGTAGGTACTGTCATAGGGAAACTGATCAAGGCACCTACATACATCATCGTATCAAATAAGCTCAAACCTTTAAGTGAGTTGATGAATAATGCAACACCAATGATAATTAAACCAAACACAGTTGAGGTAATTTTAGAACAAGTTACTAACTCTTTCTCAGTTGCTTTAGGACGAACTACAACTTGATAGAAGTTTTTAACAAAGATACCTGAGTTACGATTTAGACCTGAATCCATTGAAGACATTGTCGCCGCAAACATTGCAGAGATAAGTAAACCAACCATACCAGCAGGCATGTACTCATCAACAAAGTATAGGTAAGCATAATCAGCTGCTTTTTTACCCGCGTCAGGGTACATAGCTGATAAGTCAACACCAGTAGATGCAAGGAACCAACTTGGTAGGAACCAAATTAATGGACCCATTGTCATTAATACACAAGCTAATAGTGCAGCTTTACGAGCATTTTTTGAATCTTTTGCTGCAAGGTAGCGGTATGAGTTAAGCATGTTATTAGTAATACTGAACTGCTTAACAAAAATAAAGAATGACCATATAGCAAAGATACTTAAGTAGTTAATCTGTGTACCAACAAGGAAGGTTACTTCACGTGTTTGCTCAAAACCATCAATGATATTTGAAATACCACCACCAAGATTAAGCGCCACAATCGCACAAGTAATAGTTACTGCCATGATGATAACCATCTGCATAAAGTCAGATGCGATAACCGCCCATGAACCACCTGTTACAGACATTGCTAATACAACAAGTCCAGTGGCCCATATAGTATATTCGATATCAACGTTGAATAGACCAGAAGCAATGATAGCGAGTGCGTTTAACCAAATACCAGCATTAATAACACTGGTTGGCATGCTAGTCCAAGTAAACACTTGCTCATTTTTACTACCAAAACGTTGGCGAACTGCTTGAATTACCGTTACAACACGTAGTTGGCGGAATTTAGGAGCAAAATAGGCGAAATTCATAAAGTAACCGAATGCGTTAGCCATGAAGATAATCGCTACGGTAAAACCATCGTTATATGCCTTACCGGCTGCACCAGTAAATGTCCAAGCACTAAATTGTGTCATGAAGGCAGTTGAACCTACCATCCACCAGAGCATGTTACCGCCCCCACGAAAGTAATCACTTGTATTGGTTGTAAATGTTCTAAACATCCAGCCAATGGCAATGAGAAATAGGAAATAAACTCCTACTACTAATAAATTAAAATCCATATTGATGTCCTTTAGAGTTAATAAGATTATGTAGACCATATAACAGAGCTATGTTTATTTGTATTACAATAGTAGAAGTATGTGATTAGAATCATGTTTAATGATGACTGTTTACAAATAACCTAACCTAGATCAAATTCAAGCGGCTTCTTAATAAATGAAATAAATCCAGTGACAAAGCAAAAGCTTAAAAATAATTGCTGCAATTATTTTAATAAAAAAATAAAAATAACATTAAAAAACAATGACTAACTATAATTAAAGAATATTAAAGCTAATTTTTATTAACCTTACGCTAATGGAATTTAAATATAAAAGGCTAAAAATAAAGTTTGGATAGTTTGCGGCATATGAATAAAAAAAGAAGAAACGAAGTATTTATAATAATGTCATTAACAATAAGAAGGCTTTGCCACATAAAAAACACAAAAACAACACACCACCCAAAAGTAACACAAATTAAATCCAATAAATGTTATCCACCTCTCTATAAATACCAATACCTTACATTTAAAAACAAAGAAATTAAATGCAAGCCATTGATATAAAACAAATTTAAAATAAGTAGAAATACAGGGAATAATTTAACTATAAAAATAAGAGCCCTATCACAGAACAAAACAACAAAAATTATGTATTCTATTTGTATTATGAAATGCTAATTAAGAATCGGTATGGAATAAGAGATTTAAGTTTTACTGCTCAAGATGTAACAAAACCTATTTGGTTTTAATTGAATGTAACAACAATCGACTTATTAGCAATAAAACTAAAACATAAATTTAACATATCAACATCAACATGGATGATAACAATGAAATTACAAAATAAATTAATATTTGCTGTTGCAACAACCTTATTATCAGGTGCAGCTTCTGCTGCACAAATCGATTTCCGTCATGAATGGCGTTCGCATGATAATAAAGAAGCAAGTCGCGTAAAATTAGGCACTGGCTTCAATATTGAGAGTGTTGATAACCTAAAAGCAAACGTTGGTATTGAGATGAAGTTTGCCAGCTTTGACAGAACTAAAACGCTGAGCAATACAGAATTGACGGAAACAGAGTTAGACTTAGGTTTAACTTACAAAATGGGTAAGTGGCAAATTAAACCAGGTATGCCCATTGCTTTAACAGATCGTAAAACGACATTTAAACCACAAATTCGTGTTGTTTATAAATCTGATTTTGGTTTAACCACTGCATTACGTTACCGCCATGAATTTGCAAACTATTCAGATCCTACGGATGGTGATACCAACGTTGAAACAGGTTTAAAGGTAAACGATCCAACTAAGTCTAAAGTGACATTAACGGGTTCTTATAAATTTGAATCTTTACCTAACTTAAAGTTAAGTTACGAAGCTAACTACATTAAGTCATGGGATAAAGTTAAACAATTTGATAATAAAGATTGGGAATACGATGCAGGTATTGTTGTCGGCTACCAATTCGGCAACTGGCGTCCATTTGCAGAAATTTGGAGTATAGATGAAGGTTCAAGTTCAAGTAAAAGACAAGCTAAGTATCGCGCTGGTATTAAATACAAGTTCTAAAGCAATAAAATGATTTGGGTCCTTAAAAGGCGGCTTACGTAAAGTGAGTCGCCTTTTTTGCAAATTATAAATATCAACTTATTAATGTGTACTCAGTTGTTTCAACATGTTGTTAAGTGTTTCGAGCATATTGTTAAGTGAGCAAGTATCACACCTCATTTCATTAAGTGTATGAAAAAGTTAAAATACTCTGCTGTAATCAAATTTCATATGACGTACCCTCGAATCTGCACCTTCAAAACATTTTTTTAATAATGCTAAGTACAACTCCCCTGTGGCTAAAGAATCTACCAGTGCACCATGTGCTGAATATTCGGGTAAATTGTGTCGAGCACGAATAGACCCTAATCTAAAGTCATCAGCACCAGAGCTATCTTTATAAGCATGTAAGGATTTCTCCATCTGTAAGGTATCAACCCATAACAAAGGTAAAGGCGGTAATTGATATTGTTGCGCAATGTAGTAGTTTAGAAAACGCTTTTCCACGACACTACCATGCACGATAAGCACTTTTCCTACCAGTTCATCTAATAATGTATCAAGCACCTCAGCCCAAGGTTTACCTTGTTCAAGCATTTCAGGGACAATATGGTTGATCACTGCGGTTTCAGCTTTAATATTTTCTGCACTGTTAATTAAGGTTTCTACAGCTTCAGATAGTAACAATTGTTGATTAATTAATGGTAAGTAACCAACACTCAATAAAGAGTCATATTTAGGGTCAAAACCCGAGGTTTCAAAATCCACAGAGAGGTAATCAAGCGAAAAAATATCTTCGTCTAAATCAGGTAAAGGTGCGGATAATAGCGCTTTTATATTATCAGGCACTTGGTGTTTATTGAGATAACGTTCACGCTCTCGCTTTAATTTATTGAGTGGATGAAAATGTTTTAAAATCAGACGCATAGTTTCCTTTTATTAATCAATAACCCTAACATAAGTCTTTTTACTAACCATTAAACTTTAGCTTGGTGTAATCTTGCAAGTCTGCAATGATCCTAAAGGCATCTTTTAAGTGCTTTCTTTCAAAACTACCAAAAGTTTCAGGAACAATATTATTATCAGGTACTTTACCTTCCTGTAAGGCACTTAACTGATGTGACAAACGTACTTGTGTCAGGAATTGAAATGAACCTTGTACATTTTTAAGCATATCTTCGCTTAATAAATTATGTTCATGAGCATGTTCAAAACGAGCCATTGTTTCTGCTTTTTCTGAGCCCGATGACAATCCGTAAATACGCGCTAAATCAACCAACAAATTAATCGCAAACTTTTTGATATTTAAGGTTTTAGAGTTTTCGCCGCTTTTCTCTAATACTAATGAGTTAAAAATACCTAGTGGTGGACTCACTGAGACTGAGTCTCTCACCATTGAAGATAGAAAAACATTTGAAGCCTTAATACTGGAAAATAGATGTGCTTGAAGTTCTTTGTTGAAGCTTTCATTGCCATATAACCAACGTGTTTCTAAAAAAACAGTGACATTCAAAAGACTCTCGTACTCTGGATTAGCTACCCACTTACTATAAGAGGCTTTCCACACTTTTAATGGCACACACCATTTAGGATTAACGGCCATAAATTTACCACTACACAAAGGATAAGCACAGGCATCTAACGCATTACATACCCACATTGCAACTCCTTGAAAATAAATACGATCTGCCGCCGTTGCATCATCAGCCAAAATAATTGCATTATCTTGATCTGACAACATATGCACTTCATTACGCGCATGGGAACCTGCCACAATCCAAGCAAATTCACAGGGAGGTTTGCCAAAATGGCCTTCTGCTATTTGTAATAAGCGGCGATTATAAGCATCCATGATCATGGTCATAACATGACCAATAATATCGCCACTAACTTTACCTTCCACTAATGCTTCAAAAATAGCTTGTCGCTCGGGTGTCAGTTTTGTCAGGTCTGCGACACTATTGGCGTATTTAATTTTTTCAATTAAGAATACTGCCTGTATTCTATTATTTCGAACTAAATGTGTTGTTGTCAGTACACCAAGTACTTTATTCCCCTCAACCACGGGTAAACTACGTACATTATTTTGCATCATGATTGATGATGCCTTAAGTACTAAGTCATTTGGTCCAATAGTTAGGGGATTCGGAGTCATGATCTCTTTGACTGGGCGGTTATAATCTAATCCAGCGACAATTACCCGTTTAGTCATATCACGGTCAGTTATCAAACCAACAATTTCACCGTTTTCGGTGATCACCGCCGTTGGTGAGCACACTGCCATGATCTCTTCAGCGACTTTTCTGATTGGTGTACTGGAGTCTGCGACTACAATTTTATCACTGGCGACTTCAGAGACTTTTTTAACAAAAATGCCCTTCTCACTATCTGACCAGACAACATCGAGTGCAGAATGCAAGCGTACTTGAACGTTACCAGCAAAGTGTTCTGCAAAATCAGGATACTCTTCTAGTAAGCGTAACAAGTCTGAATGCGGCACCAAATAAAGCAGGGTATTTTCAATAGCAATGGCATTGTAATCCTGTTGAGACTCTTTATGTTTATCTAAAAAAGTAAAACCAAACAGATCTTCAGGCCCTAATTTGGCTCGCAACATACCATTATGCTTACGCTGTTCCATGGAGCCAGTACGGATCACATATAGATAACGCAGCTCCTGATCTCCACCAAATTGAATTTGCTCACCTTTCGCCAAATAAGTTATTTTTATACAACAAGCTATTTTACGCTGTAAATCTTTTGGCAATTTATCAAAGGGATCAATAGTGGCGATGAAGTCATGAACATTGGGGATCAAAGTTTGAGGCATAAACAGTCCTTTAAATGGCATCAATAGACTAAACCCAAAAACCATCTCTAGAGCAGTGGATCTTCCGAGGTTATTTTCAAGTGACTTGTATAAGATACAATCTATGTAATTGAGTAAGTTTATATAAAATAATGTTATATAAACAGATGGCAAGCTTACAAGAAACAGCGAAAGAGAGTGGTTTTAAAATTTAATTAAATTATTATCTGTTTCTTTTCAAGCATACTAGCTGTCTTCAGCGCACTAACTACTTTCAAGCGTACTGAACTAAATGTTTTCAGGCATAGCAATTTTGACAGTTTAGGTATAAACATCTAGACCGCTGGGTATATAAATATTTAGGCATCTAGCTAAACAGACACTTATTCTAAGAGCCTAGAGATCCTACTAGATCCTCTAATTACTGTTCAGTAATCGTTAAAGTACCCTAAGACTAAAAACTAACTTTTATCTTACAAGTCAAAATCCTAATAAAATATTGTAATACAATAAAAATAAAAAAGTTATTATTCAGTACTTGGTAAGCGGCGCTTACTTTTACTTAACAGCTCTACATTTGCTTGCCGCGCTTTGTTTGCATCTCCTGCCATTATTGCAGAATAGATAGCTCGATGCTCTCCAATACAGGTGCTGCCTTTAATTGAAGAATGAGCAATAAAGCTTTTAAACATGGTGCAGAGAACGTTTGCAAGCGGTAAATAAAAACTGTTTCCCGTAGACAAAAATATCAATCGATGAAATTCCATGTCAGCTTCAGTCCAACGCTCAAGGTCGAAGTTTTTAGATATATAATCCATCTGTTGAAACGTAGCAGACAATAAAATACGCTGCTCTGCGGTTGCGTTTTCAGCCGCCAATGCTGCAGCTTCAGGCTCTAATGCATTGCGTAGTGATAAGAAATCACGATAAACAGCATTATTATCACCAATACCTGTCAACCAATCTAACAATTGAGAGTCTAAAAAATTCCAGTTTTCCCGACTTGTTACACGCGTTCCAACTTTAGGTTTTGATTCCAACAGCCCTTTTGATGTCAGCAACTTAATTGCTTCACGCAGTGAGGTTCGGCTGACCTTAAACTGTCCGCATAGTATCATCTCACCTGGAATTATTTCATTTTGAGCTACTTCTCCTGAAAGGATTTTACGCGCGATCTCACGTGCAACTTGCACATGTAGGCTACGTTTTCCTCCAGCGATTTCTTCAAATGCATTATGCATAAGGTATATTCCTTTAATAAAGTCACTTAATAGTAATACAAATAGGGCGACTTTCATATACACAAATACTAAGGCTATTTGTCTTCTGTGATTTATGTAGGTAAATAACTTTCATGTTTTGTAGTATTTGTGAACTAATACTCAGGTATAAATCTAAAGCAAGTCAGAAATGCCATCGTTAATGTGAAAAAATCCTAATTTCATTAAATGAGTTTTGCCAAGGCAGTCGCTAAGAGAAAATAGCTAGTAAAAAGCCCACTATAAAGTGGGCTTGAGTTTATTGTTTCGTGTATTACAAGATTAACGTCTTGAAATGCTTATACTGAGAAAGGATATTTAATCGCCTCATGGCATTGGTAATTAAGCACTTCAAAGTCATCCATCGTTACCCACGTTTCTAAGTCTTCAAGGGATTTAATTTCTGGATTAATCTTCAATTGTGGAGATGGAAAAGGCTCTCTTTTTAATTGTACCTCTTGCATCAAGCTTAATTGGTCTTCATAAATGTGTGCATTAACAATTTTATGATAGGCCTTACCCGCTTTTTTACCGGTGATTTGTGCTATTAATGCTAAGAAAGCAAATACTTGCACTTGGTTAAAATTAAGACCTAAAGGCACATCACACGAACGCTGATAACTAGTGAGGTGCAACGTATCGCCTAATAATGAAAAAGTGTGCGTGTGCATACATGGACGAAGACAGCCCATATCAAATTCACCGGGATTATAAAAAGTAAGTATCTCAGCGCGGTCATCAATACCGTTTCTTAAGTTATCAACAATTTTTCTTAATTGATCTAAGGTAGTTCCATCGGGTTTTGCCCAAGCACGCCCTTGCACGCCATAGACTCTCCCCATATCATCTTCACCTTTACGGTATTTATTATTTAACCATGCCTCATTTAAATTAGCATTCGCATCCCACGTTTTTGTGCCTAAAGCACGGAAATCTGCAGCATTATCATAACCACGGATATAACCCAAAAACTCCGCAATAGCAGATTTATAAAAACTCTTACGAGTGGTGATCATGGGTAATTGATTATTACCGACGTCATACTCTAAATCTGCATTGATCACCGTTAAACAACGTTTACCAGTGCGCTCGTTTTCAATCCAAGTACCTTGATCAATAATGCGTTGGCATAACGCTAAATATTGTTTCATTATTTCTTACCTTTATTTTTTTTAGGTTGGCTTTGCGCTACTTCAACTGGATTGGTTTTGTAAGCATAAACCATCAAACCAGACCCAATCAGGATCATAGGTAAAGATAGAATTTGCCCCATACTCAATCCTAACGTTAATAAACCAAGCTGTGCATCTGGTTCGCGAGCAAATTCAATAATGAAGCGGAATATACCGTAACCTAATAGGAATAAACCAGCGACAGAACCTGCGGGTTTTGGTTTGCGAATAAATAATAATAAGATAATTAAAAGTAATACACCTTCTAATGCAAACTCATAAAGCTGTGAGGGGTGGCGTGCTAAAGGCCCTGCATTTGGGAAAATGACACCAAAAGGTGAATCGGTTACTCTTCCCCATAGTTCAGAGTTAATAAAGTTACCAATACGACCAGCTCCTAGGCCGACTGGTAATAATGGCACGATAAAATCGCCAACGGATAAAATTGAACGTTGATGACGTTTAGCATAAATGATGATCGCAGTAACCACACCGATTACACCACCATGGAATGACATGCCGCCTTCCCAAATCCTAAATAGGTATAATGGGTTATCTAAGAAGCTAGGCAATTGATAAAAGAAAACATAGCCAATACGTCCGCCGAGAATAACCCCCATGAATCCAGCAAATAAAAGATCACTTGCTTGTTCACGAGTCCATACACCATTGGAGTTATCACAAACTCTATTCGCCATCCAAAAAGCATAAGCAAATCCAACTAGGTACATCAGGCCATACCAACGAATATCTAAGGGGCCAAGACTAATAGCGATCGGGTCGATATGGGGTAATACATAATGAGATGATGACATTTTATACTCTGGTTAGTGATTTTAATGGCGATATCATAACGTAATCCTCTCTCTACATTAAGCCGTTTTTGTCTATGATATTTTGAAAGGTAAAGTCAATGTCCAACGCTGCAGTTTTAAATCCACTTGCTATCATTAAATCCACTGCTACCAATGATATTGACTCAAATCCTTTTATTGCCCTAAATGTTATTGTTGACTTATATATTGTGCTCATAGTTGTAACACTGATATGAGATAGCTATTTAACGGTTATCTAAATTCAAGGTCTATTCAGCAAAAATTTTAAGTGATCTTTATTCACTTGTATAAAAATAAAGCAATCGACAGATAAATTTATTGCAACATTTCTTCATAAGGACATCAGCAATTAAGCGTATTACTACCTCTATCACCTTATTAATTAAAAATTAGTAATTACAGCACTATATCGCCGTTAATTATGCTATTTTCTTTGCCAAATTCTGATCTGTAATAATTCCTGACATATATGAGTTGTTACAATCACCCTAAATCAATCATTATAAAAATAACGTTATACCAATTAATTTAATAAGTGTGGTTGGTATTACTTATCGCTGAATGTCTAAATTAAGCATTTATGCCTTAATCGCTTTTAAAATAAAAATAGGAATATTTATGAGTTCAACCCCCACTCTCATCCAACGTATGATGAATGGCAGCTTAGTTTTACAGATTGTTGTCGGCATTATCGCAGGTGTTTGCCTTGCATCTATTTCACCAAGCACCGCAACTTCAGTGTCTTTTCTTGGTGGCTTTTTTGTTAGTGCATTAAAAGCTGTTGCTCCTATCCTTGTTTTTATTTTGGTTGCATCATCAATTGCCAACCAGACTAAAGGTACACATACTAATCTTAAGCCTGTTATTCATCTATATTTAGTAGGCACTCTATTAGCAGCAATTACAGCAGTTTTATTTAGTTACGCTTTTCCAACAGAGTTAGTACTGATTACTACTGATATTAACGCCACTCCGCCAGAAGGTATTTTAGAAGTATTAAATACACTGCTATTTAAAATAGTAGATAACCCTGTTAATGCGTTATTAACAGGTAACTTCATTGGTATTTTAGCTTGGGCTGTAGGCTTAGGATTAGCACTACGACATGCTAACCAATCGACTAAAGATATATTACATGACCTAGCACACGGCGTTTCAAGAATAGTACAGCTGGTTATTCGCTTAGCTCCGATCGGTATCTTTGGTTTAGTGGCAGCAACTTTTGCAGAAACAGGCTTTGATTCGTTAATTGGTTATTCACATTTATTAGCCGTATTAATCGGTTCAATGTTGTTTATTGCTTTAGTTGTAAACCCCATTATTGTGTATATCAAATTAGGCTCGAATCCTTACCCATTAGTCTTTCAATGTTTACGTGAATCAGGTGTAACTGCGTTCTTTACACGTAGCTCTGCGGCTAATATTCCGGTTAATATGGCTTTATGTCACAAATTAAAACTGCATGAAGATACCTACTCTGTATCTATCCCATTAGGTGCAACTATTAATATGGCGGGTGCTGCGATCACCATTACAGTATTAACACTTGCAGCAGTAAATACCCTAGGTATTGAGTTTGATATTCTAACTGCTATTTTATTAAGTGTTGTAGCGGCTATTTCTGCATGTGGTGCATCCGGTGTTGCCGGTGGCTCTTTATTATTAATACCATTAGCTTGTAGCTTATTTGGTGTTCCTAATGAAGTCGCAATGCAAGTGGTTGCAATTGGTTTCATCATTGGTGTGGTACAAGATTCAGCTGAAACTGCATTAAACAGCTCAACGGATGTTATTTTCACTACAGCTGCTTGTCGCGCTGAAGAAGCAAGAGAGTTAGCAGCTAATCGCTAAGTTTTAATCGCATCAAAAGTTAATTTCAAATAATTGGCTTCAAATAAAAAAACCGAGCAATGCTCGGTTTTTTGTTTTTGTTATATACTTTTTTGCTGACTTAAGTTGTTAGTGAAGCTTCACATTAAAGTTTACTTTTTACCTGCTCGAACAAAACCACCCAAACCTTTGGTATCTAAATAATCAATAAAGGTTTTTTTAATAAATGCACCATCATGTCCTTTTAGTGCAACTTGCGTGCATGCTTCTAACTCTGGAATGGTCACTTTATTAAGTAAATATTTAACCTTATTAATATTAAAAGCATTCATACTAAGTTTGCGATACCCTAAACCTAACAACATTAATAAACCGATCGGATCCCCAGCAAGCTCACCACAAATACTCACTTCAATGTTATTTTTTTGGCTCTGCTGTAAAATAAATTGCATTGCTTGTAGTACTGCAGGGTGATAACTATCAAACAGGTCTGCAACACGGCTGTTATTTCGGTCAACAGCCAATAAATATTGTGTTAAATCATTAGTCCCAATGGATAAAAAGTCCACCAGCGGAGCTAATTGATCAATAATAAAGATAGCCGAAGGCACTTCAATCATTACACCAATATCAGGTAGAGGAAATTGTTCAGCGGTTAAATGTTGCTCCCAACAAATCTCTTGCCATGCTTGTTCAATTAAACGCTTCGATTCTTCCACTTCCCCTACAGACCCGACCATCGGTAACATAATGCGCAAATTCTGTGTATTAATACTGGCACGTAACATAGCACGGATTTGAATCAGAAATATCTCAGGGTGATCCAGTGTTAAACGAATACCACGCCAACCTAAAAATGGATTTTCTTCAGTGATTGGGAAATAACTGAGTTGCTTATCGCCACCAATATCCAAAGTACGCATGGTTACTGGTAGATTTTTGTATTGTTCAAATAAAAGTTGATAAGTGCTGACTTGCTCTTGTTCTGTCGGGAAAGCGTTACTGAGCATAAAAGGTAGCTCAGTACGGTATAAACCAATACCAGAAAAATTTTGTTCTATAAACACGTCCGGTGTGGTGTTGAGTCCCGTATTCAGAAGCACTTCAATCTCACAGCCATCTTGGGTAATTGCCGCTTGATTTGCAACCAGTTCAACCAGCGCTTTCATCTCATTTTCTTCATCAAGCAGTATTTGATATTCTGCAATTAAAGAAGGCTCTGGCTCAATAATAATAGTGCCGGCATAGCCATTAATAATAATATTTTTATGCGCTAGATTTTTAACCCTTAAAGACACACCCAATACAGCAGGGATCCCTAATGCTCGCGATAAAATGGCAACATGAGAACTCAAACCACCTCGTACCGAGACGATACCTTTTAGTTTATCAGGTGGGATCATTGCTAGCATCGAAATAGTGACTTCTTCAGCAACGAGAATAATCTCTTCAGTAAAGTCTTGCTTTTCATCATCACGATTTGAGAGATGGTATAATAAGCGCTGGCCAACATCTCTAATCTCAACAGCCCGTTCTCTTAAGTACGGATCACTCATGCTCTCAAACTGTTGAATATAAGTTTCTGCTACGGTTTTAACGGCACTTTTAGCGGTTAAATGTTGTTCCCTGATTTGCACTTCAACTGCCGTTAGTAATGCTTTATCTTTTAATAAATGACCGTAAACATCAAATAACATAAAAGCATCTTTAGACACTTGTTCTTTAAGTGTAATCGAAACTTTAGAAAATTCATCTGCACAAGCTTGTACCGCATTACTAAAAGATTGCATCTCCAAATCAGGATCTTGACTTAACTCGATACTAACATCACTCAGTAATAAATGAGCTTGTAAAACATGTGCTTTATTGATCGATATGCCGGAACTCGCAGGGCTACCTTGTAAATGCACCGAGCGATTTTTGGGTGCTTTTTCATCGGGTAAATCTAATAAAGTCCCACCTAATACACTGCCCAGGTGGACAGCTAAGGTCACTAAAAATGATTCTTCTAACTCATTAAACAATCGTGGTAATCGCTGCTGAGCAACTAATACACCTAAAACTTGACGTTTATGAATAATAGGGACGCCGAGAAATGAACTAAATTGTTCTTCATTACTTGATGGTAGATATTTAAACTGAGGATGTTCTGAAACATTTGCTAAATTAATCGGTTCACCTTTTTGATAAACCAGACCAACAATACCTTCATTAAAATTAAAATGCGTTGCACCAACGACTTGGCTATCTAGACCTTCACTTGCCATCAATGTCAGCTTTTGAGTTTCTTTATTAGTAATAAAAATAGAACAACAATCCAAGATCATTGTACTTTTGGTTTGTTCTACTAATAAGTTCATAGCATCAGAAAGTGTACTTGCCTCACCGAATTGCTCTACGATTTGACGAAGTTGGCTGAACATAAAACTCTCCTATTAATAAGGGAAGAAGCAATTACTTGAAGGAACCTCGGCGAGGTCGTTTATTTCTCTTTTTATCTGATTTGTGCATTAACGAAAATGCTGCATGACAAAATTCAGCGAGTGCTCTTCGGTATACATCGCGTTTAAATGAAACCACTTGACGAACCGGGTACCAATAAGTAACCCATCGCCAATCATCAAATTCGGGATGGCCGCAAGTGTCAAATCCAATTTGCTCTTCTTCTGTTATCAATTGTAATAAAAACCAGCGTTGTTTTTGGCCAATGCATATAGGCGCGGGAGACTCCCAGCGTACTAAACGTTTAGGTAACTTATAACGTAGCCACTGACGGCTACTTACGACTACTTTTACATGCTCAGGTTTTAAGCCGACCTCTTCATATAACTCTCGATACATAGCTTGTTCAGGTGTTTCACCTTCTTTAATTCCACCTTGTGGAAACTGCCATGAATGTTGACCGAAGCGCTTAGCCCATAAAACTTGACCATTTTTATTACAAATGATGATACCTACATTGGAACGATAACCATCAGCATCAATCATTAAAAACCTTAATAAGGTTAAGATCCATCTTCATTTATACACAAGTAAATAGGCGATAACACGGGATGGATGAAATTATAATTATGGATGCATTCTTTCACAGAAACCCTTTACCATCAAACCGATAAACGCTAAAAAAATTAATCGATACTACCTGCATCACGTTTACGGAAAGTGTACTGTGAAATATATCCACTAAATCTGTGCATAACTATGTGCACAATTAAAATTTGATAAAAGATCTAGAAAACAACATAAACTTCAAGATCTTTATTTAATTATTTTACCAACAAAATTTTCAATATAAAACAATAAGTTATCTTTTAAAGATAAACTACCACCTTTTGACCCTGTCATTAGATCCAGTGTTTTTAATTCACAACCCAATGTGAATATCTTACACGTTTAAAAAATAGTCATTATCTATTTGAGTGCCATTTTTTGTTTAAAAAATAAACACTAAAACAATTTATTAGCCTACTTTAAGTTCTTTTTTAAAATAAATCTTAGGATCTTATGATCTATTCAGTTATCCACTAAAATTGTGCATAACTCTGTGTAAGTTCATTTTACAACTATGAATAACCCCAAATAAAAAAAACACGTATAATAAATGGGTCTATGTTTTTAAGCGGTTAAGAGAGTACCTATGAGGCCAACACCCCAATCAGAAGCTGAACTATTAGCCTATTGCGAAGCTATTGCTGGTTATTCATTATCGGAATTAGCTGACATTGCGAATGTTATTGTGCCTGAAAACTTGCGTAAAAATAAAGGTTGGGTTGGACAACTTATTGAATGGCACTTGGGTGCGGCGGCAGGCAGCAAACCAGAACAAGATTTCAAACACTTAGGGATTGAATTAAAAACAATCCCCATTGATAGTCAGGGTAAAGTTTTAGAAACAACTTTTGTTTGTAGTACTCCCATTCTACACACAACACACTTAACTTGGCATAACAGTAATATACGTAATAAGTTAAGCAAAGTATTATGGCTTCCTGTACAAGGTGAACGAAAAATCCCTCTTTCAGAACGTATTGTTGGTAACGGTTTTTTATGGACAGCCTCAACATTACAAGAGCAATTAATGCAGCAGGACTGGGACGAGCTAATGGAAAAAATAGCATTGGGTCAGATAGAGACGATTAGTGCTCGGGATGGACAAGTATTACAATTACGTCCAAAAGCAGCAAATGGTCAATGTGTTACCGATGCATATGGTGCACAAGGACAACTCATTAAAGTCCGCCCTCGTGGTTTTTACCTCAAGAAAGCGTTTACGCAGGACATTATTAACCATCAATTTAATCTAAATTAACTTTCATCGAATAGATGACTAGAATTTATACAGTGTTTAAAGTAAATTAAATACAGGATAATACCTTTAGGGAGCAACAAGTATGAGCATTAAAAAACAATTTTTAAAAAATAAACCAATCGTTAAAGTGACCTTTGAAGTAACAAAAGAGCTCGCAAACGGGGCAGCAAGTATCGATTTGTTGTCTGAACATAATCAATGGCAAGCCATTGAACTGAAAAAGTTTAAAAATGGTAAATTCAAGGTTGCTGAGAATATTTCAACTGAAGAACGTGAAGGTTTACAGTTTATTTACAAAGTAACTTCTGAAGCAGGTGAAGAATCAATACTGCTTCCTGATGGTGCTGATAACTACGTTGATAATGGTATGAATGATGGCGGTAAGAATGCTGTTATATTACTTACTGAATAAATCCTTTGTGGTTTTACAGTTATTTATAAAAAGTCGCTTTTGCGACTTTTTTGTTATCTTCTCTGCAAAACTCTAAAAAGCAGACTAAAAGTAAGTAACAGTCAAAATCTATATTTTAGGATAAATGACCACAGTGTTTAATGTTGGTGTTTAGTGTTGATATTTACTGCGATCACCAAGGTCATAATGCAACGGCATACGTAGTTTTTTGTAGGCCATGTAAGCGCTGATCAGTGCGCTCACTATTGCAAAAGTGGCTGCAATTATAGGTTTTGAAAAAACCACCCCATAATAGAAAACACACAATAATAAGGGATTTATTTTCACTATCATTAATGAAAAACAAAAGCTTTCTTTGTAACTCACACCTGCACAACAAATTAATAGCGCCCCTAGGCTTAAATGAGTGGCGACTTGTCCGCTACTAATAAAGCTTAAAGAAACTAACCACACACCTAACCAAGCACTAGTGACTAGAATATAACGAATATTTTTATCATAGATATGTAGATTAGCCGCCATTAAGAACACCGAAAAAGCTATCCACACTAAGCCATGTTTGTACCATACTGGATAGTACAATTGCTGCAACGCTATTATTAATAAGCTAATAGTGAAAAAGATCATGCCAGCACGATAACTAATGATGCTAACCTTATCGATCAAGGTGAGTTTTTCTTTGACTTTAATATCAGCCATTTATACGCTTTCGTTATGAATAGTAATACAGTTTCTACCGTTCTCTTTACTCTGATACAAGGCATCATCCGCCTGCTTAATAAGTTGCTCTACTGAGCTATTTTGATCTGGTATTACAGCGCTAATGCCAAAACTCATGGTGATAATTCCCCCTGGATTATGAGAATGAATAATGTGACTTTCTTTTAACGCTTGTTTTATTTTATTGGCAATTTGCCGGCCATCTTCTGCATTACTATTGGGTAATAAAATCACAAACTCTTCACCTCCGTAACGCGCACTTAAATCGGCACTACGTGTTGTTGATTGTTTGATCAAGGCACTGGTAATACGCAAGCAGTGGTCGCCATGTTGATGCCCATAAATATCGTTAAACTGCTTAAAAAAGTCGATATCAGCAAGAATTAAACAAAGTGAGCCTTTTTCTCGTTGTAGACGCATCCATTCTTTGGCAATAGTTTGATCGAAGAAACGACGATTAAATAATCCAGTAAGACCATCCTCCTGCGATAATTGTTGCAATGATTTATTAACAGCAATTAGTTCAGCGGTACGTGATTTAACCGTTTTTTCTAATTGATATTTAGCTTTGTACAAATTCAAATACAGTGTGCTTTTATTGACTTGTAAATCATGTACTCGATAAGCTAAGGCTAATGAGAAGACAACTAATTCAATCAACGATCCAAGCATAAAGCCATAACGAGTAAAGAAATTAAAAGGTAAAACCCCAGCATTAACGCCTGCAACAGCAAACACACCTAATGCATACCAACTCAACCCAAACAGAGCATAATTAGCGAGTGGTACTTTCTTAAAGTATGCAATGATATTTACTAACAATAGAAATAAAGTGCTTGGCATGGCGATATAGATAATTAAATAATAATAATGAGTGTTAATGCCACTAACCACACTTTGCAGGATAAACAATGCCATCAAGAACTGTAAACAAAAGTCTATTTTTGGCAAATTACTGCTGGTCTGTAATAATGTTCGAACAAACTGCAATAGAAAAACAAACGAGACGGAAATTGAAATTATATATAAATAATGCACTGATGCAGATTCAATGACGTATAGATCAAAGCCACTGTACATAAAGACAAAAATAATAAAAGTAACGCAGTACAGTACATAATGAAAATATAATTTGTCCCTTAATGATATCAATAAGAACAAATTATAAATAAACATAGCCAAGGACATACCAAAAAATAACCAGTATCCGGCAATCTCTATTTGCTCATCCTGCGCATATTGATAGGGAGACTTTACCTCAAGCCCGACAGTCACCAAATTAATCTCGGTATTGATCTTGGCATATATCGTTTTTATTTCGCCAGGCTGTAATGGCACACTAAAACTCGGTAGCCGATTATGAATATTACGCTCCGCAACAGGGATAGCTAAACCACTTTGATCATGAAACCATCGCGTATTCTTATGTTTCTTTTTAGTTGAGCTCGAATCTTTAACCCGATAGTAAATATCTGCTTGATAGAGAAAGGTTTCATCAAACTTAACGATCCGCTCTATCGCTTGCTCGCTTTGGTTGTGCATTTGAAATACAAACCAATAATTGGCACGTTCAACGGATATATTAATGCGTGAAGTGCTGTTATTTCCATCTAGATTAAGTTCACTGATATCATCAATGGTCATTGATTTAGAGTAATCAATATATAAATGTAATGGGAAATTCTCAGCTAGATAATTAGCTTCTGCAACTTGCAGTGGTTGGTAGTTATGGGCTAAAGAAACAGAACTCAAAAAAAGTGAGTATATAATCAAAAAAATACGTAACATAAAAAACCATCCGGTTTGCTTTAAACTTCAAAATACAAAACAAAAAGATGATTTTAAAGTAAAAATTTAGTAACAAGTAATATATTTTCAAAAATATGCGTTTGCTCCGACTCAATCTTGACTACCACTGTAATAATTCACAGTGTATTATGATTTAAATAAGAAAATCGGTTAACAAATAACACCCTCAACCCACTAGAATATATCTATTATTCAACATAATTAGCGAGTGAGAAGTAATGAACAACATTGAAATCCGCGGCGCAAAAACGCATAATTTAAAAAATATTAGCCTTTCCATTCCTCGCGATAAGTTAGTTGTGATCACCGGTCTTTCAGGCTCAGGAAAATCCTCATTAGCTTTTGATACTTTATATGCAGAAGGTCAACGTCGCTATGTTGAATCATTATCCGCTTATGCTCGCCAATTTTTATCATTAATGGAAAAACCAGATGTAGAACATATAGAAGGTTTATCACCGGCGATTTCAATTGAGCAAAAATCAACTTCTCATAATCCTCGCTCCACGGTCGGTACTATTACCGAGATATCAGATTATTTACGTTTATTATTTGCGCGTATTGGCGACCCTCGTTGTCCAACTCACGGCGTCACATTACATGCGCAAACCGTGAGCCAAATGGTAGATGCTATTTTGGAGCACCCAGAAGGAAGTAAAATGATGCTTCTCGCTCCGATTGTCAAAGATCGTAAGGGCGAGCATGCAAAAATATTTGAAAGCTTAGCGGCTCAAGGCTTTTTACGGGCTCGCATTGATGGCGATATTTGTGATTTAAGCGATCCACCAAAATTAGCATTGCATAAAAAACATAATATAGAAGTCGTTGTGGATCGCTTTAAAGTACGAGGCGACCTTAAGCAGCGTTTAGCTGAATCCGTTGAAACTACATTAGACTTAAGTCATGGGTCTGTGATATTAGCTGACATGGATAATAACCACCCAGAACAACTCTTTTCTGCAAACTTTTCGTGCCCGCATTGTGGTTATAGCATTGCAGAATTAGAACCTCGTATATTTTCATTCAATAGCCCTGCTGGTGCTTGTGAAACCTGTGATGGTTTAGGGGTCGAGCAGTATTTTGATGAAGCACGAGTGGTGACCGACAGCTCACTCAGCCTAGCAGATGGTGCCATCGAAGGGTGGAGCAGTAAATCTAATTACTATTATCAAATAATACAAGCAGTTGCTGCACATTATGATTTTTCAGTAAAAAGTCCTTTTAAATCGCTTAGCAAAAAGCAACAACAAATCGTTTTAAATGGTTCTGGTGCAGATAAAATTTCTTTCACTTATAGCAATGACAGAGGTGATAAAGTCTCTCGCCTGCATTCCTTTGAAGGTGTTATTCCTAATCGTTCGCGTCGCTATAAAGAAACAGAATCTTCTGCCATGCGTGAGTATTTAAGCAAATACATGAACCGTCAACCTTGTTCAAGTTGCCATGGTTCTCGCTTAAAAGAGTCATCACGAAATGTATTTATAAATGACGTCAATCTTGCTTATATTTCCGAGCTTTCTATTTCAGATGCAGAACAATTTTTCAGAAATATCCAACTGCAAGGTCAGAAAGCGCAAATAGCAGAAAAAATATTAAAAGAGATTTTAGAACGTCTCAGCTTTTTGGTAAATGTCGGCCTTAATTACCTCAGCCTAGAGCGAAGCGCAGAAACCTTATCAGGCGGCGAAGCACAACGTATCCGTTTGGCGAGTCAAATAGGTGCAGGTTTAATGGGAGTGATGTACGTATTAGATGAACCTTCCATTGGGTTACATCAACGTGATAACGAGCGTTTACTAAAAACGCTCACCCATTTACGTGATTTAGGTAATACCGTGATTGTTGTAGAGCACGATGAGGATGCAATTCGTCAAGCGGATCATATTATTGATATTGGCCCTGGTGCTGGTATCCACGGGGGAGAAATAATTGCGCAGGGTAATTATCAAAAAATATTAAAAGCTAAAAACTCACTAACTGCCGATTACTTGAGTGGCCGTAAAGCCATTGAGATCCCAGCGCAACGAACGCCACTCACTGGTAAATGGGTAAAACTTAATGCTGCAAGTGCAAATAACTTAAAATCTGTGGATTTAGCGTTACCTATTGGTGTTTTAACCTGTGTAACGGGCGTATCAGGATCTGGTAAGTCGACATTGATTAACGATACTCTATTTCCATTAGCGCAAACCAAGCTCAATAAAGCGACCACAATACAAGCCGCTAAGCATAAGAGTATTAGTGGCTTATCACAACTAGATAAAGTGGTTGATATCAATCAGAGTCCAATCGGTAGAACACCGCGCTCAAATCCTGCGACTTATACTGGTATTTTCACACCAATTCGAGAGCTATTTGCAGCCACACCTGAATCTCGATCTAGAGGTTATAAACCAGGTCGTTTCAGTTTTAATGTTAGAGGCGGACGCTGTGAAGCATGTCAAGGCGATGGCATGATCAAAGTAGAGATGCACTTTTTACCTGATGTTTATGTGCCTTGTGACGCCTGTAAAGGACAACGTTATAATCGTGAAACCTTATCAGTGAAATACAAAGGTAAAAATATTCATGAAACCTTAGATATGACTGTTGAAGATGCATTTAAATTCTTTGAGCCGGTGCCTGTTATCGCACGAAAATTACAAACATTAATGGATGTTGGTCTATCCTATATTCGATTAGGACAAGCAGCGACGACTTTATCGGGTGGTGAAGCGCAACGTATTAAGTTAGCTAGGGAGCTGTCTAAGCGAGATACCGGCAAAACGCTGTATATTCTAGATGAGCCAACCACAGGATTACACTTCCATGACATTGCTCAACTGCTAAAAGTGATCCATACTCTGCGCGACAAAGGTAACACTTTAGTGATAATAGAACACAATTTGGATGTTATTAAAACGGCAGATTGGATCATCGATTTAGGCCCTGAAGGCGGTAATGGCGGCGGCGAAATAATTGCAACGGGCACACCGGAAGAGGTAGTAAAAGTAAAAGGCAGTTATACGGGACAATTCTTAAAAGCGCTTTTAGACAAGAAGAAGTAACTCAATAGCGATTATTTATTATTTGGATTCAATAAATAATCGCATCACAAACAATCCTAAATAAACATGAGAGATAAATGGATTTACAACAAAAATTAACACGTACGTTTTTTATTAGTTTTACACTTTTAATGGGATTCGGAGCGCATTACTTTCAACATAATCAAGGGGGAAGTGGCTTAGAACTTGCGGTTAATAATGTCGTTTGGATATTTTTCTCTCTGTTAATCGGATTAGGATTATGGAAAATAAGTGCACAACAAAAAATAATTTACTCTAAATATACTGCCATTATTTTTATTGCCTTAGGATTATTCTTTGTACCTGTTTTCTACCCCAACAATGTCTTAGCAGATCAAAGTTATACGCGTTTATTGGGTCTATTTGCAGGCATTTTACTGTTTCTCAGTCTGCAGCAATTTAACTTCACTCGGCAACAAGTTGAAAAGATCTTATTGTTAGTTGTATTAGCAGGTTTAATACAAGCTTGTTATAGCCTGATGCAGGACTATTTATTATCCGCCGATAACTACTTTGGTTACAACGTAGGTTATGGGCGCCCCTATGGCATTTTCCAACAACCGAATGTATTAGCTAGCTTTATGGCGACAACACTTATCTTAAGTGGCTATTTACTGCAGAGAATAGACAATAAAAAGCTTCATATATTCTTATTACTCACTGCAATGCTGAATATTTGGGTGATCACCGTTGCCATGTCTCGCACTGGTTATTTAGGCACTGCGATTGCGCTTGTATTGATTGCACCGTGGGCATGGCAAACTAACAAAAAGCGCTTAGGCTTATTTGTACTGGCGATTATATTAGGTACCGGCTTTGCTTCAATGAAGGGTGATGCCTTAGGCGCTCGTAATATTGAAGTAATGAAAGAAGGTGGTGCGCGTGTTCAGATGTATCAAAATTCATGGGACATGATCAAAGAAAAACCTTTACTCGGTTATGGATATGGTAGTTTTGAAAAATCATATTTAGTGACAACTGCTGAAAAAGTAAAGAATGGCCAATCAAAACCTGAAAGTGCAGTACTGACACATCCACACAATGATCTACTTTTTTGGGCAATTGAAGGTGGTGTTGCCCCTATACTGGGTATATTACTGCTAGTATTCACTTTTATACTTTTATTGTGCTCATTTAAGTTAAACAAAGCTTTAGCATTATTGGCTTTAGTCGTGCCGATTGCAGTACATACTCAAACAGAATACCCCCTCTATCATTCCGCCTTACACTGGTTGGTATTGATAGTATTGGTTTTTTATGTCGATTACGAATCCGAAACAACGCATCAAAAACGCTTTACCCCGACTTTTTTCCTGCGTGTTACTGGCACCTTGATTCCGCTTTTCACTGCTATTTTTATGGTGACCAATTTATTTACTATTGCAAAAATAACCGCATTTGAACGTAGTCAAAATCCAGATATTAGAATCTTAATGCATATTGTTAACCCATTAGTTTTTGATACGAATTTCACTTTCCACCTTTATAACTTTCGCTTAAATGGCGCCATACAAAGTGGTAATGAAGCAGAAATAAAACAAATTATTAACGAATTAGAGACAACTGTTTATCGCTCTCCAAAACCTTTTTACTTTCATATTTTATATCTCGCTTATAAACACAGCGAACAACCAGAAAAAGCACTTCAAACATTACAATATGCTCGATTTTTATATCCCAAAGATAAAGGTTTAAAAAATGCAGATGTAGTACAAAAATCAGCTTCAAGCCCAGTTTCAACGGCTTTAACAACACATTCACAAAAAGCAGATGTAAGTAGTAATGAGCTCAGTATTAACAAGATGGCTTCTGACCCAATCAATAGTGATAATGAGGTTTCTCAGTAATATGTTGAGAAATCTCTTAAAGTCACGATTACTCTCTCAAATGAAGATAAAGTTAAAGCTGATATTACCTTCATTTATCTGCTTATTGAGCTTAATTACAAGTGTATTTGTATCCACTGCAAGCGCCGATATTTATATGTATACGGACAAAAGTGGTAACAAATTTTTCTCCGAGCGGAAGGAAAACAAAAATTATAAGTTATTACTTCGCAGTGATAGCAATAGAGCGCCACCTAGTTTTAAAAACTGGAAAGCTAAGAGTTATACCAATATCGCCATTCCACGTAATAAAACGCTACAGAGAAAATATCATCCGATTATTGTTAATGCAGCCAACAAACATCAGTTAGATCCGGCATTTTTACACGCGGTGATCACTGCGGAGTCTGCTTATCAACGAAAAGCAATATCATCGGCAGGTGCTCAAGGGTTAATGCAACTAATGCCTGAAACAGCAAAGCGATTTGGTGTTAACGACCCATTCGATCCCACGCAAAGCATTTTTGCTGGGGCACTTTATTTAAAAACATTATTAAAAGAATTTCGTAGTAAGGATTTAGCATTAGCGGCTTATAACGCAGGGGAAGGGGCTGTAAGACGATATAAACGTCAGATTCCACCTTATCCGGAGACACAAAAGTATGTTTCCAAGGTGCTGACGTTTTATCAATATTATAAACACAATTTATAGCAGTGTTGGTCAGATAAAAGAGAATATTAAACGCATGAAAGATAAGGTAATAAAGCACAGCTTAACAATCTTATCTTTCTTATTTTTCTTATTTTTCTTATTCTTTAAGCAGTCCTAATCTACGATGACTGTTCGCATTCAAGCTGAGTGCATAAACGGTATATTATTGACTAATACGTAGTTTGAATTGTTCACGCGTTTTTCGATCTGCTTTCTGGTACCAATAATCTAACATTTTACCCGCAACATCTACTTCAGACTGAGTACCTGGAGTGGTAATAATTGTAATACGCTGTTGTAATGAAGCAGGTTGAGAGGTCAGATTATAATCTTTCATTTCTGCCACTAAATCGCGGTCAAACTGCATACCGTTTTTCAATAGTTTTCCCTGCTCAAATAGTACGTCCTGTGACTGGCTATCTTTTAAGCTAATACTGGGCTTTTCATTAAAAGCATCACGTTCAGCTTGTGATGTTAATTTAGGTATAGCCATCACATAATTATCATTCTTTCCCGCAAAGGTCATAATGATAATGTCAGAAGAATAAAATACATCATCTCCTCCTACGCGATAACGATCTTGATAGCGAAATGCGATTTGGTTTTGACCATTTTTTAATAATACCGGTGAGGCACTAGATGACTTTTCACCATTAACAAGCTGTAATTTAACTTGTGAAGGTATGGTTAACTGGATATCCGCTAACACCTGTGAACTTATGCAACAGGCCATTGCGATGCTCAAAACATTCCAAAATTTCATCTTTAATTATCTCCAACTAAAACTAAAAAAGCACTCAAAAAGAGTGCTTTTCTGAATGAACTATATCGTGAACAATAACTTAGAAGCCGTAACGAGCACCTAGTTGTAGTTCATTTTCACGTTTGTCGTTACCAGCAGACATATCGTTATTTAGTGCTAATTTGTAACTACCGTATACAGCAAAGTTACCGATGTAACGTGCATATTCAACAGCAACAAAGTTAGTCTCTAACGACGCGATGTCATCGGCTGAATAGTAGCTATAACCAATATTGACCAAGTTACCATTATCTTCACCAAAGTAGTAACCTGCATAAGCGTCCGCAGCAACAAAATCAGAATCTGCAATAGGATCTGGATTAGTATCGTCCCCATTGTTAGCAGAAATATTACCAGTCATCCCAGTAACCGCTAAATACACATTACCTTTTGAGTATCGTGCACCGAGCATATAAGAATCAGATTGTCTTTTTTCCGCACTATTACCGTATTCTTGGTTACTGCTTGCTACACCAGCAGCTAATTCTACTTCAGGCGAGATTTTATATGCAGCCATTACACCAAAACCATCTGCGTTATTATTTGCATTTTGAGTGCCAGATGCCTGAAAAGTTAACTTATCAGCTTCATAGATGTAACGTAATGTGTTCTTTGAACGGTCAGCTGATGTTTCTGTGTTGTCATTAATATAACCACCAAACGTTTCAGCTACATCGGTGAAGTCAGTTAGGTAGGTAACGGCATTACTTTGATGACCGTAAATAACAGTACCAAATTGAGTATCGCCACCCACATAAAGATGACGTGTTGTTAGGTTTGCTTCATTGTCATCTTTGTTTTCTTTAATTTCAAATTCATAACGACCAAAAACAGTCAAATCTTCATTTAACTTGTTTTTACCGTTTACATTCAAACGTACACGAGATTTATCAGTGTATTCGCCATCAGTTAGGTTACCACGTACTTCTACACGTCCACCTACATTGAATTCTTGGGCATCGTTTTTGTAAATAGTAGCAGCAGAAAGCGGAGCAGAGAGAATAGCACCAGAGGCAACGGCAATTAAATATTTATTGAATGTCATATTCATTTTCCTATAGTTTAGAATCATTTTTATTGATGATTTTGAGAGATAAGTGCTCGAATAAGCACCATTACTTTAGTCAAAAATGTAGACGATCCGTGTCCCTGTTAAGTAACGCCCCTAACTTATATAAGTTTTCAAAGAAATTCATGAAAAAATGATATAAAAAACAAAAATAGTGACCGGCATCACACAAATAAAAAGGTTCAAATTTAAACTATTGAAATATAAATAAAAAAATGTAATTTTTATCAACGACAATTAACTATTGTGATCCTTAAAAGCTAATTGGTTTTCGATTTTTTTTAGCAGCTTGTGGTAATTCTGATTGCTTATCTTGTTTGCCATTATTATTCGTAATCGGCTGCTCCTGCTCTACAAACTCATAATCAGCTGTTTCACCTTGTACGGCAATCTGAAAATATTGTTCATTAAAGTAAATCAGATCGCCCGCATAAACTTTTTTACGCTTTTGAGTTTCGACTTCTCCATTCAGTGAAACATAACCTTCTGCGATCACTTGCTTCGCTTCGCCACCACCGGAAACAAGGTTTTCAATTTTTAATATTTTATATAACTCGATCGGTTCACGCTTAATTTCTACTAACGTCGCATAAATCTCTTCTTCTTGTTCGAACTCTGTCATCTTTATTTTCCTTATATCCGTTACTCATCAAAATACATTATTTTTGCACTTAAATGGTAACGGGAATAGCCATTATTTTGCAGTTAAACTATGATCCCAATCTTTCCAGACCACTTCATAACCTTGTTTTTTAACAATCTCCGCCATCATAGCAGGTGAACGCTCATCACTGATCTCAAATTGCTCTAATGCCACCTCTGATTGCTCTGCATAACCGCCTGGTTGAGTACTTGAACCAGCGCTTAGAGAGGTAATACCTAAGGGTAAAACATGGTTGCGAAAGTGTTCAGATTCACGTGTTGATAATGACAATTCAACTTCGGGGTTAAATAAACGATAGGCACAGATTAACTGTACTAGCTCTTTATCGTTCATCACTGACTTTATTTCCATTCCACCTTCACAGGGGCGCAAACGCGGAAATGAAATAGTATAACGACTTTGCCAATATTTTTTCTCCAAATAACTTAAATGCGCCGCTACATAAAAACAGTCCGTACGCCATTCTTCTAGGCCAATCAGACTTCCTAATCCCATTTTATGAATACCCGCTTTACCTAGTCGATCATGCGTATCCAATCTGTAGATAAAATCAGATTTTTTACCTTTAAGATGGTGCTCAGCATAGGTGACTGGATTGTAAGTTTCTTGGTACACCAATACTGCGTTGACTCCATATTCAATCAATTCACTGTATTCGTTTTGATCAAGTGGTTGTACTTCGATGGTGATGTTTGCAAAGTGTTTTTTGATAACAGGTAAAGCTTGCTTGAAATAATCCATACCTACTTTACGTTCAGATTCCCCGGTCACAATTAAGATATGATCAAACCCCATTTTTTTAATGGCGAGGCATTCATTCTCAATTTCTTGCATGTCGAGAGTTTTACGACGCAATGCATTGTGCATTGAAAAACCACAATAAGTACAAATGTTACTGCACATGTTAGACAGGTAAAGTGGAATATAAAACTGCTGCGTTTTACCAAAACGTTGCAAAGTTAACTGCTGTGATTTTTGCGCCATTTGCTCTAGATAAGGTTCAGCAGCTGGACTTATTAACGCTTTAAAATCTTCTAAATCTAAACGCGGCTTTGATAAGGCACGTTGTACATCGGTATCTGTTTTAGCGTAGATAGATAAGCGAATATCGTCCCATTGATACTCTTTTATTTTGTCACTGAAATTCATAGACTTGCCTCAAGAAATGCCGTTAACGGGCTTGAAGCAATAGCTTGTGAGCTTTGTCCGCCTAAGCCAGCTAAATATCCTTGACGACCAGCTTGAACCGCTCTAGCAAAGGCTTCACTCATCGCCACAGGATTGCCAGCCACGGCAATTGCAGTATTCACTAATACAGCGTCGGCGCCCATTTCCATAGCGAATGCTGCATGAGATGGACTACCTAATCCAGCATCGACAATCACAGGAATATTGGCTTGTTCAATGATAATTTCTAAAAAATCACCAGTTTTAATGCCTTTATTTGAGCCAATCGGAGCGCCTAATGGCATCACAGCAGCACAACCTGCTGCCTCTAAGTGCTTACACAAAACAGGGTCAGCATGAACATAGGGCAAAACAACAAAACCTTTATTAGCTAACATTTCGGCTGCTTTTAAGGTTTCAATTGGATCGGGTAGTAAATACTTTGGATCGGGATGAATTTCTAATTTAACCCAATTCGTTTGCAATGCTTCACGGGCTAGCTCTGCAGCAAATACGGCTTCTTTGGCATTACGGGCACCAGAGGTATTTGGTAATAGGTTCATGCCATTTTTAATGAGGGGCGCAAGAATGTCATCATCTCGATGTTGCATATCCACACGTTTTAACGCCATTGTGACTAATTCTGATTGCGATGCTTTTAAGGCTGCCACCATAGTTTTTTGGTCGTTAAATTTTCCAGTCCCTGTAAATAAACGAGAAGAAAACGTTTTATCACCAATGATTAATTGGTCATTTTTATTCATTTCATCAAATAACATGATTTACCCACCTGCAATCACTTGGAATAGAGAGATATTGTCACCCTCGTTAAGAATAGTGTCGGCCCAATGAGAGCGACTGATAATGTCTTGATTAACCGCAACAGCACTGCCCATAAGGGGTTTATTTAAATGTGCTAATAATTGCTCGATATTGGTATTCTCTGCGAGCTCTACTACTTGTTCATTAATTTGTATTTTCATTACTTACCATCCAATTAATCTTTTTCTATCAGTGCAATTTAATGAGCGTAACCAGATTAATGCTGTCCACATACTTTGCATTTTGGATCTTTATTAACCGTAAAAGTTTGCCAATCTAGTGACTTTCCATCGAATAACTTTAATTTATTTTTAATCCCTGAAGGCAAACCCACAAAGTATTTAATCGCTTCTAATGCTTGTAGTGTCCCAATGGTACCAACCACAGGGCCAATAATGCCTGAGTTACTACAATTGAGTGCTTGCTCTTCTGAACTTGGAAATAAGCAATGGTAACAAGGTGAATTTACTTCACTATGATCAAAGAACATTAGTTGACCTTCAAAGCGGATCGCGGCGCCTACAATTAAAGGCACTTTTGCATTAACACAGGCTTTATTAATCAACTGTCGACTCGCCATGTTGTCAGTGCAATCCAACACTAAATCCGCCATGGTCAATTCCATGGTCAATTGCATCTCGTGCATTTCTTTATTGATACTTCGAACTTTAATTTCTGGGTTGATTTGTTGTAATTTACGCTTAGTCACTTCAACCTTGGACTCACCAATATCTGAACTTTGATATGCGATTTGACGCTGTAAATTACTGACTTCAATATGGTCAAAATCATTCAACACGATATGCCCAATACCTGCAGCCGCAAGATATAGTGAAGCAGGCGCACCCAACCCACCCATCCCAATAATCAGTACTTTGGCATTCTTGAGAGCCTGTTGACCCGTTTCTCCAACATCTTCTAATAAAAGATGGCGGCTATAACGTAATAATTCGTCGTCATTCAACATATTTTTATCCTTTATTCACTACTAGCACATGATCTCATTAAACTGATTAATCACCTGTTTAGGGTCATCTGCTAATGTAATTGCTGTTACAACCGCAATACTACCAATTCCCGTCTGCCATACTGCTGGAGCACGTTCTAAACTAATACCTCCGATTGCAACGGTTGCCATATCTGACATCAAGTTCGCATACTTAGACAAACGTGTTAACCCTTGTGGATCGGAAGGCATATCTTTCGTTTGTGTTGGGAAAATATGACCTAGTGCGATATAACTTGGCTTGAGTTGTCTTGCACGTAACATTTCATAATAACCGTGTGTACTAAGCCCTAAACACAATCCTGCATCGGCAATTAAAGGCAAATCAGCTACATCCATATCTTCTTGACCTAGATGTACTCCATAAGCATTATGTTTAATCGCTAACTGCCAATAATCATTGATAAATAATCTTGCGTCATACTTTTTACCTAACGCAATAGCATCAATAATTTGTTGTTCTACTTGCTCAGGCTGTTTATCTTTAATACGCAACTGTAGTGTTTTCACACCCATTTTTAAAGCTCGCTCGACCCACTCCACAGAGTCTAAAACAGGATATAAACCTAGCTTAGTCGTATCACAAGGCTCGAAACCAGGACCCGCTTCTAAGTTACCAGGTAGGTCAAGTTCGTAACCAATAGAGGATTCAGGTAAAACGACTTCAGGAAAGTTTTCTCTTAGTGTTGGCCAGCCACAATGAGCGACAGAGCCTTCACCAGCACCCAGGGCTTTAGATGCTTTTAAACCTTGGTTTAAATAAGCTTTTGCAATAACGAGAGCATCCTCAATAAAATAATCGAGTGCCATTGCTGCAGCAATCGCACTGGCTAAGGTGCAACCTGTCCCGTGTGTATGAACATTATCTAAACGTGGGCTGGTTAATGCTATTTCTCTGCTTCCATCACTCCAATAATCAAGTGCAATATCATCCACCAGCTCAAAGTGCCCCCCTTTAATCAGAACACTAGCGCAACCCATGCTGATTAACTTATCCACTGCCGGTTTAAAGGATTCACCAGAAATTAATGCATGACCAGATAACGTAAGGACTTCATTTGCATTAGGTGTTAGAAGATCAATTTGCGGTAATAATTGTTTTTTAATGACCTCAAGAATTCCCTCTTCAGCCATTTCATCACCCGTTGAAGCGACGGCGACAGGGTCGTAAATAACAAAGGGCTTATGCGCCCAAGTTTGCTTATATAAAGCTAACTGTTGAGCTAGTATTTTGACGTGCTCAACACTTGCAACCAAACCTATTTTAATGATTTTAGCGGGCATATCTTCCGCTAAGCTAGCTAACTGTTGTGTGAACATTTTTTCTGAAACACTTTCAACTAACTGCACGGCTTGAGAATTTTGTGCAGTCACAGCGGTGATCACAGAGCAACCATCAGCCCCTAAATCATGAAATGTACAGAGATCGGCTTGGATCCCTGCACCGGCACTAGAGTCTGATCCAGCTATTGTCCACACTATGTTATTCATATTTAACCTTAAACTTGTTTGTAAACCGGCGATCAGTAAAGGACTAATCGCCGATAATTTTTTGCCATCATACTTTATCTAAGCTTTATATTTTATCCACAAAAGCTGGTTGATAAATTTCAGCACCATTGTCATTAAATTCTTTAGCTTTAAGCGCCATACCTTGTTCCGCTGTCATTTCTGTCGTCATAACAATGGTTTCATCTAATATTTTGATCGATATTTCACCTGAATCTAACTTTGCAGTAAAGTCGCGTACATCTTGGGTAATTTTCATTGAGCAAAATTTAGGACCACACATAGAGCAGAAATGCGCAACTTTCCCCGATTCTTGCGGTAGGGTTTCGTCATGATACTCACGTGATGTTACGGGATCTAAACCTAGATTGAACTGATCTTCCCAACGGAATTCAAAACGTGATTTTGATAGTGCATTATCACGAATTTGTGCACCAGGATGACCTTTTGCTAAATCAGCAGCATGTGCAGCGATTTTGTAAGTAATCAACCCCACTTTTACATCATCTTTATTAGGTAACCCTAAGTGCTCTTTAGGTGTCACATAACAGAGCATTGCACAGCCATACCAGCCGATTTGGGCAGCGCCAATACCAGAAGTAATATGGTCGTAACCCGGTGCAATATCCGTGGTTAATGGACCTAAGGTATAAAATGGGGCTTCAAAACATTCTGTTAACTGTTTATCCATGTTTTCTTTGATCATCTGCATCGGTATATGACCTGGGCCTTCGATGATCACTTGCACATCATATTCCCACGCTACTTTAGTCAGCTCACCTAATATTTCTAATTCAGAAAATTGTGCTTGATCATTTGCATCAGCAACCGAACCTGGACGCAAGCCATCACCGAGTGATAACGACACATCATACTGCTGACAAATTTCACAGATTTCACGGAAGTATTCGTAAGCAAAGTTTTCTTTGTGATAGGTCAAACACCATTTCGCCATGATTGAACCACCACGAGACACAATACCAGTCACACGTTTAGCCGTCATCGGAACAAAGCGTAACAATACACCGGCATGAATAGTGAAATAATCCACCCCTTGCTCTGCTTGCTCAATTAACGTATCGCGAAACACTTCCCAACTTAAATCTTCGACCACCCCATTCACTTTTTCTAGAGCTTGATAGATAGGGACAGTGCCAATTGGTACTGGAGAATTACGCATGATCCATTCACGTGTTTCATGAATGTTACGACCCGTTGATAAGTCCATTACCGTGTCTCCGCCCCACAGCGTTGACCACACTAATTTTTCCACTTCTTCTTCGATGGAAGATGAGACAGAAGAGTTACCGATATTAGAATTAACTTTAACTAAAAAGTTACGGCCAATGATCATCGGCTCTAATTCTGGATGGTTGATATTTGATGGGATGATTGCACGGCCTCTCGCCACTTCTGAACGTACAAATTCAGGTGTGATCGATTCCTGTAAATTCGCCCCGTAACTTTGCCCTGCATGTTGTGAATGTAATGCTTCACATTTAATACGCTCACGGCCTTGGTTTTCACGAATCGCAATATATTCCATTTCTGGTGTGATAATACCCTGACGAGCATAGTGCATTTGTGTTACGCACTGCCCTTTTTTCGCACGCAAAGGCTTAGGTAAATTTGCGAAGCGTAATTCATCTAATGAATCATCCGCTAAACGTGTTTGTGCAAACGCAGACGTCACTCCGTCAAGTTTTTCAACATCATCACGCGCTTCTATCCAGCTTTGGCGTAGTTTTGGTAACCCCGCATGAACATCTATTTTAGTATTCGGATCAGTATAAGGGCCTGACGTATCGTAAACAGGAATGGGCTCATTTTGTTCATAAACTGGATTATCTTCACTGCCGCCAACAAACGTATCGGTTTGGTGGATCTGACGCATCGCGACCTTGATAGGATGGATATCCCCATCGATAAAGATTTTTTCAGAGTTGGGGTAAGACTCATTATTCAAATTTTGAATATAGTCTTGTGCAGCTTGGCGTGATTCTCGGCGTGATAGACCTTTACGATCGGTTGTTTTTAATGTTGAGTTAATATCTTTAGACATAGCATTCTTTACCTGTTTATTATAAAAAGCTTATAAAAAATTAGAAGAGTGCTTGTCGAATTTGTGTGGAAGTTAAAAAAGATCAATGGAATGAAATTTTCTACTTGTTCCCTTCGTAGGTATTAGCCCAATCAGGTTCCACGGATCCCACATAATTTTGTTAACACTGATTAGTACCATGTATTAAAAAATTATTTAATGTGGTCTCAGCCTTTGGGACATTCCCATTAGCACTCCGACAAGATGCAGGCAGTATAGAAGAAAAAGCAATCAAGTTAAACAGGTGAAGAGAATTAAGCAAAAAAGACCTTAACCCTTTAATCGTGTTTCTATTTAGTAATGGGCAGGAAGTAGTTAAGTGATTTAAACCAATAAACTAAACCACTTATTATTTAAAGCTAACTCAACATTTTAGCATTCAAAATGCAAAAATCCTCAAGGCCTGAAGCATGTAGATCTAAGCTATAAAATTGATGAATAACGAATATATTATCTAATGATGACTACAGCATCGACCACCAGCATTTTTATGTGATGCTTTTTTCAATACCCCTTGCTCAGGTGTATTTAAAGAACGACGAAGTAATTTAGCACTTTCCAATAATGTTTCAATATCATCCCTTGTATTACCTTGCTCTACTTTTAAACCTGCATTCAGTAGTTTTGCTAAGGTTTTCTCACCTACTTTTCTAACAATCACAACATCGCAGTGCATTTCTTGTAAGAGTTGAATAATCAATAACTTTGCAGAACAACCGCTAAGGCCTAAAGCTGGATTATCATGCACAGCTATTATCTGATTGTTTTCATTATAAAAGGCGAAGTTCTCAGATTTTGAAAACTGGTGAGAGAGCTTATTATTACTCATTGCGACAGCATAAATCATGGTATTTTCCTTAATTATCTAGGTTGACTAATTCATTGGGTAACACTAATGCATGACCGTTAATCAATGCATTACTTATCTTAAAACGTGACTTTTTTAAAATATTGGCAAAGGTTTGTCGTGAAACTTGCATTCTTTTGGCTGCATCCTGTTGCGAAAGCCCTTCAATATCTACCAAGCGGACAGCCTCCAATTCATCACTTTCAATGCTGATTTTGATTAGCTTAGTTGCTGGAATGCCATTGGGTTTAAATAGACTGCATTTAGCAAATTTTTCAGCACAGATATGTCGCTTTATTTTAGGTCTCATTTACAGTTATCAATCCTTAGTTCTAAATTTCAGTTATCAGTTATCAATTACCTTTTGATATGTTATCTTAACCAAGTAATTAGCATATGCCAATTACTTTATTGTCAATAATGAATGATAGAGGTCAATATGTCTGCTACTCATGACTCAGAAAAAACACAATTATTAAAAGAATTACAGTCACTTAATAACAATAATATCCCTCAGCCACTAACCTTAGTACGCAAGAAAAAAAGTCATCAAGGTTGCATGTTGTGTGGGCCAAATGCCGTATTAGGTTTGAAATTAGATTTTTACAGTGATCCTAATCAGCAAGTCTGGGCTCATTTTAAAAGCTCAATTCACCAACAGGGTTATGAAAGTATATTGCATGGTGGTTTTTTAGCGGCATTATTAGATAGCAGCATGTGCCAAGCAGTTTTTAATCAAGATATTGAAGCTGTAACAGCGGATATGAATATTCGTTTTTTACATGAAATGAAGATCAACAGTGATATTTTGATGACAGCTAAAGTTCTGCCTTCTCGCCCTCCTCTTTATAAAGTAGAAGGTGAGTTATATGTAGATGGCCTATTGATGGCAAAAAGTAATGCGCGTTTCATGACAAAAGGATTTGCTAAAAGCAAAGTAAATTAAGTGTCTGTCAGCATAGCTTTTATCACAACTATAGCGTAGTTTTAGTGCCCATTATTATTCGAAATATAACCCCTAACTCGAATACTTACGAAGCTTAAAATATCTGCGATTAGATATTGGGATAAGCAAACATCCCCTTACAAGGGTAAGGAGATGTTTGCTTATTAATTACACATGGAAAACTGAAACTTTAGCACTTAATAAATTAGCTTGGGCGTTCAATTCACTCGCTTGTAATTTAGATACCGTAGCGTCTTCAGTTAACTTATCAGTTACATCTTTAATGGATGTAGTATTTTTAGTGATCTCAGAGGTTACTTGATTTTGTTCTTCTGAAGCGGTGGCGATATGAGTTGCCATATTACTAATCACTTCTACTGAGTCCTTAATTTTAGCTAAAGATTGTGCGGCCTGCTGTGCATCATTCACCGTACCTTTCGCTAATAAAGAACTGTTATTCATCAATTTCACTGCATTATTAGTGCTCGTTTGCAAAGTGCCGATCATACTCTGAATTTCTTCAGTAGAACTATGGGTGCGCTGCGCTAAACCACGCACTTCATCAGCGACCACAGCAAAACCACGTCCATGTTCACCAGCTCTTGCCGCTTCAATAGCAGCATTAAGAGCCAATAAATTAGTCTGATCCGCAATACCTTGGATAGTTGTTAAAATTCCATTTATATCTTGTGCATGCTGATGTAGTGCACTAATAACATCAGTTGCCTGAACGATTTCAGTAGCTAAGTTGGTAATCGAATGTTGTGTTTTTTCTACTTCTGATTGACCTTGTTGTGCATAATCAGCTAAAGAATAAGCGGCCTGTGCTGTTTGCTCTGCATTTTCGGCAATTTCATGCGTTGCTGATGACATCTCAGTCACAGCCGTTGCTACCATAGTTACTTCTTGCTGCTGCAATTGTAACCCTTTAACTGATTCATTAGCTCGCCCTTCACTGTCACGCGCTTCTATTTTAAGCTGTTCAGCCAAAGCAAAAACATCTTGAATAAGCATTTGTAAGCTACCCATAAACTGATTGAAATGCTTCCCCAATGTACCCACTTCATCATTACTATCAATATCAATACGTCTAGTTAAGTCACCTCCACCTTGTGCAATCGTTTCCAGAGCGCGAGATACACCTTGTAATGGTTTGAAGAGATAATTACAAAATAGATTAAAAGCTAACAAACAAACTGCAACAATCACTAATGCTCCTAACAATTGTTGCCAGAGTGCTGTAATTAAAGGGGCTACAACAGATTCCTTATTAATTATCACAATCGTTTGTAAACGCGTTCCCTTAATAGGAGCGACATAAACATAACTCTCTTGATCCGCCACCGTCATGATTTGTAATTTAGCATTTGCGGAGGATAAATTTGATAATCCTTGGCTCAATTCAGGATCCATTGCACTAAGCGGTTTATTTAATAACGAGCTATCGGCATGTGCAAAAATATTACCTTTATTGGTTGCGATAAACATATAACCTGTGCCAGGCAAAACAGCACTTTGTAATTGCTCAATGATATCGCTGATCTGTACATCTGCACCTAAAACGGCAGTTTCGCCTATAACCTGAACGGCTTTACCAAGAGAAACAACATTTGCACCTGTCGCGGCTGCTACTGTTGGGTTATCCATAAAGACAGCCTGTGGCTTAGCCATCGCATTTTTATACCACCCCCACTTTCTAGGATCATCATTGCCTGAAGGTAGAATTACGCCATTTGCATTTTTTTGACTACCATCTTGAAATGCTAAAAATACATTATCAAAACCAGCTCCAACTCGTAGCTGCTGTAAATGTTTTTCTAATTGATCAAGTTCGACGGTAGCGGGTAGAGACTTTAGAGCTTCTCCTTTTGCCGCAAGCCAGTCACTTACGTACCGATTATAATAGCTAGTACTACTTAGAAGACGCTGATTTAATTCAATATCTAATCGTTTGAGTGAACCTTGAAAAGAGATTGTCATCACTAATATAGCGCCAACTAAAATGGCAAAGCTAGCGGAAAAAGCTAACTTTTGCTTAAGTGTAACTCGACCAAAAATCATAACTAACTACCTATTATTGAATATAAATTTATTATTGATGCGAGGATAGTTTAAAGTGTCATATAAGTAAAAATAAAAAATCATATCAATAAAAACAGAAAAGCCCACTCAACTTTCATTACGAGAGAAAAGCTAAAAATTATTTTTAGCCGCTGCTTTGTGAGCTTTAACTTTCTCGACTTACTCTGGCTATAGACATCAGATACTGAAGCAGGACAAGGCATGATTTTTTTGAGCCCCATGCAGAACTGACCACTTCATGAAGCCATTACTGGCAATGAAGTTAATGTTCGAACATTTCTAGAATTTAATATAAAGCATAAAAAAACCCTCACTATTTTCATAGCAAGGGTTTATCAACTTAAAAATATTTCTTTATCCTAATTTAGGACAGAAATTATTTTTTAGCCGCTGCTTTATCAGCTTTAATTTTTTCGACTTACTCTGGGTATAGACATCAGATACTGAAGCAGGACAAGGCATTGTGTTTTTGAACTCAATGGAGAACTGACCACTTCATGAAGTCATTACTGGTAATGAAGTTAATGTTCGAACATTTCTAGAATTTAATATAAAGCATAAAAAAACCCTCACTATTTTCATAGCAAGGGTTTATCAACTTAAAAATATTTCTTTATCCTAATTTAGGACAGAAATTATTTTTTAGCCGCAGCTTTATCAGCTTTAACTTTCTCAACTTACTCTGGGTATTAGACATCAGATACTGAAGCAGGACAAGGCATGTTTTTTTTGAGCCCCATGCAGAACTGACCACTTCATGAAGTCATTACTGGTAATGAAGTTAATGTTCGAACATTTATATAATTTAATATAAAGCATAAAAAAAACCTCACTATTTTCATAGCAAGGGTTTATCAACTTAAAAATATTTCTTTATCCTAATTTAGGACAGAAATTATTTTTTAGCAGCTGCTTTATCAGCTTTAACTTTCTCGACTTACTCTGGGTATTAGACATCAGATACTGAAGCAGGACAAGGCATGTAGTTTTTGAACTCCATGCAGAACTGACCACTTCATGAAGTCATTACTGCTAATGAAGTTAATGTTCGAACATTTCTATAATTTAATATAAGTATAAAAAAACCCTCACTATTTTCATAGCAAGGGTTTATCAACTTAAAAATATTTCTTTATCCTAATTTAGGACAGAAATTATTTTTTAGCCGCTGCTTTATCAGCTTTAACTTTTTCAATCACAGCATCAGATACTGAAGCAGGACAAGGCATGTAGTTTTTGAACTCCATAGAGAACTGACCACGACCTGAAGTCATTGTACGTAGTGAACCGATGTAACCAAACATTTCTGAAAGAGGTACGTCAGCTTTAATACGAACACCAGAAGCACTAGGCTCTTGACCAGCGATCATGCCACGACGACGACTAAGGTCACCGATTACATCACCAACATGATCATCAGGAGTGAACACGTCTACAGCCATCATAGGCTCAAGAAGTTGTGCGCCTGCTTTAGGGATAGACTGACGGAATGCACCACGAGCTGCTAATTCAAATGCTACTGCAGATGAATCCACGGCATGGAAACCACCATCAAAAAGTTCAACTTCAACATCAAGTACAGGGAAACCAGCAAGTACACCAGTATCCATCATGCTTTTAAAGCCTTTCTCGATAGCTGGGAAGAATTCTTTAGGTACGTTACCACCAACAACAATTGATTTAAACGCAAAACCAGAACCAGGTTCGCCAGGCTTGATACGGTAATCAATTTTACCGAATTGACCAGAACCACCAGATTGTTTCTTATGTGTGTAAGAATCTTCGATTGCTTGTGTGATTGTTTCACGGTAAGCAACTTGAGGTTCACCAACAACTAAATCAACACCGTATGTACGTTTAAGGATATCAACTTTGATATCTAAGTGAAGCTCACCCATACCAGACAGGATTGTTTCACCAGAGTCGATATCAGTTTCAACTTTAAATGTAGGATCTTCTGCAACCATTTTACCGATAGCAATACCCATTTTCTCAGTAGAACCTTTATCTTTTGGTGTAACAGAGATAGAGATTACTGGGTTAGGGAAAACCATTGCTTCTAGAATGATTGGATCTTTTGGATCACATAATGTGTGACCAGTTTGAACGTTACCTTTCATACCAACGATAGCGATGATATCGCCCGCTTGTGCAGAAGTAAGTTCGTTACGATCATCAGCTTGCATTTCACACATACGACCAACACGCTCAGTTTTACCTGTAGCAGCGTTCATGATGGTATCGCCTTTCTTCAACGTACCAGAGTAGATACGTACGAAAGTTAATGAACCAAAACGGTCATCTGTAATTTTAAATGCTAGTGCTTTAAAGCTTTCTTCAGCAGAAACAAGTGCGAATTTACCGTTAGGCTCGCCTTCTTCATCTGTAAGAGGTTGTGGATCAACTTCTGTAGGTGAAGGTAGGTAATCAACAACAGCGTCAAGGATGTTTTGCATACCTTTGTTTTTAAACGCAGAACCACAGTAAGTAGGGAAGAATTCCATTGTGCGCGTACCTTTACGGATACAACGTTTAATGTCTTCTAGAGATGGCTCTTCACCTTCAAGGTAAGCTTCAAGTAAGTCATCGTCTTGACCTAGTGCTTCTTCAAGCAACATTTCACGGTACTCTTCTACTTTATCAACCATGTCCGCAGGAACATCTTGGATAGAGTAGTTTTCAGGAAGACCTGTTTCATCCCAAACGAATGCTTGACGAGTTAATAGATCTACAACACCACAGAAGTCATCTTCTATGCCGATAGGTAGAACCATAACTAGTGGGTTAGCACCTAAAACGTCTTTAGTTTGTTTAACTACACGGTAAAAATCAGCACCCATACGGTCTAATTTATTTACGAAGATAATACGTGCAACTTTTGAGTCATTCGCGTAACGCCAGTTAGTTTCTGATTGTGGTTCAACACCACCAGAACCACAGAATACACCGATGCCGCCATCCAATACTTTAAGTGAACGGTAAACTTCAACAGTGAAGTCAACGTGTCCAGGAGTATCGATTACGTTAAAACGATGATCTTTCCAGAAACAAGTTACAGCAGCAGATTGTATAGTAATACCGCGCTCAGCTTCCTGTTCCATGAAGTCAGTTGTAGATTCGCCATCATGTACTTCACCAGTTTTGTGGATCTGTCCAGTAAGTTTCAAGATACGCTCTGTAGTAGTAGTTTTACCCGCATCAACGTGCGCGAAAATACCAATGTTTCTGTATTTACTTAAATCTGTCATTTTTTATACTCTGTATTTAAAAAATTGGAGGCTATATTCCCGCGGCATTATACAATCTTTGTAGTTAAACAGAACACAGTATTTAGAAAAAAGCGGAAATATGTTGTTTTTTTCGACTTTATTTTGTCATCTTTTATGAAAATAGCAAAATAAACCCTAATAACTGGTTTTAAAACCAGTTATTAGAATAATAATTAATCGATTTTAAGCGATAAGAACAATTGCAAATAATAATGAAAATACAAAAGCACTGATTGCAGTGTTTTTCAGTTGTTCATTAAAAATCGAACCTTCTCGATCATCTTTCTTGATTGCTTCAGCAATTTGAATGCAGCTTTTCGCTAATGGGCTAGTAATTAATAAAAATAGATATTGCCAAAATTGGCTTCCCTCAAGCTGATAAATATAAAGTGAACTACATAACATTGCAGTACTGATAAGCATTAAGTGATAAACAAATGCTTTTTTACGCCCTAATAAAACCACTAAAGTGATTTTATTAGCCGCTTTATCACTATAAACATCACGCATGTTGTTAATATTTAAAACAGCTGCACTTAATAAACCAACACTGATAGCAGGTAATATTAAAGAAATAGGCAGCGTTAACGCTTGTAAATAAAAGCTCCCGAGTACACCTAATAACCCAAAGAATAAGAAAACAGCAATATCGCCCATGGCACGATAACCATAGGGTAATTTACCCATGGTATAAGTAATTGCAGCAATAATAGCAGCTACACCTAACCCTAAGAAAACCAGCCAACGAGTTAAATCGCCGGCAAACGAAACGCTTAATAATGAAAGTCCAGAAATGAGGCATAACCCTGTGACCAGTACTATTGCCTTTTTCATCGATGCGGCACTAATCAAACCACTTTGCATCGCCCTTTCTGGGCCCGTCCTCTGATCATCTGCACCCGTTAACGCATCACCGTAATCATTGGCTAGATTAGACAATATTTGTAGTAATAAAGCAGTTAATATAGATAATAAAAAAATACTCGCACTAAAAACTTGATGCTGTACCGCTAAGCCAGCGGCAACAATAATAGAAGCAACAGCTAGCGGTAAGGTACGTAATCGACACGCTTGAATCCAAACTTGAAATGATTTCACTAAAAGTCCTATAAAAATGGTGATAATTGATAACGGCACTAGGAATAAGGTTAATATCGCGCTACATTAGCAAACATGAATAGATAAATATAGCACTGGGTTATAGTCGAAGATATGAACCAACTTCAACAACTACAAAAAACATTAATACAGCAATTACAATCATTTAGTCTTATTCACGGACACTTTCCGAGTACCAATTTAACAGTAACTATTGAACCAATCAGTTTATTACCTTTATTAAAAGGACAAAGATTGGCTGGCCAAGAAAACTTACCTTTATTACCGCATATCTATTGGCAAAATAAAGAAAAAAGTAAAACTCTTGCCTGTTTTGGCGCTATTGAAACGTTACATCATATCCCCAAAGCCACTGAACAAGCATTTTATATAGGTGGTTTAGCTTTCCAACAGCAAGGTCAACAATGGCCTGACTTTCCAGCCATTCTATTCATCAGGCCGTTAATGGTATTTGAACAATTAAGAGCGACTGACGAAGACAAAGAACAAACACAAGTCACTTTCCATTTTAATGGAACCAATAGCATTATAAAAACAATTGATAGTGTTAAATTATTACAACCTACAGTGCCTTTAGTCGCATTTAATTCACAATTTCTGAAACGTCAAGATAGCCCTAACCAGCAACAATGGGCTAAATTAGTTGAACTTGCCATAGAATATAAAGCTTTATTACCCAAAGTCGTGTTATCAAGAGAAACTGAATTATGCTTTGATACCCCAATCAACACTTGGGATATGATGGCACTTTGGCAGCAAGCTAACCCTAATAGTTTCCATTATGTTTTAAAACTATCTAATAAGCAGAGTTTTATTAGCTGCTCTCCGGAGCGCCTTTTCTCTCGTCGGCAGCGAACGGTAACAACTGAAGCTTTAGCAGGCACAGTGAATAGGGGTATAAATAAACGTGAAGATGATCTTTTATTACAAAGTTTATTAAATGATAAAAAAATAGACCGTGAAAATCATATTGTCCAAGAATTTATTATTGCTAATTTAAAACAACTCAAAGCACAAGTAAGTTACGCACCTGCTCAGGTTATGCAACTACACAATGTACAACACTTATGTGTGCCGATCACAGCTCAACTACTTGATGAAACCGAAGATAGGGATCTGTTATACAAATTACACCCTACTCCTGCAGTTGGTGGCACACCTAAATTACCCGCATTACAATTCATTAATGATAATGAGCCCTATCAACGAGGTTGGTACGCAGGTGCTGTTGGTTGTATAACTGAACATGAAAGTGATTTTAGTGTTGCCATAAGAAGCGCATTGGTGACTCAAAACTGTATTAAATTATTTGCAGGGGCAGGCATTGTCACCGGCTCTATTGCAGAACAAGAGTGGCAAGAGTTAGATAATAAGATTCGAACAATATTAACCATATTGGGAACATATTAGAGGGCATGCAATGACACAGGTAGATCACCAATATACCTTTCCCCATCAGCATCATAATATTAATTTATTATGGTCTAGCCTGTTTATTGAAGAGTTAACTCGATATGGTATCAGTGACTTTTGTATTGCACCGGGGTCTCGCTCAACCCCATTGACGCTGGCTGTTGCTAATCACCCCAAAGCAATAACACATGTTCATTTTGACGAACGAGGCTTAGGGTTTCTTGCATTAGGTTTGAGCCAAGCTTCATCAAAGCCGGTTGTAATCATCACTACATCAGGCACCGCAGTGGCTAATTTATATCCAGCAGTGATAGAAGCAAAACAAAGCCATATTCCACTGATCATTATTTCTGCAGATAGGCCTCCTGAACTAATTAATTGCGCAGCAAATCAAGCAATAGATCAGTATAAAATTTTTGCCGATTACCCAATATTTTTTGCACAAATCCCAACGCCGACGGAATCTATTAAAAGTAATTATTTATTAACAACGCTCAACCAAGGTTTATTTCAGCAACATATAGATAAAGGCCCTATTCACTTTAATATGGCAATTGCTGAACCTTTTTATCCCGAACACAAAACCATTAACTTCAAAAATTATCTCAGTAGTTTAAAGGGATGGGATAGTCATCATCGTCTTTACACGACTTACCATTCAACACAACACGATAAAGTTGTAGATAAAAATATTAACTTGAATGCAGAGAAAGTTTTAGTGGTTGTAGGGCGCATCAGTAATAAGCAGCAGGCAATGGCAATCGCACAGTTTTGCCAACAATTTGATCTCTTAATGTTCGCAGATGTTCAATCTCAGTTGCAGGGAGCAATAAATAATATAATCGGCTACGATTTATTACTGTGCAGTCCATCATTTAAGCAACACATTGATGAAGCAGATCTGATTATACAATTTTCAGATCACTTAGTAAGCAAAAGGCTAACACAATATATCGGCTCAACAGTCGTTCCTATTTGGGTGGTTTCTGAATATACACAACGCATAGATCCCGCACATTGTGTCACTCAACGTTTTGTAAGCAACGCAAAAAACTTCATAAAAAAAACCTACAATAATAAAAAAACAGATAAAAATTGGCTTGAAAAAGTAAAAATATATCAAGATCGATTACCAGACATTATTAATCCCTATTTACAGGATAATCAGATTAGTGAAGCAAATAGTACTGCGCATGTATTAAATCATAGCAAAGATAATATTATGCTAGGAAACAGCCTCGCGATCCGCTTAGCTGATATGTTTGCCAATACAAACGCAACGATTTATAGCAATCGTGGAGCAAGTGGAATAGATGGTGTTATTGCAACGGCAGTAGGTATTGCAAAAAATAAACAAGGGGCAACGACGCTATTAATTGGCGATACCTCTTTTTTATATGACTTAAATTCCTTAGCTTTATTAGCACAATTAAAGCAGCCATTTGTGATCGTACTTTTAAATAATGATGGTGGGGGTATTTTCAATCTATTGCCCGTCCCTAAAGCACAACAGCAAGCATTTTATCAATTACCACATGGTTTAACGTTTGCCCAAACCTGTGCGCAATTTGCAATAGCTTATCAACAGCCTAAAACGTTGTCAGACTTTAAACAGAATTACCAACATGCGGCTTCAATAAACACAGAAAATAAAGCGACACTGATTGAGATCTGTATTAGTAATTTAATAACACCGACGCAGTTACAAGAGATCAAGGAGCAACTACAAAATGCCATTATATAGTGAACAGCAAGGCTCACCAGACCACCCTACTTTGGTTTTTTTACATGGCTTTTTAGGCAATAGAAAAGATTGGAAAAGGACCATTGAACATCTTAAAAATGACTTTCATTGTGTCACCATCGATTTGCCAGGTCATGGTTCATCAGTTGCTAATGTAGCACCTTTAGAAGGCGGCTTTGAACACTGCCATCAATTAATCAAATTCACCTTGGCATCACTTAACATTAACTCGTTTTGTCTAGTCGGATACTCACTGGGTGGGCGGATTGCATTAGATTACGCTCGAAGCCAACAGGACCCTCGTTTAAAGCATTTGATTTTGGAATCATGTCATATCGGATTAACGGATCAAGCATCCAAACAAAGTCGCTATCAATTTGATCTAGCCTGGGCAGAAAAATTTTCAACTCAATCTATCGAAGAGAGTTTACAACAATGGTATGCACAGGCCATTTTTAATGACTTAAGTGAGCAACAAAAACAAACAATAATAAAGAAAAGAAGCCACAATTATGGTGTTTTCTTAGCGAACATGTTGCTTTCAACCAGTTTATCCCAACAATACTGTGCACAAGACTTTCTAAGCAAAACAACGTTAACGATTAGTTATTTTTATGGGCAAAAAGACACCAAATTCACGCAGATAGCTAAACTTATTCCACAAACAAACAATATAAAAACCCACTGTTTTAATGGTTTAGGTCATAACACTCACCAACAAGATCCCATAAACTACGCCAATAATATTAAACAACTATTCTTAACAGAGCATTTTTAAACATTAAGTTGGAGCCAATATGACTGATGCAGATTTCTATGCAGCGATAACGTGGAACGAAAGTTCTTTACCATTTGAAGATATTATTTATCACAAGGCCGAAGGTATTGCGAAAATAACCATCAATCGACCACAAGTTCGGAACGCCTTTCGTCCTCAAACTGTCAATGAAATGATGCAAGCTTTACATGACGCACGATATGATCAAAAGATTGGCGTAATTATTCTGACTGGTGCTGGAGATTTAGCATTTTGTTCAGGTGGTGATCAAAGTGTCCGTGGTGATTCAGGTTATAAAGATGAAGAAGGCGGCCATCATCTTAATGTTTTAGACTTTCAACGTCAGATCCGGACTTGTCCTAAACCTGTTATCGCAATGGTTGCTGGTTATGCTGTAGGAGGAGGTCATGTATTACACATGATGTGTGACTTAACGATTGCAGCGGATAATGCAAAGTTTGGTCAAACAGGCCCGAAAGTAGGATCTTTTGATGGTGGTTGGGGAGCCAGTTATATGGCACGTATTGTAGGGCAGAAAAAAGCACGTGAAATCTGGTTTCTTTGTCGTATGTATGATGCTCAAGAAGCAGTTGATATGGGTTTAGTGAATACAGTCGTTCCATTGATTGACCTTGAAAAAGAAACCGTGAAATGGTGCCGAGAAATATTACAAAACAGCCCAATGGCATTACGTTGTTTAAAAGCAGCACTGAACGCGGATTGTGATGGTCAAGCTGGATTACAAGAATTAGCTGGCAACGCAACCATGTTATTTTATATGAGTGAAGAAGGACAAGAAGGAAGAAATGCCTTTAATGAAAAACGTAAACCTGACTTCAGTAAATATGGACGAAACCCTTAATGCTTAGACTAAGCAACTAGTACAAGCACAAATAAATATCTGAATAAACCCGCCTTAATAAGCGGGTTTATTCATTCAGAACATAAAAACAACATTTCAATAGCTAAAAACTATCAAATTAATCGCTATAAACAATTCGCATATTTATTCCATTTAACGCATTCTACAGAAGTTATGCCTGATAAAAATTGTGCATGGCTTCATTTAAATCTATATAAAGGAAAATCTCATGGTATTAGTAGGTAAGCAAGCTCCTGATTTTACAGCAGCAGCAGTATTAGGAAACGGTGAAATTGTTGATAGTTTTAACCTAAAAGAATTCGCAAACGGTAAAGAAACAGTTATCTTCTTTTACCCATTAGATTTCACTTTTGTATGTCCTTCAGAACTAATTGCTTTCGACAAACGTTTTGGTGATTTCCAAGCACGTGGTGTTGAAGTTATTGGTGTATCAATTGATTCACAATTCACTCACAACGCATGGCGTAACACTGCTATCAATGATGGCGGTATCGGTGCAGTTCAATATCCACTAGTAGCAGACGTTAAGCACGAAATTTGTAAAGCGTACGATGTTGAATTAGAAGAAGCTGGCGTTGCATTACGTGGTTCTTTCTTAATTGACAAAAACGGCGTTGTTCGTCATCAAGTAGTTAACGATCTACCTTTAGGTCGTAATATTGATGAAATGTTACGTATGGTTGATGCATTACAATTCCACGAAGAGCACGGTGAAGTTTGTCCTGCGCAATGGGCTAAAGACAAAGCAGGTATGGAAGCGACTCCAGAAGGCGTAGCAAAATACTTATCAGGTCACTCTGACGACCTATAATATTGATATTTAACTATCTTTTATTATGAATAAAAATGGCCTCATTGAGGCCATTTTTAATCGAGGTGTAACATGAATATATTTATTTCAACGAAGAATAATAAGCAGCTAGGTTAGCGATATCAGTATCACTTAAAGCTGCAGCCTGCGGTATCATCAATGCAGACATCCCCCCTTGTCGTTGTGAAGCTTTATACGCTTTTAAAGAAGAAGCTAAATACACTTCTTTTTGCCCTTTGAGGTTAGGATAAATAGGTACAGCAGAAATACCTTCTGCACCATGACAAGCTACACAAACTGCCGATTTTGCTTTACCAGCCTCAATATCCGCAGCACTTGCAAAAAAAGGCAGGCCAACTAACAACAAACCAATTAATTTTTTGTTCATATTCCACTCCATTTGAATTTCACTATTTATTTTTGTACAACTAGCCTATTACTACAGGGCTATTAATTAATATGATATAAATCATTAATACTGTCGATATTATCAAAATTCACTTGTAAATCTTTTAAACGTCCGTTTTTTACAGAATAAATCAATCCGTGCACCGTTAGATCTTGACCTTTAAGCCATGCGTTTTGGACACAGGTGGTATGGCAAACGTTTTTGACTTGTTCAATAATATTAAGCTCAGTAAGGTGATCTAATTTCTGCTTATCAGTCATTGACTCTAAAAATTCATGACGATGATTTACATACACATCTTTAATGTTTCTTAACCAGCCATCTATCAATTCAAAAGATTGTTTTTCCATCGCTGCGCGTATTCCACCACAGTCATAATGACCAGTTACTATGATATGCTTTACCTTTAATACATCAACAGCATATTTAATCACAGACATACAGTTCAAGTCGGTATGAATCACTAAATTAGCAATATTACGATGTACAAAAACATCACCGGGCATCAGACCTAATAATTGATTGGCAGGCACTCGACTATCGGAACAACCAATCCATAAATACTCTGGTGATTGCTGCTCAGCTAAATGTGTAAAAAACTCAGGATCTTCTTTTAAGATATCCTCAGCCCATTGCTTATTATTTTTAAGTAAATCATTTAACAAACTCATACTTCACCTTTAAATTAATGTATTGTTAAAGAAAAGCCTAGATGAGCCCTTTTATGTTAATACCTTACCAACAACTTGATGCAATGACATTAAACAATTTAATAGAACAATATATTTTACGTGAGGGTACTGATTACGGAGAAGTAGAGTTTTCATTACAACAAAAAACACAACAAATTTTAGCTCAAATAAAAAATGAAGAAATATTTATCATGTATTCGGAGCTAAATGAGAGTGTCACTTTGATTAGTAAGCAAGAGTTCAAACAGACTCAAAATAAATAAATAAATCATAGATCTTTGGTTAATTCCGAGAGCATAAGTGCAGAATTAATCAAAACCATAATAAATAAATCTTGTTTATGACCAAGATCTAATTTATTGCACAACTAATGTTGAGAAACATTATAGAGTTTGAAAAAAAAGCGATACAATTCATATACAAGTCTATTCGTGCAACAAATGAAAAGAAATAGCCATTAGCTATTCAATACAGATAAAGGGAAGTTTATGATCATTACCAAACCTCAAACCGATCCTACTTTAGAATGGTTTTTATCACATTGTCATACGCACAAATATCCGGCAAAAAGTATGTTAATTCATGCAGGTGAAAAAGCTGACACGCTGTACTTTATTGTTAAAGGATCTGTTGCTGTTGTAATTAAAGATGAAGATGGAAAAGAAATGATCCTATCTTATCTAAACCAAGGTGATTTCATCGGTGAATTAGGTTTATTCGACAAAGAAGAAGAACCAATTCGTAGTGCTTCTGTAAAAGCCAAATCAGCATGTGAAGTAGCTGAAATTTCTTACAAAAAATTTACTCAGCTAATTACAGTAAACCCTGAAATTCTAATGCGTCTTTCTCGTCAAATGGCGAACAGACTACAAGTTACTAGTCAAAAAGTAGGTAACTTAGCATTTTTAGATGTAACAGGTCGTATCGCAAACACATTATTAGATTTAGCTAAGCAACCTGATGCAATGACACATCCAGATGGTATGCAAATCAAAATTACACGACAAGAAATTGGTCAAATCGTGGGTTGTTCACGTGAGACTGTTGGACGTATTTTGAAAATGTTAGAAGAACAAGGCCTTATCTCTGCACATGGTAAAACAATCGTAGTATTTGGTACGCGTTAATCGTATAAAAATACAACAATAAAAAACCGCTTAATTGCGGTTTTTTTATATCCATATTTTTTGTTTCTAACAATAAAGAACAATAAAATAGCGATATTTCACAATCATGATTCACACCGCAAAAAAACAAAAGCATTATGTTAAAATAACAATGATATTGTTTTTACTCTAGTCGAGATGTGTATTTCATATCAATGCCACCCAAACATCACAACCTGCATACATCTAATATATAAAATAGTAACAATACATTATTAAGGAGATGGCATTTGAATATTCCAGATCTACCTAATAATCATGCACTTGCAGTGTTATTGATCACCGTACTCGCATTATATTTATTTCGTCGTGAAGATATCCCTCTAGAAACATCCTCCCTTTCAATCATAGCGGCCCTCTGTCTATTATTTGTTTTCTTCCCTTTCTACGACGAGAAAGTCGCCCATTACTTTGAACCAAGTTCATTATTTTTAGGATTTGGGCACGAAGCTTTAGTCACGGTTTGCGCATTAATGATTATTGGCCATGGTATTGTCCGAACTGGCGCATTAGAGCCTATCGGTAGATACATAGCCAAACTATGGAGAATAAGCCCAAAATTATCTTTATTATTAACGTTAATCTTAGCGGGTGCGCTAAGTGCATTTATTAATAACACACCTGTTGTTGTTCTATTACTGCCCATTTTAATCAGTGTCTCGTTACGTACTAAAACAGATTCATCACCATTACTTTTACCAATGGGATTAGCTACGTTAGTTGGGGGTATGGCAACAACCATAGGAACGTCAACAAACTTATTAGTCGTTAGTATTGCAAAAAATATGGGGGTTATTGAATTTGAGTTATTTGATTTTATTCAACCAGCATTGATCGCTGCCGTTGTCGCAGTTTTTTATTTAGGACTTATAGCCCCTAAATTATTACCTACTCGTACACCTTCAATGCCAGATACTTCACCACGATTATTTACGGCGTATTTAAATATCAATGAAGACAGCACTGCTAATGGTAAAACCATTACAGAAATAATTAAACTGACCGATGGCGTGATAAAAATTGGAGGAATCCAACGTAATCAAAACCAGCAAAATATCATCCCTTTACCAGATACAGTGCTTATTGCAGGTGACCGTTTAAAAATACACGATTATCCTGATAATATTAAAGAGTATGAATCTGTATTGGGGGCGACTTTATTTTCTGATTCGGATAAGACTGATCAGCTACATGCTTTGGAAGCAGGAGATCAAACACTAGCTGAAATTGTGATCATCACAGGATCTGGGCTAGAAGGAAGAACTTTACAACAAACGAATTTTCTTAATAGAAATGATATATCAGTAATTGCATTACATCGAGCAGGAAAACCCATGGTGACGGCCCGCAGTGGTATTCCTAATACCTCTTTGAGAATTGCTGATGTGTTATTAGTACAGGGTAAAACAACACAAATAGAACGACTAAAATCTCAACAAGGTTTATTAATCATAGATGGTGCAGAGCAATTACCACAAACTAGTAAAGCGCCATTAGCGTTAGGGACATTACTTGCTGTTGTGCTCTCTTCTGCATTCGATTTATTACCAATTGAAATTAGCTCAGTATGTGGCGTACTAGTATTATTAGTAACTAAATGTTTAAACTGGGAAGAAGCTTCTTCCGCCTTAAGTACCCAAGTCATTTTAATAGTCGCCGCCTCTTTAGCACTTGGTGCTGCGATGATGTCTACAGGAGGAGCTGAATATATTGCACAAGTCTTTGTCGCAGTATCCTCTGATCTTCCACCAGGCGGAGTTTTATCGGCTTTGATGCTACTGCTAGCTATCTTAACTAATATTGTTTCTAATAACGCTGCGGCAGTTATTGGAACCCCCATTGCCATTTCTGTTGCTACTCAGCTTAATCTTTCACCAGAACCATTTATACTTGCTGTATTATTTGGGGCTAACTTAAGCTATGCAACTCCAATGGCTTATAAAACTAACCTATTAGTTATGAACGCAGGTGGTTATCGGTTTTCTGATTTTTTACGTATTGGTATTCCCTTAGTCGTATTAATGTGGATAACCCTCTCATTATTATTAAATTGGATGTATTTATAGCTACTATCCACTGAAGATTTAACAATATTGTTTAAGGCTAATGATTGTATTAGACATCTAGCAGATTTGTAGGGGATATTGTCGATGCAAAGATACCGCAGCATTCCACCATTCGCGAACTATTGCTGTTGGAACCGCCAAAGTAGACAAAGCCTAGCCCACTTATTAAACGATGCTATCTGCAAATTCAACCCTATCCTTTGCACTTATCTAAAGCGCTAAAAACATTAAAAGAAAAAATCCCTGCTGATGTCAGTCAAAAGGGATTGTTATGAATATAATGTAAGCTTGGCGATGGGTGGACATTGCTCATGACCCATCGTTGTCGCGATATCACCAGGGCACGCAGAGCTTGGCCCGCTCATAAAACGATGCTGTCGCATCATTCGCCCCTATCTATCACACTCAAGGATAGCCACTACGTGCCGCTTTAGTTATCCCCTGCTCAAGCTGGACATCACCACCAAAACCACTAAACGAAAAAATCCCTGCTGACATCAGTCAACAGGGATTTTTCGTATTAGGCGCTTGGCGATGGGTGGACATTGTTCGTGCCCCTTGCCTGTCGGCAAACTCACCCTACTTTCTACGTAGGTCATAAATCAACAGAATTAAAAAAGCCCCACCGGAACTAACCAGTGGGGCTATTTTAAATTAGGCGCTTGGCGATGACCTACTTTCGCATGGGGAGACCCCACACTATCATCGGCGCAGCTGCGTTTCACTTCTGAGTTCGGCATGGGATCAGGTGGTACCACAGCGCTATTGTCGCCAAGCATAAAAACGGTGAATGTCTTTTTATTCAACGGCCATGAGGAGATTAACGTCTTTTGGTTAATGTCCGTTGGCGGTTCTAAATAAAAAAAACACTCTTAGGAAAACTAACAGATATCGTTCTAAATCAATCAATGTTGTATGTAAATACATTTCACAAGCGCATATTTTAACG
>NZ_WTKU01000008.1 GCF_011378715.1 Psychromonas sp. SA13A | reverse complement strand
TGTAGCGCGGATGCCAAGCAGCGATAACATCGAATTTATCGGGAGACTCTTCAAGTTTTATTTCAATTAAATCCAATCCTTTAATTGCACGCGAGGGCAAAAAAGCAATAGAGTCCGTTGTTTCAAGGTACATTGGCACTATTGAAAAACAAGGTGCAGAAACCACTACATTTCTTTTAAAACCAAATGTTTTGAACCAATCATCAATAGAGCCTTTAAAGTTAGGCCTTGAAGGAGATGCGATAATGCTTGGATATTGAGCAACCTCAGCTAACGAGGGCTGACTTTGTAAAATAGAAGCGCCCTGTGAAGCGACACAAACATGGTGTTCTTCAAATAATTTTAAAATAGGATAACTATCTGGAATATAATCCGGAAAGGCAATCGCTAAGTTAACGTTGCCACTTTCCATCAATTCATTGAGCTTATCAATTTCAAAATCTCTAACTATCAATTTTAAATTAGGCGCTTGTATCCTTATTATTGAAATCAACGCAGGCAATACTATTTGCTGTGCATAATCGGTTGCAGCAATAACAAATGACCCTTCTACAGTATTAGGGTCAAAGTGGGTAGGTGATAATAAAGCATTAAAATCATTAAGGAGTTTATCAACACTAAACGATAGCGTTTGTGCAAAGGGGGTAGCAATAAATCCACTGGTTTTTCGAAGAAACAACCTATCTTCAAAAACATCACGTAATTTTTTTAAGTGCTCGCTCACAGCTTGCTGTGTAAGCCCCAATTGAGCTGCTGCTTTCGATGCGCTTTGCTCACGAATTATCGCTTGAAACACACGTAGCTGCTTAATATCTAATCTATCTAATTTACTCAAATTTATCTCTCTCTTGTTATGTTATTTATAAGATAACACTTAACCATTAATACCTGTAACACTAACAAAAAAGGTTTGTTTTTAATTGTTTAATTTTTTGTTTAATATCATCCCATCAAAATAAATCAACGGAGAAGAAAATGAAAACAGTAATTTTAATTGGTGCACTAGGTAAAATGGGTCAAGCCGCGTTAACTGGTTTAGGCAATCATAATGTGATTACAGCAGGTCGCTCTGGCGATGTTGACCACATTGTAGATATAACGAATGAACAATCAATTAGAGCGCTTTATGAAAAAGTAGGTGCTTTTGACGCGGTTGTTAATACTGTTGGCTTTTGTGAATATGCTAATTTCACAGAGATGACTGAGGCACAATGGATGACCACCGTGATGAGTAAAATGATGGGCCAAATTAACTTAGTACGTATTGGACAAGAATACATCTCAGATGCAGGCTCATTTACTTTAATTAGTGGTATTTTAAATAAAAAACCTATCCCTTACGCTATTGCAGATGCTACAACGAGTGGTGCAATCGATACTTTCGTTAAAATTGTTTCTTTAGAAATGCCAAGAAATATACGTATCAATGTAGTCAATCCAACTGTGTTAGTTGAAGCATGGGATGTCTACGGAGAAATGATGCCTGGCTTTGAACCCGTACCAGGGAAGTTAGTTGGTAAAGCGTTTGAGCGATCAGTTGATGGTTTCATTAATGGTGAAGTCATTGTTGTTGATGCTTAAATAAGTTAAAAGCGATCCATTTGGGTCGCTTTTTATTATAAATCATCACGTTATCCTCAGCTTTTTATGTTATCTAGGATTGGTATGTTTGGGTATATTTTAATAGGACTTAGTCAAAATATCCTAACTTATTTTACGCTCCTTTCCACCTAGAGTACTACAACGATAGGAAGCTAACTCTCAAATGCCTCAATAGCATATTTCAAGGGGTGAATTGATGTTGGGACGAAAGGTATTACCTCATTTCCTCGACACTATGCATCAACCAACCTAATTTCACATTTTAGTTTCATTGTTTTGAAAAATACTTATATTTTCTTGGACAAAAGCCATAAATGTATTAATTTTGGCCGAAGGATAAATGAGTTGTGGATGCAATATATAAATACTTTGTCCTTGAATGTATTGATCGGTTAATACCTGTTGTAACTTACCTTGATGCAACTCCTTAGTGACATAATAATCTGCAATGCGAATAATACCCTTTCCTTGTATAGCCATTTGCTTTAACAAATTATTATCATTAATTGATAGCCAACCTTTTGTAGCAATATCACCTGACTTCAACGGCCAAAAAGGTTGCTCTAACGTAGTCAAACATTGGTGTTCAGTGAGTTGCTTAAACGATTCTGGCAAGCCGTGTTTAGAGAAATAAGTAGGAGAGGCGCACAAACAATGTTGATAGGAGAACAACTCTTTTGCGACCATATTTAGTGGAGGGTGAAGTGTTGCACGGAAGGCTAAGTCATAATCATCTTGATTCAAATCATAATTGGTATAACTGGAATCAATTTCGAAGGTAACTGCGGGGTGGCGTTTCTGGAAATCATAACAGATGCTTAACAAAAAACATTCGGTAAACATTTTAGGGGCCGTTATTTTTATGACGCCCTCAAGTGCGCTATGTTCATGATAAATATTACGCTCTAAATTCAACATAGCGGCTTTAATTTCTTTACCCTGCATCAACACTTTTTCACCTTGAGGGGTTAAGCGTACACTTCGGGTTGTCCTTATTAATAGAGGACATTTAAACTCTTTTTCTAGTTTTTTTATTTGATCTGATAAATAACCAGTTGAAATAGATAAATTTTTAGCAGCTTTGGTAAAACTAAGTTGCTGAGCAATCTCAACAAATAACATTAAGCATTCTATTTTTTTGTGCTGTTGCATTACCTTTCCTTTACATCGATGAAAACTAAACACTGAGATAACTTATTATCCATTACAACACGCAATAGTGTTAATTGTTTTTTATAACGAACAATAATTTCGTTTTTCAGCGCTTATTATTTTATTTTTATGTATTAAAATAAACCCTATTAAATATATTGATAAGCAACAATAAGAGAGTGAAAAATGAGTGAACTTGCTAATACAAAAAAAATGAAGCCGTTAAATAAATATCTTAGCGATGTCGGTGATCTTGCTTTTGGTTGCATGGGATTAGGGGGTGGATGGGATCAAAATCCTGTCGCTGACAATGAGATAAAACAAGCTCACCAAGTTATCGATACTGCTCTTGAATCAGGCATTAACCTTTTTGACCATGCAGATATTTATACTTTCGGGAAAGCAGAGAAAACGTTTGGTCATGTGTTAGCAGAGCGTCCTGAATTACGTCAAAAAATGTATATACAATCCAAATGCGGTATTCGCTTTTCGGATGAAAGTGGACCAAAGCGTTACGATTTTTCAAAACAATGGATAAATTCATCGGTCGATAACATTTTGTCGCGTTTAAACACGGAATACCTGGATATTTTAATGCTGCATCGCCCCGATCCTCTGATGGAGTTAGATGAAGTTGCTAATACGCTTTTGGCACTAAAAAATAGCGGTAAAGTGCGTCATTTTGGTGTTTCAAATATGCAGTATCAACAAATGGCTTATTTACAGTCTGCCATGGATACGCCATTAGTTAACAACCAAATAGAGATAAGTTTAGCAAAATTAGATTGGTTAGAAAGTGGTGTGCTAGTGGGTAACTCGCAAGGTAATAATATTAATTTTGCAGCAGGAACGCTGGAATATTGTCAAACCAATAATGTACAAATTCAAGCATGAGGCTGCTTATCACAAGGCCTATTCTCTGGGCGAAATATTGATGATCAACCTGCCCATATTAAAGCGACTGCTGGGTTGGTTTTTCAATTGGCTGGCAAATACCAAGTGTCAACAGAAGCGATTGTTTTAGCGTGGTTAATGCGTCATCCCGTGAAAGTGCAGCCAGTCATTGGTACGACTAACTTAGATCGTATTAAAGCATGTGCCCAAGCCAGCAATATTCAATTATCACGCAGTGATTGGTATGCATTGTATGAATCAGCTCGCGGCGAAGAGTTGCCTTAGATTGAGAATAAGTTTGGCCCAAACGGTACTTAATGTAATTAATGAAACGGCGACAGTATTTAACACTTTTTACCAATAATAATCATTAAAGAGAGTCTCATATGCAAAAAAGAAATTTTGGACTAACAGGGTTTGATGTACCAGCCATTGGCTATGGTGCAGGTGCAGTCGGTGATGGTCGATTAGAAGAAAAACAAGCCGAGAGAATTCTTAATCAGGTGTTGGATCTGGGGATCGGTTTTATTGATACGGCCAAAGGCTATGGTTTATCTGAACAACGAATTGGCCAATATATTAGTCATCGTCGAGATGAGTTTAAATTATCAACCAAGGTGGGGTATGGCGTTGAAGGGCAACAAGACTGGACCTATGACTGTATTATTACAGGTGTAGATCAAGCGCTTAAAACCATGAAGACTGACTTCCTTGATGTCGTACATTTACACTCTTGCCCTACTTCAGTATTGCAAGATGGCCAAGTAATCGATGCGCTTGATCAAGCCAAACAGCAAGGAAAGATTAAAGCTATTGCCTACTCTGGAGAAAACGAGGATTTACAATACGCAGTATCAAGTAATCGATTCGACAGTATTATGGCGTCATTGAATTTTTGTGACCAACGCATTATTCATAATCAACTGCCAGAAGCAAAACAGCAAGGCTTAGGCATGATTGCCAAACGCCCCATCGCTAATGCGCCCTGGCGTTTCAATAGTCAGCCAAACGATGACTACGCAGAAGAATATTGGCTACGCCGCAAGAAAATGGCTTTAGAGTTTGGTATGTCCGAATTAGAACTTGCCCTGCGATTTACAGTATTTACCTACGGAGTAGATACCGCTATTGTTGGCAGTGTCAATATCGCACATTTACAAAAAAACATTGAAATAATCAAAGCAGGCCCGTTATCTCAAGAGATCGTCCAATATATATACGCCCGTTTTAGGGAATGTGATGATCACTGGATAGGTCAAATTTAAGGTGAATGATAACGATTAGAAATCAGTTAAAATAGAAGAAAATAAACAAGGTTAAGTTTACAACAAAGTCTAAAGTTGATAGTTCAGACATTGCAGAGCAGTAAGCTGCACAGGTTGCTATTAGTAATACTAACGGTGAATTAATCTGCTTTATGCGTATGGGTATGGGTATGGCTAATTGTAGCTTGCAAGCGGCTGTGTTGCCTAAAAGATAAAGATTATGCTTACGCAAGAGACCTTAGACTTACAGCTTTGAGCAAAAGAAACAGCTAATAAAAAAGCCTGAATATTGCTATTCAGGCTTTTTTTAACTACTTAAAGTAATCTGTATAGGGTTAAAAAACCACTACTACATCATACCGCCCATGCCACCCATATCAGGCATTGGGGCAGCTGATGCTTCTACTGGTAGGTCTGTGATCATACATTCAGTTGTGATCATTAGGCCAGCTACTGACGCTGCAAATTGAAGTGCGCTACGAGTAACTTTAGTTGGGTCAAGAATACCCATTTCTAACATATCGCCGTATTCGCCCGTTGTTGCGTTGTAACCGTAGTTTGCAGTGCCTTTTTGTACGTTGCTTGCAACTACTGATGCTTCTTCACCACAGTTTGAAACGATTTGACGTAACGGAGATTCCATCGCACGAAGTGCAACACGAATACCTACGTTTTGGTCGTCGTTGTCGCCTTTAAGATCTTTTAATAGACCGGCAACACGTACTAGTGCAACACCACCACCAGCAACCACACCTTCTTCAACTGCTGCGCGCGTTGCGTGTAATGCATCGTCAACACGATCTTTTTTCTCTTTCATTTCTACTTCAGTTGATGCGCCAACTTTAATCACTGCAACACCACCTGCTAATTTAGCAGAACGTTCTTGAAGTTTTTCTTTATCGTAATCAGATGAAGAAGCTTCAATTTGTTGTTTGATTTGGCTAACACGTGCTGAAATAGCATCTTGTTGACCTGCACCATCAATGATTGTTGTTTCGTCTTTATTGATAACGATACGTTTAGCTTGACCAAGATCTTCAAGTGTTACTTTCTCAAGGTCTAGACCAATCTCTTCAGAGATAACTGTACCAGCTGTTAGGATGGCAATATCTTGTAGCATTGCTTTACGACGATCACCAAAACCAGGTGCTTTAACAGCTGCTACTTTCACGATGCCACGCATGTTGTTTACTACTAATGTTGCTAACGCTTCGCCTTCAACGTCTTCAGCAATAATTAATAATGGTTTTGATGCTTTAGCAACTGCTTCTAATGTTGGTAATAATTCACGGATGTTACCGATTTTTTTATCAACGATTAGGATGAATGGGCTATCTAGCTCAACAGTACCTGCTTCTTGGTTTGTCATGAAGTAAGGAGATAGGTAACCACGGTCGAATTGCATACCTTCAACCACTTCTAGCTCAGTTTCTAAGCCTTGACCTTCTTCAACAGTGATAACGCCTTCGTTACCTACTTTTTGCATTGCTGTTGCAATTATTTCGCCGATTTCCACATCAGAGTTAGCAGAGATAGTCCCTACTTGTGTAATCGCTTTAGAATCAGAACAAGGTGTCGATAGTTTTTTCAATTCAACAACAGCCGCTTTAACTGTTTGGTCGATTCCACGTTTCAGGTCCATTGGGTTCATACCCGCTGCAACTGCTTTTAGGCCTTCAGTGATGATTGATTGTGCTAATACAGTCGCTGTTGTTGTTCCGTCACCAGCTGCATCATTAGTTTGAGAAGCAACTTCTTTAACCATTTGTGCGCCCATGTTTTCAAACTTGTCAGAAAGTTCGATCTCTTTAGCAACAGTCACACCATCTTTAGTGATTTGAGGAGCACCAAAGCTTTTGTCGATAACTACGTTACGGCCTTTAGGACCTAGTGTTACACGTACAGCATTGGCTAAAATGTTTACGCCATCTAGCATTTTGATTCGAGCATCGTTACCAAATTTTACTTCTTTAGCAGACATTATATTTTCCTTTTACTTTTTCTTTAATTTTTGTTTTCAAAACAAGAGAATAAACAGCAATCGTTAACGATTATTCAACAATCGCTAAAATGTCATTTTCACTTAAGATCAGAACTTCTTCACCTTCAATTTTTTCTGTTTTCAAACCGTAGCCTTCACTGAAAATAACAGTATCACCTACTTTTACATCTAATGGTCTTACTTCACCATTTTCCAAAATACGACCTTTACCCACGGCGATAACTTCACCACGAGTTGATTTTTCAGCAGCGCTACCAGTTAAAACGATACCACCAGCAGATTTAGTTTCTTTCTCAGTACGCTTTAAAATAACACGATCATGTAGAGGACGAATAGACATTGTGACTTCCTTTGATAGTTAACAGACTTAGTTGTTTGATTAGTTGTTTAAACTGATGGGGCCAAAAAAATATGATTCAAGGTGATTGATAAAAAAATTGCTAAAAAAATTTCGTTTCGGGCATAAAAAAACCAGCTTAGTGAGGCTGGTCTTGTTTTAGACATAAACAACTGTATTGAAAATTAAACGGTAATCGTTTTTGGTTGAGAAAGCTCTAAAACCATTTTATTTATTTCGCTTACTGCGATCATTATTTTTTGCTCTGCAATAAGGTGTTTATAGGCAACAACTTTACCATCCACTACCCTAAAGCGACCTAAGCCAGCAATAAAAATACGTCCATTAAAGAAACCTTTGGCAAATTTTGCAATTTGACGCGGTTGATATTTTTTAAAAACTCTTAACGTGCTAGAACGACTAATTTTCATCGTTATCCCTCTGCTATTTATCACTTTTATAATTCATTATTATTTGCAGCGCATATCCTACTTAGGAATGATGACACTTTTATTAAAAAAATGTCATTAAAATAACGATATTAAAGTGATGTTATTAAAATAGTTTGATCAATCACTAATTAATCTAGTTTTTTATCTTCTTTATGTTCGAATTCACCTTCGATGATTGAATCATCTTGTGCTGTTCTTTGTGTAAAACCTTGGCTAGAAAATCCGCCCATACTTGCTTGAGGTGCAAATTTAACATTGGCTAAGATAACTTTGGCAATGCCAGCTCGAATACTTGGCTGTAACAATAACAAACCACAGATGTCGGTTACAAAACCTGGTGTCACTAATAACACACCAGTAATAATTAACATCATGCCTTCAATTAACTGTTGTCCCGGCATTTCACCAGCAGCCATACGTTGTTGTAACTTTTGAACCAATTGTAAACCTTGACTACGCACTAACGCAGAGCCAATTAAAGCGGTTAATATCACTAATGAAATAGTAGGCCAAGCACCTAAAAAACCACCGACTTTTACTAGAACAAATATTTCTAGTAAAGACACACCAGTAAAGATTAAAAATAATCGTGCAAACATAGAGACCTCAATTAACAAAGTGAATACCTAAATATAATGGGGGTTATTTTGCTAATATCAACCTATTGGATAATAAAAGGGGCTAAAAGTTCAAATACAAAAGATGATCTCATCACTTAAAAGGAGTGAATAGGATGCTTGCCATCGATAGAGCAACACTATTGCAGTTGTCCGCGATAGTGATGCTCTAAGCAGAATCGAGACTAACTGTCTCTTAATCAGTGGATTCAACATTGTTGTCTTGATCGCAATTCCATCGTTTTAACAATAAGAAAACCGGTAATAAAATAACTGCCATCCAAACAAAAAGCGTGCTTTCCTGTGGTACATAGATCCAACCAGATACGTAGGTTAATATTGCCATCACTAACCCTAAAGCAACACTGGCATATAAAGTTTGATAACCGACCATTAGGTGCTCTGGTTGTTTAGCAATAAAACGCATGGCAGCTAAATGTGCTAATGCAAATGTGAAAGCATGGAATGTTTGTACCAACAATAGCCAAAAAAGATCCGTTGTTTGCGCCAATACGCCCCACCTTATCAATCCAGCCACGACGGCTAACAAACACATTTGCTTAATTGTCCAATGATGGAACCACTTATCGTTAAAGCGCATCAGTAGTACTTCAGCAAAAACACCTATTCCCCATAATAAAGCGATATTAAATTCAGATATATTCATTGAATTCCAATATAAAGCACTAAATGAATAATAAGCAGCATGGCTACCTTGGATCAGTCCCATTACTAAAATAAAATAAATAACACTCGGTTTTTTCAGCAAAGACAGTAAGTTGTTGTGTTTATTTTTAGGTGGCAAACTTTGTTGTTGTAATTGCGGCTCTAGACTTATTAGGGTTAAACAATAGTTTAAGAAAATCGCTATAATAATTAACCACAAAATACTTTCATGTCCAAACTCACCAATTGTCCAGCCGACAAAAGTTGAACCAACAATAAAGCTGACGGATCCCCATAACCTGATCTTGCCATAATTAATTTGGATTTGTTTAACTAGGCGAGTACCGATAATGTCACCAATCGGTACCATCGGCGCCATTAAAAAATTAAGTAATAAGGTGGCAGCAGCTAGTGCATACCAGCCCTGAAAATAAACCAATAAAAGCAAACACATTAAGCTTGTGAAGGTTAAATAACAAGCCAAACGTATCGGTCCATTGGCTGTTTTTAAGCGCGGTAATAAACCAATGGTGCTAACAAAACGCAATACTAAACCTAGTGAAAATAAAGTACCTATTTGTGCAGGACTCACGCCTTTTTCAGCTAACCAGATGCCCCAGAAAGGTAAAAAAATCCCCCATATAAAAAAGAAACAAACAAAATAAGAGGTTATCCAGGACTTAGCAGCGATATTCAAAAGTATTACTTCCTATTAGTATTTTATGGCATTTAGTATTGCATATTTAGCATTTCATAGTGGTGAAATGGCACATTGATGAAGTTGTATGCTCAAAAAAATACCATTGTATCGCTTTTTGATATTTAGTAGGTATATAAAATATTAAAGGAGGTTTATTGAATATTATCAATGAAATTCAGGGTTGCGTACTTGTACCTTTGTGGTTATTTGGTGGGTATATTCGCTGTTACTTTTCAACTGTGCTTTTATTGTCACTTCAACACTACGCATTGTTGCTTGTGCGTTGGAAGCGATACTTTCCACAAAGCTCAACTCTGTCACCTTTAGAAATTTAGGATCCGTTAAATTGACCCAACTACCACTACTATAACAATTGATAGCCTGCGAGTTTAAACCTCTTCCAAACTGTACACTATGCGAAGTTGATGAATAACGAAAAGCCATAAAATGGGAAGGTAAAGCAGCAACCGCATGATTATAGTTATAAGCATAAACAATACAGTGTTGCGTACCGCTATTGATACTATCAACAACTTTATTATTGGTTTGGCCTACCATAAAATGACTACCACCAAATCCAGCTCGGCGGATATCATTTTCCATTACCCCTACAAGCGATTGTATATCTGCATGGAAACGAGAGAGCTTCATGCCTTTGTGACCAGCACTGACATTAGTAACGTATAAACTAATGATCATCGCCAATAGTAAGGAACCTAGTAGTAATGAAATCAGCACTTCTATCAGGCTAAAGCCAGACTTTAATGATATGGGCGCTAACATTTTTTATATCCAAGTTGAGCTTGGTCTGGCGCACAGACTCTTAAACGCATCGCACTTTGTATAATCGATAAAGAATGTTGCTCGCTATTAGTCATTGTGACGCTGCCAGTTTCTACTGAAAAGCGTAATGAGCCATAGGATGCCTGTGTCCCTGTAAAAGTTAATGTTGAACTATCAATAACAATCGTTTTTCCATCGGCAAGATCTTGTACTTTTTCAACACCATCTAATTGGCAAGAATTAGCACTAAAACAATCACAATGATTGGTATCACTGATACCCATCTTCCAGAGGTTACCTTGTTGACAAAAATTAACGTAAATCTTTTGATTGCGTTTAATTGCTTCTACTTTTGCAAGTTGTAGTGTGTAATAAACTTCTGACGTGCGACTCAGCAAGGTTTGGTTTGCCAGAATCCCTTGGTATGAAGCCGTGGATATTGAAATAATAACGCCTAAAATAGCGAGCGTAATGATTAACTCAATAAAGGTAAAACCGTGATCATGGAAGTGAGTCATTGCTCCTCCTAATATTTTACAGTTTATAATTTGAGGTTAAATATTGCATCGTAATGATGTTTAAGACTGTGCACCTGTATTGCAGAAACATAACTGAAGCATCAAACAATAATCTATTCAGCGTAGAACAAAAAAATCAATTTAGCATGAGTCACAGTTCGCAGTTATGTTGATTTCTTTAAACGTGGGCAGTGAAATTTACACGGAGGAATAGCTTAGTTTATAAGGTAAACAAATATAAATGATTGTTCTCTTTAGCAAATTAAGAACAAGTAAAAAGCAAATGCGGCCAACTTAAAAGGAATGCCACAATTAATAAAAGTGCAATATATTTGTCATAAAAATGCCATCTCATCAGCTTATTGTATTCAGCACACACACTTGGACAGTAAAGTTAAGGGGATAACATGCAACAGCTTCAATTAAATGATAGCGATATCAAAATTAATAACCTATTCCACACTCCCGTTAAACGTAAACCTAAACCTCGTAAGTGGCGAGAAATTGAAAATGCCAAGGCGCAGTTGATGCTTGCTAAAGAGTTACGAGAGATTGATCCTTCATTTAGCTTTTCTCAATCAGAATTAATATAGCCCGCCACTAGAACAGATATAAAATTTATCGGCAGATATAAAAAACACATCCATTGGATGCGTTTTTTTATTAACTTTTCAATTAAACTATTGAGTTAAAATATTGATTTCAAACTATTAAGATTGAAAAAGAGCTTCAATAGATAACCCTTGTTTTGATAACACTTCACGTAGCGCTTTTAATGCTTCTACTTGAATTTGACGCACACGTTCGCGTGTTAAACCAATCTCTTTACCCACATTTTCTAATGTCGCCGCTTCGTATCCTAATAAACCAAAGCGTCTTGCTAATACTTCTCGTTGTTTTGCGTTTAAATCCTCTAACCAATCCACGATACGCAATTTCATATCGTTAGTTTGTAATGTATTTTCTGGTGTTGACTCGTTACTGTCTGGAATAATATCTAATAATTCTTTGTCTGAACTATGGCCAAGTGGTGTATCTACAGAACTTATACGTTCATTCAGCTTTAATATCTTTGATACTTCTTTTGCTGATACATCCAACTCTTTAGCGATGTCTTCCGGCGTTGGCTCATGTGTCAGTTTATGCGCCAATTCTCGTGCTGTGCGTAAATACACGTTCAATTTTTTAACAATATGAATAGGTAAACGTATCGTGCGAGTTTGATTCATGATCGCTCGTTCAATGGTTTGACGTATCCACCATGTCGCGTAAGTAGAAAAACGAAAACCTTTTTCTGCATCAAACTTCTCAACCGCGCGAATTAGCCCTAAGTTACCTTCTTCGACTAAATCTAATAATGATAAACCACGATTATTATAGCGACGTGATATTTTAACAACGAGACGCAAATTGCTTTCAATCATGCGTTTACGAGACACTTCATCACCACGATGAGAACGGCGTGAGTAATAGACTTCTTCTTGGGCAGTTAATAGCGGAGAGTAACCAATTTCACCCAAATACAATTGAGTGGCATCCATTACCTTAAATTCACTGCCTGTTGCATAGCGTTCAGGCTCTGCAGGGGTTTCTGCCTCAGCTTTATCAATATCTAATCCATCATCCATTTCAAGATCATCAACGATTGGCTGATTATAGTTGTCTAAATCCTTGTTCTCTGAATTAACTGAAGTTGTTCCTACCATGGTTGCACTCCCTTTTTACCGCTTCAATTTGATGAACTATTACTTTTAAATTGGGCCTTTTAAATATTCCTAAATTATTTCAATCATTAACTGAAAACTTGATCGCGTTATTAACGTTTAGGTAAGTAACGCATGGGATCAACAGACTTACCACGATAGCGAATATCAAAATGTAATCGCACGGTATCTGTATCACTATCTCCCATCACAGCTATTTTTTGGCCCATTTCAACTTGTTCATTCTCTTTTATTATTAGTTTATCATTATGTGCATAAGCACTTAAATAATCATAATTATGCTTAATAATGACTAGTTTTCCATAACCTCTTAAACCGCTACCTGCATAAACAACTTTCCCTTTTGCCGCTGCATATATCGGTGTTCCTCGAACGTTAGAAATAGAGATACCCTTCATTCCTTGCGGGGAGTTAGCAAAGGTTTTTGTTAATTTACCTTTAGTTGGCCACTGCCAATCCGCCACTTTATTATTCGAATCTTGTTGATTAATCGTTTTCTTTTTAATCACTTTTTCATCAACATCATTAGCAGAATATGCTTTCGATGATTTTTTGACAACCTCTATTTTATTGTTTTGTTTACAGGTTTGAACTGTGCAACTTCCTGCGCTATTTTTTGCCTTATTTGATGAAGAAACCACCACTTTTGAGGTACTTGAGCGTAAATTTAGGACTTGTCCCTTCTTAATAATATAAGGCTTTCTTAAATGATTACGTTTAATTAACGTGTTCACCGCCATACCCGCTCGCCAGGCAATGGAATAAAGTGTATCGCCCTTTTGAACAACGTACTTTTTTTGCCCTGGTTTAATACTTTTACCACTTGCAATATAAGTGCCACCACCTTTGTTGAGCGCACCTTTATTTGATTTCACATCATAAACTGGTGCCCTACCACCGGGAGAAGAGCATGAAAACAAAAAAAACAATGTAGTAAATAATATAATTTTCACAATAAAACTAATGCTTTAAAGTAAAATATAAAATAGCAGCGGCAACAATTGTTAACCAACCTAAGACGTCGATATATTTACTTAATTTCGCTTCCATTTTTTCACCACCTAATACCATTAAACCTGCGACTAAAAAGAAACGTAATCCACGTCCCACTAAAGCCGTCAATAAAAAGGGCCAAAATGCCATATTCATGACACCTGCAGTTATGGTAAATACTTTAAATGGAATAGGTGTAAAGCTGGCAATAAAAATCACCATCACTCCCCAGTCATTGAACCATAATTGTGCAGTTTGCATTTTATCTTGATACCCCATCACCTCTATAAATGGCAACACAACGGGTTCATATAAAGCACTACCAAGGTAATACCCTACGGCACCACCTAACACTGAAAATACAGTTGCCCCGAAAGCAAAGCGCCATGCAAGATGGCGTTTTGCTAAAGCCATTGGTGCTAACATAATATCAACAGGAATTGGCCAAAAAATCGACTCAATGAATGCTGTTAAGTATAAATAAAAAGGAGCATATTTATGCTTAGACCAACGCATTACTTTTGTATAAAGTGGGGCAAATATTTTCACAGTTTTCTCTTTTATGAATAAAAATAATGGGAGACGACTAATTGCCGCCTAACCAATGCAATAAACAGTTAATTTTTGAGTCGCCGTTAAATCAGGTATTAGTGGGATACCACATATAAACGTCAAACTCAGTTGTCCTAATCAAATAGGATTGTATCGTTAAGATGATGTTAAGGAGCAATCGTCAATACTTGTTCCTATTTCATGCGGCTTTATTGTAGCTATATGAATAACCTAATAGCTCGCCACCACATAACAACTCATCATAGACTTGTATCAATAAGCTCGCGGATCACACTGGTTGCATAGCAGCCCGCAGGCAAATAAAATTTTATTGTTAACGTTGTTTCATCCAACCATTGATAGCTAAACTGCTCAGGAATTAATAATAGCGGTCGACGCTCTTGTTTTAAGCCCTCTTTCGCCAATCCTTTTTGTATATCTTCAAATGAAGACAAACACGCTAATTCATATTGCTTTGCTTCGTCAGATGAAGTGAGCTCTCCCGCTCCCCATAAAGGGGCCGTTAAACAAACTTCGCGTATAGCTAAACGTTGTAATGTTTGTTCGGATAAATCAGGTAATGGAAAAAAAGAACGGTTAGCAACAAACTGAACACAATCACCGAGTAGAGGTTGCACCTGTAAATTATCAGCAATACGCTGTGATATAACGCGATTAAATAAATAACTTCTCGCCGCACTCAGGTAGATACCGCGTTTAAAACGATCTTTTATTTTTCGCCCATTAAACATTTGTAATGCAGCATTAACGTTATGACCATCAAAACCAAAACGTTGATTTCCAAAATAATTTGGCACCCCTTGCGCAACTTGTTCTAATACTTTTTGTAATCTTTCTTTATCTGATATTTCACGTAAAACAATGGCGAAATGATTACCGGCAAGGCAGCCTGTACGCAGTTTTTTATTGTGCCGTATCACCTTTAAGATACTCACACCAGGTGACTCAAAAGTACTGAAGTCAGGAGTCACTTTGCCTGGAATATAAAGCGAAAACCATTGATAGGTTTCAGCTTGACGATCTTTCAATCCTGCATAACTCACATTCTTAGCTGCGATACCTGCAAACTTAGCCAACTGTCTCGCTAAATAATCAGTATTTTCACCTACTTTTTTAATCCATAAACAAACATGCTCGCCTTCACCAGTTAAATCAAAATCTAAATGTTCTTCAACACGAAAATCTTCACAATGCTGTTTAAACCGACCTGTACTGCTAGGTTTTCCATATAAATAATTAAAGTCTAATGGATAAACCATTTTTTCAGGTTGTGTATCACTCATTGTGCATCCTTTAACAAAATAACCACAGCATGCGAGGCAATGCCTTCTTTACGCCCCATTGGTCCTAATTGCTCAGTGGTAGTTGCTTTAACATTTATGTTACCTAAGTCTGTATCGAGCAGACGGGTTAGTTCTGCACACATAGCATCAATGAAAGGTGCCATTTTAGGTGCTTGAGCAATAATGGTGATATCTGCATTACCTAAACGATAGCCTTTTTGTTTCGCTTGTTGGTACACATCAAGCAATAATTCTCGGCTATCAATACCTTTGAAAGCCGCATCATTGTCAGGAAAGTGGCGGCCAATATCACCGAGCGCTAATGCACCTAGTATCGCGTCACAAAACGCATGGATAGCAACATCTCCATCAGAATGTGCAAGTAAACCTTGGCTGTAAGGGATCTTCACGCCAGCAATGGTAATTGGGCCTTCGCCACCAAACTTATGTACATCATATCCATGACCAATACGGATCATATTATTTCCTTAATTGTGGGCGTTAAATTTAGAGAGATAAAATTCAGCGAGTAATAAATCTTCAGGCTGAGTTACTTTTAAGTTATCACTGCGCCCTTCAATGACAGTGATTGCTGCACCAACTAATTCGATAGCAGACGCTTCATCAGTAATTAAGTGCTGATCTTGTATAGACGTTATAGCAGAGATTAATTGCTGATTGTTAAACATTTGTGGGGTGAGTGCGTGCCATAGATTGTTGCGGTCGACCGTACGTTCAATATTATTATGTAAATCAGTTCGTTTCATGGTGTCACGGACTCTACAACCTAACATTGCACCAGATTTATAAGTGTTTGCATGAGCGATCAGCTTATCGATATCCTGTGTTTGTAAACAAGGTCGAGCGGCATCGTGAACTAAAATATACTCACTATCAGGCAAAACTTTGAGGGCACTCAGTACTGAATCCACACGTTCTTTGCCACCCTCTACTATCCTCAGTTTAGGGTGGTTAGCTAGACCTAACAGGTGAAACCATTGATCATTTTGAGCGATAGAAACCACTACTTTATTAATATCAGGGTGATTAAGAAAAGGTGTAATACTATGTTCAATAATCGTTTTATCTAAGAGAGGTAAATATTGTTTAGGGATCTGCGCCCCAACTCGCTTGCCAATACCTGCAGCGGGTATCACCGCAGAAAAAGAAAGTTTACTCATTTAATTTTCTTCCTTCGGTACAATACGGAAAAAGGTCTCACCTTCTTTAATCAACCCCAGTTCATTTCGTGCACGTTCTTCGATTGCATCCGTACCAGTTTTTAAATCGTCAATTTCAGAAAACATCATTTGATTACGAGTGGTTAGCTCAGCATTGCCTGAAATAGCTAATTCAACCTCCTGTGTAAATTCATGATGATCCTGCAATCCATTTTTACCGAACCATAAATGGTACTGTAGTAATGCGAATATAAAAATAAAGATAAACAACAGTAAGCGCATGATTTTATGACTCAGTATTAAAAAGTTAATCATCCCACATTCATCGGAAAATTAAAATCAACCCAAGACAGCTAAATCGTACTTATTGTCAGAATCTAAGTATCAAAAAATGCAGGTTAACGATTAAACCCACTTTAATAAAAGATTGAGCTGCATTGTAAGATTGACTATAAGGTTGGCTATAGAGTTGATGGTGGTGAAGGATAAAGCCTAATACACCATAGATTTAGTCGTTGCGAAGCTTCAAACTAAGGTAAATACCTAAGTAAAATAAATGATTGTTGGGTGAGATATTAAGGACAAATCTTAATAGTAAATAATAGGCCCAACCAAAACGAAAGTTAATTCAACAAATAAATGAGCCTTTTGGTACCCGCTATAAAAACTAATAATGGAGATAGAAGATCTGACTTAAGTACTCTCCCCCGTTCTTATTCCACAGGGGAAGCATAATATTTAAATGGCAAAAATCAATTTTTCCAAAACAGTAATTTACCTTCAAGTTGAGGATAAAACGGATGGATGAATAACTTATGCGTCATAATTAATGCAACAATAGTTTTAATTACAATCATTTGTTCAATTCCTAACAGGTAATAAGCATAACCACCGACGAAAGCCGAAATCCACATAAAATACTGGAATAGACGTAATTTCTTAACGCTTAGGGCAGTCAAAATAATCGCAAAATCAGCCCAAGTAAGTAACAAACCTAATGATGGATTTGCAAGATAATCATTGATAGAAAAATACGTAGCATACAATAAAAAAGCGATCATAATAACAAGAATAAAACGCGTCATCTTGCGAGAGAGTTCAGTAAAGTCACATAAGTAACGGTATAAAGTCACACTACCCACTACCAAATTTAATAATACTTTAGGCATCACACCAATTAAAATCCCCCAAGATACATCATTAATAACCGAAAGGAATGAAGCAAGACGCACATTTTTCATGCCATTAAAAATCATTAAAAATATGTAAAAAAAGACACTTGTCCAACCAAGTAGATCAATAAGTGAAGGCATAGTAGCTCCAATAAGGGGGTCAATAAGGGATTCAATATCAATAAAGCGCGCATTTTACGCTGAGTTAGCAAAATAAGATATGATTTAGCACATTGTTAATGTGTATTTATGAAAGACTATAAGAATTGAATACCTAATGAATGTAAACCTGTAACAAGTTCACAATACTCCTTATCCAATCCAAAGATCAACCTGCGTTGAGGACTTCTAATCTAAGGATTCAAAGTAGAATATTAGCCCAAACTGAAGTTAAGAATGGTGCTGCTGCGCCTAAATCAATCGATAGGCAAAAAAAATCCCCAACCTAAGTTGAGGATTTTCTAATCTAAGATTTAAAAATCAAATTCTATTAAAAGAATTACTGACCTTTAACTTCTTTAAGACCATTGTAAGGTGCAGATGCGCCTAGCGCTTCTTCGATACGTAGAAGTTGGTTGCCCGTAGTTAACAAAGAGTAGCAACAGGGTCAGAACGGCTTAATGCTCTTTCGCCAAACAGCAGGCAAAAAAAATCCCCAACCTAAGTTGAGGATTTACAAATCAAAGCAGAATACTTTTCTTAACCCAAGTTAAGATTAAATATTACTGACCTTTAACTTCTTTAAGACCATTGTATGGTGCAGCAGCGCCAAGAGCTTCTTCGATACGTAGAAGTTGGTTGTACTTAGCAACACGATCAGAACGGCTCAATGAACCAGTTTTGATTTGGCCAGCAGCTGTACCAACAGCTAGGTCAGCGATAGTTGAATCTTCAGTTTCACCTGAACGATGAGAGATAACAACAGTGAAACCAGCATCTTTAGCCATTTTGATTGCTGCTAACGTTTCAGTTAGTGAACCAATTTGGTTAAATTTGATTAAGATTGAGTTAGCAATACCGTTGTCGATACCACGCTTAAGGATCTTAGTATTTGTTACGAATAGATCGTCACCAACTAATTGGATTTTATCACCCATTAGTTTAGTTTGGTGTGCAAAACCATCCCAATCAGACTCGTCAAGACCGTCTTCGATAGAAACGATTGGGTATTTGTTAGTAAGATCTTGTAAGAAGAAGTTAAATTCTTCTGAAGTGAATTTTTTGCCTTCACCTTTAAGGTCATAGATGTTTGCTTCTTTGTCGTAGAACTCAGATGCAGCACAATCCATCGCTAATGTGATGTCTTTGCCTAAGACGTAACCAGCATTTGCAACTGCTTTTTCGATAGCAGCAAGTGCAGCTTCGTTAGACTCAAGGTTAGGAGCAAAACCACCTTCATCGCCAACAGCAGTTGAGTGACCGTCAGCTTTAAGTACTTTAGCTAGGCTATGGAATACTTCAGCACCCATACGTAGGCCTTCACGGAAGTTAGGCGCGCCAACAGGTTGGATCATGAATTCTTGGATATCTACAGAGTTGTCTGCGTGCTCACCACCATTGATGATGTTCATCATTGGAAGAGGCATAGAGTAAACACCAGAAGTACCGTTTAAGTCAGCAATGTGAGCGTATAGAGGTACTTTTTTAGAGATTGCAGCAGCTTTAGCAGCAGCTAGAGAAACAGCTAAGATAGCGTTTGCGCCGAATTTAGCTTTGTTTTCTGTTCCATCTAGGTCGATCATGATTTGGTCAAGCTCAGCTTGTGCTAGAGCATCTTTACCAGCTAGTGCTTCAGCGATTGGACCATTTACAGCAGCAACAGCTTTAAGTACGCCTTTACCTAAGTAACGAGCTTTATCGCCGTCACGTAATTCAAGAGCTTCACGAGAACCAGTAGATGCACCAGATGGCGCAGCAGCCATACCGATAGAACCATCTGCTAAATGAACTTCAGCTTCTACCGTTGGGTTACCACGTGAATCCATGATTTCACGACCAAGTACTTTAACTATGTTTGACATGATTATTCCTTTGTTTAAGTAAAAATAAAATTTTAAAAATTCTTTAAAACAAGCTGCTATTACATCCAGCAGCTTTTATTGTGTAATTTTTTAACAAACTAATGCGATCGGGTCAACAAAAACTATAAAAAACGACCTTGTTGATGATCTATCGCAGCTTTTATAAACCCTTTGAATAACGGATGTCCATCACGCGGTGTTGAGGTGAATTCAGGGTGGAATTGCGCAGCAACAAACCAAGGATGATCTGGGTTTTCAATTATTTCGACTAATTTTTTGTCTTCTGATAAACCAGTAATTTTTAAGCCTGCTTTCTTGATCGCAGGTAATAAATTGTTATTAACTTCATAACGATGACGATGGCGTTCAAAAATTTCTTTGCTACCGTACATTTCTAATACTTTAGACTTATCGGCTAAATGACATTTTTGCGAACCTACACGCATCGTACCACCTAAGTCAGAGTCTTCAGTGCGTTGTTCGACTTCACCTGACTTATCAATCCATTCGGTAATTAAACCAACAACTGGGTATTTAGTCTCTGCATTAAATTCTGTTGAATGTGCATCTTTAAGGCCTGCAACATTACGTGCATATTCAATCAATGCGACTTGCATACCTAAACAAATACCTAAATAAGGTATTTTATTTTCACGAGCATACTGCGCCGCTAAAATTTTGCCTTCAACACCACGCTCACCAAATCCACCAGGGATTAAGATAGCATCGATACCTTCTAATACGCCTAAACCTTTAATTTCTACATCTTGTGAATCAATATATTTAATTTTCACTGTTGCAGCATTTTTTAAGCCGCCATGTTTTAAGGCTTCGTTAACCGATTTGTATGCGTCTGGTAACTCAGTGTATTTACCAACCATACCGATAACAACCTCACTGGTTGTATTTGCTTCTTCAGAAACAACTTTAGCCCACTCACTTAAATCAGCTTCAGGACACTCTAAACCAAAACGTTCAATACAGATTTGATCTAGCCCCTGTTGTTTTAACAATGCTGGAATTTTGTAAATTGAATCTACATCACGTAATGAAATAACTGACTTTTCTTGCACATTACAGAACAACGCAATCTTAGCGCGTTCATTTGCAGGGAAACTCACTTCACTACGGCAAATAAGAATGTCAGGTTGAATACCTAAACTACGTAATTCTTTTACAGAATGCTGCGTTGGTTTAGTTTTAACTTCACCCGCTGTTTTTAAGTAAGGTAACAATGTTAAATGCATAAACATCGCATTAGCTTGACCTACTTTTAACGCTAATTGACGAATAGCTTCAATGAAAGGTTGTGATTCAATATCACCAACAGTTCCACCTAGCTCAACAATGGCTACATCATGTCCTTCACCACCAGCAACAACACGCGCTTGGATTTCATTAGTGATATGAGGAATAACCTGAATAGTTGCACCAAGGTAATCACCACGACGCTCTTTTGCTAATACATCAGAATAGATACGACCGGTTGTAAAGTTATTACGTTTAGTCATCTTGGTACGAATAAAGCGTTCGTAATGGCCTAAATCGAGATCCGTTTCAGCACCGTCATCGGTAACAAATACTTCACCATGCTGAGTTGGACTCATTGTTCCAGGGTCAACATTAATATATGGGTCAAGTTTTAGAATAGTCACGTCTAAACCACGTGCTTCTAAAATTGCGGCAAGAGAGCCAGCTGCAATACCTTTACCTAGTGATGAAACAACACCACCAGTTACGAAAATATATTTTGTCGTCATAGTAACCCTAAGAATTAAAGAGTAGAAAGAAGCCGGTATTCCACATAAAAACAATCACACAGCAAAAATCATCAACTTAGCTAAGTTAAGTGATGTTTATACGTTATGTGACATTGTTATCAAAAATGAAGAATATTGAACATTTAAATGGGATGACATTATAGCAAGCGCACTTATTTTCGACAATCTTTTCTCTGCATTTACTCATATTATTTATTTTACCTGCAAAAACAAGGTTTAAGCTCTCTCTTAATAACAACTAAAGCAACAATAAACGCAACATAATGTTTCATAAATGGTATTGCGCCAGTAAAAGATGCTGCTTCATTGATTATACAAATATAAGGTGATTAGTAATGCTGGCTATTATCACTTAATAAGTTGAATTTTTAAGGCTAGAAAAGTCATAAAAAACATTACCTTCTCTATTAATAGCGGTATGCCCAAGCCCTTTATCGCATAGACTATCTAGCATTTCGGTGGCTCGTTCAATATTAACTCGACAATGAGTTGCGATATCAAAAGGTGTGAGCTGATAGTTATTTGCTTTGATCATGTTGAGCACTAAACGTTCAAATTGCTCATCTTGAATTGTTTTTAATGACTTCGATGCATGTTGAAAACAAAACCAACCTAACCCACCTAACAGACAGGCAAGCGGTAGAAATAAAATTCGACTAAAGGTTAATAAAACCAGTAATGCTGCAATGCCCATCAATAAATAAGATAAAGACTGTAGTTTTTTATATTTATCTACCGCAGCTTTATTCTCGGCTTCAAAGGAAGCGATCTCTTGCTGTAACGTATTCGATGCTACGCTAGCTTTAGGAGCGACATAACGTAACTTAGGTGGAGAGAACTGATAACGTTGACCTATTTTATCTAATCCACCTGAAAACCCTTGGCCTACGGCTCGAATCGACCACCCCTGTTGATTACGATAGAAGTTCAGCAGCACCATAGTATTATAATTTTTATCAGTGGTTTCGCAGACGTACTTAGCCATCTTTTGTTCGGTATAAGTATTACTCACGCTCAGCTCAATAAAATCGGCGCTATTGATACGCTTACTGGTCGCACGCCTAGTTACTAAAATTTGAATCTTAGTGACATCATGAGGTAGTTTATCTAAGTTAATCGATACTTCTGCATCGCTTAGCTTGACTCCTTCCCCACGTAATATCGTATTTTCATGATATAAAAAATCTTTAATATTATTGACTTTATTATCACGATTGATAGCAACGACGTTAAGTGCCAAATCATCTATTTTAGGTACAACATTAAGCTTACAAGTGATCGCAGTGCAATGTGTAAAATGCTCACTAAGTGATAAATTCTGACCTTTTTGTAGTTGTACATTCTCAACGATACTTGGCTCTAATGGTTGAGTTATAACCTCTGCCTCGGTGCTTTTATGCTCAGAAGTCACTGAAGGCTTTTGTTCACGTTTTTCAGGCTTGATAAAGTTCACCCCTAGCTCTGTTAACGTCGTTAAATATCCTGTTTTTAGTGGCTGGCGTTTATAGCCTAATTTCCATACGTTATTATGTAGGTAAAACTCAAAAAACATCACACCTTTATGCGTGTCATTAAAAGATTCAACATCCATTTTTGCCAATCGACCGAGAGATAAATCATTAACTCTAATTTGAAAGTGACTCATCTGCTTTAAAGAATAACGACTGTTTTCAGGTAAAAAACCATAAAAAGCAAGACGATCTATTTTTGTATCAAGTTGTGGAAATTGAACAGTAAAATGCCGGCCTGATTTATCTAGACTCAACGACTTGGGTAGCGGCCATTGATTAGGATCTATATTCGTTTCAGCGAGTACTTTCCCATCGCTAAAAGCCACAGCATAAATCGCGAGATTTAAATCACTTTTCAGGCTACGCCATGCAAAATCGATTTCAACACTCCCAATTTTTTCAATTAAGATATTTTGGCCAACTATTAATGTCATAAATCACTACTTTCAATGAATAAAAAGGTACTTAAACGATTGCTATCAAAACCAATCAGACGATATTAGTAAATATAAAAAAATCTAGCACAATCAATGTTAAGTTAACGAATAAGCTCAACATCGCCCTCTAAGTCCATAACAATGCAACAATGTTAATATTAATGATATGGGGTTAAAATTTAATTTTTAAATACTTTCTCAACGGATCTTTACCTTGATGTTACAACAATGCATATCAGCCAAGCTAAGTAATTACTTTAATATCGCATTAAATCCGACGCACAAAATAAGAGATAGCAAATTATTTGATAGGGATTAATTTTAACTTTTAGTTTTTAGTTTTTTAATGTCATTCCATATGACATCTAGCTCGTTTAACGTACAATCCCCCATCTCTTTACCTAATGATTTTACATGTTGCTCAACTAAACGAAAACGAGATGAAAACTTTTGATTTGCTTGATTTAACACTTGTTCAGGGTTTGCTTTTAAATGGCGAACTAGATTAACGTTAGCAAATAATAAATCCCCTAGCTCATCTACAATACGCGCTTTTTGCTGTTCCTGTGTTAAATCAGTTCGTTTCACTTCGACTAATACTTCGTCAATCTCCTCATGGATTTTAGCAATAACAGGTTCTAACTCAGCCCAATCGAAACCAACACTGGCGGCACGTTTTTGAATTTTATAAGCGCGTGTAAGTGACGGTAATGCTAATGGGATATTATCTAAAATACTTTCTTCGGCATTTAATGATTTAGCTTTTTTGAGACGCTCTTTTTCTTTTTCAGCTTCCCAATTGGCGTTGATTTCTGCATCACTTGTAAACTCAGTGGTCGAGAATACATGCGGATGACGTCGAATCAGTTTTTCGTTTAAGACGGCTAAAATATCATCAAACTCAAACAAACCTTGCTCTTTTGCTAACTGAGCATAAAAAACCACCTGAAATAAAAGATCGCCAAGCTCACCTTTTAAATCATCAAAATCTTTATTAGCAATCGCATCGGCGACTTCATAGGCTTCTTCTATGGTATGTGGCACCACACTATCGAAGGTTTGTTTGATATCCCATGGGCACCCTGTTTCAGGAGTGCGTAATTGCTGCATGATAGATAATAATTGCGATAAATTTGCTGACATGATGATTCCCAAAGCGATGATAATTAAAAACTTAGGTTCAAATAGTAAATGCTCAGGTCGGCTTATGCAAAGCTTTAATCGATACGCTGAAAGATGAGAAAATAGAGATCAAGTTAATGGGTGTGTAAAAGTCAGAGGCTGTATTTATAGACATATTGATGAAAACGTCTATAGGCAATAATGATGGGCAGTATTTATGCGAATCTAGGTGAATAGAAAAGTAGTTTATTTTATAACATGTGAATGGTGAGCCAATAGCCTTGCTTTCTTTGCTTCTATATCCACTACCAATCAACATGCATTTTTTGCACATTGAATGGTAACGGGTAGATATATTAGTTAAATGCTCGGGCCACACGGCCTGTTGAAGTTAACTGGTATTGTTTTGTGTAGGCAGGAATAAATACTGATTGCCCTTTATTGATCACAACCGTTTCGCCACTTTCATGGGTTAGGGTGACATCATTATCCAAGGCTAATAATATTTCAGCACTATCAACTGTTAGCGTCAAATCTGTAATAGATTCAAACAATGCAAATTTAAAATCTTCAACTGGGATTGCGTAATACTCACCCCCCTCTTTTAATTCAGGAGTGAATTGTAATGAGTCAAAAGGAATAGCATCGAATTTAGTACATGCAACAAGCTCTTCAACATCCATGTATTTTGGCGTTAAACCCGCACGTAATACATTGTCAGAGTTTGCCATAATTTCAAGACCTGTACCTTTCAAATAAGCATGTGGTGTACATGCATATAGGAACATAGCTTCACCTGGTTGTAGCGTGATCACATTCAGCATTAATGGTGTAAACAAACCAATATCACCGGGGTGTTGAAGTGATAGTTCTAAAATAAGGGCAAATAATGGATCTTCTTTATTTTCATTGGCATATTCAAGCAGCTCATTAACGGCGCATTCTTTTACTTCGCCTTTCAAAGAAAGTAACTCAGAAAAAAATGTTTCTAATCCAGCTGAATTTAATGCAGAAGAAAAGGCATCAACAAGATCACCGATCGCTGCTACGTTAATTTTTTTAAATAACGCGATAGTCTGCTCGAACTCACGAAAGCCATTCATTGCTTGGTAAGGTGTTAATGCATAAACCAATTCAGGTTTATGGTTTGGATCTTTATAATTACGATTGCCAGCATTACGTGGAATGCCTGCAGCTTCTTCTTTTGCAAAACCGACTTCTGCTTGTGCTTTACTTGGGTGAACTTGCACAGATAGCGCTTCGCCTGCGGCTAGTACTTTAAATAAATAAGGTAGTTCAGCAAATTGAGCATTCGTTTTAGGTGTTAAAATAGCATCTTTGTCTTGTGCTATAAAATCAGATAAAAGCTGTGTATTACCGTTGTTGATAATTTTAGAACAACCATTAGCATGAGCGCCCATCCAGATTTCAGCTTGATGCTTATTTTCTGGATTGTTAATACCTAATAGTTTGCTAATAGAAGTACGGCTTCCCCATATATAATCTTGGATCACGTTTTCCATGGGGAAAAAGCAAGGTGAAAGTACTTGAGTCATGATGAGCCCTTATCAATTCGTTTTTAGTTTTATAAGTAGTAATTTAAAAGTAGTAACTTAAAAATAGTTATTTAAAAAAAGCTATTTAAGAGAAAGTTTATTTCCCATCGCTAATGTTGCCGCTACGTTTCTTGCGGTACGTGTTAAGTTTTTGTCTGCTTCATTTAATACTTGCGGTAGCGATTGTGGTGACCTCACCGTACCAAAAATACTGCCCATGGAGTCATACAAAGCATCCACTTCAGTACCTAGCGAGCCCGCAATTGCAATCACTGGAATACCGCGTTGTACCGCGCGTTGAGCAATACCAAAGGGTGTTTTTCCGTTCAGCGTTTGGTTGTCCATCATGCCTTCACCGGAAATGACTAAATCAGCCCCTTGAAGTAGTTGATCGACATTCAAAATATCCAGCACCATATCAATGCCAGCTTTTATTTGAATATTAAACGCTAATGACAAACCTAAAGGAGCCCCACCGGCCGCGCCAAAACCAACACTTTGTTGATGATTAATATGCGTTGTTTTTTCTGCGATGTTAGCAAAGTGACTTAAGGCATTATCAAGTAACTCAACCATCTCTGCAGTGGCACCTTTTTGCGGGCCAAAAATAGCACTGGCACCATTTTCACCGGTTAATGGGTTAGACACATCACAGGCAACAATAAATTCAACATTGGCACAGCGTTTATCAAGATGAGTTAAATCAATACTCGCGAGGTTAGCTAATGCAGCACCGCCAAGGGGTAATTCATTACCTTGTGCATCTAATAACTGACCGCCTAATGCTTGCAATATTCCTGCGCCACCATCATTGGTTGCACTACCACCTAAACCAATTAGAATCTTTTGCACACCTAGGTCTAATGCTTGTAATATGGATTGTCCAGTACCAAAACTAGTTGCACGTAGCAGGTCACGCTGTTGCGGTGTAATTAAATCAAGACCAGAAGCGGCTGCAATTTCAATTAATGCGGTTTTGCTTTCGCCATCATCCAGTAATGCCCAAACTGCATTAACATCATCTTTAATAGGCCCATGCACGATTTGCTTTTGTCTTTGTCCATTAAGCGCATCAACTAATACATCAACAGTCCCTTCTCCACCATCGGCAAGAGGGACTTTGATGTATTCACTATCGGGGAAAATTTCTGAAAAGCCATTTTCTATACAGGTTGCTACGTCAGCAGCAGAAAGTGATTCTTTGAATGAATCAGGGGCAATAACAATTTTCATCATTTCACCTATAAACCCCTCTGGCGAGGGGTTCTAATTATAGTTAACTAAAAAATAGTTTATATCAAGGGAGCGAATCAACTCATTAAGTGTATTGCCCCTTTTTGATTAAAACTTAACGCGGAACGTTTTAGCCTGACATGGACCTAAATCACCAAAATCTTGCGATTGTTGAGCAACTACGCCTGGTTTTGGCGTTTCATCCATTAAGGTTTCTAACCATTCAGTGACCGGTGTTGTAAATTCGATATCACCTTTAACCGTTTCTGTTTCTGAAGGGTTGTAAACACGGATAATTAACGCATCTTCATCTTCAGCTTTTTTCAGAACACTTAACACTAAACCATTTTTATTTGCACTACATAAACTATAAGTTAATGGGATATTTTTCTCACCCACATTTAGTTTCATCGCATTAAATGGAATTTTGTTGTAACACTGAATAGGTGTTACGTTATCACGTGCTTCAGCCATTACATTAGCAGTAATATGATCACCAGCAAACCCAAACAAAGTGAATTCACAAACAATTTTACCACGTACTTGCGAATCAGGAGCTGGGATCTTGATTCCAGACGGACGACCAGGGCGAAGTAATAAATTCTCTTTACCTAATACACCGATACCACGGAATAAAGTTAAAGCAAATGTATCACGCTGTTCAGTTTCATTAGCAATGACTTCAAATTCACGTAAACCATTAGTCATAACAGCCATTCCAGCTTGACCATTTTCAAGCGCAGCAAAGTTCATTAATTGGTAAACAGGTACTGGCGCTTCTTTCCATTTTTCAGCTTCCCAAACTTGCATTGCAGGGTCATCGGTCGTACGAGTGATCAGACCAAACTGGTTATCAGCGACGACTGTATCTGTTACAAATGGTGTTGGAATAAGCACACGTACACGGTGATCATCAGCTTGGTTATCTAATTCCATGCGTACTTCGATGCGACGAGTATCTTGTTTTAATACAACCTGACAGACCACATCAACATAACCATCTTGGTTGCTACGTTGTTCACGTGACTCAAGGTTGGTAGGCACATTCATACGGAATTTAATATGCGCAACAGATTGTAATGCTTGATGCTCAACATTGGTTTCAACATCAAAGTCATTTGAATATAATAACCACTCTTTACGTGAAGGAGAGTAATCGTATTCATCACCATCATCAGAACCATCTTCAAGGCGTAATACCTGCTCAAACGTTTGCTCTGTTTCTTTATCAAATACAGCCAACGTGCCGTCATTGTTTACAGTAATTTTGTAGAAGCTGTTTTCTAATACGTTTTGCTCATTTTGTGGTGCAACTTGTAGCGCGCCTTTTTCATTCGCTTGTACATGTAACGTAGTAAAGCCCATTGCCGGTACGTTAACTTTCAATTGAATATTGAATTCCATGAACGGGTCATAGTTACCATAATGTACAATTTGACGGTCAATTTTACCTGGGTCAATTTCTTGTTGATCTTCAATAAAGTACTCAACATCATTGCCAGCATCATCAAAGATTTTAAATTCTTGAGCACGAATAGTAATCATTGTGTTAACAACTTCTTCACGTGCATAAGGCGATAAGTTAAATAATGCTAATTTATCACAGCCCTCTTTTTCAGGCATATGATCGACGATTTTACGTTTGTAGAAATTAATCAGGTTAGTGGCCATATCGTCAGCAAGAATATAACGATTTAAGATTTCTGCGTGAACCTTATCGCTACAACAACAACCGATAGAATCATGAGCATGATTTTTCATGCTTTCTTTCCACATTTTTTCAATTAAACCATGGTGATAATCAAAACCAAGTTTGAATGCAATTGAAGCAAGCGGCTCTAGAATGTTAACAATTTTGTTTTCAACTTCAGCGTGAATAAGTTTAATATCCATACGAGTAGAAGAAATTGTGCGGTGAACACGCATGTATTTACCATCGTTAAATTCACCTTTAATAGTATCTAATTGATCGCGTTGTGCTTCAATTTTTTCAAATACGTCTTCGAAACGGCTCATCAAGAATTCACGGTCAGGGTAAGCTTCGCGTAAAATGTCCATAACCTCAAAGATATTTTTTTGAATAGGCATTTGATCATGGCCATTCGGTAATAGAATATCTTTAGTGACAGATGCGTTTTCTAATACTTTTAAGTAGGTATCTAAACGTGTGGTTAATGCATCTTTATCTTCTGGTAAGTATTTACCAATTGCATAACCTAATGGAAGAACTTGTGCAGTGACTTCACTACCGTCATTTGACTGCCATAAGAATTCGGTTTTGTTAGTGCCGTGACGTTCAGAACAACCACGCCAAAACATAGTACGGTCAATACCAAAGCCGTTATAGATCATTGGTAATTGAGAACTCATTGAGAAAGAGTCTGGTAGGTAACCAATTTTCATCGGCTCACCTAATGCTAAACAATCACGCATGCCGTATAACATATTACGTACAATTGATTCACCAGAAACCTGCATCGTATCGGTTTGTGAATACCAAGGACCTACAATTAATTTACCAGCTTGAACCAATGCTTTAACACGTTCTTTACCACCTGGGATAACGGCAAAGTAATCTTCTAATAATGCTGTTTGTCCATCAAGTACGTAGTATTTGTAATCAGGGTCTGTTTCCAGACGACCCATAATTTCTTCCATGTTGTTCACTAATAAAATACGAGATTCTTCCGTAGTGAAATACCATTCACGATCCCAGTGCATGTGTGGAGTAATGTGTACGCGAGATGTAGTCATAATTTTATACCTTAAGATAAGTGGTTAATGGATAGAATAACCAGCTACTTTGAGAAAATTGCAAAAAAGGCATAGTGATGAAACTCACTATGCCAATCATTGTTTTTACTAGTTAGTTGCAGTCATACCCGCTAATTTTTCTTTTTTAGCGTGATGTGCTCTCCAAGTAATTAACATTGCTGTCGAGATAACCGTACCAATCAGTGCAGCACCGAACCAGATACCTGCTGCCATAAAGCTACCAATACCAGCATCATGCAATAAGAAGATTGAGAAGATACCAGCGCCCGGTGTTGAAAGGCCAATACCCGCACCACCAACAATTGCACCTGTCACCATAGAGCCTACAAGGAATGAACCGATAACACGTACTGGATCTTCAATCGCCATAGGAATCGCACCTTCGGTAATACCTGCTAGGCCTAACAACCAGGTTGATTTACCCACTTCAATTTCAAACTCTTTAAATAAGCGAGGAGCAATCATAGTAGAGAAAGTAACGGTAAAGGCAGAAACCATTTTAACCGAACCAAAGATTGCGTAAGGGCCATAAACACCATTTGCCATCGCACCTAAACAGAATGCATAAGCCGCTTTGTTAACCGGACCACCTAAGTCGAAAGATACAAATATACCGATAATTGCACCTAGTAACAATGTGTTGCTACCCGAGAGGCTGTTCAACCAATCAGTCAATCCTTGGTTTAGGAAAGCAACAGGTTTGCCAACAACAAATAGCATCAAGCTACCGACTACAACCGTACCAATAACAGGGTAAAGGTAGAAAGTTAAAAAACCGTTGAATGCAGGGCTTAAACGTACGTTTTCTTTTACCCAACGCATTACATAACCGGCTAATAGACCACCAACAACACCACCTAAGAAACCAGAACCGATTAAGTTAGCCGCAAGACCCGCAGCAAAACCAGGACCTAATGCAGGTTTATCGGCAATAGAGTAAGCCGTATAAGCTGCTAATACCGGTACCATCAAGGTGCCTAACATACCGCCACCTAATTTACGGTACATCCATAGCCATGAACCATCTGTTCCGTACAGTTCTTGCAAGTCAAAAATTTGTGCAATCAATACGGCAATAGCCAATACTGAACCACCTGCAACGATTAATGGAACAGCAAATGAAATACCACTTAATAAAGCACGTTTCAATTCTGTTTTAAGCGGTAATCTTTTAGGTTTATCTTCTGTCTGTGCAACACGTGCCGCACCAGTACCGTTTTTACCCGCTTCTAATGCTTCATTAAGAATGCGCTCTGCATGTTTGATAGGCTCAGCCACTGCTGTTTCAACACGTGGGATACCATCAAATCGTTCAATATCTTTAATCGATACTTCAGTAGCAAAAACACAGGCAACCGCTTCATTTAATTGTGCAGCAGTTAAACGGTCTTCAATGCCGTTTGCACCTTGTTTTTCAACATAGACATTAATGCCTAATTTCTTACCTGCTTTTTCTAAGTATTCCGCAGCCATGTAAGTATGTGCAATACCTGCTGGGCAAGCTGTCACACAAACAACGGTTGGTTTGCTTGAATCTAATTCAACTTGTTCCTTAGCAACTTTTTTACCGTCTAATAAAGCAAGCACTTGCTCTGGAGTAGTTGCATTAAGTACTGCTTCACGAATGTCATCATCTACTAAAGTAGTTGTTAATTCAGTCAACACTTGCATATGTGTAGACCCCGCTTCAGCATTAGGGATCGCAAGTAAGAAGATTAAATTAACATCTTCGTCTTCATCTTCATCAATACCTTTCCACTTTAAATCTTGCTTCAAAGTAGCAACGGCAAAGCTTGCTTCTTTTACTGCATCAGATTTACCGTGCGGTACAGCAAGCCCTTCACCTAAAGCGGTAGGTCCTTGCTCTTCACGTGCAAATACTGCCGCTAAAAATTCTTCTTTGTTATGTAATTTACCTTGCTGATCTAACTTTTCAGTTAGCGCATGAATAGCATCATCGCGACTAGCAAACGTAGTTTGCAATGTCATCAAAGATGCATTCGTTAATGTTGTCATTTTCATAATCTTTGTCCTATTTCCACAAGTCCCACAAATAAAATCGGTTACATTTCAACGAAACGAATTGTAATACCTATTTGATACAAATTGTGTGATTTAGATCACCCAAAGCAATATTTGTATTAAAATTTGTATTGAAAAACACTAATTAGCTCAAAAATACGACTTAGATCGCACAAAAAGTATCTCTAAAATAAATTGTAGACAATAACAAAATAAAGAATTTAATTTGTATTACTTTTAAATATTTGTATTAAAATCTATTTACCAGTACTCTATAAATATTAATAAATTGATTCACACCTGCTAAGAGGATCACATGGCTAAACTACCAAGATATCGTCAAATAGCCGATATTATCCGTACCAAAATAGATACTGGAGAGTGTAAAGTAGGAGAAGCGTTACCCACTGAAGCAGAATTAGTTGAAGAGTTTGCAGCGAGTCGCGTCACTGTTAGACAAGCTTTAAAGCTCTTAATTGAAAATGGTGAGCTTGAGAGTGTGCAAGGTAGCGGGACTTACGTTAAAGAAAAAAAAGTTAATTATGATATCTACCAACAATCCAGTTTTGATGAAAAATGGGCGCATTTAAATTTAGCCACTCACAGTGATATACTTACTTTCGAAGTAATGAAACCTAGCTTAACCCTGGCAGATAATCTCAACATCACAGAACAAGATCCTGTTTATTATGTCAAACGCGTACGTTATATCGAAAATAATCCGATCACTGTAGAAGAAACTTGGATGCCACTAGCGCTTTTTCCAGACTTAACTTACGAAGTAATGCGCAAGTCCAAATATGAATATATCGAAAAACAGAAAGGACTAGTGATTGATCGCAGTGAACAAGAGATCATACCAATATTGCCATCAATAGATATTGCGACGTTATTAGGTATTGACCCCAATCAACCTATTATTGAAAAACGAACGCGCAGCTTTTTACAAGACAATACAGTATTTGAATATAGCATTAATTATTTCAAAACCACCGATTACAAATTTACCTTGATTTCAAAACGTCATTAATGATTAGGGCAGTAGATCTTTTAAACTATTATTTACAGCTAATTACTGGTTTTATGAACTTGACTGAGCTTAGCTAATGTTGTCTTGTCACTTGGATTCAAGAATAAATAAACTTATAAATAAGCTAGTTAGGCAACTAGCTTATTTTCTACATAATATCTTTCAACAAGTATTATAATACTCTATGAATTTAAGCTTATAAAACGGTAAATACGTCGTCCATAGGCAAACGAGCTTTAGGAAGACCGTGGTTATAATCTTTTTCGCCTAAATGATAACCCATTGCTAGAGCAACGTGACATACATAACCATCTAGTTCCTCTTTAAAGACTTCACTGATTAACTCAGGATCTACCCCTTCCATTGGTGTCGAGTCTATTCCTAAACGAGTAAGAGTGTGTAATGCGTTACCAAAAGCGATGTATGTTTGCGCTTTTGACCAATGGCCATTAAAGCCGGTTTCGTCTGTATTTAAATCAACAAAACCAAAACCGCCCTTCATCATGTTTTCTTCCATTTCAGCAGGTAAATGCCCTGAAGATACTTCGACATCGAGCACTTTTTGGAAATCAGATTTAGTATAGTTTGGATTGTGAGCAAACAAAATAGTGTGTGACGCTTCTTTTGCGTGATGTTGATTAAATTGAAATTTATTAGCAAAAGTATCATGTAAACGTTGTTTCGCTTGATCACTTTCAATCACGATAAACTTCCAAGGTTGGGAGTTAATAGAAGAAGCTGATAAGCGCATTGCTTCTTTGATTATTTCCATATCCTCTGCTGAAATACGTTTAGTTGCATCATACATTTTAGCGGTGTAACGATTGTTAAGATCTGTAATAATTTGATGAGTCATGATTTTTCCAAATATAAATTAATAATTAAGAGTGTTACCGATGGCAGTCATCTTAGAGTTAAGCGAGCTTAAGAAAAAGAGATAATAAATCCAATCATTGTGGATCAATACATCCATAATAATTGGATTTTTTATTTTAAAAATGCTTTGTGTAGCTTACATTTCTGCGGTCCTAGCTTGCGAAAATCAACATTAAGCTAGTCCGTATGAAAAATACTATCGTAGAAATAAATAGTACTTTGGAGTAAATATCCGTTAAGTTTTTTACTTAACTTTAACTTCGGTAACAGCATTTAAAAATACTTATAACCAAATGATATAAGTCATGCATTATCTGGCTTTGTCATTTTGCGATTAGATAATTAAAATCTCAACTTACTATCATCTAGCTCTACAGTTTCAAAGTACAAATAACGTTAAAAGCTGTTCATTTCACTCATATTTATCATTATTAAGGAAATCCCATGTCAATTGCAGTTATCGCTAATCTTGCGATATTTGTTTTCATCCTTTTGTTCCTGTTTCAACAACAAACAAAAGCGACTACCTTGTCTCGTCAGGTATTACTCGGTTTAGTTTTTGGTAGTGCCTTTGGTCTTATTATTCACATGTTTTATGGTGAAGGAAACCCTATCATCAGTGAAACATTAGCATGGGTAAATGTAGTAGGCAGTGGTTACGTTGGCCTATTAAAAATGGTGATTATGCCATTAGTATTAGTGTCCATGATTGCAGCAGTAGTGAAGCTCGAAAATTCAGGATCATTAGGTAAAATTAGTGCATTAACCATTGGCGTTTTATTATTTACGACCATGATTGCAGCGCTGATCGGTATTGCGGTCACGCAAATTTTTGGTCTTTCTGCAGCGGGCCTTTCTGAAGGCGTTCGTGAGACCGCTCGTATTAGTGTGCTTGAGACTCGTCTAGGTAGTGTAGCCGATCTCACTATTCCGCAAATGCTAGTCAGTTTTATACCTACTAACCCATTTGCAGATTTAACAGGCGCACGCTCAACCTCGATTATTGCAGTAGTTATTTTTGGTATTTTAGTCGGTATTGCAGCACGTCGAGTGATGATTGAAAAGAAAGAGCTTGAATCGCCAATCCGCACTTTTATTGAAGCGGCTCAATCAATTGTTATGCGTCTTGTTAAAATGATTATTGCGCTAACACCTTACGGTATAGCGGCATTAATGACAAAAGTTGTCGCAACATCGAGCTTAGGTGATATTTTAAGTCTGCTCGGCTTTATTGTTGCTTCTTATATCGCGATTTTCTTAATGTTTATCGTGCATGGATTATTAGTTTCATTAGTAGGAGTGAGTCCAACACAATACTTTAAACGTATTTGGCCTGTACTAACATTTGCTTTTACATCACGTAGTTCTGCTGCCACCATTCCACTGAATGTTGAAGCACAAATTACTAAACTAAATGTGCCACCTGCGATTGCAAACTTATCTGCGACCTTTGGTGCAACCATTGGCCAAAATGGTTGTGCTGGTATTTACCCTGCGATGCTTGCTGTTATGGTTGCTCCAACCATGGGTATTAACCCGATGGAATTTAACTTCATTCTTTCATTGGTAGCGATTATTGCAATCAGTTCATTCGGTATTGCGGGTGTTGGTGGCGGTGCGACTTTTGCAGCTTTGATAGTATTACCAGCAATGGGCTTACCGGTAACGATAGCTGCTTTACTGATTTCAATTGAGCCTTTGATCGATATGGCTCGTACTGCGTTGAATGTTAGTGGTTCGATGACAGCAGGCACCATCACATCACGCTTATTAGGTGATAAAAAAGAGATCAACAAAGCGTTTAAGTTAACACCTACACAAGCCGTAGAGTAATTGATGCACTAACTGCAATAGTTAGCAGTTAGCGCTCATTTCAATAATAAAGCGTCATAATAAACAAAAGTCCCACTACCCTTCTCTGTAATAAAAAGCAGAGAAGATTAGTGGGATTTTTAATTTGATGAGACTTTTAATTTAATCGACCTTTAATACTTTTATCTAATGGCCCTTTTATCTAGTATCCTTTTGACCTAGCTTGATTTATTCCTGCAACATTTGAATGACGTTTTGTAGTGCCTTAATAAACACTTTCGCTTCGTCTAGCGTGTTATAGACTGAAAATGACACACGAATAGTGCCACTGTATTGCAGTACTGACATCAATGGCATAGCGCAGTGTGAACCACTTCTAACGGCAATGCCCTGTGCATCTAATAACATCGCAATATCAGTACTGTGTTCGCCTTTAACAATAAAACTAATGGCACCAGATTTATTTAAATCTTGAGCAAATACAACAACATCTTGTATCCCTTTTAAAGCAGCCTCGGTATAAGCTAATAATATTTGTTCATGTTTTTCAAGAACACTTCTTTCTAAGCTATTTACAAAATCAATGGCAGCGCCTAAACCAATCGCGCCAGCAATATTAGGCGTGCCAGCTTCAAACTTAAAAGGCAGTCGATTATAAGTCGTCTGTTCAAAGCTAACCGTCTCAATCATTTCTCCCCCGCCTTGCCAAGGAGGGAGTTGTTGTAATAAATCATATTTTCCATACATTACACCAATACCCGTTGGGCCAAATAACTTATGTCCGGAAAATAAGTAAAAATCACAATCTAAGCCTTGTACGTCAACCTCAAGGTGCGCCACTGCTTGGGCACCATCAATAATGACTTTAGCCCCTTTCTGATGCGCTAAATCAATTATTTTTTTAATTGGATTAATAACACCTAAAACATTGGAAACATGGGCAATAGAAACCAGTTTAGTATTTGCGGTTAATAATGCTTTAAACGCTTCAACATCTAAACAATGCTCTTGAGTTAAGGGAATAACCTTAATGATAGCGCCCGTTTGTTTAGCAAGCATTTGCCAAGGGACAATATTGGCATGGTGCTCAAGGGCACTGATAATGATTTCATCGCCTGCTTGCAATTGCCGAGCAAAAATATTTGCTAATAAATTAATGCCTTCTGTTGTACCTTTAGTCCAAATAATCTCTTCTGAACGACGTGCATTAATAAACTGTTGTACTTTAGTGCGGCTTTGTTCAAAGCATGTAGTTGCCTTGTTACTAAGGGCATGGCTTGCACGATGCACATTAGCATTACTGGTTTGATAATAATCACAAATAGCATCAATCACAGACTGTGGTTTTTGCGTAGTAGCAGCATTATCAAGATACACCAGCTGATGCTCATTGACTTGCTGATCTAAGATAGGAAACTGTGCGCGTAATTGCTCAATATAAAGATCTGAACTCACGTGACACCTCTGTAAAGGAGAAGAATAAGGAATGTGTTCTGAATTGCCAACTTACGAATAAAAGCAGATTAATAAGCACTAATCTCTCTGAATGACTAATGCTTATCTTCAAACGTTGATTTGTTGGCTGTCATTTATAGACTGTGATTTCGGCCTTCAATCATTAAACGTTTCATTTCGCTAACAGCAACAGCAAACCCATCAATTAACGCACGAGCAACAATTGCGTGACCAATGTTAAGTTCAATAATCTCAGGTAAAGCTGCAATCGGTTTAACGTTATGATAATTCAAACCATGCCCAGCATTCACTTTAATACCCGCTTGATGACCATAAGTTGCGGCTTTAGCAACACGTGCTAATTCAGCTTCTTGAATCTCTTCCGTTTTGGCATCAGCATATTGACCCGTATGCAATTCAACATAAGCAGCCTTCATTTTTACAGCGGCATCTATTTGCGCAGCTTCTGGGTCAATGAATAAACTTACCTGAATATTAGCGGCGTTTAAACGGCTCACTGCTGCGGCTATTTTGTCGTAATTACCGACAACATCTAAGCCACCTTCTGTCGTCAATTCTTCACGCTTTTCAGGCACTAAACAAACAAAAGTAGGTTTAGTTTTTAAGGCAATCTCAACCATTTCATCGGTTACTGCCATTTCTAAATTCATACGTGTTTGTAGTGTTTGTGCCAGTACAGCAACATCACGATCGTTAATATGACGGCGATCCTCACGAATATGAATAGTAATACCATCTGCACCAGAGGTTTCAGCTACCGCCGCTAAATGTGCAGGTTCTGGATAACATGTACCACGTGCATTACGAAGTGTTGCAACATGGTCGATATTCACACCTAATAATATTTTGCTCATGCTCTTTCCTTTATTGTATTTATTTGGCCGCAAACAAAGCACGGCTATGTAATGGTTTATCACCTAATAAGTTAGCAAGTGCCTGTCGACAAAAGCGCTTAGCCATCTTTAATGTGGCTTCATTATCAAGCTTACGCTGTGATAAGTTAATTATATCTGCACCATCATAAACCTGTTGAGGGTTACAAATAGCCTGCTTAGCAAAAAAACCAAGCTGTTGTTTATATTGATATTGAAAGCCTGCTTCAATCGCTTCATCACTGTATACATCGTGATCAAAATTAACACCATAACCGAGCGTTTCTAATAATGTTAATTCAAATAAGCGCAGGGCTTTTTGCGGATCATCGTCTCGAGCGACACTGATCAAAGTGCGTTGGTAGCACTCAAATAAACCATCACAAGCAGTTTCAGCTTGTAATAGGCGATATAACAGTTCATTCATATACATCGCAATATACAAACGTTGCCCCTGTAAAGGTACCACCTGTGTTTGTGCTTCTAATGACTTAACTGTCTTCAAACTACTACGACCAAAGTAACTAGCGAGTAGTAGTGTGAATGGTTGTGCCATACCGCGTTTCATACGAGTACTGCTGCGACCACCTTTAAAAACAAGGCTAACTTTACCGACATCTTGGCAAAACAAATCAACAATTTGACTGGTTTCGCCATAGGGACGTCGGTGTAATATAAATGCATTATGGCATTCTATGGACATAAATTACGCCGCTGTATTAACCGTTGTAATCGTCACCGTAACCAAGCGAACGTAGCGCTCTGTCATCATCTGCCCAACCCGATTTAACTTTAACCCAGATTTCTAAGAATACTTTTGAGTCAAATAATTCTTCCATGTCTAGTCGCGCTTGTTTTCCAATCGCTTTTAGTTTTTCGCCTTTATTACCAATCACCATACGTTTTTGGCCATCACGCTCAACTAAAATAAGTGCATTAATATGTAAAAGTCCATTGGCTTTTTGTTTAAATTGTTCTATTTCTACGGTCACAGAATAAGGTAATTCATCACCTAAGAAGCGCATTAATTTTTCACGTACAATTTCTGACGCCATGAATCGAGATGAACGGTCAGTAATATAATCTTCTGGAAAATAAAACTCAGACTCCGGTAACACGGCTTTTGCCCATTCACGAATTTTTTCAACGTTATCACCGGATTTAGCGGACATAGGTAATATATGAGCAAAGTCATAAAGTTTACCGATTTTCTGTAAATGTGGCAGCAATAACTCTTTGTCTTCTACATTATCAATTTTATTAACCGCTAAAATAACCGGACATTTTAAGTACTGGAATTTTTTTAATACCATCTCGTCATCGGCAGTCCAATGTGTACCTTCAACCACAAACACTATCATTTCAACATCATTGATAGAACTTGATGCGGCACGGTTCATTAAACGGTTAATGGCGCGCTTTTCTTCAATATGTAATCCAGGAGTATCAACAAAAACAGTTTGGTAATCACCATCTGTATCGATACCTAGAATACGGTGACGCGTCGTTTGTGCTTTACGCGAAGTGATACTTACTTTTTGTCCAAGTAATGCATTAATAAGCGTTGATTTCCCTACATTAGGGCGCCCGACGATTGCGACTAAGCCACATTTTTGTGTCATTATTTAGCTCCTAAATAGATGAAAGTTAAAGTTAAAAGTACAGGTAAATAAATAGTATTGAGTAGTAACATTATTGCTCACCTAATAATGCAGTTAACATGTTTTTCGCCGCGACTTGTTCAGCTTTACGACGACTAGTGCCTTTACCTTGCACTTGCTTCATGCCTTCAATTTGACAACTCATGGTAAATTGTTGGTTGTGCGCTTCACCTTTTACATCTAATACTTCATAAAGTGGCAATGCTTGTTTACGCGATTGTAAGTGCTCTTGTAGGCGAGTTTTAGGGTCTTTCTGGCTAATTCCTGGTTGAATTGTCTTAAGGCGACTTTCAAACCAACTCAATACCAGCTTGTTTGCAGTATCGATATTAGAATCTAAAAAAACCGCACCGATAATTGCTTCCACACCGTCAGCAATAATTGAGTCACGACGGAATCCACCACTTTTTAGTTCACCAGGACCTAAAATTAAGCAGTCACTTAATACAAATTCACGCCCAACTTCTGACAACATTTTTCCACAAACTAAGGTGGCACGCATACGGCTTAAGTCGCCTTCGTCCACTTTAGGAAAACGTTTATATAAATCAGTCGAGATAGCAAAACTTAAAATTGAATCACCTAAAAATTCTAATCGTTCATTATGTAAACCCAATGCACTTCGATGTGTTAGTGCTTGTTTTAATAATGAGAAATCTGAAAATTCATATCCAATACGCTTCTCTAAACGTTTTAATTCTTGTTCTTTGATCTTCATTTTATGCTACCTATACGTTCAAAACGTACATTACTTGGTACCCAACTCGGTAAGAAACTATCAGCACCACGGTCAAACTCAAAGCTGATCCATTTAGCAACGGCTTTACCGACTAAATTACGCTCAGGTACAAATCCCCAAAAGCGGCTATCACGGCTGTTGTCACGGTTATCACCCATCACAAAATAATTACCTTCCGGTACCACCCACTCATAAGCATAAGTTGTGACATCTTTTTGTTGGAAATAAGCTTGCACAGGCTCACCACGTAATGGATTGATTAATAACTGATGTTTCACGTCACCTAATACTTCTGAATAAACTTTGACAGTATTTGCTTCATGTTTGAAGTTTTGTTCCCCTAGGAATTCCATGTCTAACTTTTTATAATCACCGCACTTGGCTTCTTCACAGGCAGCAATGATGTACAACTGTTTATCTTTATAAACAATACGATCACCAGGTAACCCCACCACGCGTTTAATAAAATCAACGCGTTGATCTTCAGGGTATTTAAATACAGCAACATCACCACGTTCTGGATGCCCCGTCGGTATAAGTGTGTTTTGCCAAACAGGTTCTTTAATGCCGTATGAGAATTTCTCAACGAGAATAAAATCCCCCACCAACAGCGTTGGCATCATCGACCCGGATGGAATTTGAAACGGTTCATAAATAAATGAACGTAAAATAAATACCGTTGCAATCACTGGAAATAAGCTACGAGCATTCTCAATAATTGGATTTTCCGGGTACATTTTAGCTAAGGTTTTATCGTCTAATTCTATTTCAGATTGCGCTTGAAAATCGGCATAAGCCTGTTTACGCTTTTTCGCCCACTTTATTTTATCAAACAGCCAGGCCGCGCCGGTTAAGAGCGTTAAAACCACTAATATCAATGCAAATGAATTTGCCATTTTTTTTCCTATCAATTTTATAAATCATATTAATTAATATTTTTAACTAATATGACTCGTTTAAAATACAAAATGCGCGGGTTAATAAACCAGCGCATTAGCTTTTATTAATTGCTATCGCCCTTTTGCTTAACAAGGGGGTTAGCAATTGAAGACTACTTATCTTTACCTATGTGTAATACGGCTAAGAAAGCCTCTTGAGGCACATCAACATTACCCACAGACTTCATGCGTTTTTTACCCTCTTTCTGTTTCTTCAGCAGTTTTTTCTTACGGCTAATATCACCACCGTAACATTTTGCTAATACATTTTTGGTCAACTGTTTAACCGTTGAACGAGCAATAATTTTACTGCCAATCGCTGCTTGTATTGCAATATTAAACATTTGACGAGGAATGAGCTCTTTCATTTTTTCAACTAACTCACGCCCGTATGTTTCTGAGTTATCACGGTGTGTAATTAATGCTAAGGCATCAACACGATCGCCATTGATCATAACGTCTACACGTACCATGTCAGCTAACTGATAACGTATAAAATTATACTCTAATGAGGCATAACCACGGCTGGTTGATTTTAAACGGTCGAAGAAGTCCATTACAACTTCACCCATTGGGATTTCATAAGTTAATGCAACTTGATTACCGTGATACGCCATCTTAGTTTGTACACCACGTTTGTTGATACATAACGTGATGACATTACCTAGGTAAGCTTGCGGTACTAAAATATTACATTCAGCAATTGGTTCACGAATCTCATTAATGTCATTGGTAGCAGGCAATTTAGCTGGGCTATCAACGTATTCTATTTCACCATTATTTTTTTCTACTTCGAAAATAACCGTTGGTGCGGTCGTGATCAAATCAATATCGTATTCACGCTCTAAGCGTTCTTGAATGATCTCCATATGTAATAAACCAAGGAAACCACAACGGAAACCAAAACCTAGTGCAGACGAGTTTTCTGGCTCATATAATAATGAAGCATCATTAATACTCAATTTACTCAAAGCATCACGGAAGTTTTCATAATCATCAGAGCTTACAGGGAATAAACCCGCGTAAACTTGTGGCTGAACACGTTTAAAACCAGGTAATGCTTTTGGTGATGGATTATCGGCAAGTGTTAACGTATCACCTACTGGTGCACCTAAAATATCTTTAATACCAGAGATCACATAACCTACTTCGCCTGCTTTCAAAATACCTGTTTCTTTCTGTTTCGGCGTGAAGTAACCCACTTTAGTCACTAAATGAACTTGACCCGTGGTCATTACTTTCATTCTATCGCCAACTTTAATTTGGCCGTGCTTGATACGTACCAATGACACAACACCTTGGTAGTTATCAAACCATGAATCAATAATTAATGCTTGAAGTGGACCATTAAGATCGCCAACAGGTGGCGGGATCATGCGTACTATTTCTTCTAATACTAAATCAATACCTAGACCCGTTTTAGCTGAACAACGAACCGCATCTGTTGCATCGATACCAACAATGTCTTCAATTTCTTCAGCAACACGATCAGGTTCAGCAGCCGGCAAATCGATTTTATTTAAAATCGGTACCACTTCTAAGTTCATTTCTAATGCGGTGTAACAGTTTGCTAATGTTTGTGCTTCTACGCCTTGTCCAGCATCAACTACCAATAACGCGCCTTCACAAGCCGCTAAAGAACGTGATACTTCGTAAGAGAAATCTACGTGTCCAGGGGTATCGATGAAGTTAAGTTGGTAAGTTTCACCATCTTTAGCTTTATAATCCAGAGTTACACTTTGCGCTTTAATGGTAATACCACGTTCGCGCTCAATATCCATAGAATCGGTTACTTGTGCCGCCATTTCACGTTCGGTTAAACCACCACAAGTACTGATTAAACGGTCTGACAATGTGGATTTACCATGGTCGATATGGGCAATGATTGAAAAGTTACGAATATTTTTCATGAATACTTTAAATACCTTGTTAGTGACGACATTGTGCATTGCGATACAAGTTCTTCAAAATTGAGAACCACTTTATCGCAGCTTATACCAATCGTAATTATTAAGAGATCTATTCTACTTGTTAAAATAGCTTGTTTTTAATTGCCAGTTTCGTAAAGGGAACAACCATTTACAGCAATTTTTACATCAAACTAAGTATTCTTAACGTAAAATTAAAATCGAATATTTGATACCATTGGCATTACTTAACACTGCATTTTTGCAGTTATTAAGCGGCTTTAATGCTTATTTTTAATATCTGTTGATAGCACGCCTAATTTGCGCAGCTTAATTGCGGTGCATTCTAGCTAATTTCTGTTTTAATCTCCATCTTTAAACACTTCCGTCTTTATCATTTGAAGTCAATATTTTACATCCTATAATTTTACCTGTTCGAAAGTTTAACTTTTACAATGCAAATAAAACTTAGTATAAAAAAACAGCAGCCAACGGTCATATTTCATGCATAAGCAGCGAGGCTTGCTTCACATTTTTAACTTTTCATCAACAAGATCAAAGTGGATTTGCCAATCTATTAACGCTAAATCGTTTTTTTGACATACAATAGCTTAGCTTTTAATGGATTGACAATGGCAAGGATACAGCCACCATTCTCTAAAGCACTATGTGATGAATTCAAACAATGTCTTTGAATAAACACTTACGTTTCTAGTTATTTTTCTTTTATTATTTTTTTGAGGTTATTAAATTATGAAATCAAACACTCCAGTGTTGCTTTCTGTTGCAGTTGCCGTTATTGGCGCAGCTGTGATCACTTTACTTCCAATCACACTAGGTGGTGCAGTTTTATTTGCTGCGGGTGCTGTCATTAGTGGGTTCTTAATTCAATTTGCAAATTCAAGCACAAGTACTGCATCAAAAAGTACAAGCTCAGCAGCGGCTTCAGCAACCAGCGATGCAGAAAGCGACTTTGCAACTACCACGCTTTATGTTGGTAATTTACCTTACCGTGCAAATGAAATGGCAATCCGTACGCTGTTTTCAGAACACGGTAAAGTTATTTCAGTGCGTCTCATGAAGGACAAACATACTGGTAAACGCCGTGGTTTTGGTTTTGTTGAAATGCCTGAAAGTGATGCAGCCAATGCAATTCAAGCATTAAATGAACAAGAGTTCCAAGAACGTTCATTGAAAGTACGTGAAGCAAATGAGCGTACACCACGTGAAGAATCTAACGATTAACTTAGCGCTTTATTCGTTTCAGAGTAAGTAGCTTTAAAAATAAGCAGCTTATTAATCGAACGAGCTTGTTGAGTAGATAGATAACATAAAATCCGAGAACAGCTTCTGCTCTCGGATTTTTTTATGCATTACATTTTTATTCCATTATTTTTAATAAAATAAGGCTAAAAATAAGACTATCAGCTATCTAACCAATTGATTAAATTTTGTAATGTGAGGTTATTAGTGACCTTTGGGAAAACAAAATAATAGCCCTTTCCAGATTTAACCTGCAATGAATGAGGCTGACAAAGTCTTCCAGCTTCAAGCTCAGAAGCAGCTAGCGTGACATCCCCGATACTAATCCCAAACCCCTGAATAGCTGCGCCAACTGCCAAATCTAACGTTGCAAAATTTTGATGATGTTTGGCGGTTAATGATGCACAACCGGCTTCATTCAACCATAAACTCCAATCACTTTGCTGTGGTGTTGCATGCAACCATGGTAATTGCCCCATCTCTTCGATACTCAGCTGTGTTTGTGCCTCAGTTAATAAAGAGGGAGAACACACCGGTGTTAAATATTCTTCAAACAGTAGCTGACTACTTAAGTTTTTATCTTTAATAACCGTGCAATAGCAAATAGCAGCATCAAAGGACTCAAAGGCAAAATTGATATCATGTTTAATGGATGAAGTTAGCTCTACGGCAATATCTGGGAATGCTTGCTGAAATGCCATTATTTGGGGTAATAGCCATGTGGTAATGCAACTAGGCACTTTTAATCTAATGATAGGTTTAATATCAGATACTTTTTCGACCGCACTTTTCATCTGATTAATCACTTGCTTAACTAACGGCAAAAAATCTTTGCCTTTATCAGTTAAACTCAAGCCACGAGCGTGACGATGAAATAGAGGAATATTTAATTTTTTCTCAAGTGAAATAATCTGACGACTGACTGCACCCTGCGTTAAATTTAAAATTTGTGCCGCGACAGTAAACTTTAAATGTTCGGCAGTAACAATAAATGCCTGCATCTCCTTTGTAGATGGTAAACGGTTATCCATCATTACCTCATTTTTATAACGTGAAAGATTAGTCAGTTATTGTTTTCATTCAATGCTAGTGTTGCTATTCAAATAATAAGCTTTAAGGTTTTAAACCTAATCAATTAATTCAACACTTGAAATATGCACAGCACTAAAACGTTAATTTATGCGAATAGAACACTTACCTCGTCACCAATGAGTAGATACAATCATCAAGCTATGTTCTTTTCGCATACCTACTATACCAATTTTTCGTTTCTTCTTTCAATGAAGATTTGTTTAAATCGCTTACAATTCAAAAACTGAATATTTACGCACTTTTAAAGTATAAATATTCAATTTTTATTTTTGGCTGTATTTAACTTCAATCGGAAATACGTTAATGAAATCATTAGCATCAACATTAGTACCAAGCGCAGTAGAAAAGCTCGTTCCTTACCAGTCTGCACGCCGTTTAGGCGGTAGCGGACATTTATGGCTAAATGCGAATGAACTTGAAACGTGCGCTCAATATGGTGACCTCTCTAAAGGCAGTAATAACCATTACAATCGTTATCCTGATTTTTTACCACAGGATACTGCGCAAGCTTACCTCGCTTATTGCGAGCAAGGTGTTGGTAAACTAAATAGTGAAATAGTGACCGTACGAGGTGCCGATGAAGCAATAGATTTGTTGATTCGTACTTTTTGTACACCTGGGAATGACCAAATAATTATTTGCCCTCCCACCTATGGAATGTATGAGTTTTGCGCTGATTCGTTTGCAGTAACAACCAATAAAGTTCCGTTGCTAGATAATTTTCAATTAAATGTTGAAGAAATCAAAACACAGTTGCCCACCAGCAGCTTATTATTCTTATGTTCACCTAACAACCCTACCGGTAATAGCATTAACCAAGCTGATATTGTTGAATTATTAGAAGCCAGTAAAACATCTACCTTAGTGGTTATCGATGAAGCTTACATTGAATTTTCAGCACATCAGAGTGCGTTACATTTAATGAATAAATACCCACATTTAATTGTAATACGCACCCTATCAAAAGCGTTTGGGTTAGCTGCTATTCGTTGTGGATTTTTGTTAGCAGATAGCAGTGTAATGGCTTATGTGAATCGCCTTATTCCACCTTACCCTATCGCTGACCCTACTGCTGAAATTGCATTAAAAGCATTATCAGACTCTGGCTTACAAGCCATGTCCAAACAAACTGCTGAATTGGTTGAGGTTCGTGATTGGTTTAAATCTGAGTTACAACAATTAAATATTGTTGAGACGATTTATAGTAGCCAAACTAATTTTATTTTAATTAAGTTTAATCAAGGCCTTAACGTATTTGATTATCTTGTTAAACAAGGAATTATTGCACGTAACCAAGCTCATGAAGCAGCACTTAGTGACTGCGTACGAATCACTATTGGCTCCAAACAAAGTATGCTCGAAACACTCAATACACTTAAACATTTTCAATAACATTACGCTAGAAGGATCTAAACATGAAAGCATTACATATTGCAGCGATTGTATTATCGTCAATTTTTATAACCCCATTACAAGCCCAAGAAACTAAGCCTATACGCCTATCTTCTGACTTTACTTACCCACCTTTCAATTATAAAGATAATACCGGTAAACCTGTTGGTTTTGATATTGAGATCGCAGATGCTTTGTGTAAACAAGCAGAGTTAAAGTGTGAGTGGGTAACACAAAGTTGGGACGGACTCATTCCGGGTTTATTATCAAGAAAATCGGATGTCATTATGGCATCTATGCGTATTACTGAAGATCGTAAAAAACGTGTTTTATTTAGTAAAAAATATTATCAAACACCAGCCAGTTTTGTGACTGCTAAAGATGCAAACTTCAGTATCGATAAAGCAGGCTTAACAGGTAAAGTTATTGGCGTTCAAGTAGGTACCATACATGATAATTATGTGACAGATATGTACGGTGATGTTGCCACTATCAAACGCTATAGCGGACAAGACCAAGTATATCTTGATTTAGCCAATGGCCGTTTAGATACCGCCTTTGCAAACTCAGATCAATTAGTGTTAGCTTTTTTAGAAAAAGAACGTGGTGCTAACTTTGCGTTAAAAGGCAAGTTAGTAACCGATAAAGCTTATGTAGGGGAAGGCACTGCACTGGCTTTTCGTAAAAACAATAAAGCATTAGCAGAGAAGTTTAATGCTGCTATTGCAGAAATCCGTAAAAATGGTACCTATGATAAAATAGCAGCAAGTTATTTTAGCTTTGATATCTACGGTCAATAAATTTAACGGTACTCATTTAACGAAGCTAACATGTATATAGCTAAGATAAGCTTTCTTAAATAAGAATGAGCAACGTAGACATAACAAAAAAGCCATTGCTGATAACATAAGCAATGGCTTTTTAATATTTCACAGTAAATGAATCGCTGATTCAACATTGAAGTGAATAACACATATTTTTGGACAGGGTTACAGCATTTTTATTGCAGCCTCAAAAGCTAAATAGTCCCTCTTTAATCATCACCAGCACTAATCCACTAACTCATCCAAGGCATCCAATACCAGTTGATGATCTTGCTCCTGCGGTAACCCAGAAACCGTCACTACTCCTACTACACCTGAATTTTTAATAATAATTGGAAAAGCCCCGCCATGAGCACAATACAGATCAGCGTCAATATGATCTTGCTGTTCGAACACTCTATGCTTAGCGGTATTATATTGACCGATATAATAAGAACTATGTCCAAAACGCAACACGGTTTGACGTTTACGTTTTATCCAATGTAGATTATCTGGCTGAGTTCCTGGCATTGCGTAGCTAAATAGGCATTGGTTAAAAGCATAAACTTCGATCGTAACTTGCGCCTCTCTGGTTTCGGCTAATTGTTTCAATTTACAACCTAACGCCCAAGCTGTTTGATTGTTAAAAGACGCAAACTGTAGCTGCGATTCTTGTGCTAATAAATCATTTAATGAATAGTTTGAGCTCATAATTTAACTGCCATAGTTTTACCTAAACGTTCACTTTCCATGGCTAATTCAATCAAACGAATATTCCATAACGCATCTTCCGCAGATACAGGTACTTGGCCTGCATCATTAATAGCATTAGCAATACCATGATAAAAGTGTTGGTAACCACCGCGTTCAGTTTTAACCGCCTCTAACGCCTCTTCCGTATATAAAGTACCGTATTGCTCAACACTTTCATTGTTCCAATATTCACCGTCAGGTCGTACACCTGCTTTCAATAGATCTTCCTGCGGATCTAAGCCTAATTTTATGTAAGTACCTTGATCCCCCTGAATATTAAAACGTAAATTGGGTCCAGCAGAGAACAAAGAAGCACTCAAAGAAGCTAATTTATCGGGATAATGGAGTGTTAAATTAAAATAATCGATATTAGAAGAACCTTCACGCGTGATCTTACAATGTGCAGTAATCGCATCAGGTAGTCCAAATAGCTGTAAAGCTTGATCAATTAGGTGCGGTCCTAAATCAAATAAAATACCACCACCATCTTGAGAATTTTCTCGCCAGCGTTGACGAACGACAGGCCTGAAACGATCGAAGTGAGATTCAAAATGCTTAATGTGCCCCAGTGTTTTTTCTTCAATAAGCTTCTTAACCGTTAAAAAATCACCGTCCCAACGACGATTATGATAAACGCTAAGTAACAAACCTTTCTCTTTAGCAAGGCTTATCAAAGCATTTCCATCAGTGATTTTTGTCACAAATGGTTTTTCTAAAATAACATGCTTATTATTTTCTAACGCTAATTTAGCTAATGAAAAATGCACATCATTTGGTGCAGTAATAATTACTAATTGTGCATCGCTATTACCAATCATCTCTTCGGCAGTTAGGTAATGTTGTACTTTGGGCCAATCTTGCTCAACAGCACCAGCTTGACGACTACTGATCGCGGTAACATCAAATTCAGATAAAGTGTCAATAAAAGGAAGGTGGAAGGTTGTAGCTGAAAAGCCATAACCAACAATAGCCGTTTTAATGACGTCATTATTGAAGCTTTGAGTCATGGTAGTTTCCTTAATTTATTAAAAAGAAAATAATCACATAATAGATAGCAAATGATTATGTATTAATAGTACGAGGTTATTACATACGATGCTTTAATAAAAATCGGTTAATCAAATAAATTACATTACTATTTACTAAATTAAGATCGACTAAATTAAGATCGACTAAATTAAGATTTACTGCATCAATATTTATTACATGTTTTGACTACTACACTATTAACTGTTTCATTATCAAAGGCTTTACCATAAAAGAATTTGCACCTTTGTAATATACCGATAATTTTACTGATAAACACACGTAATTAAAGTTCAGGTTTAGGTTGTGTTCTAAATTGCAGTAATTTACGCTACTCATAACTGAGTATTTTTTTGCATTATTTAAAATCAACAAAAACAATAATATTAGTGATAAATAATTCAATAAGTGTCCCAATAGGATTTAATTGATCATTTTTTAATAAACAACCTAAAAGATACGTTATTATCTATACTCTGTCATAAAACCATCTTCACAAGCTTCTCATTTACAGCGGCTTGATAGATGCTAATACACATAATAATAATAATCATATGTATTAAAATTAGATGCTAGGTAATAGGAAAATGACTAAAGGGTAAATGAAGTTACACCTGTCCTATTTCATAAACTAATTCTTTAAAATTTAAGTGGAAGTACTATTGTGAATAACCAAAGACAAGTGGTGGTCGTTGATGATCAGTCAACGGGAAGGATGATCCTAGAAAAAATTATTCTACAGATTGCTGATGACATTACAGTGATTGATTTTGCTGATCCTAGAAAAGCACTAAACTGGTTAGAAAACAACCAAGCAGACCTGATTGTCACCGATTATAGAATGCCCGGTTTAAATGGAATAGAGTTCATTGAAGCAGTGCGTAACACAGCAACAGGTGAACATATTCCGATCATGATGATCACTGTTGTTAGTGAGAAAAAAGTGCGTCATGAAGCCCTAGAAGCAGGTGCAACCGCATTTTTAAATAGACCTATCGACCAAATCGAATGCCGTACAAGTTGCAGAAACTTATTAAAACTACATAAGCAACATGTGATCATTCAAAATAGAGCCGATTGGTTAGCAGAGCAAGTACATTTAGCCACAGAACAAATTCTTCAACGAGAACAAGAAACGATCTTAAGACTTGCGAAAGCAGGTGAATATCGCGATGAAGAAACCGGTAATCATGTTATTAGAATGGCAAAATATGCCAAAGAAATAGCTAAAGAAATCGGCTTAAATGAGAATGAATGTAATGATCTTGAACATGCTGCGCAAATGCATGATATTGGAAAAATTGGTATTCCTGACCGTGTCTTATTAAAAGAAGGAAAGTTTATTCCAGAAGAGTGGGAAATCATGCAAACTCATACCACGATTGGATATGAAATTCTTTCGGGTAGTCAATCAAAATATATGCAAATGGGCGCCATTATAGCCCTTAATCACCATGAGCGCTTTAATGGTGAAGGTTACCCTAATCAATTAACTGGCTCTCAAATCCCACTGATCGCACGTATTGTTTCCGTTGCCGATGTATTTGATGCATTAATGTCTGTTAGACCCTACAAAAAAGCCTGGCCACTTGAAGATGCGATTGATTTTCTTAAAAAACAATCCGGTACACAATTTGACCCAAAGTGTGTTGATGCATTCTTAAAGCGCCTGCCTAATATCACTGCAATACATAGCGAATATCCCGATAGCTAACAGTGGCACAGACTGCTAGTAATAAACTGTAGAAAGCAATTAATAGACCATAAAACGGATTCAATGCTTGAATGAACTTACTATGTAAAAAACTAAATGCAGTCAAAGTCTCGCTCAAAAAAACGGCTGATCCTGAATCAGAGCAAGCCTTCGTTCGTGTTATTATTGCCCTATTATTAATTCTAATTTTCTGTATTCCATGGGGTGCAGAGGAACAGTTTAGCGATTTATTAAACTCTACAATTAAGATAGTGATACTCGTCGCATCTAGTGTTGCTATCGCTCTCTTTACCGCTATTTGTATCAACCCTAAAGTCAGCCCAACGAGAAGAGTGATAGGTATATTTTTAGACCTTATCTCTCTGTCTGTATTAATGGCCACTGCGGCGCAAGAAACAGTGTATTTATTTGTTTTCTATCTGTGGGTTATTTTAGGTAATGGTTTTAGGTTCGGCGTTAATTATCTCTATATTTCTATGGTAATAGGCATTATTGGATTTATATCTGCGATTTATTGGGGTGGTTATTGGCAGACTGAAATGACGATAGCAATAAGCCTATTAATCGTGATCACTCTGATCCCGTTATATTCAATATTTTTAATTAAAAAACTATATGCTGCAATCGATATGGCAGAAAAAGCAAATCAAGCTAAAACTCGCTTTTTGGCTAATATGTCACACGAACTAAGAACTCCTTTAAATGGTGTATTAGGGCTTGGAGATCTCCTCATTGAAACTAAACTCGATCAAGAACAATATAACTTAGTTAGCACCATGCAAAGCTCTGCAAAAACGCTACTAGGATTAATTGAAAAAGTGCTAGATATTTCTAAAATTGAAGCAGGGAAAATAACAATCAATAAAGGATCAGTTGATTTACATACTTTAATTAATTCAGTTATTGATACACAAAAACTGATTGCAAAAGCCAAAGGCTTAACTGTTATATTAAACATTGATTCTGATGTTCCCTTACAAATAGAAGCAGATCAGCAATATATCCGTCAAGTTTTAGTAAACCTAATAGGGAACGCGATAAAGTTTACTGATCAAGGCACAATTAAAGTGCATATTTACCTTGTTTCCGAGCAGGAAAGCGCCACTGTTATTCGCTTTGATATTAAAGATACTGGTATAGGTATTGATAAAAAATCACTGCTCAGCGTATTTGACGATTTTACTCAAGTTGGAAAAGCTGCGATACGTCATATCAATGGTACAGGGCTAGGAACCACTATTTCAAAAGAGTTGGTTGAATTAATGGGAGGAAAAATAGGGGTTGAAAGTGAATTAGATCAAGGTTCAACTTTTTGGTTTGAACTTCCTTTTACGATCCTTCCTAATGTTTCTCTAACTGTAAATGACAGTGATTTATTAATTATGGCAACCGATACAACTAAGAAATCGGTACAGTCTTTTTTAAGAACATGGGATTTATCTGCAGATTTTGCTAAATCTCCAGTACAGACATTAAGAATGCAAAAAAATGCTCTCGGCCAAGCACGAGGTTATAAGATACTGCTCGTAGATAGATTTAGTCTACAGGGCATGAGTCCAATACAGTTTAGCAACCTTTTAGCATCGGAAAAATTATTAGATGGGCTATCGTTAGTACTGCTTAATCCAGAACCTGTACATCTACACAACGAAAAAATAAGACAAGACTTCATCTCGGTGATTGCTGAGATCAATGATAAACGCTCATTATTTAACGCCCTACATACAGCACAGCGCATTGATAGCAGTAACAAAAAAGTTGTTTCTTTAAGTGATTTTTATGACAGCCAGAATGGAGCGAAGGCATTAAACATACTCGTTGCTGAAGACAATAAAGTTAACCAACAGGTTTTATCTGGTATTTTAAAACGAGCAGGTCATTCTATTGTTATCGCTAATGATGGCGAACAAGCACTAGACAAGTTAAGCACCGATTTAGAACACTTTGACTTATTAATTGTCGATAAAAATATGCCTAAGTGCTCTGGTGATGAAGTTGTACAGGCATTACGCTTTATGGATACCAGTAATAAGCTGCCGATCATCATGTTAACTGCCGATGCAACACCTGAAGCTAGAGCACTAGGTATTAGTTTAGGTGTCGATGAATTTTTAACTAAACCTATTGATTCTCATGATTTATTGAAAAAAATAGCGGTAATTTCTAATACCTCCAGTTCAACGATTAGCAATTCAACTATCAGCAATACAGCCCCTACTCCAACAAGCATAGCAAACCTTAAAAAGCAGCATGCAGATAATGAATGGTATAATAGTGCCGTCCTTGAGGAACTATTTCAATTAGATAATGATGTTGAGTTTATGACGTGCTTAATTACAGGTTTTACAGAAGATGGTAATAAGCATATTAAATACTTACAACAAGCCATTATTGGTGACTATTTGCAATTCCGTGAATCACTACATGCTTTAAAAGGTGCAGCATCGGAACTTGGGGCAGACAGACTAGTAGAAATATGTAGGAAAGGAGAAGAGTGTAAACCTTATGATATTGGCACTCCAAAGCTCACTGTATTAGTAGGTGATATTGAATACAATTTTACTAAAACTGTAGAAGCTTTGAATAATGCCTTAGTAAAATCTTCTACAGGAAAATAAGATAAAAAGTATAGTGCTTTAGCTACGATTTTATATCTATTTTAAAATGGAATTGAGACCACAATAAAAACTATATAACTTAGATTATGAAATATTTTGATTATGAGATATTTTTTGCTGATTGACGCATCACTAATCTTTCCATCATTCGAAGATCTTTAGCTGTTAACTTTAACGCTGAATCGACCCAAATATTAGTAACATCTATTAACTCTTTATAAGGAATGGGAGCACAAATATCACGTACTTTACGAATAGCTTGGTAACTGTTTGCTTTTCGATTTGCTGCATTAATATAACGATAGACCTCTTTTTCTCCTTCTCCTTTCTCAGCCAATACGTCAACGATCCCTAGCTCAAACAACTCCTCAGCTAAATACAACTTACCACTTAAAATAATTTCTTCGGCTTTTGCTGCACTTACTTTTCGACTGAGTAATGAATAAGCCCCCATTCCTGGAAATAGATTAAACAAGACTTCTGGCAAACCAAGCTTGGTACCACGTTCAGCAATTAAAACATTACTTGATAAAGCACCTTCAAACCCTCCTCCTAATGCATCACCTTGAACTAAAGCAATGGTAGTCAGCTCTGAATCCAGATGGGTGATGTTATGGTATAAAACATCAATACACTTTGTTGCATAGGCTAGTAATCCTGCACGATCTTGTTTTTTTATCAATTCAAGAAAAACGGCTAAATCGCCACCTAAATTAAAAATACCATCAACATCAGAAGCAAGGATCAGATAATCATATTTTTGCTGTTCACTATTGACCATCTCTGTTTTAATATTTTTCGCATAATCATTTAACTCATCTAATAATAATGTACTAAAACATGGGCGAGGCTGCGCGTGCATAAAGTACCAACCTGCTTTATATTTTTCATCATAATGTGTTTTAAGCTGTAAGTATTCTTTATCCAACTGATCTTGTTGAGCGATAATATTTACTTTATTTTCTCTTGCTAGGTTATCAATCATTATTATTTCCTTTAGTTTTTAATGTGCTAAATCTAAGATCTAAAAGCACCTATTTAGCATCTGGCGACATTGACAGATACCTCTAAAGTGTAGCAAGAATGAAAATTATCGTTAGTTTACTTAAAGACCAATGAGATCAAAAACACCAATAAAATCAATAACTTTATTTTTCGATTATTCCCTATTAAATATCAGGTAAAAACAAGAGAGCTAAAACTAAAAATATAAATTCAAGTAAATGTCTTGAAACCTTAAAGAGAAATTAACACACTGCTCTAAGAGAAAGATTCGTTATTTTTATAATTACTTTTCAATCTCTTATGATTTTTATGCTAGTTATTATCAAACCAGAACAAGAAATTGAATTCATATCATTCGCTTGTCATATCAACACTATTAGTGACAAATAAATGAAATCAGCTAATACCTTATTTGCTATCTATTTTTATATAAAATCAGGAATAAAGTTACTCGCTAAATAGCTTAAATTGAACTTCTTATCAGCAACCGTAATAATCATTCTAATAGTGCTTCTCATTTTTATTATTTTTAAATCAATTAATTAGTGTATATTTATTACATGAATGCAGTTAATGCATGGGTTTTATATCGTTTTGGTGGTTTTATGTCAGTGCTCTCTACAAACAGCGTTTTTACTTCTCTTCAACAATCAGGGCCTTTCACTGTTTCTGAACACTCACTAAATATCGGACGCTTTTCTCAGCAAACGCGTCAATGGTTAAAAAATTTACAAAAGAATCCTAACAACGTCACAAAATATCGCGCTTTACGTAGCCAAATATTTGAATTTTTAGGCGTTGATGATTTTGAGCAAATTCAAACCCTCATTTCAGATAAAGCATTACGAGAAAAGCGCTCTGAGCGAGCATTATGCTTATTAGGTAATATGTTTGGCATCAACGGTAACCTCAATGAAATAAAGAGCCGTGTAGATGAGTACTCTCGTACAGCTGATGCCGTCATTCACTCTATTATTGGTAAAATCCTTTCTCCCTACGCTTCACATATTGAAGCGACTAATGAGATAGAAGTCACTAACAACCCCGTTGAATTGTTATTAATCATGTTCAATGATGGTTACCATAAAAAAGCACGCTTTGAAGCGCGACGTAAACTCATTTTAATGACCCTCGCTGCAAGTATTGATCAACGAGAACGAGAAACAGATATTGAAAGCAAATTCTCCGCTTTTCTAGCCTTTTTAAACGGTTATGTTTGGAGCCCAAATTTAAAAATAGGGGAACTGGATCCCGTCTATCTCTATTCAAAACATCGACCAGAGGACTTTAGCTGTAATGCAGTAACGGTTTTAGATCCAGCACAGGCTAAGTTAATACAACTAGCAAAAGGTGAAAAGTTAACTCTATTAAAACGCCGTAGCTTTACCGTCGGAGTGAAAAAAACTCCTATTTACGTTTCTATTAGAAAAAAACCACCGCAGGCAAAGGTTTTAAAACTATTACGAAAAAACCAAAAAAATCCAGCGGTTGCAGTAGATGATGAACTTGGACTGATGGCCGTACTTGATTCGGTAAGCGATGTAAAAGCTTTTCAACAACACCTCACGCGTAGCGCTTCAAAAGCAAACTCTTTAATGGTTTTAGAGGATATCTCCGACACTTTAAGTGAACATTCTCAATATCAAGGTCGCGCAGTAGGGTCTAGTGATAAAACAGCTATGATGAAGTTTTTTGCTCGTTTAGGCGGTATGCGAGTGGAATTTATTATTCATACGAATAAAACCTGGTTAAATTATAGATATCAACAAGATGTTGCTCATAATGAATACGAAGTAAAACGTATATTTGATACTGGTGTGATTGAACTACTATTCCCAATGGATATTTTTCACCTCAAACATCTTAAAACCCGTGATGAAATGGTGCAGTTTTTTCGTAAGCAAATAGAGTCATAACGGCGTGAGTCTTGTTAACCCAAATGAGAGTTAAATGCCCCGAGCTAAGCCGCTTATGCTTATTCGTTTATACCTTAGTTACTTTTGCTCGATGTTCAAAAAGTAACTCTTTGTACAAAAGTAACTCCTTATGCAAAAAGGAGCTCAGGGCGTAAAGGTACAGTTTAGTGATTTAAATGATCATTTCCTCCAATAAATAAGCTTAATCTTTATCGAGGGTTATGAATCGAATGTTATGAATCGAGCGTTACGACTATTTTTTAATACAAAAAAGTATTTAGGGAATTACTCAGATTTAAATAATAAGTGTATTTATAAGCTTTTAAATTCTAAACGATAGGACTTTTCTGCAATATAGGCTTTACTCAACTTCACGTGTGAAAACTCTGGAGTCTGGTCAATAATTGTTTTTATTTTGTCAGCAAGCTCCTCTGAAGCATTCGCTCCTAAAATAATTTCCTTAATGATTTCTTTAGGGTATTTAAATAAATGTATATCGCTATCCGCACATTCAATTAGCATATCTGAGTCGTGCAAAACTGCACAAAACCGCCACTCTTTTTCATGTGACCAGGTATCAGATTTATGTAATAGTAAATCTACACCGACATTAGACTTAATCACTTTAGTTGGATGTTGCTCAATATACTCAACTTTCCTAAGATGGTAAAAATCGTCCTCCATGGTTCTCTTTTGGTTAAAAAAGTAATTAGAAGTATCGAATTTAACGCAGAACCCTTGATGGGAATCAGCATAATGTGACCACATTAATAAATTATCTGGCTCCTCAGTTAAGCAAAGTACACCTATTACTTCTCCCTGATTTTGTCCGCTAGTTTCACCCGTAACACCATTAGTCTCTGGCGGCGAAGTTGCAAGCACTTGCTGCTCTTCTAATAAATTTTTATTCGCTTTAATAACTTTAAACTCTGAATCTGGACTCGTTGCTTTTATTGGTAGTTTATCTATTTTATTATATGAACCTAAGTTTTCTTCTGTACTGGATAGATCTGGCATAGCATCTTTGATACCACAAGTAGAAGTGACAGGCTTTAATTCAAAAGGATCATTAAAGTCGATAGGTTGCGTTAAACGAATACATCCACTTTCAATGACATCCAATCTAGCGGGCTCAAAATACTTAAATAGGTGCATTCAGGTCTCCATTGTTTAATGATTCAGAGGAAGAAGAATCTTATATTCACATTAATAACTAACTATTTCATTCGCTTGATAAATTCAATTCAACAATACTCGCATAAACTTTTAAATCAATAATTTAAAAGTTTAATTAAAAAAAAATAATCAAACTATAATCACAAATATAAGTTAATTATAGTAAATATACATATAACTAGATCAAGTAATTCGCGAATAAAATATGTTGATATGAAGATAATTTGAAGAGAGTAATAACGAGTTTTTTTATAACCACAAAAACTTCAAGATGCAAAGTTCTTCGATTCAAATCGATAATTAAAAAAAATAGCAACCTTCATAGCAATAATTACAATTTAACAGTCGGCAACTCCATATTAGTTATTAAAAACACATGAATTAGCCTATAGGTCGAAGATCAAAATAGGCATAACTTGATGACCATTCGAGTAAGTACCTGTGTGGATTTTTAACGATGCGTATAAAAATATGTACGTAATAAGCTAAAGTGATTTACAACGTTGGAGCGAGGAGAGAAATTACAGCCTTGGTGGTGAGAAAGTATTTTAATAAAGAAATTTGATAAAGAAATACCAAAGGTCCTGTTGAGGTAATTAATTTTCTAAATATCAGATAATCAGAAAATTTATAAAACTATAACATATAAATTCATACCTAAAATGAACACAAGTAAAACGACTATGCCGACAAACAAATAAGCTCAGGTAGTTTTCACTTAACCTGAGCTTATTACATATTATATTTAATAATTATTTAAAATTAATTAATATTATGATTTTTTGTTACGACGAGACAGACCAAATGCAAGTAATGTTAAACCTAATAACGCAGTACCTGCAGGCGCTGGAATTGAACTCGCTGAAAACGTTTCTTGCTTACCAGCTTGTGCAGTGTACAACCAACTAAACACAGTATCATCAAAGCCAGCAGCTTTAACAATACCAGAACCAGATACCACAACACCGTTACCAACAACTGAATTACTTAATACATTCAAAAGATCAAAAGTAAATCCGCCCACTGACCACAAAGCATTTGTTGCTGCTACAGGGTTTAAATCAGTAAAAGCAACACTTGAACCAAGAGGCACTACACCAAAATCACCTGTTGTTACAGCTACCAATTGACTTGTAAATTCAATCTTCGTAACCACTCCACCAGATGCAGTTGTGTCCGCTACACCAAAAAATTTAATTGCTCCATCGATTGGTACTGCAGAAGCGGTACTAACAACAAACAAGAGTGCGGCAGAAGTAAAAAGTGCAAATAATTTTTTCATTTTTATATTCCTTTATAGTAATTATAAACATGTAGTTATTAGCGGATAAAATGTAGCTATCGGCGAAAACTCAATAACATGTCAATGTGACTTGTATATATAGTAGATTGCAGGTTTCAGGCCAAGTATTTAAGTAATTGTTTTTTAAGTAAATTAATATAAAAGTAAAAATAAGATCATAGAGTTATATTTTTAAATGTAAAAGAAATCGTCAGTAAATATAAATATAAAAACTTAAAGAATAGGCATAAAGAAATGAAGAGTATGAGTAATAATAAATATTTAGAATGTAAAATAAATATCACAAAATATTTTTACTCTTTTATGAGTATTAAAAATACTTTTTTTGAATTCGACTACTCACAAGGAAGTGTAAATAATGTTATTTCATCATTTAAAATTGAATGATTATCGAATATTTGGATAAATTTTTATTTCAATTTAACCAAGTATGACTGTAAATTAATTCGACAAAATTAAAATAACCTTAGGGATAAGTATCGACAAATGCACTCTTTCAATAAAAACTCACCTTTTTGTTATTTTTTAAAGTAATTACGCCTTTATTTTCAGGCTCTTAATTTACTACTTTCCTAATTCACTACTTTCCTAATCCACTACTTTCCTAATCCACTAAAGTGGCGTACAAAAACAGAGGTGTTTTAGTATGAATTTGATGTGAATAGATTAAAGGATGTTAGCTAACATTATGTGTAAAAAATAAGTGATAAAAACGGGCGACATTTTCATCACTTATTAGTTGTTATCTAAGCGCTATCTATTATTCAGCCAAACTATTTTTAATTAAGTAAGCTATCTAAGGGTATCTAAGAGTCAAAATAAAGCTTAACACTTTGCGAGATCAATCAAGAAAGCAAACTCTCGGGCCGTATCTTCAAAATGTTTAAATCTTCCTGATTTACCACCGTGTCCTGCTTCCATATCCGTGTATAACATTAGCTGATTATCATCGGTTTTTAATTCTCGTAACTTGGCAACCCATTTTGCAGGTTCCCAGTATTGAACCTGAGAATCATGTAACCCAGTGGTAACTAGCATATTCGGATAAGCCTTTGCTTTAACTTGATCATAGGGGCTATATTCAAGCATATAATGATAAAATTCAGGATCATTTGGATTCCCCCATTCATCATATTCCCCCGTGGTTAATGGAATGGAATCGTCTAACATCGTTGAAACAACATCAACAAAGGGCACAGCAGCAACCACGCCGCGGTATAGTTCAGGTGCTTGGTTGATAACAGCCCCCATTAATAAACCACCAGCACTTCCTCCCATTGCAAATACGTTATCTTCAGCGCCATATTTTTTTGCGACCAGAGCCTTCGACACATCAACAAAGTCATTAAAGGTATTTTTCTTTTGCAGTAATTTACCTTGTTCATACCAATCACGACCTAACTCTTCACCACCACGTATATGCGCAACTGCATAAACAAAACCACGATCTAGCAAGCTTAGGTTAGCAGAGCTAAAACCAATATCTAAACTATGGCCATAGGAACCGTAAGCATAAACAAGTAATGGATTACTATGATTAAATAGTTCACGCTTATAAACCAATGAAACAGGCACTTCTGCACCATCTCTTGCGGTTACCCAAACACGTTCACTTTGATAATCTTCACTATCGAAATCCCCCATTACTTGGCTTTGTTTTAGCTGCACAATTTTGCCACTATCAAGGTCTAATTCGTAGACGGTAGAGGGTGTTGTAAAAGAGGTATATTGATAACGAAATTTACTCGTCGCAGGTTGTGGATTATGATGGCTGAACACAGTGTAAACGGGATCATGAAAAGTCAGAGCACGGGACTCTCCGGTTTTAAAATTGATTTGTCGTAATACTGGTAAGCCTAGTTCACGCTCCTCAACAATTAACCAGTCCTGCATTAACTCATAACCTTCCAACAAAATAGATTCTCTTGCCGGTACTAGTGTTTGCCAGTGTTCAGGTTGGACCGTTTGCAACTCGTCCAGTTGTGTCGTTATTGTGTGTAAAGCAAAGTTTTTGCCGCTGTAATTACTCAGTATAAAGAATTGGCCATGGAAATGATCAACACTGTATTCATGGTCTCTTTGTCTTGGTAAGAAATATTTAAAATCTTTATATGGTTGGTTTGCATCTATGATCAAACATTCAGAAGTCATAGTACTATCAGCACAAATTACTAAATATTCTTCTGATCGTGTTTTATATAAACCCAAAGAAAAAGTATCGTCAGTTTCTTCATAGATAAGTACATCATTTACAGATGGCTCACCTAATGTATGACGATATACCTGATATGATAATAATGTTTGCGTATGTTGTTTTACATAAAAAACAGTTTTGTTATCGTTCGCCCAAACTACATCTGTCACATCTTCAATACTATCTGCAAATATCTCATTAGTGCGTAGATCTTTAAAATGTAAAGTATATTGACGACGACTAACGGTATCTTCACTGAAGGCCAAAAGCATTGAATTAGGCGATAAAGCAAGTGCACCTAATTGATAGTAAGCAAAACCTTGTGCTCGTTCATTGCAATCAAAAAAGATTTCTTCGGTCGCTTCTAACGTACCTTGACGGCGTGTATAAACGCTATAATCCTTACCTTGATCGTAACGAGAGATATACCAGAAGCCTTTTTTAAAATACGGAACGGATTCTATTTCAGGCTCTTGTCTTGCAACCATCTCATCATACAAAGTTTGCTGTAACGCAGACAAAGGAGCCATTTGTTGTTCTGTGTAGTTATTTTCTTCTTCTAAATAAGCTAATACCGCAGGGTCTTCTCGCTTATCATCACGTAACCAAAAATAATTATCTTTACGTTTGTGGCCGTGCATATCATGTACGTAAGGTTTGATAGGGGCAGTAGGTATAACAACATCTACTTTATTCGTCATATTTTCTCTCTTCATCGCATGCATTAAAATCTAACCTATTACAGCTATATTGATGATAGCCATTGGCTAGCTACAATACATCTAGCCTAGATTGAAAGCTACCAATGAAAATGCCTAATCATTAAAATTTTATACCTATCAACACACCATTACATGAATCAAAAAATACCCTTTCTTGAGTTAAATAGGTTTTCTTAAATGCTTTACTAAATCAACTTTTAAATCGACTTTTAAATCGACTTTTAAATCGAAGTACGGCCTTAATTGACACTATTATGCGGCCTAATTAAGGTTTAAATACACAGATGAGCGCAGTAGATTTAATGAATAAAACATTAAACCTTTTATTACTGATTAATTAGCGGTAAGCAACCAACCTTTATCGACGGCAAGCTCAGTTTGTGAAACAACATATTGCCATAATTTAGGCGCTATAGTTTGTAAGTGATTGTTGCGTGCCAACACCTGTGCTTGACTGATTTTATGTTTAGCCCAACTACCGCCTTGGTTATTCATGTTTTGCACCAGTGGTAATATTCTATCCATGGATTTAGCAAATTGTGCATCGCTAGTGTTAGCTTCTTCAAACTCAAGCCACAGACTTTTATACTCTTCGCTTTGTGAAGTGGGCAATAAACCAAACAAACGTTGTGCCGCTTTTTCTTCTTTTAAAGCTTGTTGTTGATGGTCTTTTTGTTCGGCAAACGCAAATAGATCTCCCGCATCAATTTCAATAATATCGTGGATCAATAGCATCTTAATTACGCGCGTCATATTAATCGGCTTTTCTGCATAACCTTGCAATAACTGTGCAGTAAGAGTGATGTGCCAGCTATGCTCTGCACTGTTTTCATGGCGGTTTTTATCTTCTTTGACCGTGGTTTGACGGTATACCGCTTTTAGTTTGTCTATTTCGATGATAAACGCTAATTGCTGTTCTAATTCAGTCATGATTAATCCCTGTAAAGTAACCTTTTGTAGCTTTATTTTTCATTAAAACCTTCCTATGAAAAAGTATCATTTGAAAAGTAGCATTGAAAAAATAGTATTGAATAAATAATGTTAAATAAATAATGTTAAATAAATAAAATTGAAAAAATAGTATTAATATGGACATTATGAAGACACAATTACATAATTTATTCCTAATCAAAAGCAATAAGTTACAGTGAGCACCTTACATTCAAAACCTCTACCAACCATTCAACTAATACAAGCTTATGTTTAATGTCCAGCCGCCGCTGGGGCTGATTTGATAAAAGGGCCTTTTGCAAACCATATCAGACCAATTAAGACAAAAAATAAACAACCTAGCATATAAAAGTAATCATTCATCGACATCATATATGATTGCTGAGTAACAATGTTATTAACGGATGCGAGATTAGCTTGGGTTGCTCCCCCCATCTTATCTAAATACTCCACTGTACCTAACTGATATTGACTAACATGTTCCGTCAAAGTCGCGTGGTGATAGTCGGCTCGACGATTCCAAAACCATGTGGTTAATGAGGAGGCAAAACTTGCGCCTAACACACGTAAAAAAGTCGTTAAGCCCGACGCATCGGCTATTTGATGGCCTTTTAAATTAGACAAGAAAATAGTGGTCAATGGCATAAACATGAAGGCAATCCCAATCCCCATGAACAATTGCACCTCAGCCACGGAAGCAAAATCTACAAAGGTATTAAAGTTGGCGCGTAAGAAACAAGAAATGCCAATCACAATAAATGAAATGCTAGCGAGTAACCTTAGATCTGATTTATGCGCATATTTTCCAACTAATGGCGCTAATATTAATGGTAGTACGCCCATTGGAGCAGCCGCAAGACCAGCCCATATCGACGTGTATCCCATATACAGTTGTAACCACTGCGGTAATATAATATTGATTGCAAAGAAAGCCGCATAGCTTAAAACTAAAGCGATAGTACCAAAGGTATAATTGCGATCTCTAAATAAATATAAATCTACAATTGGGTTTTTCTCTGTCAGCTCCCAAATAACAAATGAGATTAATGCAATCACAGAAATAATACTCATGATCACGATTTGTGTGGATTCAAACCAATCTTTATTATTGCCTAAGTCTAATACTACTTGTAATAAACCAACCCCTAACACTAACAATGCAATACCAATATAATCAATGGGCATTTTTACAGTTGTTTCTACTCGATCTTTTAACTGCTCCCAGACCACTACACAACAGAAAATACCGATTGGAATATTAATAAAAAAGATCCAAGGCCAAGAATAATTATCGGTGATCCAACCCCCTGTGATCGGCCCTACTATCGGAGCAACGACTGTCACCATCGCTATTAAGGCTAACGCAGCGCCACGCTTTATCGAAGGGAAGATAGCGAGTAATAACGTTTGGCACATGGGAAACATTGGCCCAGCAAAAAAGCCCTGCAACGCTCTGAAGGTAATCAACTCTGGCATGCTAGTGGCGATACCACATAAAAAAGAGGTTAGCGTAAACAGTGAAACAGAAATAATAAATAACTTCAGTTCACCAATACGTCGTGAAAGCCATCCTGTGAGTGGCAATGCAATAGCATTACATACCGCAAAAGAAGTAATGATCCAGGTACTCTGCTCTGAACTCACTCCTAAATTTCCAGCAATCGTTGGCAAAGCAACGTTAGCAATAGTGCTATCAAGCACTTGCATAAAAGTTGCTAAAGCCAATGCAATAGTTGCTAGAACAATACTCGGCGGCGTATAGGTTTGATCATTCATAACCGCCCCTATTCAGGGATAATATTATTAATACCTACATTCTCATGCAGTATTTTGGTCACTAAATGGTCAACCTCTTGCAGCGTATTCTGATAAACATCGGTATCGAAGCGCGCTTCTTGTTGAGGACTTTCTGAAAGCAATGCCCCACTGCTATCTTCAATATCCACTTTTGCTAACATCGATAAACCTATTCTTAAGGGGTATTGTGCTAGGTTATCTTTTTGTAAACGAATTTTAACCGGTAGACGTTGTACAATTTTAATCCAATTCCCACTCGCATTTTGAGCGGGCAACAATGAAAATGCACTGCCAGTACCGATCCCCAGACTTTCAATTTCACCTTTATACTCTACTTCTTTACCGTATAAATCTGAGGTCAAAATAACCGCTTGTCCAATACGCATGTCACGCATCTGGCTTTCTTTAAAGTTTGCATCAACCCATACTTGATGCAAAGGAACAATCACCATCATTTGTGTGCCAGGTTGAACTTGACTACCTAACTGGACGGCGCGTTTTGCTACATAACCGCTGATAGGAGCAACAATATCTGCACGCAGATTATTTAAGTATACTTGGCGTAAATTAGCGACTGCAGATTTAATCGCTGGATGGGTTTTAAGTACCGTATTATCGACTAATGAAACAGCCATTTTAAGCGCCTGTTGTGAAGCAAGATATTGACTCTTAGTGGTTTCAACCAAGTCTTTGTAGTGATTCAAATCTTCCTGAGAAATTGCCCCTGATTTAGCCAGCTTTTGACGGCGCTTATAATCACTAATCGCTTGATTATATTCGACCTTAGTAGCTTCCAGACTCGCTTTCGCGTTATCAGCAGTTGCATATAAGCTACGTACTTCACGAACCGAGTTCGCTAATTTAGCTTCCGCTGCTTGCAGTGCTATTTGCGTATCATTGGAATCTAAACTAATCAGTATTTGACCTTTTTCAACATAATCCCCTTGATCCACAACAACTTTACTCACCGTGCCTGAAATTTGTGGGGAAATGACCACTAAATCACCATTCACATAGGCATCATTGGTTTCTTCAGAGTATTTGGCATAAACCTCATAATAAAAAAACCAAGTTGCAGCAATAACAACCAATACAATAAACAAAATAAAGAAAGAGGTTTTACGCTTACTCTTTTTAACTGGGTCATTAGCCATAGTACTTGTTGTTTTTTCTGATGTTTGCATGCTTTACCACTTATTTGTTAACGATCTCTCTGGTTATAGGAGATAAATAAAATAGGAATGTGACACTCAAAGTTATTCTTATAATTAGGTTGCTTAGGCTGGTAATAAACGCTTTAGAAGCGCACTCAACTGTTCTATCTCTTGTACAGAAAGGTCCCCAGTCAACAAGGGAGCCACTTGATTGTCCATACACTCCAAACATTGCGCTAATAATAATTTTCCAGTGATTGTTAGTTCGAGTATGACACCACGTTTATCTTTAGGGTTAGGCTGTTTATCTATTAATTCTTTTTTCACTAACCTGTCCACCATTCGGGTCATTGAGCCCCCATCAATAGTGAGATATTTACTAAGGTCAGCCGGAGAATCAATCCCATAATAATGCACTGCAGCTAATACTTTAAATTGTGCAGAGCTGATATTAAAAGGCGCTAAATATTGATTTAGTAACAGCTCTTTACGTTGATTAACTAAACCGATCAGTTTCGCTAATGGAAGACCTAATGATTTAATGTTTAGTTGATGAGTCATAGGGAGTTTGTTTCCAGATTATTAGTTGCCTAGGCAAGAAAAAATAATACTGCCCAGGCAGGTAAATTGTCAATATTAATTATTCATATCAATATGACAGTTAGCGACTTATTTCTTTATATTAGTTAAAGAATATTTGAATTGGCTTAAGGTTATTTAAATTTACTAAAGGTTATTTGAATTAGCTAAAAGGTACTTGCTTTAAGCAATTTGATTAGAAAAAATTACTTAAAGCAATGTTTTTTAAGGTAATGTTATTTAAGGTAATGTTATTTAGAATAAAGTTAATTAGGGTAAAGCAGTCTAACCCCAATCGCCAGTGACTTGATAATTATTGCTTTAAATTTCTAAAGCTAACTGTTGCAGATAACTTTCCATAAACTGCGTGCGCTGCGCTGCAATATCTTGCGCTGTTTGGGTATGCATTAAGGAAGCTAATTTTAATAACTTTTTATAGAAGTGATCAAGGGTGAAGCGTTGATCATCTAACGTTCTTTGCTCAGCAAATGCATCTTCAGGCGCATATAGTGGTCGCTTTAATTGGCTACTTACTTGAATACAACGCGCAATACCAATCGCGCCAATCGCATCTAATCTATCAGCATCCTGCACAATTTTTGCCTCAAGGGTATTAGCTATTAACCCACCACTATAGCTATGTGCTGCAATCGCATGATGGATAGCATCTAGGTACTGTTTTGGATATTCGATACTTGATAAAAATTGAATGGCTTTATCTGCCGCATGTAATGAGCTTTGACTGCGTAGAGGATGATTTTTAGGGTAGCTAACACAGTCGTGCAACCAAGCAGCAGGTAATACTACGTTTAGTTCTGCCTTCTCTTTCTTCGCTATCAGTGTTGCTAACTTAACTACGCGTTTAACGTGCAACAAGTCATGTGCTAAATCCGTTTTCATATTTTCAGCAATAAAACTTTCACACTGAGCTTGATACTGTTTAAACATTTTTTCTCATTCCTATCACTTTCAATGAAAGTATCACCCTCCTAATTAGCAATCAGTAATATGCTGCTCTAACAGTTCAATCAATAAACTTGGTGATATCTCAGCCAGTGACACTTGCTTAATAAAAGTAAAATCTTCAGTCCCGGATTGACCGGTACCAATACCTACAACTTCAGGATGAGCATCAAGAATAATAAACATTAATCTCTTTTTAAGCTTAACATTATCAATAGTCACTGCATTAGAGGCCTGTAAACTTTGCTCTAGCAGGCCCACTGCAGTAGAAAGTTGCGGATACTTTTCCGTTAATTGATCATTACAGTTAGCCACTAACGTTAACAGTTGTTCAATATTTTTATTCATTTATTATTCCCGATTTTCTACTACTCTAGTTAGCAACTAACATTACTTATTTCTGAATCAAATTATTCTTTAACGCCTATTTAGCTGTTCCCTGTAACAAAAGCTTAAGCGCTTCAACCCGTTTTTTATTCGCACCGAGGTCACTTTTCCCTACACGCGACGCAGATCGAAAATGTAATAAATTATCATCACTGACTCTCAGTTCCAAATCATCAACAAATCCAAAGATACCTGATGTAAAGGTCGCCGCGATATAATCATCTTCAATATTGACAATTTTACCACCCATCGATTCAACGCTAGTTTTTAATTGAGTAAGGAACACGGCTTTGTCTCCATTAAAAGCAAAGGGTTGGATATTATTATCAACACCATCAATGATTTCACTAAATACACAATTTTCAATACTGGTACAAGCCTGTAGTTTTCCTTGTTTTAATCCGGGAGCATGTCCTGTTTTAGACATTACGCCTAGCACAAAAAAAGCAATCACTATCACAACAACAATTGCAGTCAGTATAATTAGAATTTTATTCATTTTCTTAAATCCTTATTTTTTTTATTTCAATTTAACTATTTATGCTGGTTATATGTAGTATTTATATCGCTAACTGATTATGTTTTAACTCGCGATATATAGCTCTCTAACTCTATTCAGGTTGCAACTGGGCTAATACTTCTACAGCTTTGGGAAATTGCTCAATATTAAATAACTTATCTCTGACCTGCCAAAATCGCCCTACTTTATTAGCAATGACTATTTCAGGTGCTTGTAATCGGTGTTCATTAAGCATCACTTTAGTCACTGATGAGTGAGTAAAAGGGCGAAAACGATCAATTAAGTGTGGTTGAATAAAGCGTTGTAAAAATTGTGCTTTTTGCTTTGCAGTGGTTAATTGCCACACTTCACTTATTTGTCCTTGGCCGCCGCTATAGGTAACCTTTAATTGGTTTTTCCCATGTTTATTCTTGCTAGCAGTAAGCGCCATATCATCACAACGAATAATCATCGCATCTTTCAATTTTAATGCTTCTCTTAACTTTTTATCGGGGTCAACCAACACGGCTTCACAATGCCCACAAACGCGTGCTGCAATATCATTATCCATTCCACATTGGTCACAAAACTTAGCCCGAAAACGATAGTTACAATGCACGCGTTGCTCAAATTTATTGCCATCATCATCTTCGGTAATTTTTAACGAATAGCCCTGGCATTTACGACCATAATGTTCAATTACAAAACCGGCTGGATCCACCTTACCCCAAAAGTTATTAGTAAACTGGCAAGCAGGACATGGAATACTCACTATTTCACTGCCACTTTCTGGTTTTTCTTGCCCCACTTCTGGTTGATACAAGTCATAACAATTACCAGCAAACTCCATCACTAAACAATCTTTTTTACCCTCGGATAAACGTAACCCTCGGCCTACTATTTGTTGGTATAAACTGATCGACTCAGTGGGACGCAAAATAGCGATTAAATCAACGTGTGGTGCATCAAAACCAGTGGTTAAGACCGACACATTAACTAAGTATTTAATTTTTTTATTTTTAAAGTCTTGAATGATTTGATCGCGATCTTTACCTGCGGTATCACCAATAATTAATGCCGCACTTTCACCTTGTAAATAACCTAAAATTTCTTGTGCATGTTTAACTGTTGAAGCAAATATCATCACACCTTGACGGTCTTGAGCGTGAGTAATCACTGACTTGATAATTTCAGGCGTAGCTCGGCCCGACTTTTCTATTACTTTATTTAAATCAGCTTCTTTATAAGCTCCCGTATTAGCCGGAGAAATTTGCGAAAAATCATAGCTGAGCACAGCCATATCCATCACTTTTGGCTCAGTTAAAAAATGCTCATCTAATAAAAATCGAATTGGCAAATCAAAAATGCAATCACGGAAAAACCGTGCTTCTTCACTGCGCACTTGGCCGCGGGTATGATATTGATAAATCCAACCTAAACCTAGACGATACGGTGTTGCTGTTAATCCTAAAACCTTTAAATTTGGGTTGATAGCCTGTAAGTGTTTAATCACTTTTTGGTAACTAGAATCACCTTGCATGGGTACACGATGACACTCGTCTATCACTAACAATGAAAAGGCATCTGCAAACAGATCAAGGTTGTTTACGATAGACTGTACCGAGGCAAAGACGACTTGTTGGGATGTTTCTTTACGCCCTAACCCTGCAGAAAAAATAGATGCTTTCACGCCATAACTTTCATATTTAGCATGATTTTGTTCAACTAACTCTTTAACGTGAGCGAGTACTAACACTCTACCTTTCGCTATTCTGGCAAGCTCCGCGATGATCAGGCTTTTACCTGCACCAGTCGAAAGTGCTAAAACGGCAGGCGAACTATGACGACGAAAATAATGCAGTGTGGCATTAACGGCATCTTGTTGATAAGGACGAAGTTGATACATAAAACAATACGCAGTGAGTGATTAAAAAAAGAGTAAGCATAGCATTTTCAATACTTTTTTGATGAGAAAAATCAGTGGCTGATCAGTAATTACTGCTAGCAACTATCGCCAGCAACTACCAATAAGCCATTTTTAGGTAAAGAGGCTGCTATTTTTTAATTAACACTCATCGACGAATAATAACTTGTGCTTCAAGGATAACTTTTTGTTGTAGCTGTGATTCAATAGTTTGTTTAATCAAATCTAACTTCGCAGTGGTTAAGGTAGTTGGGGTCATTAATTTAACCGATATTTCTACTGGTTGAAGTGCTCTTGCATGCACTTCTCTAATCACTACTTCACCTATTTTTTTACCTTCAAGCTGTTGCATAATAGCGGCTTCATCGGATAAACGCATAAAACTAAAAATTAATGGAATAGAAACTAGTGCAACACCTATAAAAGCAATCGTTAGACCTTTTTTGGCTCGGGTAAAGGGAGCAAAACCTAATGCTAAAAAGGTCAAAGCGGCAGCAAACACAATGCCTGCCAAGTTAGTCAGGAATAACAATAGCGCTCCCCAAGCCACATGTAAGTCTAACCAGCCAATACCTATACCGGTCACAGCAAGTGGCGGAACCAGTGCCACAGCGATAGCGACACCAGCAAGACTTTTAGCTGCATCAACGCGTGCATGCGCGTAGGCACCTGCAATACCTGAAATAACAGCAACACCCAGATCTAATAAACTTGGGCTTAGCCTGGCGGCAATTTCAGGGGTCACAATTTCCATTGGAATAATAAAGCTAGCAAAGGAGGAAAACCCCAAGGACACTAATATACCGATACACAAAGTAGTGGCACTGGCAGTCAGTAGAGAAGGGTCTTGCCTGGCCAGTGCCATCGACAGTGAAATAATAGGCGCCATTAACGGTGCAAGGATCATCGCACCGATAATAACTGGTGCAGAGCTTGCAAATAACCCCACACTGGCTAATAAAGTCGATAACGCCATCAAAGTGAGGAATGCTGTGGTGGTTGTCGCGTTGTCACGTAATAATTGATATAACTCTTTAAATTCATCCGTTGCGGCATGCCCAACAAATGCTAGTGTTTTGCCCGCTATTTCCATTACAGCTTCACCGGCGGGTAATCTTTCTATTTTAATCTGTTCTTTTTGCGCACTTGTTGTGTCTATTATAGGTAGCTCTTCACCTGCTAATAAGGTTAATACGTGATGATCAATGGTCACTAATAACGCATCTGATTGTTGCTCTTGTCCATCCAATTGATAGGTTAATTGTTGATCGTTTTTAATCTCTAGTTGTTTGGTTTTTAATAATCCTAAAAAGCTGGGTAAGCTATAGTGTCTGCCTAAGGTGGAAACGACAAAAAATCGTAATAACTCCATGATACTGCGCGGGGCAATAATCATAGCGTGGCACATTCCATCATTAATGTGACTATTGGGTAATATGCTTTTAGCTAACCATGAACCGTGCACGTGCGCAGTCACAACAACACCTAATGCCGCAGTAGTAAAATTAGTTTCATTTTCTGTGCTAAAGGATATTTTTTGAGGGCAAGCTTGGCGAATTTTAGCAACGTTCTGCCAAGCTAATTTAGCTCTTTCTACAAAGTCTAATATTTTAACACTTGGTAATAAATTAAAACTTTCACCAATCACCAGAGATGAAAGCAAAATATTGCCATTACAACGTACAATATCAACTTGTTCAGGGCTACTTAACTCAGCTTCTTGAATCGCTTTTTCAAGGTTACGATGAGCACAAAACCCACGTTTCGCATAACGAGAATCAGGGTGAGGTAAAATAGCAAGGTGCCATCCACCTTCTATCGCAGCCTCTATAACAGCGGGTGCTTGCTGATCGTTAAGGTACGCATAAACACGACTACCTGCGCTGAAGTGAATATCACCTTCATCCCAAGCTCGAGGTAAAATGGCTTGTTTAAAAAAAGGTAACAAATGCTCAGCTAACTGATCTTTTTGCTCGATATCAAAAAGTAAGAAACTATCAGCCATATTCGAATCTCAACACAAATATTAAAAGGAATTCTAGTATGCGCATAGCTTATTAGGAGTGCAATCAGTACAGGAAAGAACTGTTATCAAAGAGGAAATTTACGATTAAAAAAGAAATAATGGAATATATCATTTCACCGTATAACTTATTAGAAATACAGTAAATAAACGTTGAAAAAAAGAAATTGAGGATTAGAAAGTGAAATAATGCTATCCATTATTTCACTTAGATAAAACCAGTAGACTATTTATAGAACTATTAGTATTTATAAAACCAGCTGTATTTATAAATAAAAGGTTTAGTCTTGTAGTTGTTTTTGTACATCTGCCACAATGCTTTCAGGCGCACCAATATATTGAGCATGATTCAATAATACGGCGTTGTCATTATGTACTAATAACAATGCGGGGAAAGCAGCTGTTCCCATAAAAGCTTGTAAATCAATAATTTCAGATTGCACAAACATCGCATCTTTGCTTAATTCTTCTTTAAATACTTTGTTTGGAATTGATAACTTAAGATCTTCAGCTAACTCATTAAAGTCTATCTTTTTACCTAAAGAGTTACCGCTAACAAAGTGTTCATATTGTAAAGCTTGTAAAACGGGTAAAAACTTGTCTGACTGTTTAGTTGCAATCCAAGTTAATAGATTCGCGCTGATAATACTATTTTTAGGGCTATCCGCAAAACGCACATATTCCTGTGAAAAAGTCACATCACTTTCTCTCTCAACCGCTTTAATGGTATTAAAGCCAACGCTATTACCACCATCGTAATTAGCACAATGCCAAGCATGTAATTCCATCTCAGGAAATGCTTCAGTTAAAGCAACAACCAAAGGCGTTGCAGCATAACTCCATGGGCAATGAGAGTCGTAAATAAAATATAATTCTGAGCTCATAAAACCTACCTTTTTCGACCGATTAACTATCGAGTTCTAAATTTATCAGGGTACAACCTTTACTGCATTGCACACCACTTTCGCCTTCACTGATGACAGTCAACGTTAACGGTTGCTGGCATTGCTCGCAAAGTACTGTTTTGCCCTTAGCAAGGCGTTTGATTACATTACGCTGCTGATTAAAAGAGTCAGCGGCAGTTTTATTTATTTGAGAAAAATCTATTTTAGTCATCTTAACTATGCCAATCTATTTCAATATAAATTTCATTTAAAATGCTGAGCTTTGTTTAAAAATCTCAGCTTTATTTTAAAGATCTAAATTTGCTAAACGTTTCGGTGCAATTAAACCATCATCGTTCATTTCACCAACACCAATGAAAGTATGCTGCTCACCAACAGTGATCCTAACAATCGTATTATCTGGCGCACCAAATACTTGTACTGGTTGGCCATGTAAAACATAAGCGCCCATCTCATCTGAAATATTAACTTCAGGATAGTTTTTAACTGCAGTATCCATTTCTAACAATAGCGGATCCAACAAGTCATAAGGACTAACATCTTCTTCTTTAGCTTGCTCAATTAACGCTTCGAGCTCGTCAATAGTGATCATGCGTTCATAAGGATAGTCTGCAACCTGTGTACGGCGTAACATCGACACATGTGCGCCACAACCTAATAATTCCCCCAGGTCATCTACAATTGTTCTAATGTAGGTACCTTTACTAACATGAATATCAAGATCAATTTCATTTTCTTCGAAACGTAGCTGATTAATTTCATAAACCGTAATAGGACGAGCAGGACGATCAATCGTAATACCTTCACGTGCGTACTTATATAGTGGTTTTCCTTCAAATTTCAATGCTGAATACATTGAAGGAACTTGCATGATATCGCCGCGAAAAGTATCTAATGCAGTATCGAGTTGTTGTTGCGTTACCGAAACTGGTTTTTCACATACCACATCACCTTGCGAGTCACTGGTATCGGTGCGAATACCTAAAGTAGCGGTCACGGTATAACGCTTATCTGAATCTAATAAGAACTGCGAGAACTTAGTCGCTTCACCTAAACAAACAGGTAACATACCAGTAGCAAGTGGATCTAATGCACCGGTATGACCTGCTTTTTGAGCAAAGAAAATTCGTTTTACACGTTGTAATGCATGATTGGAACTGATGTCCGTAGGTTTATCTAATAATACGATGCCATTGATCGGGCGACCCTTTCCACGTTTTGCCATTACTTCGCTTCCTCTTCTTCTGTTGCTTCTAGCTCGTCTTCTTCACGGCCAGCTTCTTTAAGCTTAACTTTATCGTTTTTCACTGCACCGCTTACTAATTCAGAAATACGTAAACCTTCAGTTAGTGTTTCGTCAAAGCAAAAACGTACTTCAGGAACAATACGTAATTTCATTGCTTTACCCAGTAAACGACGGATATAACCAGCAGCAGCATTTAAGCCCTTTAATGATTCATCGTTTGTCTGTTCACCAATAGTAAAAAAGGTTACGTATACCGTTGCATAAGCAAGGTCACGGGTAATATCAACACCAGAAATAGTCACCATTCCAATGCGTGGATCTTTCACTTCTTGTTGTAAGATTCGAGCAAGTTCTTTTTGTACTTGCTGAGAAACTCGAGAAGCACGGCTATATTCTTTTGCCATTTTTAACTCCTAGCACAGCACTTATTAAGCGCTGTTTTAAATGAGAATGGAGGCAAAAGCCCCCATTATTAATCATTATTTATAAATTGAAATTATAAAGTACGTTTAACTTCAATAATTTCAAATACTTCTATTTGGTCGCCTACGCGTACATCGTTGTAGTTCTTAACACCGATACCACATTCAACACCATTACGTACTTCAGTTGCGTCATCTTTAAAGCGACGTAGTGATTCAAGTACACCTTCGTAAATAACCACGTTTTCACGTAGTACACGAATTGGGTTGTTACGTTTAATAGTACCTTCTGTCACCATACAACCAGCGATTGCGCCGATCTTAGGAGATTTAAATACTTCACGTACATCAGCAACACCTGTGATTTCTTGTCTAAACTCAGGTGCTAATAAACCACTCATTGCAGCACGTACTTCGTCAATTAAGTCGTAGATAATACTGTAGTAACGTAGTTCAACTGCTTCGTTATCGATTAACTTACGCGCAGATGCATCAGCACGAACGTTAAAGCCGATTACGATTGCCCCAGAAGCTGATGCTAATGAAGCGTCAGTTTCAGTAATACCACCAACACCACGGCCGATAATGTTAACTTTAACTTCATCAGTAGATAGTTTGTTTAGTGACTCGCAGATTGCTTCAAGTGAACCTTGTACATCCGCTTTAAGTACTAAGTTAAGCTCAGATACTTCGCCAGATTCCATGTTAGAGAACATGTTTTCAAGTTTCGCTTTTTGTTGACGAGCAAGTTTAATATCACGGAATTTACCTTGACGGTATAATGCAACTTCTCGTGCTTTTTTCTCATCTTTAACAACGGTTGCTTCATCACCCGCTTGTGGAACACCAGACAAACCTAAAACTTCAACTGGAATAGACGGACCAGCAGATTCGATTGGATTACCATTCTCATCACGCATTGCTCGAACACGTCCGTATTCAAGACCACAAAGTACGATATCACCCTGTTTCAGTTCGCCTTGCTGTACTAGAATAGATGCAACTGGACCACGACCTTTATCAAGACGAGATTCAATAACAACACCAGATGCAGGACCCGTTGAAACAGCTGATAAATCTAACATTTCAGCTTGTAATAAGATGCTATCTAATAATTCATCAACACCAGTACCTACTTTCGCAGATACGAATGAGAAGATATTTTCACCACCCCATTCTTCAGAAATAACATCATGCTGTGAAAGTTCAGTTTTAACACGGTCAAAATCTGCCCCTTCTTTATCGATTTTATTCACTGCCACCATTAGCGGAACACCCGCAGCTTTGGCATGTTGAATCGCTTCGATAGTTTGTGGCATAACACCATCATCCGCCGCTACTACTAGTACAACGATATCCGTTGCTTTAGCACCACGAGAACGCATCGACGTAAACGCCGCATGTCCAGGAGTATCTAGGAATGAAATCATACCTTTATCAGTATCTACATGGTAAGCACCGATATGCTGTGTAATACCACCTGCTTCACCGTCAGCAACTTTAGCGCGACGAATGTAATCTAGTAATGAAGTTTTACCGTGGTCAACGTGCCCCATGATAGTAACAACTGGCGCACGAGATGTTTTCTCACCACCTTGTTGTGCTTCAGCTAGTACTGATTCTTCTAACTCATTTTCTTTCGTTAGGATAACTTTGTGACCCATTTCTTCAGCTACAATAGTCGCTGTTTCTTGGTCGATAACTTGGTTGATAGTTGCCATAGCACCCATCTTCATCATTACCTTGATCACTTCAGTTGCTTTAACAGCCATTTTACTTGCTAGTTCTGCAACCGTAATCGTTTCACCAATTTTAACGTCACGTTCAACTTTAGCGGCTGGTTTTTCAAACGCTTGTTGTAATGCAGATGGCGTTGCTGTTGCACCTTTTTTACCACGACGATTATTACGGTTATTACGACGTGAGTAAGGTGTTTCAAGTGGTTTATCAGCAACCGCTTTCTTTTTCTTTTTACGGTGTGTTGGACCTTCCGCTTTAGCATCAACTGAATCTTCTGCAGCACGCGCTTCTGATGATGTAGTTACATGGTAATCTGCACCTTCAGCAGCTTTACGGTCTGCTTCTTCTTTAGCCCAACGTGCAGCATTTTCTTCAGCTAGTTTTTTAGCATTCTCAGCTTGTAGTACCGCTTCTTTTTCAATTTTAGCTAGCGCTTCTGTTTCTGCTTTCTTCTGCAGATCAGCTTCTTCTTTTTCAAGTTGCAGCTGTTCATCTGTTTTAGTTGACTTAGCAGCGGCTTGTTTTTGCTTATTTGCTACTGCAGCAGCTTTTGCTTTTGCTTCGGCTTCTTTCTTAGCTGCCATTTTTTCAGCTAATACTTTTTCAGCTTGTTCTTTTTTAGCATCAAGTTCAGCTTGAATTTTAGCTTCAGCCTCTACTTTTAATGCTTGCTCAGCAGCTCTTTCAGCTTGAATTTCTTCATCACTACGCTTTACAAAAGTACGTTTTTTACGCACTTCAACATTGACAGCGTTTGATTGACCTTTAACATTTAACGTTGTTTTTGTTTTACGTTGTAAAGTCATTTTTTGTTTTTGTTCGCCACCGTGTTGCTTTTGCAAATAAGTAGTTAATTTTTCTTTTTCTTCAACACTCACTGAATCACTTGCTTTTTTAGTTATACCTGCATCGGCAAACTGTTTAACTAAAGTATCTTCAGATTTATTTAAGTCTTTAGCGAGGTCTTTTAATAGAATTTCTGACATTATTTATTTCTCCATACTGACGCTATTAAGCATCTTCACTAAACCAACAGATATTACGTGCAGCCATAATTAGCTCTGCTGCTTTTTCTGCATCTAGTTTTTCAATCTCTAGTAGATCATCAACAGCTTGCTCTGCTAAGTCTTCTAACGTAATTACACCTTTACTTGCTAATACAAATGCAAGGTGCGGCTCTAAGCCTTCAAGTGCTAATAAATCATCAGCTGGTTTTGCACCTTCTAAACTTTCTTCTTCAGCAAGTGCTTTTGTCGCTAATACATCTTTAGCTCGAGTACGTAACTCTTCAACCATCTCTTCATCAAAACCGTCAATCGCTAGTAACTCATCAGCTGGAACATAGGCAATTTCTTCTAGAGAACTAAAACCTTCTTCAACTAATACACCAGCAAAGTCTTCATCAACCTCTAATGCTGACGTAAATAATGAAATTACGCCATCCGCTTCAGCTTGATGCTTAGTTTTTAATTCCGCTACAGTCATTACATTTAATACCCAACCAGTCAGTTGTGATGCTAAACGAATATTTTGACCATTACGGCCAATTGCTTGTGCTAAGTTTTCTTCTTCTACAGCAATATCCATGCTGTGTGTATCTTCATCAACAACAATTGATGCTACTTCAGCCGGCGCCATTGCATTGATTGCAAATTGTGCTGGATTCTCATCCCAAAGGATAATATCAACACGCTCTCCGCCTAGCTCATTTGAAACCGCTTGTACACGTGCGCCACGCATACCTACGCAAGCACCGATTGGGTCGATACGTTGGTCATTTGATTTCACTGCAATTTTTGCACGTGAACCAGGATCGCGAGCAGCACCCATTAAGTCGATCATCTCTTCCGCAATTTCTGGCACTTCTAAGCGGAACAACTCAACTAATACTTCAGGTTGTGTACGTGTCATAAACAATTGAGCGCCACGAGCTTCAGGGCGAACAGCAAACAACAAACCACGTAAACGGTCACCTGGACGGAAATTTTCACGAGGTAGCATTTCATCACGGAAAATAACCGCTTCTGCATTGTTACCAAGATCTAATAAGATGCTATCACGTGTCATACGTTTAACAACACCAGTGATTAATTCACCTTCTTTTTCTGCATATTGTGCAACAACTTGTGCACGCTCAGCTTCACGTACTTTTTGTACGATAACTTGTTTTGCAGTTTGTGTTGTAATTCGGTCAAAAGTAACAGAATCAATTTCATCTTCAATAAATTCGCCAACTTGGATCTCAGGGCTATCATATTGAGCAGCTTCAAAAGTCATCTCTTTTGCGGGATTTTCCATTTCAGCATCTGACTCTAATACTAACCAACGACGGAAAGTATCAAAATGTCCAGTTTCACGATCAATGTCAACGCGCACTTCAATTTCTAATTCGTACTTCTTCTTTGTTGCAATAGCCAGTGCACTTTCCAATGCTTCAAAAATCGCTTCTCTTGGTAAGCCTTTTTCATTTGAAACAGCTTCAACAACCAATAAAATTTCTTTATTATTCATTTTTAACGCCTTAATTAATCAAATTTCGGAACTATGTTCGCTTTTTGGATATTACTCAGCGCAAAACGCTCTTCTTTACCCTCTACTGCAATACAAATGATTTCACCATCGACATTGCTGATCACACCTTTCCATCTACGACGATTTTGAATCGGCATACGTAGTTGTATTTTTACTTCTTCACCTAAAAACGCAGCATATTGTGCCGCATTAAATAGTGGTCTTTCTAATCCCGGAGAAGATACTTCTAGTGTGTATTCGTTAGTGATTGGATCTTCAACATCCATAATAGCACTGACTTGGCGGCTTACAGCTGCACAGTCATCTACTAAAATACCTTCTTCTTGGTCAATATAAACACGTAATGTGGAGTGTTTACCCGCACGAACGTATTCAATGCCCACTAACTCATAGCCAAGATCTTCAACACTTGGCGCTAACATTTCAGTTAGACGCTCTTCTAAACTTGCCAAATCTATCCCCTTTCAGAAACAAAAAAAGGGCATATAGCCCTATTTCAAATAACAACTTATGTTTATTTTTGATAAACATAAGTTGTCAGTTAAACGTATTAAATACAAAATCAAATACGCAAATAACAAAAAAGCCCCAATAAATTGGAGCTTCATTCGTTTTGTTTGATTGAATCAAACAGATATTGCGATAGGAAACTACAATATCGAATGTGGTTCAGGGAGTTCAATTTAACAACTACAACCTTCGCCAGTGTTTTATTAAGAGTCAAGCCCGACGAGCTTCCCTTAAAACATACACTAAAATGTGGTTGCGAGAGCAGGATTTGAACCTACGACCTTCGCCAGTGTTTTATTAAGAGTTGAGCCCGATGAGCTTTTCTTAAAACATACACTAAAATGTGGTTGCGAGAGCAGGATTTGAACCTACGACCTTCGGGTTATGAGCCCGACGAGCTACCAGACTGCTCCATCTCGCGTCCGAACTATTATTCAAATGTTTAATTAACATTTAAATTAAAACTTTATCTAAGTGAGAACACTTGTTACGAGAGCAGGATTTGAACCTACGACCTTCGCCTTTTCTTATAAAGAACGAGCCCGACGAGCCAAATGACAGCTCCATCTCGCGTCCGAACTATTATTTAAATGTTTAATTAACATCTAAACTAAAACTTTATCTAAGTAAGAATACTTTTTATTTTCTATCACGCTGAAAACGAGGTCATTATATATAAAGTGTGATCTCAGTGCAATCTAAAATCTAATGTTTGGTGCGGATAGAGAGACTTGAACTCTCACGGCCTAAGCCACAGCCCCCTCAAGGCTGCGTGTCTACCAATTCCACCATATCCGCTTTAAAAATATTACTCAGGAATCTGAGTCGAGGTATCTACTTCAACAGGTACTTCTACAACTTCTTCAACCGCTAGGTTTGAAAAGTCATCATTTACAGATACTTTATGCGTAGAAAGGTTACCTAGTACTAAGCTTAATACAAAAAATGCTAATGCTAAGATACCCGTAGTACGGGTCATGAAGTTACCAGAACCACCTGCACCAAATACTGTATTAGAAGCGCCAGAGCCAAATGATGCACCCATGCCTGCTCCCTTACCTTGTTGGATTAAAACAAAACCAACTAAAATAATTGAAACAATTAAATAAACAACTAACAGTATTTCATACATATTTATATTACCTAATTTATCTTATTAAAACTTTATGCTCTCACAAAGAAGCGGACGAATACTACCCAATGCAAGTGCGGATCACAAGTGAATATTAATACAAATTAATAACTGTTGGTGCTTCTTTACAAAACCGCATAAAAAAGCATCAACATTTTCTATTTTAACAGTATTTAAAACAGACTTTATTATTTTGAGTTGTGTATACCCACTTAAATTTTTACTTTACTCGCTAATGATTTTGCATAAGCGATAACTTGCTCTTCACTTTCATCGGCTTCAACCATAACTCTAAAAACAGGCTCGGTACCTGACTTTCTCAATAAAACACGACCACGGTTGCCTAATAACCCTTTGATACGAGACAGTTCTTCTAACACGTCTTTATCCTGTAACGGATCTATTTGATTATTATAGCGAACACTCTCAACAATCTGAGGATATTTACGTATACCTTGTCGTAAATCATGCAAATTCATTCGGCTACCTTGCATCGCACTGATCACTTGTAAACCAGAAACAATACCATCACCTGTTGCTAAATAATCGGCGCAAATAACATGACCTGATATTTCTGAACCAATACTCCAACCATTTTTTTTCATGAGTTCCATGACATGGCGATCACCCACATCAGAACGATCGAAAGGAATACCTAATGTTTTTAATGCTTGCTCCAAACCAAGGTTGGACATTATTGTGCCCACTGCCCCACCATTTAAAGTACCTTTACGTAATTTATCGCGTGCGATAATGTACAATATCTCATCGCCGTCAAGTACATACCCAGTATGGTCAACCATCATCACACGATCGCCGTCACCATCAAATGCGATACCAAAATCAGCTTTTTCATTGATCACACGTTCAGCAATTGCAGCCATACTAGTAGCACCGCAATTTAAATTAATATTAATACCATTTGGCTGAACGCCCATGGTAATCACTTCTGCACCTAATTCACTGATCACTAACGGAGCAATATGATAGGTTGCGCCATTAGCACAATCGACAACAATTTTAAGACCACTTAAATCATACTGAGAAGGAAAAGTACTTTTACAAAACTCAATATAGCGACCTGCCGCATCATTAATACGATAAGCCTTCCCCATTTCGCTACAATCGACGCAAATTAATTCTTTATCAATTTCAGCTTCAATTTCTAACTCTACTTTTTCAGATAATTTAAGTCCTTCCTCAGAGAAGAATTTAATACCGTTATCATAATATGGATTATGAGAAGCACTAATTACGATGCCAGCAGTAGCACGGAAAGTATGTGTTAAGTAAGCAACAGCTGGGGTAGGCATCGGCCCCATTAAAACAGGAATAACACCTGCAGAAGTAAGCCCTGCTTGGAGTGCGGCTTCGAGCATATAACCTGAAATTCGCGGATCTTTACCAATTAATACTTTTTTATTACCAGATTTAGCTAAGACTCGGCCAACAGCCCAACCTAGCTTTAATGCAAATTCAGGGGTAATTAAAAATTCACCAACTTTGCCGCGAATACCATCAGTACCAAAATATTTTTTCTTCATTGAAAAGCTCTTATTATAATAAGTAATAGTAATTGCATCTTGAATTCAAATAATAAGCACTCTAACTTTTTGCATTAAAAGTCTTAGTTTAAGGTGTAAACTGATACAAATGATTGAGTCACTTGTAAAACTTACAACCAAATCAAGTCATGTTAGTCAGTAAAATAGAGCATTTAATCGGTGTCATTGGCTAATACCAATAAGTTAATTAAAAGTATTTATCTGCTTTAATACTTTCATAACATCAACCGTCTCAGCAACATCATGAACCCGAATTATTTTTGAACCCTGCTGCATGGCAATCATTGCCCCAGCTAAGCTTCCTGCTAATCGCCCATTTATATCACGATTTAAAAGCTGTCCAAACATTGATTTACGAGAAACGCCTGTCAACACAGGAAAACCTAGCGCCATAAATTCCTGCGTAGCATTTAACAATTCAAAATTATGCTGTAAAGACTTTCCAAAACCAAAACCTAAATCGAGAATAATATTTTCAGCCTTAATACCAGCGTCAATACAGGTCTTGCTGCGGTCCATTAAAAATGTTTTTACTTCAGCAACTACATCTTGATAATCAGGTGCTGTTTGCATACTTCTTGGTTGTCCTTGCATATGCATTAAGCAAACAGGCACTCCAGCATCAACGGCAGCTTTTAACGCTCCCTCTTCTCGTAATGCCCGTATATCGTTGATGATATCAGCGCCCGCTTGGACAGCTTCCGTCATCACTTTTGCTTTGCTAGTATCAACAGAAATCCAGCAATTAAGTTCTTTTTTAATGGCATCAATGACAGGAATAACCCGTTCTAGCTCTTCATTTAATAAAACATCACTTGCACCAGGACGCGTTGATTCGCCGCCGATATCAATAATCGTTGCCCCCTGCTCAATCATCTCTTTAGCACGAGAAACAGCTTGTTCAATATGAGCATACTGTCCACCATCGGAAAATGAATCCGGTGTGACATTCAAAATACCCATTATTTGGGGGTATTCAAGGTTAAGTATTTTTTTACCGTTAGTTAATATCATTACAGTGTACTTTTATTAGCCAGAATTAAGATTAAAAAAAACCTAAGCAAGCTTAGGTTTTTTTAGAGAAATGAGACAATAAATACTTTATTTATTGTCTTTATCCTGATCAGTTACCGTGTCAGTTGTTTCCACCGTTTCTGGTTTTTCAACATCTGCAGGTTTTTCAAGATCAACATCTTTTTCAGTATCTACTTTCTTTTTCTCAGGTCTAACCATATTGATATTAGATTTTTCAGACTTATCCATATCAATTGTCGATTTCTCTGGTTTAACCATATCGATAGTCGATTTTTTCTCTTTAAGTGACTCAACTTCTTTTTCATCATCCCAATCACTTGGAGGACGAACAGTTACACGCGCCATTAAGTCATCAACTTGATTGGCATCGATAGTCTCATATTTCATTAATGCTTCTTTCATTGCATGTAAAATATCAATATTGTCACTTAATAACTTGAAAGCGCGTTTATAGTTAGTATCGATAAATAGTTTTACTTCATCATCAATCACTTTACCCGTTTCATGTGAGACAACATTAGAACGTAAGCTACCTTGTTCACCTGTTAATAGAATAGGTCCTAATTTCTCAGAGAAACCCCACTCCGTAACCATTGCTCGTGCAATAGCAGAGGCTTGTTTAATATCCTGTGACGCACCCGTTGATACTTTTTGTGCGCCATAAATAAGCTCTTCAGCAATACGACCACCATAGGCAACCGAAATACTACTTTCTAACTCATCTTTGTTTTGAGAAATTTGATCGCCTTCAGGCAAGAACTGAGTTACCCCTAAAGCACGTCCACGAGGAATAATCGTTACTTTATGAATTGGATGATGCTGTGGTACTAATTTAGCCACGATTGCATGTCCCGCTTCATGATAAGCAGTTGACTCTTTATCTTTAACTGTCATCACCAAACTACGACGTTCAGAGCCCATTAATATTTTATCACGCGCTTGTTCAAAGTCTTCTTTTGACACAGTGCGTTTGTTACCACGTGCAGCAAACAATGCAGCTTCATTAACTAAGTTAGCTAAATCGGCACCAGAGAAACCAGGTGTACCACGCGCTAAGACGGTTGCTTTCACATCTTCATCCAGCGGTATTTTACGCATATGCACTTTTAGAATTTGTTCACGACCACGTACATCAGGTAAACCAACAACAACTTGACGGTCAAAACGACCTGGACGTAATAAGGCCGCATCGAGTACATCTGGACGGTTCGTCGCAGCAACCACAATAATACCTTCATTACCTTCGAAACCATCCATTTCAACTAGCATTTGGTTTAATGTTTGCTCACGTTCATCATTACCACCACCCATACCAGCACCACGAGCACGACCGACTGCATCAATTTCATCGATAAAGATGATACAAGGTGCCGATTTTTTAGCTTGTTCAAACATATCACGCACACGAGATGCACCAACACCGACAAACATTTCAACAAAATCAGAACCTGAGATTGAGAAGAATGGTACTTTAGCTTCACCAGCAATCGCTTTAGCTAAAAGTGTTTTACCTGTACCAGGAGGACCAACTAATAAAACCCCAGTTGGAATACGTCCGCCTAATTTTTGGAATTTAGTTGAATCTTTTAAGTAATCGACCAGCTCCACAACATCTTCTTTGGCTTCATCACAACCAGCGACATCAGCAAATGTTGTTTTAATTTGGTCTTCGCTCATCAATTTAGCTTTACTCTTACCAAATGACATTGCGCCGCCTTTACCGCCACCTTGCATGTTGCGCATAAAGAAGATCCAAACACCAATTAATAACAGCATAGGGAACCACGAAACAAAAATAGACGCTAAGAAACTAGTTTCTTCTGGAGGTGTTCCTTCTACTTTTACATCATTTTTAATAAGGTAATTCATTAAGTCTAAATCTGGCGCAGGAATATAAGTAACAAACGGAGTTTGGTTACTTTTTAAACCTTTAATTTCTTGTCCATTAATTTGTACTTGTTGGATCTGCCCTTGGCTTACTTCTTTATTAAAAGTGGTGTAGTCGATTTGTGATTTTTTTGTTTCGTCTGATCCAAAGCCTTGGAATAAAGACATTAAGACTACTGCGATGACTAACCACAATATCAGGTTTTTTGCCATATCGTTCAAGATGTAAACCTCGTGTTAAAAATGAAAAGAATATAATATTAAATCAGATTACTACAGTTTAAAACCAGTCGCCACTAAATAAACTTCTCGCGATCTTGCTCTTGAAGAATCTGGTTTTCTTGTTTTGACGGATTTAAATAGTTTTCGCACTTCGTTAATATAGAATTCATACTCTGCTCCCATAAATACTTTAACGATAAAACTACCGTCTTTCACAAGTACATCACGGCACATTTCTAATGCTAGCTCAACTAAATACATCGATTTTGGTTGATCAATACCAGTGTTACCACTCATATTTGGTGCCATATCCGATAACACCACATCAACTTTATTATCACCAATACGTTCTAGCAATGCATTTAAGACCACTTCTTCACGAAAATCGCCTTGTAAAAAATCAACACCTGCAATTGAATCCATTGGTAATATATCACAGGCAATCACTTTTCCCTTTGAACCCACTTTATCAACAGCCCATTGTGACCAACTTCCCGGTGCTGCGCCTAAATCGACCACAGTCATACCAGAGCGGATAAGTTTGTCTTTACCGTTAATTTCATCCAATTTAAAAACAGCACGTGAACGTAAACCTTGTTTATTAGCTTCTTTCACATAAAAATCATTTACATGCTCATGCATCCACCTCTTTGAACTGCCCGATGCACTCTTTTTAAGACGATTTGTACTGTCTGGTTTTGCCACAATTACTTCCTTTAGTGGATGAATAGTTAGGATAAATAATAATCTAAATAGTAAAGGTTAATATTTAAGGGTAGAATGAACCGTTTTCAACCCTTAATGAAAGATATTTGCATGAAATTATCAAACAAACAGAAACAATTTTTAAAAGGTTTAGCTCATCCTTTAAAACCAGTTGTATTACTGGGACAAAATGGCTTAACCGAAGGTGTATTAGCTGAGATTGAAAACGCTATTAGCCACCATGAATTAATTAAAGTAAAAATAGCGACAGATGATCGTGAAACTAAACAACTCATTATCGATGCGATTGTGCGTGAAACAGAATCACTAGCGATTGCTAAAATTGGACATATAGTTGTTTTATTCCGCCCAAGTGAAGCTAAGAAAATAGAATTACCACGTAAATAATTTACGTTTAATACTATTTTTGTAATAAAAAGCCCAGATATTCTGGGCTTTTTATTATCTATTACAAAGCAATATAATCAACTTTGATAATATCATAATCAATCACACCACCCGGTGTTGTAATTGATATTTCATCATCCACACTTTTTCCAATTAAACCACGTGCAATCGGAGAGTTGATTGAAATTAAGTTCTTTTTAATATCAGATTCATCATCACCAACGATTTGATACGTAACTTCTTCGTCTGTTTCTGCATTAACAATCGTTACTGTTGCACCAAAAATAACTTTACCATTGTTGGCAATTTTACTTACATCAATAATTTGTGCATTTGATAACTTTGCTTCGATATCTTGAATGCGGCCCTCACAAAACCCTTGTTGCTCACGCGCAGCATGGTATTCAGCATTCTCTTTTAAATCACCATGTTCACGGGCTTCAGCAATAGCGTGAACAATTTCAGGACGTTTTACTGTTTTTAATTGCTCTAATTCAGCACGCAAAATATCAGCGCCTTTTGCTGTCATTGGATATTGAGTCATTAACCATCACCTTATTCTGGAAACAATGTTTCACTAACTGTATTTAGAAAAGCGGCTATTTTACGCTAGTTAGTAGCATTAGTCATCGTCTATAGAGAAAATGCTTAAGGTGTTATTATAAACTTGGTGTTCAAGCACGCTTGCTGACTCTTCACGTAGTTCACAAAGTGCATTAAAGATGATCGGTAAATTAGCAGGGGAGTTATTTGTCGCAATTTGTTGATATACAGGCATATCAGGGGCATCGGTTTCTAATATTAGGCTAGAAAGAGGCAATTGTTGTAATGCACTTCTGGTTTTTTTAGCACTCGGATAAGTGATCACACCTCCGATACCTAACTTAAAACCTAATTTAATGAACTCTTTGGCTATTTCCGCGCTCCCTGAAAATGCATGGTAAACCCCTCCATAGCTAAAATTTACCTGTTTCAATAGATCCAGTACTCGGGATTGTGTTTTTACGACGTGTAAAATAACCGGAAGCTTTAATGACTGGGCAATGGCAAGTTGCGCTAAGAACACGCTTTCTTGTAAGGCTAAATCGCTATCAATGAGCTTATCTAGACCAATTTCACCTAGGGCAACACATTTACTTCCTGATTGTTGACACGTTTTAGTTAATAGGTGTTCAAGTTGTATAAGTTGTTGTGGTTCGAAATCAGTTAAAAAATGAGGATGAAGCCCTAACGCAAAATATAACCCCTCATATTGCTCAGTTAATTGGATAATTTCAGGCCAACGTTGCGCATCTGTACCAGGAATAACGAGTTTATTAATGTGAGCATTATTAAGTGCAAACATAAGTAATTTACGATTAACTTTAAAGTGTTCAAAATTAAAGTGACAATGACTATCAATAAACATATTCCACCTTGCTGTAAGGGCCTACAATGATTGATCATGGCATTATTCTATAATACGTCGAGATATAAACTCAGAAAAGAAAATTTATATAAAAATAACGACACCGTCTACAGAAGGGCTGGGTAAGGATATTTAAAAGGGAGATAAACAACATATGATGGGAGGAATAAAAAGAAAAAAGCGCCCTGAGACGCTTTATTGTTGTGACTATTAGCTGTTTATCTGCATCAGTTTATCTAGAATAAAACCTTTTCAGTTTTTCCAAAGCAATTAGCTAATTAACAATAACTAATAAAGAAGGCCTAATAAACAATATCGAATAAACGTATCTAATAGATAATATCTAATTAGTGTTCACGCGTCTTACGGAAACGCACATCCGGATAACGTTCAATAGCTAAGTTTAAGTTGACCATTGTTGGTGCAACGTAAGTTAAATTATTACTGCCATCTAATGCTAAGTTATCGAATGCTTTTTTCTCGAATTCAGCCATTTTAACTGGATTTTCGCAATCCACCCATAATGCGGTGGCAACACTAATACCTTCGTAAATAGCATCCACTTTATATTCTGATTTTAAGCGCTGTACAACCACTTCGAACTGCAATACTCCAACAGCACCAACAATCAAATCGTTACTACGTAATGGACGGAACACTTGAACAGCACCCTCTTCAGATAATTGCATTAATCCTTTCAACAATTGTTTTTGTTTTAAAGGATCTTTTAAACGGATGCGACGGAACATTTCAGGGGCGAAGTTTGGAATACCAGTAAATTTAAGATCTTCACCAGTAGTAAATGTATCGCCGATTTGAATGGTACCGTGGTTATGTAAACCAATAATATCACCAGAAAATGATTCTTCTGCTGCAGCTCGGTCACCGGCCATAAAGGTTACCGCATCTGAAATACTGACCATTTTACCAGTACGCACGTGATGCATTTTCATGCCTTTCTCATATTTACCAGAGCAAATACGCATAAATGCAATACGGTCACGATGCTTCGGGTCCATGTTAGCTTGAATTTTAAAGATAAAACCGGAAAATGCTTCTTCTGTAGGCTCTACAACACGTTGCACTGTTTCTCTTGGCAATGGCTTTGGAGCCCATTCAACTAAACCATCTAAGACATGGTCGACACCAAAGTTACCTAATGCCGTACCAAAATATACAGGAGTTAACTCACCAGATAAAAACAGAGCCTGATCAAATTCATTAGATGCACCTATTACTAACTCCATTTCTTCACGCAAATCATCAGCATGGTTAGGTATTGCTTTATCCACTTCAGGGTTATTCAATCCTTTAATGATACGAACATCTTGGATAGTATGGCCTTGCCCTGATTCATATAAAATAACTTCATCACGTAATATATGGTAAACACCTTTAAATTCTTTACCCATGCCAATTGGCCAAGTAATAGGTGCACAGGCAATATTAAGTACGTCTTCAACCTCATCCATTAAATCAACGGGATCACGTGTATCACGGTCACATTTATTCATGAAAGTGATAATTGGTGTATCACGTAAACGGGTTACTTCCATTAATTTAATAGTACGTTGCTCAACACCTTTTGCGGCATCAATAACCATTAAACATGAGTCAACTGCTGTTAGCGTACGGTAAGTATCTTCAGAGAAATCTTCATGCCCAGGCGTATCAAGTAAGTTAACTAAGCCACCGCCATAGGGAAATTGCATTACCGATGTAGTGATAGAAATACCGCGGTCTTTTTCCATCTCCATCCAGTCAGACTTTGCATGTTGTCCAGACTTTTTACCTTTAACTGTTCCTGCTTTTTGTAACGCATTTCCGAATAAAAGTACTTTTTCTGTGATCGTTGTTTTACCAGCATCAGGGTGAGATATGATTGCGAATGTGCGTCTACAGTTGACGGCTTCTAAGAACTTAGCGTCTGCCATTTTTAGTTTTCTCTTAATATGTAGATAACTACATGCACTGTTACGCGCATAGCTATGTACATAATTATATTTTGCGAAAATGAGTGATTTGTAAATTTCGCTGAACTATAGCAAATTGAGAAAACTAATTCATTTCCTATTACGTTCAATTTTACAACAAAAGGACGCTTTAAATCGCTTAGCTACACAAAACATACCCCTAACAGATAAGCAGTTGCAATAAACACCTTACTATGAATCGCGGCTAAAACACTTTTAGCCGCCCTTACTCTATAACAGCAACACCGCCATAAAGATAAACTGCATAATTAATGGCTTAACCAGCTACTTTAACTAACTTATCAGCAACATGAGGACTGTTTTTTATCAATAACCAAAGCCCTCCCCCTGTCAGGCCAATAATTAATTGAATTAAGCCTAGATTTTCGATCAATGACTCAGGACGTAACGATACTAATGTCATTCCCAATGCGCCAAAGATCATGCTTAAAAATTGTATAATAGCGACAACTGAGCCAGTATCGCTATCATGTTGATCTAACATAAGATTAGTGCCAGGTATCCTCATCATGATCACAGATAACGTGGCAGGTCCCGCTAAGAAAGCAAATAACCAGGGTGAAGTATATCCGTAGGTGTAAGTTACACAGCCACAAACCGTTAATAGTAAAAAACAACCTGTAATGATTTTTTGTACGTTAATGACTTTTGATAACTTGATATAAATAACCGGTCCAAATGAAGCAAAAAAGGCATTAAAGGCAAATGCATAACTAAATTCCTGCTCAGTTAGTCCAAAGTCATTAATATAGATGTAAGAACCAGCGGCTAAAAAAGCCATTAGAGCCATTGGTACAATCGAAAAAATGGCTAACAATGAAATAAATTGAGGATTTTTTAATACTGTTCCCAAACGCCCCCATGAACGCAATACAGAGCCAGTATATCGAGTGGCAAGTGTTTCGCGGTAACATAGTGCAAATAACGTAGCAAACACACCAAATGCAGCAAGCGTATAAAACATCATGTGCCAAGAAGCAACTTTTAATAAAAATGCCCCCAAAACTGGAGCAACCATGGGAGCAATAATCACTAATGACATAATCGTTGCCATTATTTTCTCGCGCTCTCTACCATCATAAAGATCTTTAATGATCGCGGTAGCGACCACTGTGATAGCACTACCACCAAAAGCTTGGACAATACGAGAAAAAATTAAATGTTCAACTGAAGTCGATAAACCACAAAATACACTGGCAATAATATAAATAAGGATACCGGTTAATAGGATCGGTTTACGGCCAAATTTTTCACTTAAAGGCCCCCAAAAGAGTAACCCTATTGCATAGGTAACAAAATAGGCACTTAACGTTAAATTGACCATCGATTGATTAGTATTTAATACCTCGACCATCTGCGGCAATGCGGGCAGGTATAGGTCCATCGTTAGCGGAGGGAAAGCACTAATGATGACTAAAAATAGCAATGTGCCTTTACGCCCTAAAATTGGCTGTACTTGTTTCAATTTTTTCTCCACTTGAATTTTTATTAAAGATAATTGGGTATTTTGATAAGGTGTAATCTGTTTGTAAAAAGTGCTCAAATAATACCGTTAAGTCGGCTTTCAATCTCAATTGAAATAACCTCAACAGTACATAAGTGAAGCAATACAGCACAGTGAAGCTGTAAACTTAACTGCTTGCTATAATCACGACTTTCATTTCTATTATTCTGATCTGGTGTCCACCATTATAATCTTTGCAAGGTTAACTTAGGGTTAATATGTATTTTTATTATGCCTACAGTTAGTTCAATAAAAACGTTTTTTCATCCTGGAACATCGAAATAATAGCGCCTGTGATAAAAGGTAAATATCAACAAAAAATTCAGCCATTCTGAACGTAGATTCACCTAACAGGTGCATTGTCGAACAATAAAATGTTTATTACTTGAATCATCTATTTCAACTAATAAAATTGATCACACGAAATGAATACGCACCTTTTTATTACATCTTTTATTAAAAATAGCCTATAAGCTTTATTCATTACGCTTTAATCAGCAATCGATTTAACTTCCTGCTAAAATAAGAGAAATTATCCAATTAAGTGAGTTCCAATGAAATTATTAGTCCGTAATCTAGCAAAAGCCACCACCGAAGAAAAACTACTGTCCCTGTTTAAAGAGCACGGTAATATACAATCTTGTAATCTGGTATTAGATAAAGAAACAGGTGCTTCAAAGGGGTTTGCTTTTGTTGAAATGCCTAAAGTAGGTGAAGCAAAAGCTGCTATTAAACAATTAAATGGATATAAATTAGCGGGTAATATAATACGAGTTAAAAAAGCAGAAGTAAAAAAAGAATCTGAAGAAACGCCTGCAATTGAAGCCGTAAAAGTAAAACCAAAACAAAAGAAAGCAACTGAGTCTGCCGAGCAAAAATCAACAATGGTTGATCCTGCGGCTGTCTGGGGTGAAGTTAAAGAAGAGTAAAGTAAGTTAATTATACAGGCAAAATATCTACTGACAGCTAATAATTATTGACTGTCTTAATATCAGCCTTACTCTTCACTTTATTGTTCAGATAATTTTATTTGATAATGCTGACGAGAAACAGGATCAAACCTATTTGAGCAGAGCTGGAGCATACTAGCGCTGCTCACTTTCCTTAATAGAGAGAGTGCTTTAGCTCTTTCTTTTTCAATTACCTGCCATTTACCTTCAGTGTAGCCTTGATATTCAAGCTCACTTAACTGATGCATTTGCGCATAATAAAAACCCATCACTGGGTCATTGTTTTGTTTTGCTAATAACTCACAGACTTCATAATTGGCAAGTGTATACCCCACTGTTGTTAACTCTGCATCGGAATTACTGTCCTTTGCAATAACGCCAACGGAGAGGAATAACAAACTTAAGCCAAAAACAATAAAATGCATCATTACTATTAATCCGAACATACAAAAAAGAGGCCGTAACCTCTTTTTTATGACTGTTAATTATGCCAATGCTTGTTCAAAGTCAGCAATCAAGTCAGCTGTATTTTCAATGCCAATTGAACAGCGGATCATATTCTCACTGATCCCCATTTGTTGACGCAGCGCGAGTCCCATTTCAAAGTATATAGTTGGAGCAACGGGTAATGCTAAGGTACGATTATCGCCTAGATGTGTTGCACTAATAACTAGATTTAATTTATTCAAAAAATCACAACAATCAATACCATCAATTAAATCAAAGCTTAATAGCGCACCATATCCATTAAATAATGTTTTAGCACGTTGATGTTGAGGATGATTTTCTAAACCAGGGTAATACACTTTAGCCACTTTAGGATGTGCATCTAACAATTTAGCTAGCGCCATTGTATTAATAGCTTGGCGATCCATGCGCAACTCCATGGTTTCACTGCCAACTGAAATAAGGTGTGCGCCCTGTGAGCTTAAACAAGCTCCCATATCACGTAATCCTTTTTTCTTAATTTGACTGATCCCCCACATTTTAGAATCACCTTTCCGGTAACCTTCATAAATATTTGGATAGTTTTCCCAATTAAATAAACCAGTATCTGTAACAGAGCCCCCCATCGCATTTCCATGACCAGCAACGTATTTAGATAATGAAGTAACAATTAAACTTGCTTTCACGGTAGTCGCATCGAATAAATAACTTGAAGTGATTGTATTATCAATAACATACACGAGGCCATTTGCTTTACACAAATCGCCAATTTCAGCTAACGCACTCACTTGGGTTACTGGATTAGCAATCGTTTCTACAAAAACCATTTTAGTATTACTGTTTAGCGCATCAGTGACATCATTGATATCTGTTGCATCAACTAATGTTACATCGATACCATAGTCCTGTAACGTCCCTAAAAGTGACGTTGTATTGCCAAATAAAAATCGACTACAAATTAGATGATCACCAGATTTTAAAAGTGTCAAAAAAGTAGCCACTATAGCTGACATACCACAGGAAAAAACAGCCGTTGCTATACCATTATCTATTTTTTGAATTTTTTTACATAAAGCATCTAAAGTGGGTGTTGAAGAGCGAGCATAAGCATGACCAGGCTGACCTTGAAATACGTCAATTAACCCTTGAACATCTTTAAAACCAAATGGTACTGAGTTATGTATTGGAGCATGGACGGCACCTGCTTCTAATCCTAATTGATGATCTGCATGTACTATTTTTGTAGTAAAACCTAACGCTGTCATTTAAATTCCTTGCCTTTAATCTCAATAATGATCGCTTTGATCTCAAAATCTATAAATTTAACGTATTATGCCTAATCTAGAGTGATTTAGCATTAGATGGTTTAAGGAAATAAATTGAAGTCAAATATTTACTGTATTTTTGTTTTTTTAATTGGATTAAGTATTTCATACTTTATTTCTGCACAACTTATTAAAGAAGAAATCAAAGTACAACAAAACAATATTGAAGTGGAAGGTAAAAGTATTAGTTTTAATATTCGAGGGGCAATTGAAAATAATGCTGAAATAATTCAATTAGTCACCAACCGGTGGTTGACTCTTGAAGACCTTAATCAACACTGGCAAAGTGATACGAATGCATTAAAACGAATCAACCGCACGATTAAAAAAATACAATTATTCCCACTGGTTGAACAAAATCAATTTTCGTTACCACCCGGAGACCTGATTGAGCACTCAGATCCTATGCTTAGAAAGCAGCAATTACGTGCTCGTAGCCATCTCCCTATGGAAAAAGAAAAGGTTATTTCAACATTTGTTTATACTAGCCGCTCAAGCTATTCCGAAGATAATAAATTAGAACTTAATTTACAATTTCCCCTTATCATAGAACAGGCGCTGGTTGGTTATATCGAAGTATCATTAAATATAGATATGTTAATGAGGCATAAAATAGATACCTATCAGATAACCAAGCCTTTTGCCTTATCAGAAAATGGCATTACATTATTTAGTTCTTTGCCTGAAAAAACGCACATTAATGATATTACCAATCAACTAACAATCACTTTGTATGGGCATCAATGGCAACTTATGATTTGGTCGCATATCTCAGCTCCAAATGGTGATTTATTCCTTATTTTTTCATTACTTATTTCATTGTTAGCTGCAATTACGGTCAAGTTATTAACCTTATATTACAGCATGAATAAAAAACATATTAAGGACAAAGAACAATATAAGCGCATTAATGATGAATGGAAAAATAGCCAAGCCAAGCTTATTCAGTCTAACAAGTTAGCCTCATTAGGCGAGATAGCTGCAGGTATTGCACATGAAATAAATCAACCTTTACAGGTTATCTGTATACACACCGATATGTGTCTAGATAATTTACATAATGGGAATTACCATTTAGTTGAAAAAAGCTGTAAAGCGATCGTAGAACAAAGTGATCGAATAGAAAAAATAGTTAAACAAGTAGGTAGTTTTGGACGAGATAGTGAATTAGATAATTACCAGAATGAAATACCAAACACTATTTTCAGTAATGTTATTGGTATAGTTATTAATCAATACAATCAGGACAATGTTGAATTAAGGCAAGTTATTCCCCCTTCTCTACCTGCTTTATTTTGCAACAAAACACAAATTGAACAGGTACTTATTAATTTATTAATAAATGCAAAAGACTCCGTTGAAACATCACAAAATAAAGTTGTTTTCTTCAAATCCCATGTACAAGAGAACAACTTATACATTCAAGTATCAGACTCAGGATCTGGTATTGATCCTAATAAAATCAACGATATATTTACTCCATTCTATACAACAAAAGCGCTAGGGAAAGGAACTGGCCTAGGGCTATCAATTAGCTATTCAATTATTCACCAACATAATGGAGAGATTAAAGTTAGTAGTGAAATAGGTAAAGGTTCTATATTCACCGTCATATTACCCTTTGAAAAACGAAAATTAATACGTCATTAATAGCTATAGTTTAAGGCTTCTAAGCAGAAATAGCTTAGTAGCCTATTGTAACCATTGAAACCTCTTGTCGTATGTGATCGTCGTCTAAGCTAATTACCATTCAAGATGTAGAAATAAGTAGATGGCAGTGAACAAAGCCTAAATATAAAGATCAATAGCTGACGAACTAGAACGAACTTATGGCTATTTATAAGAGCTTAAAACAGCAATGATAAGAATTACCGTCTTTAATCGCACGAAGGGTCTTATTTTATAATTTTAACGTAATAGCTCGAGTAGCGGTTGAATAATGTGTGTTGATTGATAACAGCCATAGAAGCAGTTTTTTTGATAAAATTTATTGATGAAAATAGTCACAATATACGAAATATTTTAACTAGCCACGACTAAAAATGGAATTGAAAGAATAATAATAAAGAGGTTTAACAATAAGAAAGTAGCAAGGTTAATTAGCTAGATAGGAAGAATAATTAGGTTGATTGTATAGGATATTTTCTTTCAGGTATAAAAAAAGGCAAGTCAGTAACCTACCTTTTTTTCAATCAGAATGAGCGGTAAACGCTCATCGAAGCAATATTAAAGAGCTACGATGTTTTCTGCTTGAGGACCTTTTTGACCTTGAGTAACAGTGAACTGTACTTTTTGGCCTTCAGCAAGAGTTTTAAAACCAGTGCTTGCGATAGCAGAGAAATGTGCGAAAACGTCAGGACCGTTTTCTTGCTCGATGAAACCAAAACCTTTAGATTCGTTGAACCATTTAACTGTACCAGTAGTAGTAGACATGTGTATATCCTAATATATTTGAGTAATTTAACCTTAAAAAAATCAAGGCAGTTGGCTAGAAGTGTTGCTATTACTTATGATGTATAGGATTCGGTACATTAATACGGAACAAAGTACATAAATATAAAACGAACTTTCAAGCTAAAAAAGATTATATATAGGTTTAAAAAGGTGTCAATAGCTATTTAATTAAAATATAAAAAAAACATTAAATAAATTCGTAACAATAAATAAAAACGCATATTTATCAACACACTAAAATACAAAAAAGAATGTGAATTAATATTATTTAGTAGAAAAGTAAGAAACAAGTAATACCTTCATTTGTAAAAGTAAGCTCTCACTTCTCTTTTTAATCATTTAACTAGTTTAAATGATTGAGCATATTCCCCCTTAAACTAATTTTTAAATAAACCCCGCTTACTATGCGAATCTAGGAGGTAAAGCTTTCTTCAATATCATCAACAATACTTTTAACAATACACTTAATAACATTATTACCGACATTATCAAAAACTTCATTATCAAAGCTATCACCATCATGAACCTTTCGATAACACCGGTAATAATCAAAAAAGAAAATTGAATACTCTAAAAATAATGAACTTTATATTGCCAACCAGCACCACAACAAAACCAAGCTAACTAATTAATATTTAAATAAATTATAATTTAATCGTTAAATAATGAGTGAAATATAATGATTAATTAATAATAGTTTTTTTGTTATATTTAACCTTTAAAGATCAAGGAATAACTATGACAATTTGGATTGATGCAGATGCTTGTCCAGTATCTGTAAGAGAAATGGTATTAAGAGCAAGCATAAGAACACAGACCGAGCTTATCTTTGTTGCAAACTCCCCCCTTCCTGTAAAAAGGACCGCTTTAGTAAAAACAGTTCAAGTATCACAGGGTTTTGACGTTGCGGATAACTACATTAGTCAGCATGTCGCCTTAAAAGATCTAGTGATCACTCAAGATATTCCATTAGCCGCTGAATTAGTTGAAAAAGGCATCATTGCATTAAACCCACGCGGAGAGCTATACACAGCTGATAATGTCAGACAACGACTCGCAATGCGGAATCTGGCAGAAGAACTACGTAGTGTTGGTCAAATCAGTGGAGGGCCTAATAAATTTTCAGACAAAGATAAACAAAACTTTGCGAACTCACTAGATAGGTGGTTACAAAAAGCAAAAAGGTAACATTATCTATTACTTAATACCGCCATTTAATGGCGCACAAGCATAGAAATACTACCTTTTGAAGTAAATGTAAAAGAAGATTATAGAATACGAGTTTCAGCTTGTAGCTTTAACGTACGGGCTTCTTCTGCTTCTTTCTTTTTACGATTATCACAAGGTTCAGGACAATCACATTCTTTATCGATACCAACAGAGGCTAAACCACCACAGCTCCCACCAATTGTTTTTTGGTTAACTATATAACCAATTGCCATCGCAACAATAACCAATAAAAAAACAACAAACGTGGCAATAAAATAGATCATGTTTATTCCTTTACAAAAAAGGGTTCAAATTCAGGCGTATAAGATTCAACAAATCCATCGCCTTGTTTAGTTAGTAAAAAAACGGGTTGATGAAGCTTATTTGCAAATTTTAACCCATTTTCAGGTCCTAATACAGTAATAGCCGTCGCTAATGCATCGGCGACCATACTACTCTTATCAATCACTGTCACAGACACTAACTTGTGATTAATCGGACGACCAGTAGTTGGATCAATAGTATGAGAATAACGAATACCATCAAACTCAAAATAATTACGATAGTCACCAGAGGTGGCAATTGCATTATCGCCGATATGCAATAGGCGCTGCACATTTTGACCGAATTCAGGACGCTCTACTGCTAATGTCCATGGCGCTTTATTAAGCTTAGTACCGCTTGCTCGCAATTCACCGCCAATGTCTACTAAATAGTTTGTGATACCCTGTTTAGTTAAAAACTCAGCAATTACATCAACACCGTAGCCTTTAGCAATGGAAGACAGATCAACATAGAGATCCGGCTTAGCTTTTACTAATTGGTTACCTTCGATAGAAAGATATTGGCTACCTATTTTTTGTTTAGTTTGTTCAATTAATTCAGCACTAGGTACTTTATTTGGTTTTTTATCTGGACCAAAGCCCCACAAATTGACCAATGGACCAACCGTAACATCAAACGCACCGCCACTTTGCTGATAAACCTTAAGAGCACGTTTAACGACCTTAATCGTCGCATCAGAAACCTCATAAGCATGTTTACTTTGGTTAAATAATGACAACTCAGATTGTGGACGATAGGTAGACATTTGATCATTTACCAACTCTAATTGTTGATCAATTAATGTCTGTAAGTGATTAGTTAAAAGTTGCTTATCTTTAGACTGTTCGCTAGAAAGCGCATAAGAAACTTGATAATAGGTGCCCATGGTTTGTCCCTGAATATGCAATAATTGCGCTTCAGGTTTTGAGCACGAAGATATAAAAAAGGCCAGCCCTATTAAGGCTAGCCATTTAATTGATGAGTTAATCATCAGGGTTAACCGCCGAAGTCATCAAGTAAGATGTTTTCGTCTTCTACGCCTAAATCTTTAAGCATAGCAATAACCGCAGCATTCATAACTGGTGGACCACACATGTAGAACTCACAATCTTCTGGAGCTTCATGGTCTTTAAGGTAGTTTTCAAACAATACATTATGAATGAAACCAGTGTAACCATCCCAGTTATCTTCAGGTTGTGGGTCACTTAATGCGACATGCCATTCGAAGTTTTCATTTTCAGCTGCAATCGCATCAAAATCTTCAACGTAGAACATTTCACGCTTAGAACGCGCGCCGTACCAAAAACTTGCTTTACGCGTTGTTTTTAAGCGACGGAATTGGTCGAAAATATGTGAACGCATTGGCGCCATACCAGCACCACCACCGATAAATACCATTTCATTTTCAGTTTCTTTGGCAAAGAACTCACCAAATGGACCAGAAATAGTTACTTTATCACCGGCTTTTAAGCTGAAGATGAATGATGACATTTTACCACAAGGTAATGACAGATCACGTGGCGGAGGCGTAGCGATACGCACGTTCAACATGATAATGCCTTCTTCGCCAGGGTAGTTAGCCATTGAGTAAGCACGAATCGTTTCTTCGTCAACTTTTGACTCTAAATCAAAGAATTTAAAGTGTTCCCAGTCACCACGGTACTGTTCTTCAATATCAAAATCTTTATACTTGATATGGTGTGCAGGCGCTTCAATTTGAATATAACCACCGGCTTTAAACGGTACAGATTCACCATCAGGAATTTGTAATTTAAGCTCTTTGATAAATGTTGCTTCGTTACCATTAGAGATAACCGTACATTCCCATTTCTTAACACCAAAGATTTCTTCTGGTAGTTCAATGCTCATGTCTTCTTTAACATTTACCTGACATGATAAACGTTCGCCATCTTTTGCTTCACGTTTAGTGATGTGATCAAGCTCAGTGGGTAGAATATCACCACCACCTGATTTAATTTTCACGCGACACTGGCCACAAGTACCACCACCACCACATGCAGAAGAAACAAATACACCAGCATTTGCTAATGCACCTAATAACTTACCGCCTGCTTGGGTATGGATGCTTTTGTCCGCATCATCATTAATAGAAATTGTAATATCACCTGTGCTTACAAGTTTTGCCTTTGCCGATAAAATAATAACGACCAATGCTAAAACGATAATTGTAAACATGGCAACGCCGAGAAAGATTTCCATCGACTTTTTCCTTGTTTTGAGAGGGAATAAATTCCCTCGAATTCATCTAAGCTAAAACAGCAACGATTACAGCTGGATACCAGAGAATGACATGAAACCTAATGCCATTAATCCAGCCGTTACAAATGTAATACCTAAACCACGTAAACCATCGGGTACGTCAGAGTATTTCATTTTTTCACGGATGCCCGCTAGAGCAACAATCGCAAGCGTCCAACCTACACCACTACCAATGCCATAAACTGCTGATTCTAGTAAGTTATACTCACGTTGAACCATAAATGATACACCACCGAAGATGGCGCAGTTAACAGTAATAAGTGGTAAGAATATACCTAATGCTTGATACAAAGCTGGGAAGTATTTATCCAATACCATTTCCAAAATTTGTACTAAAGCAGCAATCACACCGATAAACGTAATAAAGCCTAAAAAGCTTAAATCCGCATCAGGGAAACCCGCCCAATCAAGTGCACCAGGTGCTAATAGGTTAAAGTAGATAATTTGGTTAGCAGGTACAGAAATACCTAATACTACAATTACTGCTACGCCTAGACCCATTGATGTTTTAACTTTCTTAGAAACAGCAAGGAAAGTACACATGCCTAAGAAGAAAGCGAGTGCCATATTTTCAATGAAAATAGAACGCACAAATAAACTAAGATAATGTTCCATTCAAATTACTCCTTTGGCTCAACTTGTTCTGGTTTAATTACTCGAATTGCCCAGATAATGCCACCTATGATAAAGAAGGCACTAGGAGGTAGAAGTAATAAACCATTACTTTGATACCAGCCGCCATTTGAAATTAACGGTAATATTTCAATACCGAACAGAGCACCTGAACCAAATAGTTCACGAACAGCACCAACTAAAACAAGGATTAAGCCGTAACCTAAACCATTACCCACACCATCCATAAAACTTGGGAAAGGTTTGTTTTTCATTGCAAATGCTTCAGCACGTCCCATTACAATACAGTTTGTAATGATCAGACCAACATAAACAGATAACTGTTTAGAGATACCAAAAGCAAATGCTTTTAGCGCTTGGTCTACTACTATTACTAACGAAGCAATAATCGCCATCTGTACGATAATACGTACACTGTTAGGAATATAGTTACGTATTGACGAAATAAATAAGTTAGAGAAAGCCGTTACAAACAATACCGCTAAGGTCATTACTACTGCGTTTTGTAAGGTGGCGGTTACTGCTAATGCAGAACAAACACCTAATACTTGCAGCGCAATTGGGTTATTGCTTACTACCGGAGAAGTTAATACTTCTTTTAATTCACTTGATTTAGCCATTGTTTAGCGCTCCTTTACGAACTTTGCTAAGAAATGGACCAAACCCTTGCTCACCTAACCAGAAAGTAAAGGTATGCTCTACGCCAACACTGGTTAGTGTCGCCCCAGATAAACCATCAATTTCATGTTTAGAACCAGCAGCAGCTTGTCCTTTAACAATTTTAATAGCAGGATTGCCGTCAGCATCGAATAATTCTTTACCAACAAACAGTCCACGCCAGCGAGGGTTTTCAACTTCACCACCTAGTCCAGGCGTTTCGCCCTGTTCATAGTAAGTGATAGCATCAATCGTATTACCATCTGGTTGCACAGCAACAAAAGCATACATAGTCGACCATAAACCAGCGCCGTGTACAGGTAGGATAATACGTTGCAATTGACCGTTATCATCAGACACTAAATATACAGTCGCTAAATTAGCACGACGGTTTATTTTAGCGACATTTTGATCCGCAGTTAATTTAACACTCTTCTCTGGATCTTTTGATGCTTTACGTTGGTCATATTTAGCAACTTCTTCTTTACTCAGATCAGTTACAAATTCACCCGTCGCTATATCAACTAATTTAGTTTCAATATTTGATGCAAAAACTTCTTTAGTTGATTTATTGGTCGTTAAACCAGCAACAGCCAGAATATTATTTTGCTTATCGATCTCTTTATTAGCGATTTGCATTGGACGTAAGCCAACTGCAGCACCAGCAACAATAATTGAACAGACTAGACAAACTGCCAGTACTACAATAATCGTTCTGCCAAATGTTTCTTGTTGATTAGACATTACGTGCGAGCCTCCGTTTGATATTGCCTTGCACCACAAAGTAATCGAATAACGGTGCAAATAAGTTAGCGAATAAAATAGCTAACATCATACCTTCTGGGAAGGCTGGATTTACAACACGAATTAATACCACCATCAAACCAATTAGAATACCGTAGTACCATTTACCTTTGTTAGTAAATGATGCTGATACTGGATCGGTTGCCATAAAGATCATACCAAAGGCAAAACCACCCATGACTAAATGCCAGTACCAAGGTAATTGGAACATATGGTTTGTATCACTGCCAATCACATTAAATAATAATGAAGTCGCAATCATACCTATCATAACGCCTGAAATAATACGCCATGAAGCTATACGCGTGATCACAATAAAGGCACCACCGATCAGAATAGCCAGTGTAGAAACTTCACCAATACTACCTTGCATATTACCAAGGAAAGCATCCATCCAAGACAGGTTAGATTGAACAGCTTCTAAGCCGCCTTGAGACATCACACTTAATGATGTTGCGCCCGAGAAACCATCAACAGCAGTCCAAACCGCATCGCCTGAAATATCCGTTGGGTAAGCAAAGAATAAGAATGCACGGCCCGCAAGAGCTGGGTTTAAGAAGTTACGGCCAGTACCACCAAAGATCTCTTTAGCAACAACAACACCAAAGGTAATACCTAAAGCAACTTGCCATAGAGGAATGGTTGCCGGTACGATCAATGCAAATAATACAGAAGAAACAAAGAAACCTTCATTTACTTCATGCTTACGCACACTCGCAAATAACACTTCCCAGAAGCCACCAACTATAAAAGTAACAGCATAAATAGGTAAGAAATAAGCGGCACCAAACAGGAAGTTATCAAATAAACCAGCACCAGAGCCAAGTGTGACTCCTAGCATATCTAATAATGCAACACGCCAATCTTCCAAAGCAGAGTAACCTGCAACGATTGCTTCATTAGCTTGTACACCAGTGTTGTACATACCGTAAAACATTGCTGGGAACGTTGCTAACCAAACAAAAATCATCATGCGTTTAAGGTCAATACTATCGCGAACGTGAGTAATACCTTTGGTCACATAACCAGGTGTATAAAAAAATGTCGCAGCGGCTTCATACAGTGCGTACCATTTTTCATAACGGCCCCCTGCTTCGAAATGCGGTTCCATTTTTTCAATTAAGTTCTTAAGACTCATTATTAGCCTTCCTTCTCAATTTTACTTAGACATGAGCGCAAGATTGAACCGTATTCATATTTGCCAGGGCAAGCATAAGTACATAGTGCTAAATCTTCTTCATCTAATTCTAGGCAGCCTAATGTTTGTGCGCCATCTGTATCACCAACGATCAAGTCACGTAATAATACTGTTGGTAAAATATCTAATGGCATCACACGTTCATATTGACCGATTGGTACCATCGCACGCTTACTACCGCCAGTAGTGGTAGTAAATGCAAATTTCTTCGCACTATTTAATGCTGATAAGAATGCACTAGATACAGAGTGTTTATTAAAACCAGGAACACCCCAGCCAAATAGCTCTTTCTCATAACCTTCAATCAATGCTGATATTTGGTTATGGTAGCGACCTAAGTAGCCATGTGGGCCCGCTGCTGTAACACCACATAACACTGATCCAGAAATCACACGAACTTGACCTGTGATTAACTCGCCAGCAGTTAGTTCAGATACCGATGCGCCGAGCAATGTACGTACTAAACGAGGCTTTGTAACAGCAGGGCCAGCGACAGAAATCACTTTTTCACTGTATAATTCACCGGTAGTAAATAACTGGCCAAATGCAATTACATCTTGGTAGTTAATTGACCAAACTTGTTTAGTAGCGGAAACAGGATCAATAAAGTGAATATGTGTACCGGCTAAACCAGCAGGATGAACACCGGTGAAGATTTTTTCTTCCACGGTTGCCACTGCGCTTTTAGGCAATGCAGCTTCACCTTTACAAACATACACTTTACCCGATGTTAAATGCGATAAAATCGCTAGTCCATCGGTAAAGGCTTGTTGATTTTCATTAATGATAATCGTTGCATCTGCTGCTAATGGATTAGTATCCATTGCCGTCACAAAAATAGAAGCGGGTTGAGCATCAATAGCAGGTACTTTGCTGAATGGGCGAGTACGTAATGCAGTCCACGCGCCGGATTCAACTAAGTTTGCAACTATTTTACTGCGTTCAAGATTTGCTAATTGTTTACTTTCATACTTAGCAAATTGCACACACTCATTGCCTTGTATAGAGATAACAACAGATTGCAGTACACGTTTAGCACCACGGTTTATTTCTTTCACTACACCAGACGCTGGAGCGGTAAAAAGTACACCTTCATTTTTCTTGTCAGAAAATAAAACTTGCCCTTTTTTTACGCTGTCGCCGACTTTAACAGCCATTGACGGACGCATACCAACGTATTCTTCACCCAGTATAGCAACTTCAGAAATGGCAGGGCCATTTTGAATGACTTGCTCTGGCGCTCCTGATATAGGGAGGTCCAGTCCTTTTTTTATAGTAATCATATTCTCTTGCACTATGTTACGGGAGGAAAGTTAGATGCCTTTCGGCAATAAAACATTACATGTAATTGCTGCTATTAACAAACAATTAACACGTACGCTAAAAATTTCTCGCAAATATTAACATTAGAGAGGGGCTAATTGCTATATCAAATAAAAAGCTAACCGTAGTAAGTTCAAATTTAATAGAAAAAGTGTAACAAAATGTAGAGAGTCTATTAACACTTTGGCAATTTAGCTTTTCTCTCGCGTTTTATAGAAAAGCAATACTACGCTTTTATTTACCACCACCTAAACATTGTGCCGAATTAGGTGAGACTTGATTTTTTTCTGCCCATTGAGAAGGTGTGTAAGTATGTATTGCTAATGCGTGTACCGGTCCTGCAAGTTCTTCAGCAAGTAATTCATTAACCAAACGATGACGCATGATCAAACGTACCCCTTCAAACTCTTCACAAACAAGCGTGACTTTAAAATGAGTTTCGGAGTTAGGTGGGACAGAATGATTATTGCTTTCATTTTCTACTTGTAAATAATCAGCTTGAAAGCGTTTTTTTAGCTTATCTTGAATGGTTTGGTGGACGGTCATAAGGCCTCACATATTAATTTATGGCTGGAAGTTGGGCTGACGTTTATCGATAATACAGAAAACAGTTTATGTTACATGCTTAAGAAAAAATAGTTAACCTTTGCATTCATTGCCAAGGTAAAAATTTTTATGATGTAAGATGTTGGCATAGTTGTTTAATTTTAAATATCCACAATGAATACTATAGTCAGATTCACATAATAAAATTATCTATTTTACGATACACTGAAGTAAGTTTGAATTAAATAAAGACAGGGTTAAAATTTTGTTTATCCTAGACATACAGAAAGTTATCCAACCAATACTTAATCATATTAAAAAATAAGGATAAAATTCACCATGTCTAATGCTTCTGATCTTCGAGTAGGTTTAACCGCTGCTTTTGCTTGTTCCTATTTAGCCGATAAAGAAGAACAGCTCATTATGCTGGTTGATCCTGAAGTTTATGCAAAACAACATTATCCTGCATTAATGTTGATAGGTTTTAGGCGTAGTGGTGATCAAGTGTATCGGCCACATTGCCCAGAATGTAATGGCTGCGAATCATTACGTGTGAATAGTCAAAATTTCAAGTTATCCAAAAGCCAAAAACGCTTAGTAAACAAAAATAAACATTTCACTACATTGATAAGCACTACCCCTAAAGCATCCTACTACCCTCTATACGAACGCTACATTAATCAGGTTCATAAAGAAGGTGTCATGTATCCTGCTAGCTCAGAACAATTTGAATCTTTTTTAGCATGTAGTTGGGGAGATATGCTATTTATTGAAGTCTATGATGCTGAACAGTTAATATCAGTCAGTGTTACAGACCAACTATGTACAGACTCAGCAACCGATTGGAGTGCTTTTTATTGCTTTTATGATCCTGATTATAGTGAACATTCATTAGGAAAATATGCCGTTTTACAACAGCTAGATTTAGCAAAACAAAAAAACATAACATTTCTGTATTTAGGTTATTACATTCACAACTGTCAAAAAATGAATTACAAAAATCAGTTTAATCCACATCAGCGCTTTATAAACCAACAATGGAAGTCCTTTGATTAGGGTTTCATTCACTATTTAGTTTGATTAATGAGCAACAATCCTTTACCACTCCCAATTATTCTGGCATTATGCGCCGATTGAAAGTAGCACAACTTACCTATACGAAGGATCCATCGCCAATGGCAAAAGAAGACAGTATTGAAATGCAAGGCACTATCTTAGATACTCTGCCTAATACAATGTTCCGTGTGGAATTAGAAAACGGTCACGTTGTTACTGCACATATCTCAGGAAAAATGCGTAAAAACTACATCCGTATTCTAACTGGCGATAAAGTGACAGTTCAATTGACCCCTTACGATCTATCAAAAGGTCGTATTGTTTTCCGTGCTCGTTAATTAGCCGGAAACCAAGTCAGGCTTTAAATAGTCATAAAAAAACCAGCTTTATCGCTGGTTTTTTTATGACTAAAATTTGTAACTACAATTGAAGTACGTAATAAACAAAGAAAAAGTTAGCAAATAAATGATTAATTACTCATTTCCACTTCTTTCTCAGTCTTTTTATCATAGACAAACTCAATACCATCCGCCGTTTCGTTTAAACGCACTGAGACACTACCACCCTCTTGTAATCCACCAAATAAGATTTCGTTCGCGAGTGGTTTTTTAAGTTTCTCTTGAATTAAACGTCCCATTGGTCTCGCACCCATCGCTTTATCATAACCATGCTCAGCTAACCAATTACGAGCTTTGCTATCTACTTCAAGTGAAACTTGTTTTTTATCTAATTGCACCTGTAACTGCACTATAAACTTATCAACCACTTGGCTGATCACTTTTAAGTCTAAATGATTAAACCAAATAATATTATCAAGACGGTTTCTGAATTCAGGAGAAAAAATCTTATTGATTTCATCCATCGCTTTTGCACCTTCTTTCTGCTCTTTAAAGCCAATGGATTGTTTAACCGTTTCTTGCACGCCTGCATTAGTTGTCATCACCAAGATAACATTTCTAAAATCAACTTTGCGACCATTGCTATCAGTTAATGTTGCATGATCCATTACCTGCAATAAAATATTATAAACATCAGAATGTGCTTTTTCTATTTCATCTAACAGCACCACAGAATAGGGATGTTTAACTACCGCATCGGTTAACAAACCTGCTTGTTCATATCCAACGTAACCAGGTGGAGCACCAATCAATCTTGATACCGTGTGTTTCTCCATGTATTCGGACATATCAAAACGTAACAACTCTACGCCTAATGCTTTGGCTAATTGCTGTGTAACTTCCGTTTTACCCACCCCAGTTGGACCAGCAAACAAAAAAGATCCCACAGGTTTTAATTCATCAGATAAACCAGAACGATTCAAATGAATAGCATCAGTTAATGCATCAATAGCTGTATCTTGGCCAAAAACCGTCATTTTCAAACGGTCATGTAATTTTTCTAGTGCGTCTTTGTCTGAGCTAGACACGGACTTTTCTGGAATACGTGCGATTTTAGCAATAATGGTTTCAATTTCTGCCACACCAATGGTTTTTTTGCGTTTGCTGACAGGCAATAAACGCATTTGAGAACCCGCTTCATCTATCACATCAATCGCTTTATCAGGCAACTGGCGATCATTAATGTATTTAGCGCTTAATTCAGCCGCGGCCATCAATGCTTTGTTGGTATAACGAATATTATGGTGTTCTTCGTAACGCGAACGTAAACCGAGAAGAATTTGGCTAGTTTCTTTAACCGAAGGTTCAAGTACATCTATTTTTTGGAAACGTCTCGCCAGGGCATGTTCTTTTTCAAAAACCTGACCAAACTCTTTATAGGTTGTGGAACCAATACAACGAAGTTTGCCCCCCGTTAATAAAGGTTTTAATAGATTAGCAGCATCTAGTTGGCCACCCGTGGCCGCTCCTGCACCAATAATAGTATGAATTTCATCAATAAATAAAATCGCATTTTTTTGATCTTGTAGTTTTTTTAATACAGTTTTGAAACGTTGTTCAAACTCACCTCGGTATTTTGTACCTGCTAATAATGCCCCCATATCTAAAGAGTAGATAATATGGTCATCAATCACTTCCGGCACATCATTATGAACAATGCGATATGCAAGTCCTTCTGCGATTGCGGTTTTACCAACTCCGGACTCTCCAACTAACAATGGATTGTTTTTGCGGCGACGACACAGTATTTGCACGCAACGCTCTAATTCTTTTTCGCGACCAATTAATGGGTCGATAACACCAGCAACCACTTGCTCATTAAGATTAATGGTAAAGGGCATTTCATCGTTTTCTTCGACTTTAGATTCAATCTGCTCAGGCTCATGAAAGATCACCGTATCAGGGTGTTTTTCAACGCCATGGGAAAGGTAATTAACTACATCTAAGCGCGATACATTGGACTTTTTAAGGAAGTAAGCCGCTTGTGATTCTTGTTCACTAAAAATAGCCACCAGCACGTTAGCAGCACTAACTTCTGTTTTTCCCGATGATTGCACATGAAAAATAGCACGTTGCAGTACACGCTCAAAAGCGATCGTAGGTTGTATTTCTAGCTTTTGATTTTTAACCTCTGACAAACTGGGATTAGTATCTAAAAACTCTGTTAATTCAAGATGCAGGGAAACAATATCAACCGAACAAGCTAGCAAAATTTTCTTTATTTCTTCATTTTCCAATAAAGCTAATAATAGATGCTCTAATGTCATAAATTCATGGTATTTTTCATACGCAATTCGGAAAGCTAAATCGAGGCTATGTTCTAAAGGTTTATCTAGCATGGAGACTCCTTAGGAGAGTGGAAATAAAAAATGGCTTGGTTAACTCTCTTTTTCCATCGTACATTTCAATGGATGTTCATTTTCTTTTGCATAATTATTAACTTGCATTACCTTTGTTTCTGCAATTTCAGCACTAAATGTACCGCAAACACCGACACCTTTGTAGTGTACATTTAACATTACTTCCGTAGCAGCTTCATGATCTAATCGAAAGAAGCGTTGTAATACATCAATCACAAAATCCATTGGTGAATAATCATCGTTGTGTAATAACACACTATAAAGTGACGGCGGCACTAGCTTTGTTTCTTGGGATTCGATTGTTGCCGACTCATTTCCCGTTTGTGGAGAATTTTGTTCACTCATGTTTTAGTCTAGTCTTCATTATTAAAGTTATTGAAATAGTTAATATTATTAAAGCGATTTACGTTACCAGCATCTCATTTTTAATATTCTACTGAGTATAAACCTGTTTATAAAAGCCATTTATTCGGTAATCAACGCTGCAATTAAAAGCTAGAGTAAAGCTTAAGCAGATAATGTGCAATCGCGTAAAGACAAAAAGCGGTAGTGATGTGAAGTAGTCATAACTACATTTATTAATTTGCTCGTTTAACCAACAATTTTGATTATTCACTTAATTTTGCTTTTAAACGTTGCTGCACTAACTCTACTAATAAGTCAGGCTGAAACTTAGAGAGAAATTCATTGCAGCCTACCTTTTTTACCATGGCTTTATTAAAGTCACCACTTAAGGAAGTATTAAGCACCACAAATAAGTCCGACATACGCGGATCATTGCGGATCTCAGAAGTTAATTTATAACCATCCATTGCAGGCATCTCAGCATCGGTGATCAGCATTAATATTTCATCTTCAATTTTTTTACCTTGGTCTGCCCAACCTTTTAAAATGTTCAATGCCTCTAAACCATTTTTAGCCGGAATAATCTCGACCCCTAATTGCTCTAAGGTACTAGCAACCTGATTTCTAGCTGTTGGTGAGTCATCTGCATGTAAAATTTTGCGACCAACGAATTCAGAAATAATGCTCTCGTCCAACACTCCATCAGAAATATCCACTTTATAAACGAGTATTTCAGCGAGTACCTTTTCTACATCGATAATTTCAACTAACTCTTCAGTATCATTTCTTTTAAGCTTTGTTATCGCAGTTAAATAGTGCCCTCTACCTACCGTAGTCGGCGGTTCCATGATCTCACCCCAGGTCATATTAACAATATGATCAACTGGCCCAACTAAAAAGCCCTGAACACTTCGGTTATATTCGGTAATAATTAAATTTGATTGCTCATCGGGCACCAAGGGTTGCAGGCCGATAGCCGCCTTCAAATTGATAACGGGAATAGATTCCCCTCGAATAGTAGCAACACCATCGATATGAGGATGAGAGTTGGGTAATTTATTAAGGTAAGGTAATTTCACCACTTCTTTTACTTTAAAAACGTTTAAAGCAAACAGTTGACGACCTAAAAGATGAAATAACAATAATTCTAACCGATTTTCACCGACCAAATTGGTACGTTGATCAACCGTATCCATTAAGTTCGCCATACAAAATATCCTTTAAAAACAAATTTAAGAGTTGCTAAGTCTAGTTCGCTTTACAGAAAAGATATTGCGGATTAACAAAAAATGAGCAAAGTTTTAGAAACACAAATGAATTAATTGAATGTAAACCAAGTTATTAGCTATTAAAAAGTAGAGTTACAAACATAATCAATGGCTTATTCGCCCTCTGCAGTAGCTATTACGCCTTCGTCATAACCTGTTACAAGCGCGCTTAATAGTGAAGATAAACGCTGTATTTTTTGATTGGATAATTGCCGATAATCAAAATAAGGGCAAACAATAACCGCGTGTTCAAAATTAATAGCAAATTCTTCATCTAACCACAGTAAGTCGATGCTCAGTTGCCCATCATTAATCATTTTTTTCGCATAAGTTCGGCCACAAATTATATGCACGGTCTTGTTTTTTATTTTATGAATTCTAACCTTACTCTTATCAACATTTGTATTTTCAACATGGCTACATTCAATAAGCTTATTTTCAATCTCGCTATTATCAAGATAGCTATTTTCAACATAACTGCTTTCAATATTATTTAAACAAGGTGGAGTAAATATCAATGCAGTTGTGCTATTTTTTTGTAATAGAAATTGATCACGATATTGTTGCCACGTAGGCGCAAGTTCAGAAAAGTGAAAGTGATTTTTGTCTAAGGCATATAAAAGCTTGGCATAAACATTAAATACTTTACGCCAACCATTACCACAGGCTTTACCAATTGAATCAATTTCCCCAAGCTGTAAAGGCATTATATGTTTCAGAGATTCGTATTCAGGCATCTTTGGTTGATTGGCAATATACACAGCAAAGGTAAATTGAGTATCACCTAAAGCAACAACTTTATTTTTTATATGATTGTTCATTTTTTTGTTTATCATTTTTTAAGTGGAGACTGTTTCATTGTTGACGCATTGATACTGTAATAAAAACGGTGTAACCGCGTTATTGAAACATGCTTTATCAGCACTACTTATGAATGATTAACAGCCTTTATGCAAATAATGAATCACTTGGTTACTACTACCTCGCCATGCTAAAGCAGGATCAGCTAAACTTTGTTCAAATTTACCATCAATGAGCACATCGATTAAATCAATTATTTTTTGTTGCTCTTGGTTTAGTGCTTCACGCAAGTATCCAGTCCAAACCCAAATATCTTTACCTTCACACTCTCGTTTAACACGCTGCACCAGTTTAAACACTTGCTCGACATTAGCGGGATGCAGTGGATCTCCACCGGATAACGTTAATCCCTGTTTTTTTATCCGTTGATCATTAAGATCCTGAATTATTTGATCAGCAAGTTGATCGGTAAATAATTCACCTGCATCAGGCGACCAAGTTGATTGGTTATAACAACCTTTACATTGATGAACACAACCGGATACAAAAAGAGTACAACGCGTGCCTTCGCCGTTTAATACATCAATTGGGTAATATTTTGAGTAATTCATAACGAGTTCTTATTTGCTTACTATTAGTTTTTTTAATATTAGTTGTTTAATATTAGTTGTTTAATATTAGTTGTTTAATATTAGTTGTTTAATATTAGTTGTTTAAGATTAGTTTCTTAATGTCAGTCAGTTACTTAATATTCAGTTCGTCTGTGCCCACCAAAGTATTAAATGAAACCTTACCCTGGAGTCCGCTTTATCAGGGTGTTCATTTTTCTTATACAAACAAAAAAGTCGCTCCTAATAATTTATCAGCACAGACAAATCAAACCAAACAACTAAGGCGGTCAATAAAACACAAGTTATAGATGCTTGACGCGGCGTTTCACTTCTTCTTGCTTACCTTCATTAAACGGACGTGCATCAGGGCTCCCTAAATAACCACAAACACGACGGATCACTTCAACTTTTTCAGGATCAGAGTTACCACAACTTGGACAAACGAAGCCTTTACTGGTGCAATCAAATTCGCCGGTAAAGCCACATTCATAACATTCATCAATCGGTGTGTTCGTCGCGTAATAAGGGATACGCGTATAGCTATAATCCCAGACATCTTCGAGTGCCTTAAGGTTATGCTGCATGTTTGGGTACTCGCCATAACAAATAAAACCACCACTTGCTATTTCAGGGTAAGGCATCTCAAAATCAATTTTATCGTAGGGATTAACCGATTTTTCAACATCTAGATGGAAACTATTAGTGTAATAACCTTTATCTGTTACACCATCTAAAACACCAAACGCTTTTGCATCCAGACGACAAAAACGATCACATAGATTTTCTGAAGGTGTTGAGTATAAGCTAAAACCGTAACCTGTTTCTGCAGTCCAACGTTCCGTGGCTGCTTTTAAATAATGAATAACGGTAATTGCTTTTTGTTGTTTTTCTTTATCGTCAAATAGATGTTGCTCAGTTCCATACAACGCATTAATCGTTTCATGTAAACCCACATAACCTAATGAGATAGATGCGCGCCCATTTTTAAAGATTTCAGCGATACAGTCATCTGCTTTTAAACGCACACCACAGGCACCTTCCATATATAAAATAGGGGCAACGCTTGCTTTCACTTCAGATAAGCGCTCAATACGAGTATCTAGTGCTTTTTTAACCATTTTCAAACGGGTTTCAAGCAACTGGTAAAAACGTTTTTCATCTCCCTTGGATTCAAGCGCAATACGCGGTAAATTAAGGCTAACCACACCAAGATTGTTACGTCCATCGTGGATCTCTTCACCATTTTCTTGGTAATTATCAAGGAAACTACGGCAACCCATTGGCGTTTTAAATGATCCCGTTACTTCGATTACTTTTTCATAATTTAAAATATCAGGATACATACGTTTACTAGAGCATTCTAATGCTAACTGCTTAATATCATAGTTTGGATCAGAAGCTTTATGATTTACACCATTTTTAATTGCAAAAACAAGTTTAGGAAAAATAGCTGTCTTACGATTTTTACCTAAACCGGCGATACGAATCTTTAAAATAGATTCCTGAATTAAACGTGCTTCCCAACTTGTTCCTAAACCAAAGCCGAAAGTAACGAAAGGAGTTTGTCCATTAGCGGTATGCAGTGTATTCACTTCATATTCGAGCGACTGAAAAGCATCTAAACACTCTTTTTCTGTTTGTTTGGTGGCATAAGCCTGTGCGTTTGCAACGTTCCATTCTTCTGCCGTTTTCAAATGCTTTTGGTAACTAATAGAAACGTAAGGAGCAAGTATAATGTCGATACCATTAATGGTAGTGCCACCGTAAATGTGGCTGGCGACCTGTGCAATAATTTGTGCTGTTACTGCGGTTGCGGTTGAAATTGACTTAGGCTCTTCAATTTCTGCATTACCCATTTTAAAACCGTTTTCAAACATCCCTTTAATATCAATCAACATACAATTAAACATCGGGAAAAAAGGCGCATAATCTAAATCATGGTAATGAATTTCACCCGCTTCGTGTGCTCGCACGACATCACGAGGCAAAATATGTGATTTAGCGTAATGTTTAGCAACAATACCGGCCAATAAGTCGCGTTGCGTGGGAATTACCTTGCCATCTTTATTGGCATTTTCATTTAATAATGACGCATTACTTTGTTCAATTAATCCATCTATTTCGCTGTTTAAATGACTTTTCCGTTCTCGTGCAATATCTCTATCGTGACGATACTCAATATATATACGTGCCAGTTCAATATGATTACTTTTCATCAAACAGGCTTCAACGGCATCTTGAATATAATGGATATCTACTTGGTCTTGTCCTGCTAAGCTTGCTTCAACTTCAGCGGCAATCGCAAAAGCATCCACACCTTTACAACGAGCAGCGCCAGAGGCTTTTAAAACCGCTTCTGCAATGCGTAAAGCATTAAAAGGGACTTGACTACCATCTCGTTTGATCACAACAGGTTTCATTTACAGCTCCAATAATTAATTCACAAGACACAATATATAGTGCCCGTGAACTATACCTAGCACAATATGTAGCATATTGATGTAAATCAACTTTAAAAACACCCAGCTCAATTTGTGCTTTAAATATTCAACTGAATGAAATAAATAAACCTTATAATATTTTTTAAAAGATCTCGGTTTATGATGAAAATGAGCAACAAAAAATAAGTAAAAAGTTAAATCACTACGTAAACTCTCATTAATTAATACTTATCAACATGACACCTTCACCATAGTTACCCTTTTAAAGTTACCCTATTAAAATCTCCATTAATTGGGTTCTTTAATTGATTACAACAGCAAATAACTAGATCGCTAAAATTGATAATACTTTTACGCTGAACTTATCAACTTTTATTGTTATAATGCGCGTCATTTTCAACGCATCAAATCACCTACGAAAGTAGTGGAATTATTATTTATGAGCGATTATTTTTTACTCTTTTTTGGCACAGTGTTAGTTAATAACTTTGTGTTAGTGAAATTCTTAGGATTATGCCCTTTCATGGGCGTTTCAAATAAAATTGAAACAGCTGTTGGTATGTCATTGGCGACCACTTTTGTATTGACCTTAACGGCTGCGCTTTCTTATATTGTAAATAATTATTTATTAGAGCCTTTAGGATTACACTACTTACAAACTTTAAGCTTTATTTTAGTGATTGCCGTGGTGGTACAATTCACTGAAATGGTCATGCATAAAACCAGCCCAACTTTGTACCGTTTGCTAGGTATATTTTTACCGTTAATAACCACTAACTGTGCAATTCTTGGTTTAGCCTTACTGAATTTAACTGAGCAACATAATTTTGCTCAGTCTGTTATTTATGGGTTAGGTGCCGGTGCAGGTTTTTCATTAGTATTGGTATTATTTTCATCAATACGTGAACGTTTAAGTGCCGCTGATGTGCCATTACCCTTTAAAGGCGCATCTATCGCGATGATCACCGCTGGTTTAATGTCGTTAGCATTTATGGGCTTTACTGGGTTAATTAAATGATCATTAGTATTATTGTTGCGATTTTAACGCTAGGTATTTTAGGGCTTATTTTTGGCTCTTTATTGGGTTACTCGTCTATTCGATTTAAAGTGAAAGAAGACCCAATAGTTGAAGAACTTGATGCAATGTTACCGCAAACGCAATGTGGTCAATGCGGTTACCCGGGTTGTAAACCTTATGCCAAAGCCATTGCTGAAGGTGATGACATTAATAAATGCCCACCCGGCGGTGAAGCTGTAATGTTACAGTTAGCAGAGCGTATGGGAATTGAGCCTAAAAAACTAGAAGGTGAAGAAAAGCCAAAGGCGGTTGCCTTTATCCGTGAAGACGAATGTATTGGCTGCACCAAATGTATTCAAGCTTGTCCCGTTGATGCCATTTTAGGTGCAACAAGACAAATGCACACGGTGATCACCGATGAGTGTACCGGCTGTGAACTATGTGTCGCACCTTGTCCAACCGATTGCATCGATATGCTACCGATCAAAATAACGACCCAAAATTGGCAGTGGAACTTACAAACGATTCCAACTAAAACAATTCCAACTGAAAGCAATGACGAGCCGTAACATGACCCAGCCTAATTATTTATTAAGTGACAAAAAATTAGAACAAATTGCTGCCGGTAAGATGTGGGATTTTCATGGTGGTGTGCACCCTGTTCAAAACAAACAGCAGAGTAATCAAAGTGCTATTACCGATGCGGGTATTCCCGAAGAATTAATTATTGCCGTTGAACAAAAAGGGCATATCCCAGAGCTATTAGTAAAGGTTGGCGATAACGTATTAAAAGGTCAGCCTTTAACCAAAGTTTATGGCGCATTAGTGGTTCAACATGCCAGTAGTTCAGGCACAATAAAAGCGATTGAACCTAGAACCGATTGTCACCCATCAGGTTTACCAGTGTTATCTATTGTTATTGCCACTGATGGCTTAGACAGAATTTATCCATATCAAGGCTTTGAAAATTATCGTAATGAAAACCCTGCAACCTTAGTTGAAGCAGTTCAACAAGCGGGCATCATAGGATTAGGTGGCGCTGGTTTTGCTACGCATTTGAAGTTAGCGCACAGTGAAAACCGCTTATTAATTATTAATGCCATTGAGTGTGAACCTTACATCACTTCTGATGATCGTTTGATTCAAGAGCATGCCGATGAGATTATCGAAGGCATTGAAATAATGCAGTATATGCTGCAACCTAAACTGACTATTTTTGCGGTTGAAGATAACAAACCAGAAGCCATTGCAGCTTTTACTAAATCATTACAAGCATTACCTGACAGCATCAGAGAAAAAATATTACTCAGAGTGATCCCAACACGCTATCCGTCTGGTAGTGCTAAACAGTTAATTGAAGTATTAACTGGCGAGCAAACACCGGCTCACAAACATTCTTCAGAACTTGGCATTGTGATGCTTAATGTCGGTACTATATTTGCGGTAAAAGAAGCCATCATTAATGGCAAACCTCTGGTATCAAGAATAGTCACGGTCACCGGAGACGCTTTTGTTAAAAAAGGTAATGCGCGGGTACGTATCGGGACACCGATCCAGCATCTCCTAGATACTTATTGGTTAAATGAATTAGACCATCAGAAGCTTATTATCGGCGGTCCTATGATGGGATTTACCGTTAGCGATCCTGAAATGCCAGTAAGTAAAATTTGTAACTGCCTATTAGCACCAACGATTAAAGAACTACCAGAGCCCAAAGAGGAAATGAGCTGTATTCGCTGCAGTGAATGTGCAGAGGCTTGCCCCGTTGAGTTATTACCACAACAATTACTTTGGTACTCACAAAGTGAAGACCATAAAAAATTAGAAGAGTATGACCTATCAGCTTGTATTGAATGTGGAGCCTGCGCTTATGTTTGTCCAAGCCATATACCATTAGTGGAATATTACCGCGTCTCTAAAGCACAAATTAAAACTGAAAAAGTTGAAGCAGAAAAAGCTGCAATTGCACGCCAACGCCATGAAGACAGAGAGTTACGTTTAGAAAACGAGAAAAAACAGCGACAACTCAAACATAAACAAGCCGCTGAAAAACGTAAACAACAAATGAAAGACAATAATAATGGCGAAGACCTTGTTGCAGCAGCATTAGCACGTGCCAAAGCGAAAAAACAAGCTAATGCAAATTTAGACATCAGCAAAGAGGCTGATACAGCTAATGTAGAGAAACCAAGTTCTCAAAATAGCCAAGTAGCCGCAGCGATTGCTCGCGCAAAAGCAAAAAAATTAGCAGCTGCAGGAGCAGAGACAGAACCCACAACTCAGCAAGCTGATCCTAAAAAAGCAGCTGTAGCAGCCGCTATCGCCCGCGCAAAAGCAAAAAAACAAGCTGCTGCAAATGCTGACTCAGAGACAACTACTGAATCAGTGACTGAGCCAACAACTCAACAAGCTGATCCTAAAAAAGCAGCCGTCGCAGCCGCTATTGCCCGTGCAAAAGCGAAAAAATTAGCTGCAGCAAATGCTGACTCAGAGACAACTACTGAATCAGCTACTGAAGCATCAACTCAACAGGCGGATCCTAAAAAAGCCGCCGTCGCAGCCGCTATTGCCCGTGCAAAAGCAAAAAAATTAGCAGCTACAAATGCAGACTCAGAGACAACTACTGAATCAGCTACTGAACCAACAACTCAACAGGCGGATCCTAAAAAAGCCGCCGTCGCAGCCGCTATTGCCCGTGCAAAGGCGAAAAAATTAGCTGCAGTAAATGCTGACTCAGAGACAACTACTGAATCAGCGACTGAGCCAACAACTCAGCAAACTGATCCTAAAAAAGCAGCCGTTGCAGCCGCTATTGCCCGTGCAAAAGCGAAAAAATTAGCTGCAGCAAATGCTGACTCAGAGACAACTACTGAAGCAGCGACTGAGCCAACAACTCAGCAAACTGATCCTAAAAAAGCAGCTGTAGCAGCCGCTATTGCACGAGCAAAAGCGAAAAAATTAACAGCTGCAAATGCTGACTCAGAGACAACTACTGAATCAGCGACTGAGCCAACAACTCAGCAAGCAGATCCTAAAAAAGCAGCCGTTGCAGCCGCTATCAAACGCGCCAAGGAAAAGAAATTAGCAAAAGAGGTTGAGACGGCTCAAACAAACAATCCATCAGAGCCTGATAATACAGAAGTGATCAAACAACGCGCTATACGAAAAGAACAAGCTCGTTTGCATAAAAAACAATTGGAAGAAGCGCAAAAATCGACACAAGAAATGCCAAAAATGAGTGTTCAAGAAACACAACCAGAAACGAACAACGAAGACGATACTCAACAGGCTCAAGTAATAGCATCTAATGAGTCTGTCAGTGATAATAATCAAGATGATAGAAAAGCCAAAATAGCGGCTGTCATTGCCAAAGCAAAAGCCAAAAAACTGGCACAGAAGGATCAATAACCCATGGCACTTTTTAGTTCGACCTCGCCACACCAACGTATCAAAAGACGTACACCCGAAATAATGAAAATGGTTATTTTAGGGTTAACGCCGGGGATTATTGTACATAGCTACTTATTTGGTTTAGCTATTTATGTACAGATAGTATTAGCTGTCGTTACCGCTGTTGCAGTTGAAGCTCTATTTATGACCCTGCGCAAACGCTCTGTGATGGCTAGTATTGGTGATTATAGTGCTGTGCTTACTGCGATTTTATTAGCTATTGCGATCCCGTCTCTTGCACCATGGTGGGTGATTGTAATTGGTACCCTGTTTGCGATCCTTATTGTTAAACATCTTTATGGCGGGCTAGGGCAAAATATCTTCAACCCTGCAATGGCCGGTTATGTATTGTTATTAATATCTTTTCCTGTGCAAATGACAGCATGGTTGCCAATACAATCCATGCAAGCTTTTCCTGTCACGTTCATTGATACCTTAAGCCTGATTTTTACCGGCTTCAGTGTTGATGGCTATAGTGTCACGCAAATTAAAACGTCTATCGATGGTTTCACTTTGGCAACGCCATTGGAAACCATTCGAAATGCGCTGCACGTGGGTGAAACAATATCTGAAACATTGAAAACAACCTTATTCAGTTTGGACTCACTTCAAGGTAGCCAATGGGTTAATTTAGCGTACTTAGCTGGTGGGCTTCTATTACTGAAAAAACAAGTCATCATGTTGTATATCCCAGTGGCTTTCATCGTAGGTGTCACTGTTTTCTCGTTTATTCCCTTTGCAAGTGATCCCGATTTATATTCATCCCCTCTTTACCATCTATTTTCAGGTGCCACTATGCTTGGCGCTTTCTTTATTCTAACTGACCCGGTCACGGCAAGTACCACGGTGAAGGGACGCATAATCTATGGTTTATTATGTGCTTTATTAGTTGTGGTGATCCGCAATGTCGGTGGTTATCCTGATGCCGTTGCTTTTGCAGTATTGCTCGCCAATATGTGTGTGCCGTTAATCGATTATTATAGCAAACCCAAGGTTTACGGGAGAAAACGCACATGATGCTACCCATTATCAGTCGTAATGCTTTCTTACTAGCAACCTTTGCCGTTGTTTGTACTGGCGCAATCGCATTAATTAACGTGTTAACGCAACCGATTATTTTGCAACAGGAGCAAATTGCACTGCAAAACAATATTAATGAACTGATTGAACCTGACCAATATGACAACCAAATTATAAACAGTTGTTTCACCGTAATTGACTCAGAATTATTAGGTGACCAAACACCTAAACAAGTCTTTATTGCAACCAAAAATAAACAGCCGATCGCCGCGTTGATCCAAACCAGCACCTTTAAAGGTTACTCTGGCGAAATTAAACTACTGGTTGGCATTTATACCGATGGTAAAATCGCAGGTGTTCGTATTAATAGTCATACAGAGACACCAGGATTAGGCGATAAAATCCAAACCAATAAATCTGATTGGATTTATTCTTTTGATGGTAAAAGATATCAAGAAAGTACCGCTAGCAAGTGGGAAGTGAAAAAGGACGGTGGTAGTTTTGATGCATTTACTGGTGCAACTATTACACCAAGAGCCGTTGTGCATGCCGTTAAAGATACGCTTGTTTACTTTCAAAAAAACAAAACGCAGTTATTTAACACCCCTGCAAATTGTGGAGATAAATAATGACGCAAGAAACAGTACACAACACGGCAAATAATGCAGATCTCGAAAGTGATATAGCGGCAGATGAAGTGGACCTTACAGCTAACGAAGACCTTCAAATCTATAAGGACTTAAGCTGGCAAGGGTTATGGAAAAACAATCCAGGCATAGTGCAGTTACTCGGGTTATGTCCATTATTAGCAGTAACTAATACTTTAACCAATGCATTAGGGTTAGGTTTGGCAACATTATTTGTTGTTATTGCCTCTAATATATTGATCTCGTTAATTCGACATCATGTACCTAAAGCGATACGTATTCCTGTCTTTGTGATGATCATCGCTTCCTTGGTTAGCTGTATACAATTGCTGATGAATGCCTATACCTATCAACTTTATTTATCACTCGGTATCTTCATTCCATTGATCGTAACCAACTGTATGATAATAGGTCGAGCAGAAGCATTCGCCTCTAAAAACAATGTAAAACACTCCGCATTTGACGGTTTGATGATGGGCTTAGGTTTTACCGCAGTATTAGTATTATTAGGAGCTGGCCGAGAAATTTTAGCGCAAGGTACCTTATTTGATGGTATTGAAACATTATTAGGCGATTGGGCAAGTTTTATGACCATCACCCTTTACAATACCGACACCAGCTTTTTACTTGCGGCGTTACCACCGGGCGCATTTATTCTAATGGGCTTGATCATTGCCCTTAAAAACTTTATCGACCATAAGATAGTGAACAAATGAATACAGTAAAGCGCAGAGAAATATTAACCCGTTTAAGGGATAACAATCCACACCCAGAAACTGAGTTAAATTTTAGCTCCCCTTTTGAGTTATTAGTGGCAGTAACACTATCAGCACAAGCAACCGATGTGAGTGTTAATAAGGCCACAGATAAGCTATTTCCTGTCGCTAATACCCCTGAAAGCATTTATGCACTCGGTGTCGATGGATTAAAAGAATACATTCGCACCATCGGCTTATATAACAGTAAAGCTGAAAACGTTATCAAAGCTTGTAAAATGTTGATCGAGCTTCATAACAGCGAAGTGCCACAAGACAGAGATGCCTTGGTAGCATTGCCAGGTGTGGGCAGAAAAACCGCCAACGTAGTGTTAAATACAGCCTTCGGTTGGCCAACCATTGCCGTTGATACGCATATTTTCCGTGTTGCTAATCGTACTAAATTAGCCATGGGTAAAAATGTTGACGATGTAGAGCAAAAGCTATTAAAAGTAGTACCTGCGGAGTTTAAAGTGGATGTTCATCATTGGTTGATCTTACACGGCCGTTATACTTGTATTGCCAGAAAACCACGCTGTGGTTCATGTTTAATAGAAGATCTCTGTGAATTCAAAGAAAAAACCAGCGATTAACACATTCACCTTGATACAATATCAATAAGCTTTAATACTCTTTTAACGTTCGCTTATCTTCTCAAACAGCATAACTAGCAAAGCACTTATTGTTGCTATAAGCAGATAAAAGAATAATTGAAAATATCAATTTTCAAAGATTTGTTTCCAAGACTTTATCTAAGCTTTGGGGTTAATATAGTGAGGTTAATACAGTGAGTTCCAGAACTTTGATTGAACATATAGCTACCCTGTATATTTGAAATCAAACCAAACCATATAAAAAGTTGAAATTTATGCCTTTTCATTATCTACAGTACACACTATTTTTATTGCTCGGCTCTGTCACTTTAGGGCTCTCCGCAGCTAGCATTGGCACGGTTACACTTGATAACGGTGCCATAATATCATTCCACGATGATTACACTTGGGAATATGTCGCCATTAGTGATGACGCAGCAGATCAAGTGAGTAAAACTATTTCATCAAACAACATTAATTCAAATGTAGTCAGCCCTGCTAATTCTGAGCAAGCTTTAAAAAACAGATCTTCACTGCTACGCTCGGGTTTATTGAATACTAGCGTTAAAAATGACGTAAAAGTAACCTATAGCGATTCAATTTGGCGAGACCAATCCCTTGGTTTAAAGTTTATACTATCCAGTGATAATACTGATGGCGTTGTTATTGTTAAGGTGGCTATCAGTTTTTATGATGATAAAACCAATAAAATAACAGAACAAACCGTTAATGTTTGGCAAGCAAGCTATCGATTACCTGAAACATACTTACGAAAAGGTGATACACGAAACAGTCGAATCATTTGGATTGATGGCATCGACAAAATGAGTTGGACAAGTAAATTATTAAGTTTGAAGGTGATTGAAGTAGAAACTCGCTAATTTTTATATGGTTGGTAGAAATAATAGGACAACCAACCTTTTCAAGATTACTTACTCAACTCTGCATTGAGTTGTCCATCTACATGCATATCAAATAATAGGGATTAAGCATAATCGCATATGTAGTGGTACAGTAATAGTTGCATAATTGTATAGTTGTATAGTTGTATAGTTGAAAATAGCAACTTTAACAATCGAGGCAGAGCTGTAATGATTAGTCTTCAAAGTTTATGTGTCCAAGACTTTTATGAATTTTTCACGCTCGTTTTATCTCAGTAACGAGATAATGAACTAAGTCGCTTTCCCTCCCTTTGCGCATTACAGCCACCTCTGATCCACTCCCTCAAAAAATAAAATCCATAATAAAGAAAACATGATCATTTAAGCATTTGGTCTTTTAAAAGAAGCAAAATGAGAATATGATGTAATTTACAAATTAATCATTTTTTTGTGATCATTTAAAGTTTGCGCTTTTAAAGTTAATTTAGATAGGTTTACTGTTTTTTTAGGTGTTTCATCGTTATTTTATAATGAAGCCATTATTTTTCCGATAAAAATACCTATTTACCATAATAGTCATTTTATGCATGTTACTTTATGGAAAAAAAAGGCTTAACCATTACAGTTAAGCCTAAAAGAACATAAGTTCTTTATATCGATACATTATTGGGTAGACAGCCCTAGTATCGTTCTTATCACACCCACTCAACACACAACAAAAACCTTTTACTCATTTAAGCGACTCTTATTTTGTTTTTCAAACTTATTTTTGCGGAATCCAGAATATCTGGATTCACTTTTATACTTAACTTACTCTTAGCTTTATTCCCTAGAAAATAGGCAACACGTTCAGCATTTGCTCCACTTGGATGTGGTAAACCAGAAAGAAGCTGGTTAGGTTTTAGTGCCCCTTTTTTTACTAAGTATTCCAGTCCTTCTGTAGCGGCCTTTCCAAGAGGTATCCATAAACAGTCTGGTCCTAATACTTCAACTTCTTCAGCTAGGTAAGAATCTAACATTTCACGTAGAAATGGATGCTTAGATGCCTTTGGTACACCGTTATAATTATTTCCATTTTCCAAAACAACGGGGTAACGAATGGTACTTGTGTAATGTACTAAATCAGTTTTGCTATCAAATAAGTCATTGCATGTCTCAATGTTTAACTTTTCATTCAAACCAACAAGATCTAACATATCGCTCAACGGCTTTCTAAACCCCTTGAAACTTGCCGCTTGCTTTGCTTCTTCCTGTATTTTAACCAAATCAGTTTCAGAAATAATCCCTGTTTTAGCCGTATCAAGAGCTTGAGTTGCTTGCGTTTTTCCTGGTGTAATACCACAAATTACTACTTTAGCTTTGGTGTTAATATGCTCAAATGGTGCATAGTAAACAGATAATTTACTATCACTGTATATTTTTAATTCAGGGCTCCACGGAGACTCTGGCTCACACTTAACGACTGCTTTATAAAAATCATTTAGTATTTTCTTTTCCATATTTTAAATCCTACTTTAATTGTATTTATATTGTGGTAGTGACTACTACACCTGTATGGCTAAGCACCTACTTATAGCACTTTCAAGATAGTTTCCAGTTTGTTATGTGTAAGCATTTTAAATGTCCTTTTCGATTATTTTTATCAATTATAAACACCACAAAATAATTAATCAATATATTTTGGCTAATAAATTTAGCCTAAATAATCATTGAGTTTATTATTTAACTTTTATATAGTTAGTTTATAACAACAGAGGAAGGACAAAGACTAACCATGCAAGACTTAAAAAAGCACATTAATGAATTTTGTGAACGTATAGAAACATTACTCAATCCGCTAGGGATACGATATAAAGAGTCACTATTCTGTGAAAGTAAGATTGAATACTATTCGAATATTTGTTGTGAGCTCAGGGATACGGGAGGATTAGATAGTTCAAAGTTCCATACTATGGATCTATTTCACTTCACCAATTCAATGATTCAGATGGCAAAGGCAATAGAATTAGATCCAACTCTGGGCTGGTATGAATGGGAACCTAATGGTGATTCATCAGGCTTACTCGAACTGATGTACCTTGGGCTTGGTTATGCGCTGATTTATGAAGATGACTCTTCTGTTTTAAATGATTCTCTAGTCACTTATTCTACACTAAGTGACTCGTTAGGATCTTTATCTACAGATCATATGAGAGCAATGGCTGCGGTTGCAAGAATGAAACATTCGAGTTTTAAGTCTGCGGTATCTTTAGCTGGTATACAACTGTCTTCTGTAGATGATAATGATTTAATATCTTTTGTTAAAAGTCGACGTGGCTTTAAGCCGCTCAATATTTATGATGGTGAAGCGATCCAAGATGACTTTAAATTTTACTACTCAGAACATATAGCTCATTCATATAGATTCCTAGCAAATACCCTAATTAATAGAGCCAAATGGAGAAAAATTGATAGAACTCTCTTATGTCATATTTTACGTGTGGATGCCGATAAAAAGTTAGAAGATGAAATTATTCTGCTAGAAAATGCCACTACAGTATCAGAACTTCTTTCACTTAACCTTGAAGCTTATCTGCACTATTTGCAGAAATTGGAATTTGAAACGTTAAAAGAGGCAATAGCCATTAAATACTCAGAAGCGAGAAAGGTATCATCCAAGGTAGATATCTCTGATATCAAAAGTGACGATGAACGGATAACACCAACAGATTTCATCGAAATGGTCAAAAGTATCGGCCATATTCACCCCTCTTATGGTTCAAACAAAAAGCTGATGGGAGTATTGCTAAATAGTGGTATAGAGATAGGAATTGAGCTAACAGTAAAAACTGTCACCCTCTGGCTTAATGCTTCCAATAAAAACTTAATTACAGAACAATACATCAAAGCAGAGTACGACGCAGTATCAGATACTAGTGAGAAGTATGGTCGCCATAGTGCACTGCGAATTTATGATCAATTAGGGTATGCACCCGCCATAAAACTATCAATCATGAGTGTTGGAGAAGCAAAAAAAGTACTTAACAGCTTGAAATAACTTCAGATGAGAGAGTGAATACGATACTTTTAAGTAACTCAACTGAATTCTTTAAATTCAGGTAAAATAATATGACGCTCGTTTTTTTCCAGAAGCGATCATAATAGTAACAACTGTTTTTTGCTTACTATCTCTATAATGGGAGCGAAAGTGAGCTAAATTCATATATGTATTTACCATAACACCCGTTTTACGCATTAGTTTGAGGCCACCTAAAAATGGTGGCCTTTTTTATGGCTGAATATAAATTGGCTATCTTCGTTTACGTCCCAAATAACTTTAGAAAACTATGTCCACGCAGCATCGAGTTTAAACGAACTGAGCGACCATCATCTGGCTGTTTAGCCAATACGACTACATTTCTGTAGTGCTATTCAATTGATCCGTAATTGCTCGTAAACAGACCTTAACACTCAGTGGCATTTGGTTATTAAAAGGATGCAGTGCATAGACCGTATTCAATTGTAATTGATATTCCGGAAACACTTCATGCAACTCGGTCACTAAATTTTTCAAATGAAAATCAGGTATAATTCCTATCCCCGATGCAGATTTAATTAAAGCTAAGCAAGTATAAAAAGAGTTTGAAATACAATGGGTATTAGTATTGTAAATAAAACTATCCATTTTTTGATCTACTTGCTTAACTTTTGGTGCTTTAGAAGAAACAGATTGATACTTTGCGTGATAGTTAAACTGATGGCGTATCTGATGTCCTTGCCAAGTATTACCAATATACGCTAACTCTTGCCACGGCTTAGAAGCAATATATTCAGGTCTCCCACAAAGTACATCTCGAAACTCACCAATGCGTTTTTGCTTTAGTCCGCTTTCTTGGGATTGCCCTACTCTTATTGCTAAATCGATATCTTCCGATATCAGATCCAAGTGATGGTCATGACTAATTAACTCTGGGTTTAATAACGGATATTGTGCTAATAAATCTGCAATGGCGGGCGTGACTAAGGTTTCCATTAGCGCATTGGGAGCGGTGATCCTAATTCTTCCTTGCGGGATAGCTTTCATTTGTTGAGCATCATTCCATGCATCACTGGCCACTTGATTAAGGGTTTTACACTGTTGATAAAACTGTTGCCCAGCGACCGTCAATATTTGTTTACGCGTCGTACGTTTTAACAACATGATGCCTAATTCAGTCTCAAGAGATTTGAGATGCTGACTCACCACAGACTTTGATAATGTGAGTAATTCAGCAGCTGCGGTGATTGATCCTGTTTCCACTATATGCGCAAAAACCGACATTTGACGTAATCTAATCATGGTCATTGTTTACTTTTATTAAACAGTGTTTATGAATATAGCTGTTTTTCTTCAGTAATTATAGCGCTATTGTTCGTCTCAGCTATTGTTCATTTCAATCAGGGCACTACTTCTATCAAGGATAATTATATGACTAATGCAACAGCAGACAACATAACGTTAATCGCATGTAAAAAAGGTATTTCAGCTTGGCAAACTGCTTTCAACAATTCAGATGCTAAAGGGTGCGCAGCACAATACCAAGAACATTGCGTAATGACAGCGAGGCCATTCGGCGTCTTTGAGGGGCGTCAGGCAATTCAAGACTTTTGGCAAGGCATAATGGATCAAGGTTTTAAAGACGTGGATTACACACAAGTCACTTGGGAAGCTGAAGATGAAGGTTATATTTTAACATCACATTGGACCATGAATAATGCATTCGGGGTTGTGCATCGTGAGCGCTGGGTATTAGAAGCTGATGGCCAGGCTAGACTTGCTAGTGATGACTTTGAAGTACAAGGTGAACGCTAAAAGGAATATCAAATGCAGATAACTCAACACCGTTTACAAATCAGTAATCCTGAAAAATCATTAACCTTTTATCTAGATATTATGGGTATGCAGTTGATTCATCATTATGAATCAACACAAGGCATTCATTATTTTCTTGAATATTGTTATAACCAAAGAGGCTGCAGTGATGAAACAACAAACAAGACTTTCCATGCTCAACTTGAGCTGGTTTTCAATCCACAACAAAAATTTATAGTACCCGCTCAGCCTAATCGACAATCAGGTTATTGGAAATTCACTATCGCGGTTGGTCACTTAACGACTGCGCACCAGAAATTATTAGATAATGGTATTGAAGTCAGCTTATGTACGGTCATTCCTAATTTAGCTTATTTATGCCATCTAACGGATCCCGATGGTTATTGTATTGAATTAATTCAAACTCATTTAATTGAAAACACACAAACTGATTTAATTAAACTAGACGACATCGATTTTCCCTTAGGTTCGGCTGCACATATAAACTTATCAACACTTAGAATCAAAGATCTGAAACATAGCTTACCCTTCTATCAACGATTAGGCTTTGAACTGGTTTATACCTACCGCTCCGATGAACGCGCGATGACATTGTACTTTTTAGCAAATAAGCAGTCTGATTCATTTAATGATATAAAACATTCAGATAATATTATAGAAACATTATGGCAATACTCTGACACCCTATTAGAATTTCAACAATTTGATGGGACACAAGAGGATGATAATTTTAGCTATAATACCGATATCGAAAATGGTTTTTTAGGTTTAACGATCACTAATATCAGAAATATCAGAAAAAGTAATCTGCCCTCAACTCAAGCTAGTGAGTTGAACCTTCAAACAAAGAGTCATTTAATTGATCCTGATGGGTATCTCATAATTAATGATGAATGATGAATGATGAATTCTCACCTAAAAGACTTTGATACACAACTTACAGCACCCTAATCACTTTCCCATGAGCCCTTTAAAAAAGGTTCAGGGAGGTCAGATTCTGCCTTTTTCTTTATGAGAGAGTATCAATATAAATAGGGTAACCACAGTCAACTACCCGGTGTTAATGCATAAACCCATAGTAATAATCGAGTTTACTTCGATCTAATTATTTATATCTGAACCAATCAAAATGCTTACCTGTGACCATAGTATGAAATAATTTTTGAGGGTTAGGGTAGATTAACGATTGGGATTTAAGGTAGATTAATTATGATGACATATTAATTTATTCTATTCCTAGATTTGCATAATAAATACCATAAAATCATAACTAACGCTTTCGGAGTGCTTTTGTACAAGATAAAAAAATCATACAACGGATTTTACAACATAAAATTTTTTATACTCCTATTGATGAGCCTTACCTTATTTGTTCCATTTGGATTTGCACAGCAAAATAGTCTCGATAAAAAAATAGTTAACGAAATAGAACGCTTAGATAAAAACACCGAATTACTTGATGAACAAAAAAAACCAATTCTCACGACACTAGAAGATGCTCGAAAAATACTTACCAAAGCAGACGAGCAAACAAAGTTAGCTAATACCTTCAGTGAAAAAGCCGCTACCGCACCTCAAAAAATATTAGCGATTCAAAATGAAAATAATCGCTTAAAAAATCAAACAATAACAATCGCCCCCGATCAATCGACTGATAAATTAGAAAACCAACTATTAATAGACCTTGCGGAACAAGAAAACCGTTTGAGGGCACAGGCTGAAAAGCAGACAGAGCAAGATAACTTGAGTGTTCGCGCGAGTGAAATTGCAAATGAACTGAGTGCAGCCCTAGCAGATAAAAAAGCAATTAGTGATACGATCACCAAGCAGCCAAACCAAGATACAAGTCCTGATGAGCGAGCTGATTTTTATAAAAAAAGTGCAACTATTGAGAAGCTTGCGGCAACAATAAAAGCACTTGAACGAGAAATAGCCACCATCCCTGTAAGAGAAGCATTAGTAGATGCAGAGCTTATGCAGATGCGGTTACAAAGTGAACTTTCTGAAAAGAAAATTTTGGGGGTACAAAATTATTTATCGCAAAGCCGTAATGTAGAAGTAGAAAATACCTTAAAACAAAGCAAAGAAATGCTGAGTCAACTTGAACTAAAGCCAACGCTTTCTGTTATTGCGAAAGAAAACTTGTCGCTTGCAGAGCTACTCGCCAACAAGCAGGCCAATTCATCTGATAACAAAAAAAACATAAGTGCTTTACGTAGCCAAAAACGAGAAGTTGAACAATCATCTGAAACCATCGAGCGCGTATTGGCAACCGGAAGAGTAACCGATGAACTAGGGGAATTATTACGTAGATTACGAACGTCTTTACCCAACGAAGCACGTATTGAGAAACGTAAATATAACATTGAGGAAGATGCTGTTCGTAATCAACTTGATGTCATATTGTGGCAAGAAAGTTTACGTAATACAGCTCAAATTGAAGTTGCCGCTAAACAATTTCTGACCGATGCACGTCAAGAAAATAAAGAAAATTTAGTAAAAGAAAAAAGTGATATCGATATTGAATTCACAAACACTGATATAGAAGTGGCTAAAAATCTGGTGCAAGCGCGTCGTGAGTTATTGACCCTTTTAATTGAAGTATCAAGTGAACAATCTGATAGCATAGCAGAAGAAAAATTACTGATTAACCAGTTGTTGTTATCAAGTGCCGAGCTGAGAGAACTCCTAGATCGAAGACTTATTTGGTTACCTTCAAACTCAGAAAAATCAGGTGATCTGCTCATTAATTTCGTTAATAATATTGAGTGGTATACATCGCCCAGTTCTTGGTGGAAATTAATAAATATCGTGTATGCTGGTGTATTAACGGTACCAGCTTTACTTTTACTCACCCTCCCCATTACAATTTTGCTGCTACAATCTAGAATTAAAGGTGTTTTACGGTCATTGGTTGAACAAGTTGGTAAGGTAGGAAAAGATACTTATATTACAACCCCTCTTGCTCTAGTATTAACCTTTATCTTAGCCTTCCCCCTGCCCATTTTTTTATTCACGATTGCAGGAATTATCTTCAATAATGCTGAACCTAGCAGCTTTTCAACAGGCATTGCCACAGGCCTTGCATCAATGGCATCTGTAAGTTTGATTTTACTATTTTTTCACTCAATGTGCCGTGAAGATGGCATATTTGATAAACATTTTGGTTGGAGTGATATTGCACGGGATAAACTTCGAAAAATGTTAACGTGGTTTGTGTGGATACAGTCTTTGGTAACGTTTATCTTCGCAAGCGCCATCGCTAGTGATGAACCAGACTTGCGATATGGTATCGCTATTATTGCCTTCATCATTGGGTCTATTTTTATTACAATATTTAGTTATCAATTCTTTCAACCTAAAAGCGGTGTAGCAACCAGTGTCGAAGGACGTACCGCAGCCAGCACCTTAGCTATTTTATCTTTCCCAATTGTTGTTATTTCTCCGTTCGCGATTGGCTTACTTCCATTATTTGGCTTTTTTGATACGGCAGTTGAATTGCAATCAAAATTATTTTTGTCAGGTATCTTACTGGTGCTGGCCGCGGTGGTATATGGCATTATGTTGCGTACCTTTTTGGTTACTTTTCGACGTTATATAGTAAGAAAGAAACGCTTAGAAGCATTAGAGGCGAAACTTCAGCAAGAAGAATCTGCAGCACAGAACAGTGATGATTTAATCCCACCACCGACCATAAATAACAATATAAATAAAGACGAAGTTGTTCGCCAAAGCAGAGCAGTTATACACTGGGTCACCAGATTACTGTTTATAGTTTGCTTATGGTTTGTCTGGAAACCCTTATTGCCCGCATTAGGCATTGTTGAAGACATTGTGCTTTGGCAACAAGCTACCGTTGTCGATGGCGTAGAGTTATCTAGCGGTGTGACATTGTGGCAAGTTATTCTAGGAATTGGTTTTATGGTTGGAGGCGTGGTTGCGGCCAGAAATATTCGCGGCGTCATTGAAATTGGATTCTTTGAACGGTTTGCTATGGATAACGGTGCGCGTTATGCAATAGTGACTATTTTAGGTTATGTATTAATAGGGACAGGTGTTGTTGTTGGCTTATCTTTATTAGGTATAGATTGGTCAAAATTACAATGGATTGTTGCCGCTTTGGGTGTCGGTTTAGGTTTTGGTTTACAAGAAATTGTGGCTAACTTTGTTTCGGGTATCATCATCTTATTTGAGAGGCCGATTAGAGTCGGTGATTTAGTTACCATTGGCGATCAATCGGGCACTGTCACTAATATTGCTATTAGAGCGACAACACTAACTGATTTCGACAACCGTGAGGTTCTGCTTCCAAATAAGTCGATTATCACTGAGAACGTGACTAATTGGACCTTAAATGATGCTATTACGCGCGTAGTGATTAAAATAGGCGTTGCTTATGGCTCTGATGTGGATCAAGTGCGAGACCTGTTGATGCAAGTGCTTACGGATAAAGAAGATATATTAACTCAACCTGCGCCTCAGGTTTTCTTTTTAGAACATGGGGATAGTTCGCTTAATTTTGAAGCGCGAGTATTTGTTGAAAGAACTGAGCATCGTCTACCAATGACGCATGCTATTAACACTGGTTTTAATCGAATCCTTGCAGAACACAATATATCGATACCTTTCCCACAGCGAGATCTACATATTGTTTCAGGGCAAATAGGCGAACAAAGTGAGACATAAATGAATGAATTCTAGTCAAGGCTAGATTCAATATCATTCTTAGCTATTACCGCCTTATCTTATAGCGGGGTACAATTTTAGTGGTAGATTACTTTGCGCCGAAACTCGTGTCGTAATGACAGTCAGTGACTTATTAATAAATAATAGGCATAAAAAAACCGAGCTAGCTAGCTTGCTCGGTTTTTATCAGTATTTTCATACTTAAGACAGTCTATTTTATTCGACTTCTACTGCATCGGTACTTGGTTTAGTACCACGGAATTGCACAGTGATCCCGTCAATGAAACGACGTAATAATTGGTCGCCACAAGGTTTGAAGTTACGATGATCCGCTTTTCTGAATAAAGCAGATAATTCACCTTTAGAAACAGGGAAATTTGCAAGCTTCAGTGCATTTAGCATATCTTCATCTTTAAAGTTTAAAGCAATACGCAGCTTACGAAGAATATCATTATTAGATAATACAGCTTTAGCCGGTAATATTGCTGGAACAGCACCTTCTTTGCGACCACGTTTTTCGTAAATTAAGCCATCAAGAAAAAGTGACAATACGCTGTCACGACAAAAAACAAAACCTTCTGCATCTTCTTTTGCCATAATGCTGTGTAAAAAATCAACATTCATTTCGTTATCAACAGAAGCAAAAATTGCGAGCATTTTAGTATCGTTTAATTGCAGTGCAAAACGAACTCGACGTAAAACATCATTAGTAATCATATATTCTCAATAAGTTGTGTAAATAAAAACTGTTATCCACAGCATTTAAAGTAAAACGCTTATGCGTTACCTTTAACTTTTAACTGTTGTTCAGCAGCAAAGTTTAACATTCTATCTAACGACACTAATGCGCCTTTGGCAACATCAGCATCAACATCAATCTCATGCCCATTAGCATCAGTTAACGCATTATAAATCGCTTTAAGGCCATTCATAGCCATCCAAGGACAATGTGCACAGCTGCGACATGTTGCACCATTTCCAGCAGTAGGAGCAGCCATCATCTCTTTGTCTGGGCAAGCTTGTTGCATCTTATAAAAAATGCCCGTATCGGTTGCGACGATCAATTTCTTATTAGGCAACGTTTGCGCTGCTTTAATCAATTGGCTTGTAGATCCAACCGCATCAGCTAACTTCACCACGCTTTCAGGCGACTCAGGATGCACTAAAACAGCCGCATCAGGATGCACAGCTTTCATATCACGCAAAGCACTCGCTTTAAATTCATCGTGCACAATACAGTCACCTTGCCACATGATCATATCTGCTTTAGTTTTGCGTTCGATGTAACTACCTAAATGGCGATCAGGCCCCCAAATAATCTTTTTACCTTCGCTATCAAGGTGCTCAACAATTTCGAGCGCGATACTTGAAGTAACTACCCAATCGGCACGTGCTTTTACCGCTGCTGATGTATTGGCATAAACAACCACTTCACGATCTGGGTGTTGGTCACAAAACGCTGAGAACTCTTCTACAGGACAACCGACATCCAGTGAACAAGTTGCTTCTAGTTCAGGCATTAGTACCGTTTTATGTGGAGTTAAAATCTTCGCAGTTTCCCCCATAAAGCGTACACCAGCAATAATAAGTGTTTTAGCTTGATGGTCACGGCCAAAACGCGCCATCTCTAACGAGTCCGCTACATAGCCACCTGTTTCTTCAGCCAAAGCTTGTATTTCAGGGTCGGTATAATAATGAGCGACAAGTACTGCATCTTTTTCAACAAGTAATTGTTTGATTTTAGCTTTATAATCGATTTTTTCCTGTGAAGATAATTCAACAGGTTTACCTGGAAACGGGTAATCCGATCCAACAAGCGGGGAAAATTGGCTCATTCTTAACTCTTAGAAATGGAAAAATAGATGTAAATTATAACAATTTGAAACAATAATTGTAATGAAAAATTTAAGGGAATATAAAAGGATAAATCAGGGGAGTGGTGGGCCGTGAAGGATTTGAACCTTCGACAAATGGATTAAAAGTCCACTGCTCTACCAACTGAGCTAACGGCCCATATCATTAAGATATAGTATGGTTTTAATTTCTAATTCACTTTTAAACTAAAAGTGTATCAATAGCTCTACCAACTGAGCTAACGGCCCATATCATTAAGATATAGTATGGTTTTAATTTCTAATTCACTTTTAAATTAAAAGTGTATCAATAGCTCTACCAACTGAGCTAACGGCCCATATCATTAAGATATAGTATGGTTTTAATTTCTAATTCACTTTTAAATTAAAAGTGTATCAATAGCTCTACCAACTGAACTAACGGCCCATATCATTAAGATATAGTATGGTTTTAATTTCTAATTCACTTTTAAATTAAAAGTGTATCAATAGCTCTACCAANCACTTTAAAAAGTGGTGGGCCGTGAAGGATTTGAACCTTCGACAAATGGATTAAAAGTCCACTGCTCTACCAACTGAGCTAACGGCCCATATCATTAAGATATAGTATGGTTTTAATTTCTAATTCACTTTTAAATTAAAAGTGTATCAATAGCTCTACCAACTGAGCTAACGGCCCATATAGTTTTATATTAAAAGTGTTTCAATAGCTCTAACAACTGAGCTAACACCCATATAGTTTCATATGGCTTGGTTTTATTTTTGATATTCACTTTTAAATTAAAAGTAATTCAATAGCTCTACCAACTGAGCTGACTATAAAACCACTTTAAAAAGTGGTGGGCCGTGAAGGATTTGAACCTTCGACAAATGGATTAAAAGTCCACTGCTCTACCAACTGAGCTAACGGCCCATATAGTTTTATATGGCTTGGTTTTATTCTTGACATTCACTTTTAAATTAAAAGTTTTTCAATAGCTCTACCAACTGAGCTAACAACCATATAGTTTGATATGGTGATGATTTTCAACTCTTCATGTGAGTTTTTTGTTAATAGTTACAACATGAGCTAAGTCACATGTCCCTCTCAACTGCGGCGTATAATATAGAATTTTTTTAATAGCGCAACAAAAAATTACTACTTTTATTTCATCTGCTGAGAAATTAAACAAAATGCAATTAATGCACTATTAATTCAAATTATATTGTTAATTTTATAATGCTTTTAAACGTTTAGCAGATAACCCAGCTGCCGAAGAACTTGGGTATTCTGTAATGGTTTTTTGATAAAAAGATCTTGCTGAATCTTTATTACCTAAGTATTCATCAATAATACCAATTTTAAACATTGCATCAGCACGTTTATTCGAGTCTGGGTACTTATCTGTTACAACTAAAAATGCAACACGTGCCTCATCTCGTTTTTTCTCTTTGTATAAGAGTTGTCCTAACCAATATTGTGCATTAGGTACATAGCTTGATTTAGGGTGGTCAATCACAAAGGCTTCAAAAGCAGTGATCGCCTGCTCGTATTGTTTATCGTTGAGAACCAAATCTACTGCAGATTGATAAGCAGCCCTATCAGTTCCGTCACCAGTATCTTGATTAACAGGGGTTAATGCCCTAGATGAGTTAGTTGAACCTTTTTGACCTTCATCTATCATCTGATAAAGATTACGCTGTCTCTCTTCTATTTGCTCTAATTGATTAGCAAATACTTCCAATGAGCCTTTCATTTGGCTTACTTCTTGGCCGAGTTGATTAAGTTGAGTTTGAAAGCGAATTTGCATTTTATTGCGAGCGGTCATTACTCGAGTCAATTCGTCGATGCGATTCAGTAATTCTGCGTTAGTTGCAGTATTCACTGTTGCATCTGAAATAGGCGCAGCGGCATATAGTGGGTGAGAGATAAAAGCGGCCATTAGCATGGCCGCCTTAATAGTACTTTTATTCATAGGCGGATTAGTAAACTAATTCAGCACGACGGTTTTCAGTACGAGCCATCTCGTTATGTCCAAGATTAACTGGTTTTTCTTCACCGTAGCTTACTACTGTAATTTGGCTAGCTGCAACACCCATGTTTTCTAGGTATGTTGACACTGCTAAAGCACGACGTTCACCAAGAGCGATATTGTACTCAGGTGTTCCTAGTTCATCTGCATGACCTTCAATCGTAATTGTTTTGTCAGTGTTATTTACTAAGTATTTTGCATGTGCGTCTAAGATCACAGCGTAATCAGGCATGATTAAAGATTTATCAAACTCAAAGTGAATAGTTGTTTTTAAGATAGCATCAGTATAAAGCTGAGCTAGTTGCTCTTCAGCAGTTAATTCGATTGCTTCAATAGTATTTGTTTGCACATCATCAACAACTTGTTCAACAGCTTGAGTTGCGTTTTTTTCTGCAGACTCTGCATCTACATCAGAATTTGAAGAACAAGCACCTAGCGCTAACATTGGTAAGGCTATTAACAAGCTTTTTGAAATTATTGAACGATTCATTTTATTTCCTTAGTACGTTTAAATTAAATTATTGTAAAAATGGTGACCATGCCGGAGACTTCACATCACCGTTGTTCGATGGAATATTCGCTTTAAATCGCCCATCCATCGAAACTAATGCTAAACCTTGTTTACCTTGGTAAACAGTGCTGTAAATTATCATACTGCCATTTGGGGCAATACTTGGAGATTCGTCTAACTTTGTTTTGGTTAACGTTCTTAATTCTCCTGAATCAAGGTCTTGCACGGCAATCATATAATTCCCATTGTGACGACTAACCAGTACTAGATTATCACCATCAGGGGTTATTGTTCCACCTAAATTTATCTCCCCTTCCCAGGTAATTCGTTTTGTTTTACCAGTTGTGAGCGATACTTGATAAATTTGTGCTCTTCCGCCACGTTCTGATGAGAAGATAATAGATTTCCCATCTGGAGCCCAGCTCGGTTCGGTATCTATGACACGGTTTTTAGTCAATCGTTGCAAAGATTTTGTTAAAATATTAAAAGTATAAATCTCAGGCTGACCATCTTTTGATAGAACCAATGCTAACTGCGTTCCATCAGGAGACCACGTTGGTGAACCATTGATTTTAGGGAACGAAGTCATTAACTCACGCTTCTGTGTATATAAGTCTTGGATATAAATTTGTGAACGGCGTTTTTCGAAACTAACGTACGCTAATTTCCGTCCATCGGGAGACCAAGAAGGTGACATAATAGGTTGTTTTGAACGCAACACTAACTTTTCCCCTTCCCCATCATAATCTGAGATACGTAATTGATAAGGATGCGAGCTTTTCCGATCCACGGCAACATAAGCAATGCGTGTCAAAAATGCCCCTCTTTCTCCTGTTAATTTTTCATACACAATATCACTGATACGATGCGCATATTGACGTAGTTGATTTGTAGCGACGGTATTACGTCGTTTATCCATAATTGGATTATAATCAGCCATATTAACATTTCCCGTTAACACATCTAATAACTCAAAGGTCACAATATAATGACCCGCTTTAGTATCAGGTTTAACTTCGCCCATCACTATTGCTTCTATACCGAGCTTTGTCCAAGCAGCATAATCGACTTCGGCACTGGTAGAGGGCGTTTTAGGCATATTGTTGATAGATAAGGGATTAAATTTACCACTGCGTTGTAAATCGGCAGCAATAATTTCAGAAAAATTCTGCGGTTTTTTACCTTGTCCCAACCATTTAAATGGCACAACGGCAATCGGACGCGCGCTGTTGACACCTTCGGTGATCAAAATTTCTAATCGAGCTGATGCACTGCTACAAGCAGTGACCAGTACTAATGCCATAATAAATCTAATAAACATCTGCATTCCTTATAATTCAGGCTCTAACGTAATATCAAAATCCCGAAATTGAGAGATAATTTCAGGGTCTTTAGGAATAGGAAGTGTCTTTGCTTGTATAGTGGCACGACGCGCAGAATCACATAACCTTTTATCTCCACGGCTCATTCTTGCACTAAGCACTAAACCATCTGGAGCCAATTTTATTGCTAACGTACAACTACTCCCTTTCATACTCGGGTCAACTTTCCAATTTCGACTAATTTTGGCACGTATCAGCGCTTCATATTTAGCAATTTCAGATAGCTGTTTCGCGCTTCTAGCACTAGAGAAATCATCAGAAAACTCTGCCGCCATTTGCCTATCAAGTTCTGCTTGTCTCAACCGCTCTTTTTCCGCCGCAGCTTTACGCTTTGCTTCTTTCTCTGCTTTAATTTTGGCTACTTTTTCCTTTGCAGCTTTTTCTTTGGCAGCCTTCTCTTTTGCTTCTTTTGCGGCCTTTTCCTTAGCGGCTTTATCTTTCGCTTCTTTTTCAGCTTTTTCCTTCGCTGCTTTTTCTTTAGCTTCTCTTGCAGCCTTTTCTTCTGCCGCTTTTTCTTTCGCTAAGTTTTCTGCTTTTACCCTTTCCGCTTCTTTTTTAGCTGCTGCTTTTTTTTCAGCATCTTGTTTTATCCTTAGCGCTTTAGCATCTTCTTCGGCTTTTTGTTTCTCTTTTAAAGCGCGCGCTGCATCATCGGCCTTTTTCTTTTCCTGTAATACCTTGGCCTCTGCTTCAGCTTTTTGTTTTTCCTGTAATGCTTGAGCAGCCGCGACTTTTTCTGCTTCTAGTCGTTTTACTTCCTGTTGTTGTTTTAAAACTTCCTGCTCTTTACGTTGTACAGCTTCTTTTTCTGCTTTAATTTGGTCTTCTTTTTGCTTTTTAAGGCGCTCAGCCTCAGCCTGATCTCGTTCTTTCTGTTGTCGTGCATCATCTATTTTTTGCTGCTTAGCTTGCTTATTTTTTTGCGCACTTTTAGCGAGATCATCAAGCATTTGTTGATTTATCATGGTCGCTTCAATAATAGATACGGCTTCTTTAGGCTTATCCTTAGGCAAAGAGAAGTCGACATTCATGAGCAACAACCCACCAACAATAAGATGTAAAGAAAGCGCGGTAATGAATGCGATTAAATTTGTGCTTGTTTTCATTTATTGATCAGGCTCTGTCATTAAACCAAGTGATGGAACGCCCGCTTGCTGCAGCAACACCATTAAATCAATTACGGTTTTGTAATTCACATCACCGTCACCTTTAACAATAAATTGAGAGTTAGGGTCAAGTTCCAATTGTCGCTCAACAAGTGCAGACATCTCTTCTGCTGCCAATGGGGTATCGACACTATCGCCAACACTTAAGTAATATTGACCTTGTTTATCAATAGAGGCGATCAGCGGTGGTGTTGTATCCTCAGGCAACGATTCCGCTACTGCCTGTGGTAAGTCAACTTTAACGCCTTGTGTCACGAGAGGAGCCGTTACCATAAAGATAATCAGTAGTACCAACATTACATCAATGTAAGGCACAACATTTATCTCTGCAATGACACGTTTGCGTCTAGGAGTACGATAAGAATGTTGCATATAACTTACTCACCCTCAGTCATTGCTTGACGATGTAATATTGAAGTAAACTCTTCCATTAAATTAATGTAAGACGTTTCTAACTGCCCAACTTGGGTAGAAAATTTGTTATAAGCCATTACAGCTGGAATAGCTGCAAATAAACCCATCGCTGTTGCAATCAAAGCTTCAGCAATACCCGGAGCAACCATTGACAATGTGGCTTGTTGAACTTCACCAAGTGCGATGAATGAATTCATAATCCCCCATACTGTACCAAACAAACCAATATAAGGACTGATTGAGCCAATAGTAGCAAGCACTGGCAACCCGGCTTCTAACTCATCCATTTCACGCGATAGAGTAACGCGCATTGAGCGATGAGCACCATCAATCACACCTTCAACTTTACGTCCAGGCATACGATGTAAACGGGAAAACTCTTTAAATCCCATATAAAATATTTTTTCGCCACCATTAACACGCTCATTACGTGCTGCCGTTTCTTTGTATAAACGACTTAAATCATGACCAGACCAAAAACGATCTTCAAAGTGACTAAGCGCACTCTTGGCTGCTTTTAGCATTCTCGAACGCGAAAAGATCAACGTCCATGAATAAATAGACATGCCTAAGAGCAATAACATAACCGACTTTACAAGCAAACTTGCTTGTAAGAATAACCCTAAAAATGACATATCAGCGTGCACGAGTAATTACCTCAATTATTTCTGTTGGAATAGCGTTTGGTTTCATTTTTTGTAAATTTACGCAAGCGATTAGAGTATCAGCTTGGCAAAGAAGTTCCCTGCTATCATTGAAAATTTTCTGTGTGAACATCAAACTCGCTTTGCGGTAAGACGTCACTTCTGTTTCGACATTAATCAACTGGTTAAAACGTGCCGCTTTTATGCAATCCATTTCCACCTTTTTCACCACAAATGCAATATTCTGCTGTAATAGCGTATCTTGTTGAATATCATATTCACGTAAAAACTCTGTGCGGCCTCTTTCAAAAAATTTCAAGTAGTTGGCATAATAAACAATGCCACCCGCATCGGTATCTTCGTAATATATACGAATTGGTAAAGTTGAAATTAACACTCGGCTCCCCATTCACTAATAATAAAAAACATGAACGCGACAAACGCTACTACAACTACCACTTTTTGTCGATAAAGTGGTAGTAATTGCTGTTTTTTAGTCACAAAAAACGAGCATATCTTCTTTTTGTTTATTTGTTTACTATTCTTTTGAGTTAAAAATAAAAGAATAATCTTAGCCAATAAAAAGCCCTTGAAAATAATCATCTTCAAGGGCTTTAAAACACTAAAATGAATAACGTGCTCCTTGTTAAAAGAGCCGTTTTAGCTAGTCGGTCACCGACTTCATTTCACTATTAGACTTTACTTTATCTTGCTGTTCATTGTTTTTATTTTCTAGCTCATTAGTTTCTACTTGCTCTAACCACAAGCCATTGATAATACCTAATGCACACGCTAATAAAACACCTAAAATCCATGCAAAATACCACATAAAAAAACTCCTAATTAATACGCTGAATGTTTGTATTTTTTCATATGGGCAATACCGATACGTCCAAACATTTTCAAATAAGCAAACCCTGTATATAACAGAATTATTGGTATAAAGATGGCCGCCGCAATCGTCATTATGTTTAATGTGAACTCACTTGAAACAGCGTCCCATACGGTCAAACTCGCACTTGGATCTAAGCTTGATGGCATAATGAATGGGAACATGCTGAATGCACATGTCAATAACACGCCAACAATCGCAATACTGCTGCTGGTGAAAGCCGTTCCGCTATAATCTTTTTTACTCGCAAACCAAGCAAATAACGGAAATAACAAACCGATAGCAGGAGCAATCATCATCAGAGGATACTTATCATAGTTAGCTAACCATGCCCCAGGTTCAGACATTACTGTTTTTAGTAGTGGATTAGCTGCGCCGTTATTATCAATAACAGAAGTCAATACATAACCATCGATGCCTTTTGCTAACCACAGACCTAATACTGCAAATAAAGTAACAACAAGAGGTGCAACAATTAGACTCACCATTCTTGCGCGTTCTCTCACTTGCGCTTCAGTTTTCATTTGCAACCAAGTAGAACCCTGCAAGACAAACATCAGCAATGTGAAGATACCTACTAATAAAGCAAATGGGTTTAATAAACCGAAGAAACCTCCATGATAAGTAGATCGTAAAAACTCATCTAACGTGAAAGGTACACCTTGTAATAAATTACCAAAAGCGACACCAAACATAATAGGAGGAACAGCACTACCAATGAAAATTCCCCAGTCACATGTACTACGCCAGCGAGTATCAGCAATCTTACTACGATAATCAAAACCAACGGGTCTAAAAAACAGTGTAAACAAGGTCAACATCATGGCCACATAAAAACCAGAAAATGCGGTAGCGTAAACTGCAGGCCATGCGGCAAAAATTGCCCCTGCCGCTAATACTAACCAAACCTGATTACCTTCCCAATGAGGTGCGATGCTGTTGATCATAATACGGCGATCTTGGTCGGTTTTGCCTATCACAGGAAGCAACGCCCCTACGCCCATATCAAAACCATCGGTAATAACAAAGCCAATCAACAAGACGCTGATCAAAACCCACCAAATGACTTTTAACGTTTCGTAATCAAACATAATTTATCCTTATCCTTGCTTGTTTTCGAGTTGTTCAAAATGATAACGTCCAGTTTTCAAACTGCTTGGACCTAAACGAGCAAAACGAAGCATCAAAAATACTTCAACAACTAACAGCACGGTATAAAACGACGCAATAGAGATGATGCTGAACCAAAGTTGCTCAGTTGAGACCGTAGATGCACCCATGTGAGTTGGTAATATTTCAGCAATCGCCCATGGTTGACGGCCATATTCAGCAATAAACCAACCTGCTTCAATTGCGATCCAAGGTAACGGTAAACTGTATAGGCAGATACGATGGAATAATTTATTTTCGCCCACTTTATTTCTTGCTGATTGGTAAAATGCAAATAAGAAAATAAACAGCATAGCAACACCAGCTCCGACCATCACACGGAATGACCAAAAGATTGGAGCAACACCTGGAATACTATCATCCACGGCCATTTTGATTTGCTCTTCGGTTGCGTCAACAACATTGGGAGCGAACCTTTTTAATAATAAGCCGTAACCTAGATCTTCTTTAACCTGATCAAAGGCTTCAATATTTTCAGGCGTGTCCTCCCCCGACTTTATTTTTTCTAATAGAGAATAAGCCACCATACCCGTTCGAATACGCGTATCATGCTCCGCCATTAGATCTTTTAAGCCAGTAACCTCTTCATCAATAGAACGCGTTGCAATAATACCTAAGGCATAAGGAATTTTTACAGCGTAATCTGTACGTTGCTCTTCTTGGTTAGGTAATCCTATTAAATTGAATGCAGCAGGCGCTGGATGAGTTTCCCATTCAGATTCTATTGCAGCCAGTTTCACTTTTTGCACATCACCTACTTCATAACCACTTTCATCACCTAAGATGATAGTACTAAGGATACCTGCCGTCCCAAATGCAGCTGCAATCGCAAAAGAGCGCTTAGCAAAGGCAAGATCACGACCTTTTAGCAAATAGTATGAGCTAATCGCTAATACAAACATAGCACCAGCAACGTAGCCAGCAGCCACTGTATGAACAAATTTAACTTGCGCCACAGGATTAAATACCAGATCAGCAAAGCTATTCATTTCCATGCGCATGGTTTCATAGTTAAACTCAGCACCGACTGGGTTCTGCATCCAAGCGTTGGCAATTAATATCCATAACGCAGACATACTTGAGCCAAAAGCAACAAAGAATGTAGCCGTTAAATGTTGTAATTTAGACAGCCTATCCCAGCCAAAAAAGAATAAACCAACAAAAGTCGACTCTAAAAAGAACGCCATCATGCCTTCTATGGCAAGTGGAGCACCAAATACGTCCCCCACATAATGCGAATAATAAGCCCAGTTAGTACCAAACTGGAATTCCATTGTAAGGCCAGTAGCAACCCCTAGTGCGAAGTTAATACCAAATAACTTGCCCCAAAACTTGGTCATATCTTTATAAATCTCTTTACTGGTCATCACATAAAGCGATTCCATAATCAGTAAGATCCAAGATAACCCAAGGGTTAAAGGTACAAATAAAAAGTGATACATCGCGGTCATGGCAAATTGAAATCGCGATAAATCAACAATATCGTCCATTGTATTCTCCTAAGCTTATAAGTAATTAGTGTGTAAATTAGTTATGTTTAAATGTTTAAATCTTTAAATGTGTAAGGTGTAAAAGTTATATGTTTGAAATTTATATAAAATATTGATAAATAGTTAGCGTATTAACCACTATTAGGTGATAGCTGTATTGAAAAATAGTCACGTTCGAAAATGAGTGAAGTCGAGATGAGAATAGTATTTTTTAACTGTCTAAGCTGATCATTGTGCTCTTTAATAATAAAATTAAAGGATGAGAAAATAAAATCGAAAAAAGATGCACATTGGATAAGAAAAATTGCGCTCTTTTTAGTAATTTTTACAGTGTAGAATTGGTTAATCAAAGAAATAAATAGATATCTATTTTCAGGCAAAATATTTTTAAGCATTTTCCATTCCTTTTGAAATTAACCATCAAAAAACGAGATTAACACTTGCTTGTTAACTTAATGTAACAGCAGCAAGGAAACAAGCACATTCATTAACCAAGCTTTAACATAAAACAAACAATTATTTAACATCAATGACTTACGGGCCTATTGGACGTTATTTATACTGTTTATATTGATCTTGATCAAGTGAAAAGTATGATCTTGAATAAATAAATTAGAACTGTGAAATAGAAGAGAGTAAATTAAGATAGTCTGCATATTGAAAAGGATATCATCAATTTCAATATGCAGTAAAAGTAGAAATTAGAAATTAGAAATTAGAAATTCAGCTAAAATGTGGATCTATATTGACGGTTTATCAAAACCAAAATGTAGATAAGTACGATTAGTCGCAATTCGCCCTCGAGGAGTACGCTGCAAAAAACCTTGTTGAATCAAATAAGGCTCTAAAACATCCTCAATAGTTTCTTTTTCTTCACCAATCGCTGCTGCTAAGTTATCTAAGCCTACTGGGCCGCCTTGAAAAGTATCTAAGATAGCCATTAATAACTTACGATCCATATAGTCGAAGCCTTCATTATCTACTTCTAACATATCCAACGCTTGTTTAGCCGTTTCATCATTGATCACCGCGGCCTTTTTAACTTGTGCAAAATCACGAACTCGTCGTAATAAACGATTAGCAATACGTGGTGTACCACGTGAACGGCGCGCGACTTCAACCGCGCCTAATTCATCCATCACTAGTTGCAAATGCGAGGCACTACGCATCACAATTTTAGTTAATGATTTTAAGTCATAGTATTCTAATCGCTGCACAATCCCGAAACGGTCACGCAAAGGCGAAGTCAATGAACCGGCACGTGTTGTTGCACCAATCAGTGTAAATGGTGGTAAATCTAACTTAATAGAGCGCGCTGCCGGCCCCTCACCAATCATAATATCCAATTGGTAATCTTCCATTGCTGGATAAAGGATCTCTTCAACTACTGGACTTAAACGATGTATTTCATCAATAAACAAAACATCGTTCTCTTCAAGATTGGTTAATAACGCCGCTAAATCACCGGCTTTTTCTAAGATAGGCCCTGACGTTGTTTTAATATTGACTTCAAGTTCATTCGCAACAATATGCGATAAAGTGGTTTTACCTAAGCCTGGAGGCCCAAAAATAAGTAAATGATCCAAGGCTTCGTTCCGCTGACGAGCAGCCTCAATGAAGATCTCCATTTGCGCGTTCACTTGCGGCTGGCCTTCGTAATCAGCTAATAATTTAGGACGTATAGCCCTATCGATTAAATTATCATCGATCTTTTGCGTACCGGAAATAAGGCGATCTTCTTCAATCATGAATGACTCTATTGATGGTTAAGGTATAAGTTAAGGAATAAGTTACGATATAGGTAAAACATTAAATAAATGAAAACAGAATAAATGGATAATAAAGCATTTACATCATATTTTTTAATGAACTGCGGATCAAAGCCTCACAATCCATACCTTCTTGGTAAACTTGTTGAATGGTTTTCTCTGCCACAGCAGGCTTATAACCTAATGCTATCAATGCGCTAATCGCTTCATCTTTAGCGTTACCACTAACAAAAGTGCTTTCAAAGTCATTAGTCAGCGATAACCTATCGGATTCAGGTGTTAACAGATCAGAACCACCCCAGTTTTTCAGACGATCTTTCATTTCAACCACTAATCGCTCAGCCGTTTTCTTACCTACACCGGGTAATTTAACTAACGTACTAACTGCATCATTGTTAATACACTGCACAAACTGATTCGCCGACATGCCAGATAAAATAGCAAGGGCGAGCTTCGGCCCCACTCCATTTACTTTGATTAATTCACGGAACATTGCTCTTTCATGCTTATCGGCAAAACCATACAATAATTGTGCATCTTCCCTTACCACAAAATGCGTATAAACGACTGCTTCTTCACCCACAGCAGGTAAAGGATAAAAGGAACTCATCGGCAGTTGTATTTCATAACCAACACCGGAAACATCTAATAATATCTCAGGAGGTTGCTTTTCTAATAAAATACCGCGTAACAATCCAATCATGCTGTTCCCTGCCTTACTATTTAATAAATGATGACAAGCATAAAAAACAACTGAGTAAATATCCAGTGTTTTTTATGCTTGTTTGTTTTATTTAAACCATTTAATTAATTTACTTTCTAAAACAAACACTAATATTCCAAACCAAATACAAGCAAAGGTAAACATCTTGATAAAAGAGATAGGTTCATCGTAAACCAATACAGCGAACACAAATAATATGGAAGGTGCTAAATATTGAAAAAAGCCCAGTGTTGAAAGTGGTAAACGTAGAGCAGCTTGGCCAAAAAAGATTAATGGCAGTGCCGTCACAACACCAGCAAACATAAGCCACAGGTTAAGTGACCATGGATTAAGAAGTAGATTAGACGTTTCGCTATCTGTCATCACCACTAAATAGAAAGCCGCGATCGGTAATACCACCAGCGTCTCAATGAATAAACCTGTAATCGCTTTTACCTTTACTTTTTTACGCAATAATCCGTAGAAAGCAAAGCTGATCGGTAGTACTAATGAAACCCACGGTAATTCGCCCACTTGCCAAGCTTGTGCACTCACCCCAATAAAAGCTAATAACACCGCAAACCATTTGATACGAGACAAACGCTCACTTAAAAATACCAATCCTAAGATCACATTAATAATAGGGTTAATAAAATATCCTAAGCTCGCTTCTAACATTTTCCCGTGGTTAATCGCCCAAATAAAAACCAGCCAATTACAGCTGATTAGTAATGACGTCATGGTTAATACCAACAAGCTTTTATAGTTACGCGCAACCAGTAAAACATTAGGCCAATGTTTTAAATAAGTAATAAATAAAGCAGTCACTACAACTGACCAAATAACACGATGAGCAAGAATTTCATAAACCGGAATAAACCCTAAGTACTTAAAATAAACGGGTGCAAATCCCCACATTAAATAAGCACCTAGAGCGTATAGAATACCAACCTGCAATTCAGTTAGTTTGTTCATATGTTCTCGATAATAAGCAGTTAAGCCTGAAAAACAGGAAGTAAGATGTTAGATAAAAAGTTAAAAATAGAGTACTAACAATTAACGGAAACGGCCTCTTACCGTTTTTTTCACTTGCCCAGCCATTGCCACTAAAGATTGTGCAGTATGAGCATGGCAAATCGCCACTGCTAACCCATCAGCCGCATCAGCTTGAGGACGCCCCGATAAGTTTAATATTTGCATGACCATGGATTGCACTTGCTCTTTTGAAGCTGCTCCACTGCCCACAACTGCTTGTTTAATTTGCCTTGCTGAATATTCACACACATACAAATCAGACTGTGTTGCTGCAACCATTGCCGCCCCTCTTGCTTGACCCAGTTTTAATGCAGAATCTGGGTTCTTCGCCATAAACACTTGTTCAATAGCAAATTCAGAAGGGTTATATTGTTGGATGATTTCCGCAATACCATTAAAAATCATATTTAATTTAGGTGCGAGCGTATCACCTTTAGTGCGAATACAACCGCTGGCTAAATAAATACATTGACTGCCTTTTTGCTGGATAACACCATATCCAGTGATCCTAGACCCAGGATCTATGCCCAAAATAATACTCAACGCTATGCCGCCTTTTATGATCTCTTATTAAGATTGTTTATCGATTAAACTTGAACTGTAGTAGCCGCTCTCAAAAGTTATCTCACAGCAATAAATTTTCTTAGCCATCATCTATACCAATTCGGCAAAATAGCTGTTCACATACATAATGGAGCTAGTATGGCTATTAGACCTTTTTCATTCACGCAGGAAATAAAAACAGCAAACATAGTGACTGAACCGACGTAAAATATCCACTTAAAAAAAGCAGATGCAAAATAAGCACTGCCACAAATCAAAATACTTTAAAAAATAACAGCTTAAAGACTTAAGGGATAACTAGTTAGTTTACGTTTTTTTAAAGAAATGCTGCTCTAAAAAACGATTACGTAATGCCGGTACATTTTTTTCTGCGGATAATACAAAATCAATAAATGCCTTAGCAATCGGGGATAAATGTTTACTCTCATGGTGAACTAAATACCAACTTCTCACTAATGGGAAACCTTCCACCTTTAACTCGACTAAGATGCCAGTACTTAGCTCCAATGTAACGCTATGTTTAGAAACGACGGAAATACCTAAGTCAGCCATTACAGCTTGTTTTATCGTTTCACTATTACCTAGCGTCATATTCACTTTCAGTGGCACATTCTTATCTTTTAAAAATTGTTCAAACGCTTTGCGTGTGCCCGACCCTTTTTCTCGATGTATAAAAGCATGCTCAGATAACTCTGCTAATGGAATATGTTCTCGTTTTGCTAACGCATGCTGAGGACTGGCAATTAAAATAATCGGATTATCTACAAAAGGATATTTAGTTAATGCCATCGTTTCCGGAATTAATCCCATGATCACTAAATCATCTTTGTTTTCATGTAAGCGTTGAATAATTTGCTCTCGATTAACAATATCAAGATGGAAGTTAACTTTGGGATGTAATTTATGAAAAGCCCCGAGTAAATGTGGCGTAAAATATTTAGCACTGGTCACTGCAGATAAACAAAAATCACCGGTTAACTCCCCCTTCAAAGCACTTAGGGTCATATCAATATTATCAAAACTGATAAACAACTCATCGCAAAATGTTTTTAACTCTTTACCAGCAGGAGTCAGGAATAACGTTTTACCTATCTTTTCAAAAAGGAATATATCCAAGTTATTTTCAAGCTGCTTCAATTGAATACTCACAGCGGGTTGCGATAAACCTAGCTTATCCGCCGCTTTGGTATAATTCATGGAAATAGCGACTTGACGAAACACTTTTAATTGATGAAGAGTAGCGCGCATATTTAATCATTAACCTTTGTTTATGGTAAAAATAAAATTTATTAATTTTTATTAATGAAGTTTATCCTCTATTATCAGCATTATGTCAATAATAAGGAAAATTCTATGTCTGCTGCTGATAAATTAATTGCAGGATACCAACGCTTTCGTGAAGGTTACTATCAAGAAAACCAAGCTCAGTTATTTAAATTAGCTGACGAAGGCCAATCCCCTAAAATAGCAATAGTAAGCTGTTCTGATTCTCGCGTTGACCCAACCATTATATTAGATTGCGAACCTGGCGATTTATTTGTTATTCGAAACGTGGCAAATTTGGTTCCACCCTGTGAAGATACTGATAATTTTCACGGTACCAGTGCTGCATTGGAATTTGCCGTCACAGGCCTTGAAGTTGAAAGTATTATTGTTTTAGGGCACACCCAATGTGGTGGTATTAAAGCATTGATGGATAGTGCAGGGAAAAAAGTCGATAAAAGCTTTATCTCAAAATGGATGCTACAACTTGAGCATGTTCGTGATGATATTATTGCGGACACAGAATTAAAAGACCAAGCAAGTCGCTATAGTTGCTGTGAACAAAAAGGCGTTCAACAATCTTTAGATAATTTAATGACCTTCCCGTGGATTAAAAAGCGTGTTGAATCAGGAGATTTAAAACTACATGGATGGCGCTACGATCTTTACAGTTCAGAACTGTGTGCATTAGACGAAAAAAGCGGAGAATTTGTTCGCATTAGCTAGTGCTAATAAAATAAAGAGCTGTTAATACAGCTCTTTATAAAATTGATAACATTTTTAAAATACAACTCGAGTTGATACAGTAAACTTAATCGTCGTAACCAAAGTCAGTATCAGAGTCATAATCATCACTACTGGTATTGATATATAACCCATCTTCTAACTCTTCAAAGCCACTCGGCATTTGCACTACAAACTCATCGGCATCGACATCAAACGTAGCAACTACTTCAGGTAATTCATCGGTTTCAACATGAATGAAACGATATTGTTCTCCTGATTGATTCGCATCTTCCCAGATAAAATCATCGGCATCCAAAGTATACTCTTCTTCTGTATCTTCATTACGAAGTGCATAAAAACCCATTAACGACATAACTATCCCTTCTTAAATTAACAACTCTTTTAAATTAAACTAACAACACTAAATGGCAATTTTATGACACCAATAAATAACATAGTGCTTAACACTTAATAAACTATTCTGTGTGGTACATTTTGTCAAAACCCAATTAGGGTTAGATAATAGACCCATGATACTTTAAGGTACAAAGTCAGCAAGGAAAACTAGTGCCAAGATGATAGGCATAAAGTTAATTTTCGAGAGATAGTCACTCTACATGGAGACTTTATAACAACCCAAACTGGTGGTATTGCCCCTGATATTCAGATCCCGTGCAAGACAAATACCTTAAAGTGGCGTGGGTATAAATCTATTCAGTAATCTATCTACCCAGTAACCTATCTACTTACTGCCCTTGTTGTTCCTAATATTTCTAAAGCACCTAATGTTTCTAAAGCTCCTAATATTTCTAAAGCTTCTGCAATTTCAATTAATCAGTGACTTTCCCTCGCAACGCTTTGTTATTGCCCACTCGTTTTTTATCATCAACTCGACGTTTTTTTGCATTACGAGAAGGTTTTGTCGCCTTTCTTGATTTTTGTATCTTAACGGCACTTAAAATCAGTTCTTTTAAGCGGGCTAAGGCCTCTTCTCTATTTTTTTCCTGAGTACGATGTACTTGCGCTTTTAATATAATAACGCCATCTTCCGTGACTCTATGATCAGATAACGCTAATAGGCGCTGTTTATAAAAATCAGGCAGAGTAGAACTTTTAATATCAAAACGTAAATGTATGGCAGAGTTAACTTTATTTACATTTTGCCCACCAGCGCCCTGTGCTCGAATCGCGGTTAATTGCAATTGCCAGTCGGCAATTTCTACACCTGCAGATATTTGTAATGGCATTAAACATCACCTCCTTTAAGCGGGTCTAAGTAATGTTTCTGATATACCTCAGCAGGCATACTTGCGATTTGAAAGTCGATCATTTTATTAAACGAATCCAATAAAGGAATGAATTTAGTATGATCATTTTCTAATGCGGATAATAAAGCATAACCAGCTTCCACCGTCGATAAACCATCTTCTCGGGGGGATTTTCTAATACGATAATTACTTTTATCTGTGACATCCATCATCACTTTCGGTAATGCTTGTAAAAAAGGATTATTCATTAATAACTTATAAGCCTTTTTCCAACTTCCATCGAGTAATATAAATTGCGTATTAGCATCTATTTTTTGCTTTTCCTGTAAGGTTGATACTGTATTAGCCTGCTCATCGGGAAACACTAAGAACGTATTATCAAGGTCAAAATCAGTCGCTTCAAAGGTATCTGCCGTAGTTATTTTTACTCGTGACAAAGATAACGCTAAAATTCGTGCCGTGCCGATCGCTTTATGTTGTTCACTTGGGTCTTGCAAAACATGTAAAAAGTGTTGATTATCAAGCACACAAATTGAGGCACAAATACACGCAGGCAATGCTTTATTACATTGGCTGCAAACCGCTCTTTTACTCATTATTTGTTTCAACTTTTTTTAAGGTTCATTTTTTAAGGTTAATTAATGCGTTCAATATGGATTAACAACGCTATTATTTTGACACTCTGTTTATTGGTATTTATTTTTCAAGCAGAGAGTCATCAATGGTTAGCATATTATCACAGCGATATTGAAAAGGGCCAATGGTGGCGTTTACTGACGGCACATATTTGCCACACTAACGGTTACCATTTAATACTTAATGGCATAGGGTTAGCTGTAGTTAGTGCTTTATTTTTGGATACTTTTAAAACTGTTTCTTTAATCTTTTCAGCATGCTTCAGCGCGATTTTTATTAGTATTTGTTTATTATTACTAGAGCCAGACTTGCAATGGTATGTGGGCTTATCCGGCGTATTACATGCACTATTTGCCATCGGAGTGTGTGATGAATTAAAAAAAGGAGATAGATGGGGAATAGTTTTAGGATTGGGTTTTATCACTAAAATTGCATTTGAACAGTTTAATGGCCCTTCACTTATGACTGAATCATTAATTGCCGCCACAGTATTTATTAATGCTCACTTATATGGTGCGATTGCAGGTGTTGTATATTTTTTAATGATTCCACTCTGGCAAAAAATGCTTGTTACGGCAAAACGTGCGATAAAAAATAGTGTTAAAAATAACGAATGATAGGCTATAAATAACAAGAAAATAAAAGCGATATGCGATGTGTCTGTATACGAAAACCTTCGCTTAGCAGAATGACATTATTATTACCTATGTTAATTATCGCTTCTATTTTTAGATCAAGTTAAACAAACTGAGTTGTTGCAGTTGTACGTATGTTTTTTGAGAGATCTCTAACATACTATATTGTTCTTGATATTCACTGATCGCAGCCGCCATATCTAAGTCTTCTAAACTGGATAACGTAGTCTGAGCGGTTAAATTAAAGTCCAATGTTGATTCACGTTGATTATCAATGGTTCTTAATCGTGCACCCACTGAACTTTGTGTACTCATCACGTTATCCATTGCACCATCAATTTGTAACAATGAATTACTAAATGCACTATTACGTGCAGCCGTAGCTGTTTTATCGGTACCGGGAATGCGCAAAGCATCAATAGAACTCTGTAGCGTTGCAAAAATATCTTTTTCTTCACTTTGACGTAAGGTAAAAGAATCCCCATCAACTACATCTCCTTTAAGCTCAGTTTTAATGCCGTTGAATGTAATCGCTTTACCGTCTTCATAGGGTGTTGGTTCTACAAACTTGGTTAGCGCGTAACTATCACTATCATCAGGAAGACCATTAACTTCAAATGTGATGCCGTTTATGTTAAAGGATTCTGCTTTGCTATATTCATTGACAGCAGTTGCATCATAAACATCAGGATTCGATGATTGACCATTAACGATTATATAAAACTCATCAGGCGTACTTGTTTCTGAAAATTGAATTTCTACCGTTCCAGAGATTGAAGCATCAACGCTACTAATCCTGACATCCGCTTCACCCGAGACAGTTTTTTCTTTTAACCCATAAACAGAATATTCTGGACCATCGGTACCATCAGTAATTGCAATTGTATAGTCTTGATCGAGGTAATCACGCGCAGCGTTTGTATCAGCAACACTACCTTGACTAATCTCTGCACCACCTTGGTTTTCCGAACCAACCTCTGAAACGAAAGTACCATTACCTTCAGCTATATTCATAAAAACGTTAGCGCCGGAATCATTACCTTGAATCGACACTCCAGAGCCTATTCTATAGTCTCGTTCACCACTGTCTCCATGATATATAACTTGGCCAAACTCATTCTTTTGAAAAGGTTGTGTGTCCACTTCAAAGCCTGCGAAGATATATTGGCTGTTACCATCTTTGGTATTAGCAACCCCCATCAACTCATCACGTAAATTTTCAAGTTCGACAGCAATAGCTTCTCGATTTGATTCATTCATGGTGCCGTTACTACCGCTCACCATCAATTCGCGCGCTCGTTGTAAAATATTAGTACTCTGCGTAAGTGCAGTATCAATTAACTCGTTAGCGGACTCGGCCATTTTCCCATTTTCAATGAATTGTTCGCCCACGGAGATATCTTGCTTTAAGCGTTGTATGGTGGCAATAGCAACAGGATCATCACTAGCATGAATCACCCGTTTTTGGCTCGCCATATGCAAGTTTTGGTCACTTAACACAGACTGTTGTGACATTAATGAACTAGTATTACGCATAAAAAGCATTTGAGATGAAATTCGCATACGGCCTCTCTGATTTCTTTTTGAGCTTGACGCTCACCTATTTAATTAAAATGCAAAAATCACGCCAGTATGGTTATAAAACAGCTAAAAAAGGTAAAGAGGGTAATTTTAGAAGTATACGAAGGATTAAAAAGGATCACTGTATAAATAACAGATACAGCTACTTTGGAAAAAGTTAAAAATAAATCTGTCTTTTAAAGTACGGCCTTGAATAGATTGTTTTAGCATTATCACCCAGATGTAAAAACAGCATTTGGATGATAACGAGATATTATCGAGCCGCCTGTAAAATAGTGTCAAATAATTCACTAGCAATGGTAATAACACGTGCAGCTGCACTGTAGTGTTGTTGATACATTAGTAGGTTTGCTGCTTCTTCATCCATATTCACTCCACTCACCGATTGAATACGTTCAAAAGATTGATTTTTTAATATTGCTGAAGATTGCATCGCTACATCTGCGTTTGCTGTTTTAGCGCCTATCTCGGAAATCATTTCACTATAAACATCTTGAAAGGTCGACTTACCGTCATTCATTATTTTAGTATTTTGCAGATCAGACATAGCTAAAATATTTCGATTATCACCTGCACCTGTTTCATTATAATTTAATGTGATCTCATCACCGGCAACGGGTATACCTTTTTCCATTTCTACCTTAACGCCACCAAATTCAAGTGTAGCTTTGCCAGTTAAAGGGTCAATTATAGCGGTTAACTCTGGTGTGTTAATTTGATTGTCATTTTTATCAAAAATATTATAAAAAACTTCGCTGGTAGTTGTATTCGTTGATATTTTAATTGTTATTGGACTATCTTCATCCATATAATTAGGGTCACCTTTATCAACAATGCCACTGACATGAAATGTTGCAGTGCCATTATTGGTATCGCTAACTACCGCTTTAATTTCCGCGTCTGCAACGGCTACTTTTGTAGGGTCTGTCTCATCTAAACTAGCTTGCTGAGCCCCTAAACGTGTTGGACGCAAGGTGAATTCTTTACCGACCTGTAATGGTTCTGAAGCTGAAATTGAATCGATTCCAATACTAATGCCTGCTCCAGGAATCTCAATACGCTTATCATTTGTCAAGTCTGTGATGGAAACAGTTTGAGTTTCGCCGGTGGTATTGTTGGTAACAGAAAATGTAAGATCTATACCAGGATCATTAGGAATTACTTTTAATGAGAATTCATCGGCAGATAACTCGCTTAAATCATCAATACGCACACTTAATGTGGCTTCACCTTTACCATCAGCATGACTTAATACACGGCTTTTCATGGCCTGATCACTATTAATATCATTAAATAATGCCGCACCAATCTCGCCGTCTAAGGTTTGACCTTGTTGTTGCTGCTCATTGATAGCGTGGGTTAAACCGATTACATTCTGGCCTAACTGATTAAATGCACGCTCTATTTCATTTTCACGAGTTTCAAATAACGCACTGACTTTCCCCCCAAACTTACTACCATCAACTGGCGATGTTTTACCATTATTGCTTAATGCTAGTTCTTTTCGAGCGGGATCTGGGTCTCCGTTAATCGCAACAATAGATTGAGATTGAACACCCATCACTAAACCTTGGCCGCTACCGATATAAATATTCACCATATTATTATCCGCTTCAAGCACGGAGACATTAACGTATTCACTTAAGGCGGTAATTGCCTGATCACGTCTATCTAATAAATCATTAGCATCTCCGCTACTGTCAGAACTAGACACAGTAAGAATACGACTATTTAATGTCGCAATATTGTCAGCGAGTTCAGTGATCGCCGCGGCAGAATTCTCAATATCATTATTAACACCACTGTATTGCGTTTCTAATTGTTGATACAGCGTATTGTATTGATTGATCATATTCGATGCATCTTCAAGGAATACTGCACGCGTTTCTATTGTATTCGGATGATCTGCAACATCGCCTAGTGAAGAAAATAAACTAAGAACGGACTTAGCAACAGAGGTGCTTTCGTTCGAGAGTAATTTATCTAATTGGCTCGCTTGCGTGTAACTCACTTCGTTATAAGCGTGATCCGAGGTATTAATAATGTTTTCTTTAAATGCAAATTGATCATAGGCACGGTCAATTCCGTTGATAATAGAGCCATTACCAATAAAATTGGCCCCTAATTTTTGTGCCTGTGCACTGGTAATGTCAACAGTTTGACGAGAGTAGCCTTCCGTACTCACATTACTAATATTGTGACTGGTAGTTGCTAGACTTGCCTGTGAAGAGTAGATCCCCGACAGTCCAATTTGGAATAAATCAGCCATTGTTATTATCTCCCGCAACAACCGATTGGAAGTTATCGCTGTTCATAATCGCTTTAATTTTATCTGCATATTGCGGATCGGTTGCATAACCCGCTTGTTGTAACTCTTCAATATAACGATCTGCGTTCTCACCTTGCTGTAAAGCTTGCTCGTAGCGTTTATTGTTACTAATAAAATTCGTATAATCTTTAAAACTTTCATGTAGATTTTCGTAAACTCGAAAATTAGAACGACGCTGTACACCAACACCATCTTCAACCTCTAAACTGCTTTTATTAACGCTTTCACCCTGCCAACTATTGTGAGATTTAATGTTAAACAGATTGAAACTACTTTGCTGATTGGCAGTTTGTAGCACTTTTTTACCCCAGCCTGTTTCCAATGCAGATTGAGCGACTAAAACCTCAGGTGAAATACCTAAAGACTTAGCTGCTTTTTGTGCATAGGGTAACAATGTGGCAATAAAGGACGATGGCGAACTAAAGTCAATTTTCTGTGCGCTAGCATTTGTATTAACATCATCGGCACTCTCCGCTTTCTGTTGCAATGCACTATCATTGATTTTTGTTTGTAATGACGCCTGTAATTGATCTGGCTTTTTAAAGTCAGTAGTGCTTTCTTTTGTTGTTAAACTCATCATTTCAGGCTCTTGCTCAGGCATCATTAGTTGATCCTGTGGCACTGACTGTGGGCGTACCATAGATGTTGGGTCTAACTGCCTAACTAATGCATCAGCGAGTCCTAGCGAACCGTGACGACTGATATCAACGGCTAACTGCTTATCTTGCATATCCGTATAAAATTTTGTTTGTTGGTTATTAAAGGGACTTTCAGTTTCAAAGGCAGCGTTAGCTTCACGCATTGATTTAATTAACATCGATGCAAACATAGACTCAAACTGATTCGCGACTTCACGGATCGTTTCTTTGTCATTGGTCTTGGTTTTTTGACGCAACTGCTCTAATCCTTGTAGATCAAAGTAATTACTTGCCTGTGTTACCGTTTGATTGCTCATTAACAGCCCCTATTTATACCGTTAAACTAATAAAGCAAAATAGGTGCCAACAGTTCCAATTAGAACTATAACTACCTTTTTTCTGATTAATAATAAAAAGGAGGTTAGTTTTCTCAGCAAAGTAGTGCTGCATCACGTAGAATGCCTGCGATTTTTACCCTACCCACAAGGAATAGTTATGCTTAACCCTGTTTTACTGGCGGTATGTATCATGCTTATTTTATCCATGATGCGCATTAATGTTGTTATTGCACTGACACTCAGTGCTCTAATTGGAGGTTTAACGGCTGGTTTATCTCTGCCTGATACCATCTCTGCATTTGAAAGTGGCCTAGGTGGCGGTGCAACTATTGCATTGAGCTATGCTATGTTAGGTGCCTTTGCCGTTGCGATTTCTAAATCAGGTATTACTGATTTATTATCACAAGCGATTATTAAACGCTTAAACGGAGAGCAGACACAACAAGTGTCTACAACCATCAAATACACTGTATTTACCGTTATCCTATTGATGACAATCGCATCACAAAATGTGATCCCTGTGCATATCGCATTTATCCCTATCTTAATACCGCCGTTACTGGGTGTGCTTAATAAATTACGAGTGGACAGACGTTTAGCCGCTTGTATTCTAACCTTTGGTTTAGTGACTCCTTACATGGTGTTACCCATCGGTTTTGGTGGTATTTTCTTAAATAACATTCTTTTAAAAAACTTACATGACAATGGCTTAGAGGTCACAGCAGCACAGGTACCGACAGCGATGCTTTTACCTGCAATGGGTATGATTGTGGGTTTATTAACAGCGGTTTTTATTAGCTACCGTAAACCGCGTGTATACCAAGAAAAAGTAGCTAATTCAAAAGCGGCGGAATTAAAGGTACTGGATAAACGCCATATTATTGTTGCTTTATTAGCAATTATTGCAACCTTAACTGTACAACTATTAACGGGGTCAATGATTGTTGGCTCGCTAGCGGGTTTCAGTGTATTCACCTTGGGTGGCGTCATTGCTTGGAAAGAAACCCATGATGTATTCACTAAAGGTGTACACATGATGGCAATGATTGGTTTTATCATGATTGCCGCTGCAGGTTTTGCCGCAGTAATGAAAGCAACTGGCAGTGTGGAAACATTAGTAGAAGCATTATCTTCAGGTATTGGAGAGAACAAATCCTTAGCTGCAATATTAATGCTAGTGATTGGATTGTTAGTCACCATGGGTATAGGCTCTTCATTTTCAACTATCCCTATTATTGCCACTATTTATGTCCCTCTAGCGATAGCATTTGGCTTCTCTCCAATGGCCATTATTGCATTGGTAGGAACAGCGGCTGCATTGGGTGATGCCGGTTCACCTGCATCAGACTCAACATTAGGGCCGACGTCAGGCCTTAATGCTGATGGTGAACATGACCATATCCGTGACACTGTTATTCCAACTTTTCTACATTACAATCTTCCGTTAATCGCCTTTGGTTGGATAGCGGCAATGACCCTGTAATAAGCACAGAGAAAAATAGTTTAAGAGCGACTTGCTGATATTGATCACGCGATAGCCCTTAACGTAAAAAGGGAAAACCATTGGTTTTCCCTTTTTTGTATCCGCATACTTTTTTGTACACGTATAAATGAATGATTCCATTACCGATAAAGATTAAATAATAACTAGCTCACCTTGTAAGGCACCCGCTTGTTTTAATGCTTCTAGTATCGCCATTAAATCACCAGGCGCAAGCCCTACTTCATTCACTGCACGTACTAAATCATTTAGACTAATTCCCGTATCAAATCGAAACATACGGCTATCTTCCTGAGTAACATTAACAATACTATTTTCAACTACTTCAGTATCACCACCAGCAAATGGGTTTGGTTGCACCACGTCTTTGTTTTCACTAATCGTGACACTAATACCACCATGAGTAATAGCTGTTGGTAATAACCGAACATCTTGCCCAACTACTATTGTACCTGTACGTGAGTTAACAATGATTTTTGCCCCTGAACGTGCAGGGCTAAACTCTAGATTTTCTAGTGTTGATAAATAAGAAACACGTTGTGAGATATTGCGCGGCGCTAACACCTGAACTGACGTTGCATCTAATAAACTGGCCGTATTAGGACCCACTAAGTTATTAATCGTATCTGCCATCAATTTTGCCGTAGTAAAATCAGAGTCATGCAGGTTAAAAGTAATAGTATCGCCCTGTCCAAAAGGAGAAATAACTTCTCGCTCAACAATGGCACCATTTGCAATACGACCAACGGTAGGTGTATTGATCACTACTTTCGAACCGTCAGCACCTTCAGCGCCAAGCCCTCCAACAACAAGACTCCCCTGTGCTAGCGCATAAACCTTACCATCAACCCCTTTCAAAAAGGTCTGTAACAACTCCCCCCCACGTAAACTTTTTGCTTCACCAATTGCTGACACAGTGATGTCAATTTTCTGACCTCGTTTAGCAAAGGCTTTTAATTCCGCAGTGATAGCCACTGGCGCAACATTTTTAATCTTTAAAGTTTGACCTTGTGGAATATTGATCCCAAAATTTCTTAACATGGTCGCGAAGGCTTGCTCAGTAAATTTACTACTTTTTTCACCCGTGCCCGGTAAACCGACTACCAAACCATAACCAACTAATTGGTTGCTTCGAACCCCTTGCACACTGGCAATATCTTTGATTCGCGCCGCATCCGCTGTATTAACCAACAGCGATAGGGTTAAACCTAAGCATGCTGAAAAAAAACAGTTCGCTGTTCCTTTTGATGAAAATAGCATATAACTCTCCTTACCTTATCGCTTATGTAAATAATATCGCTGATGCAAATAAATGACTTTTAGAACGGCCAATAAGGGCCATTAAAGAATGCAGTTAACCAACCTTGGCTTTGTGTATTAGCAAAGGTGCCGGTGCCGCCATATTGAATGCGAGCATTGGCAACATGGGTTGATGAAACCGAATTATCAGAACTAACATCTTCGGAGCGAATTACGCCACGTATGCGTACAAACTCTTCACCATTATTTAGCATCAGCCATTTTTCACCGCGAATTTCTAGATTACCATTACTTAAAACGCGTGTTACGTTAACCGTGATACTGCCTTTTAAACTATTGCTTTGGTCTGCATCGGCATCTCCGGCAAAACCACTGTCTTGAGAAATACCTCCCCCAAAACCAAAACCAGGTACAAGTGAGCCACTAGGTAACGTAATATCGTCGACACTCATTTTATACGAATTACTTTTATCCAAACTGGTGCCAGCTTGTTTAGTGGCCTTGGTTGATTCTTCTAGATTCACGGTGATAATGTCACCAACGCGATGCGCTTTAATATCTGAATAAAGGTTATTAGCATAACTCTCTTGAAATAAAGACCCTGTAGTGACCACATTTAAGTCTGCTTCAAGTGGCTCTACCGGTGCATATTCAGGGTCATTCTTCACTTCTTGATTGGGTAGTGAAGTACAACCTACGACGCTAAATATTGCACATAAAATTATAATATTTCTCATATTAACCACCTATTTATAGCTGTTGGCTAACGTAAGAGAGCATTTCATCAACCGCTGAAATTACTTTTGAGTTCATTTCGTAAACACGCTGACTCTCGATCAAGTTAACCAGTTCTTCTGTTACGTTAACATTAGACGTTTCCAACATTCCCTGACGAATAAAACCTAATCCGTCACCACCCGGTACGCCTTCAATAGGAGCTCCAGAAGCCCCTGTTTCTGCGTATAAATTTTGCCCTAAAGGCTCTAAACCAGATGAGTTAATAAAATCATTCACATTTAATTGCCCAACCACTTGGTTTTCGGCTTGACCGGCAATACTCACTGACACTTCACCTTCAGCACCAATACTAATCGTTTGCGCATTTTCAGGAATTTGAATTTGTGGTAATAATGGATAACCAGAACCTGGCGTTACCATGACCCCTTCTTCATTAAGCATGAATTGACCGTTACGCGTATACGATGAACTTCCATCTGGCATTTCTATTTCAAAAAAACCACGACCATCAATCATCACATCTAAGGAGTTATTAGTGGTTAATGCATTACCCTGTGTAAAGTTCTTTTGTACCGCGACAACCTTCGCACCAGAGCCAAGCATTAACCCCGAAGGAAGCTTAGTATTTTGTGTTTCATTAGCACCTGGTTGGTTAACCGTTTGATATAACAGATCTTCAAAAATGGCACGACTCTTTTTAAAACCAACGGTACTTGCATTGGCTAAGTTATTTGAAATAGTTGCGACGTTAGTTTGCTGTGCATCTAACCCTGTTTTACTGATCCATAAAGCGGAATGCATAACCTTTCTCCTTAAAATTCTTTAATAATGCGTAGACTAATGACTTAAGACATTCGAAGTAGAGATTCAGAACTTTTATCTATCTCTTCGGCTTTTTTCATCATCTTAATTTGCATTTCAAAACTACGTTGTAAGTTAATTAAACTGGTTAACTCACTACTTAAATTAACGTTTGATGACTCTAGAGCACCGTTAGCGACAACCACATCATTTGAAACTTGTAACGGTTGACCATCAATACGGCGGAATAAACCATCTGAACCACGCATTAAATCTTTGATATCTGGATTAACTAATTTTAATTTAGCGATGTCTTCCATTGCATCTGCAGGTGCACCTTCAGGACGAACCTCAATCATGCCGTCTTTACGAATATTGAATTTTTCAATGGGCATCGGGATATAAATATTATTGCCAGTTTCATCCATCACTTCTTGGCCATTGGCGTCAATTAAAAAGCCTTCTGCAGTGATATTAAAATCACCACTACGTGTTAACCCTTCGTCACCCGCTTCGGATTTAACAACAAACCACCCCTCACCTTCTACGGCAACATCTAACTCTCGTCCGGTATCATGAACAATGCCACTGTCAAAATTTTGTCCTGGTGACTCGGTAAGCGCAAAGACTCGTGTTGGTAAGCCTTGCCCGTGAACTTGCATACTACGAGCTTGCTCAAAACTGGCCTTAAACCCTGTTTTACTGGCATTTGCTAAGTTATTACTGTGAATAGCTAACGCATTCATGGTCTCTTTAGCGCCTGACATTGAAACATAAAGAAAATTATCCATTTTTGACTTCCTTAACTATTAACCGCTTAATTCATAACAATGGCAATTGCCGCATTATTTATTGTGTTTTTTTCTTGATACATTCATAAATGCAATCGTTATGCCAACAAAATAAAAATGAGGAAGCTAAGCAGCAAATACAACTAAAGTTAGGGAGGGAGAAGACTTAGCTTTTAGATCTTAAAATATGGGAATGCAGGAAAGCAGGAAGACTGAAATGCTCAAGCATTTAAATAATATGGACGTTAACTTTTAAATAACAAAAACGCACCGAGAAGGGTGCGTTTTAGGAATCATTAACTAATTTATAAAATTAACGAATTTGTAAAATAGTTTGTTGTAATTCGTTACTGATCTCTAATGAACGAGAGTTAGCTTGGAAGTTACGTTGCGCAGAAATCAAGTCCACCAGCTCAGTTGTTAAATCAACGTTAGATTGCTCTAGGGCAGCAGAGTTAATGAGACCAAATGAACCTTCCCCCCCTTCTCCTGCAATGGGTTCGCCCGAACTTTGCGAAGCACTCCAGCTTGACCCTGTTTGTGCTAACCCTTGTTCATTACGAAAGCGCACCATAGCAACACGCGCAATAGGATCAGACGTACCGTTACTATAAGTTGCTTCTACTAATCCATCATCACCAATTTCAACACCAGTCAAACGACCAACAGTTAAACCATTTTGTTCTAATGAAGTCACCCCAAACGATGAGGCATTTTGTGTAGGGGCCACAAACTTAAGTGTAATTTGTTGTTCTCCATCAGTTCCTTCTTTCAACAATCCGGCTCCATTTTTTCCAAGAGTTTCAAATTCAAGTACTTCAGGGATACTAGTTATATACTTACCAGAAGAGTCAAAGCTAAGAACGACGCCATGTTGAGCTGTAACAGAACCATCATCGTGTGTAAAAGAATATTCTGTACTTTTCGTTAATGGGCTATATGTGGGATTATCATCTTCATCTAGTACTGGGTTATCATCTGCATCAAGAACCGCTTCGAAATCAAATTCACCATCTCCAATATCCTCACTATCCTCATTGGTAGCACCTGTAATATCATATTTATAACCAATAGTATCAGACGCATTTTTAGGGTCGATTGGAACGCCATCAATCGTCATATAAGCTACCCATTGGCTCATGCCATCTGCAGAAGCATTTTCTGGTTTAACATAATAAGTATTCATCGTACGCGCTTCACCCAATGAATCATAAACAGTTACTGAAGTAGCGTTATTATAGGTACCAGGGTCTTTAGGATTAAACTTAGTAGGATCTAGCGCTTCATCACTAGACGGTAAATTTAACGTTATTTCTACACTAGACGTAGCTTCAGGGTCGCCTGCGGTTTCTGGCAATTGAATCGGTTCTGTTGTACTTAAACTAACCGATGAAGAAGTCCCATCATCATTAACAGGAAAAGCTTGTAAGTAATTGCCGCTGTTATCAACAATATAATTTTCATCATTTAATTTAAAAGTACCGGCACGCGTATAACTTAAATCTTTATCGTCAATGCCACTGGCCGTGGCAAAGAACCCACTACCTGTAATAGCTAGATCCAATGGATTATCGGTAAATTTTAAACTACCTTGGTGAAATTGTTGTGCAACGGCGGCAACGGAAGTACCGTCACCCACTTTGGTCGCACTGTTAGAAAATAGAGAGTTTGCGTAAACGCTATCGAACTCGGCGCGAGACTCTTTAAAACCAACGGTATTTACATTTGCAATATTATTTGACGTTGTGTCTAAATCAGTCTGAGCTGCCGCAATTCCGCTTAATGCTACATTAAATGACATAGTGACTTCCTCTTAGTTATATGTTTTCTGCAACTTCAATTGCATCTTTAAGTTCAATTCCGCCTAAACCTTTTAGATTTAAGTAGACGCTAGCAGTCCCACCACCTAAGCTCACACTTTCTACATGCGCATAGGAAGCCGTTGTTAATGCTTCACCTTGACCATTCACCATACCATTGGCGGCAAATGTATAGCCTCCAGCCGGTGCGGGATTCCCCTGTGAATCTAAACCATCCCAATCAAAACGTTGATTACCCGCCCCAACATCACCTAATGTCAAGGTACGAATAATATTGCCGGTTTTATCGGTAATGGATACCGAGGCATTATAAGCACCGGTTGTTGTTGTTAATGAGCCTGAAGCAGTGCCCCCTTCAGTTAAATAAGCTTGGTCGCTTGGTATTAATACTTTTTTACCCACTAATGATGAAGCTTCTAATGCTTGGCTAGAGTTTAATACTTCTTTAATGCCTGCAAATTCACTGCCCATAGTGGCAATCCCTTCGGCGGTCGTAAACGAAGCCATTTGCGCAATCATTTCTGAGTTATCTACGGGAGAGAAAGGGTCTTGATAAGCAAGCTGTTGTGATAATAGAGAGAAGAAATCTTCTTGACTCAATTGCTGCTCTGCATCGATCTCAGAGTTTGCATTAACCTGTTCTTCGGTTAAAGGCGTTGTAAAATTAAACGATGATGAAGTGATAGTAGTCATCTAGATATCCTTACGCTTTGCCTAATTGCAATGTGCGATTCAACATTTGTTTTGCCGCTTCTGCAATTTGCACATTAGTTTGGTATGAACGAGAAGCACTGATCATATTCGCCATCTCTTCCATCACATTGACATTGGAGTGATAGATAAAACCATTTTCATCGGCTTTAGGGTGATTAGGTGCATATTCTTGATTTAATTCAGCAGTACTTTCAACAATGCCCTGTACTTTGACACCAACACTACTGTCTAAGCCACCCATTGCTCTATTCAACTCAGCAGCAAATACAGGGTGTCTCGCTTTATAGGTTTCGTCGATATTACTGCTAACACTGTTTGCATTCGCCAAGTTACTGGCGGTTGTATTTAAGCGAACAGATTGTGCACTCATGCCAGTTCCGGCTACATCTAATACTTTTAATAAACTCATAGTAGTTCCCCTGACACGCTATTATTGGCCTTTGATCGCTATGCGAAGCCCTGATATTTTGCTATTTAAGAAATCTAAACTGGCTTGGTATTCCAAGCTATTTTTCATAAACAAATTACGTTCAACTTCTAAATCTACTGTATTACCATCACCGGTATCTGGCTGATTTGTATTACGGAATAACAGACCATTTTGAGCCATTGAAGTTGAGAAGCCTAAATTATGAGCGCTATCGGTACGGTTAAGTGAAACACCTGCACCGGACTTTGCCGCATTGAGTGCGTCTTTAAAGTTAATATCTTTTGCTTTGTAATTAGGTGTATCAGCATTTGAGATATTAGAAGCTAAAATTTCAGTACGACGTGATCGAATGCCTAACGTGTGCTGATGCATGCCTAATGCTTTTTCAAAGTTAATCGCCATAATTTTCTCCTTTGTTATTACAAATGCAAAGCATGTGCCAAAAAGAAATATCAAAGATAATTAATTAATAAAAAATTAGAGTTGTGAGTATTTAATAGTAAATAACAGGGAGTTTGTGTGGGTGAATCGATATTGAAGAAGATATAAAGGCTAGATAAGCCCATATATTGATAGATAACAGAATGAATAATACAGTTAAGCTAATCGACTTAACGTTTTTATGGCAAAGAGGCAAAAACTGCCCCTCTACCAAAAAAGTGGCAAACAAAGACTTACTTGCTTTTTAGTTTATAAATAATACCAGGATTGCAACGTACCATTTCAAACCGGTCAGTTAATCCATTTAATGATTCAGAAGCCCCGAGAATAAGGTATCCACCAGGATTTAAAGCAGATGCAAACTGATTCAATATTTTTGATTTCACGTCGTTCGCAAAATAGATAAGTACGTTACGGCAAAAAATGATATCAAACTTACCTAGCGAGCCGTAGCTATCCAATAAATTTAAACTTTTAAAGGAAGTCAAAGTTTTGACCTCAGGTTTAATTTGCATTTTATTTCCGTCACTGCCTGCAGGAACAAAAAATTGACGTTTACGAGTATCAGACAAACCTCGAGATAGCGCTAAATTATCATATTCTGCAGCTTTACATTGTGCCAACATCGAATCAGAAATATCAGTGCCAATAATTTGTACACTTAAATTACTAATAGGTTTACTCTTTTTATACTCTAAAGCCGTCATAGCAATAGAGTAAGCTTCTTGACCAGATGAGCTAGCCGATGACCAGATTTTTATATTCTTTTTCGTTTCAAGAAACTCAGGAAATAATTTACTGGTTAATAATTCAAAAGGGTATCTATCTCGAAACCATAGAGTTTCATTGGTCGTCATCGCATCAATAACCATAGTGCGTAATTGACGATTTCGAATGCCCATTGCTTGCTCTATCAGTTCAGTTAAGCTTTCCAGTTTAAACTCAGTCACTAATGGCAACAAACGACTTTTAACAAGGTATTGCTTGTTATCGCCCAACACAATGCCACATTGCACTTCTAAAAAACCAGCAAACTGCTTATAGGTGCTATCAGAAATAGTTCTCACTAATTATTACTCGCTTTTAATTGTTGTATAGAGGACATGGCAACTTAATTTTTTAACCATTAAGGTATATATAAAAAATAATAGCTGACAAAATAATTATCAGCTATTGTAAATTAAACTGTTTTCGATGATTTTCGTTCAAAGGGTGTTATTTAATGCCTAAGTTAATGACTTTCTGCACAGCCGACGCTAACTCATCAGGATTAAATTTGGCAATAAAATCATCAGCTCCCACTTTCTCAACCATCGCTTGATTAAAAACACCACTCAAAGAAGTATGCAATATAATATGTAAGTCTTTCAAATCAGGGTGGGACTTTACTTCAGCAGTTAAGGTATATCCATCCATTTCTGGCATTTCTACATCTGAAATCATCAATGCATATTTTTCAATAACGGGTTGCGTCTTAGCCACTTCTTTTAAGAAATTCAGTGCTTCTTTGCCGTCCTTAACAAGGTCACATTCAATACCAAGCGCTGAAAGAGCACGTTGAATTTGTTTACGTGCAACTGACGAGTCATCTGCAACTAAAATACGTTTGTTCTTCATCTCTTCCATTGGTAACTGGGCGATCACTTCAGCCGTAACTTCGGTATCGACTGGCGCAATTTCATCTAGAATTTTTTCAACATCTAAAATTTCGACAAGAGAGCCATCAATTTCAGTAACTGCGGTTAAGTAATTGTAACGACCAACACCATTTGGCGGTGGTAGAATGTTTTCCCAGTTAATATTAATAATACGTTCAACCGATCCCACTAAAAAGCCTTGAATGGAGCGGTTATATTCTGTAATGATAATAAATCTATCCTGAATATCTTGTATTGCACGTCCACCCGTTGCAAGGTTCATATCAATAATAGAAATCGTCTGCCCTCGCACATGGGCGACACCACGAACAGCGGGATGAAGTTTAGGTAAAGCGGTAAGTGGTGGACATTGTAAGACTTCTCTTACTTTGAATACGTTAATACCATAACGTTGAATGCCACCTAACTTAAAAAGCAGTAACTCAAGTCTATTTTGACCTACCAACTGAGTACGTTGGTTAACCGAGTCTAAAACACCTGCCATATTCTGTTCCTTTTTGTTATGGTTGCTGGCTATGATTATTTTTTATAAAAATACTATAATCTTTAATAATGCATCAGCAATATAAAATTCACTTACACGAGGTGAGCAAATTGATTCGATTTATTTTAATTGTCCTAAGTCTAGGCACTTCTTACAGTTTTGCAGACTCTAATTACTCAAAAGAGATAGAAAAATTTGCAGAGGCTCTAGTTTTTGATAAATATCAACAAACTTTTGAACTAACGGGCGAAAAAAAACTTTATATCAAAGCTATCGAATTATCATCTCGACAAACTTTTGCCATTTGTACCGAGCCATTACAGGGACATATTGTAGGCGATAAAATCAAAAGTAAAACCGCCGTCAAGGTATCTTGCCTAGGAGAAAGTAAGTGGGACACTTATATTCGCGTCAAAGTACAAACTTTAATTCCATTAATTGTCACTCGACACTCTTTAAATAAGGGAGAAATGTTGAATGATGACAATATTAAACGTATTTATAAAGCCCAATCTCAAGTGCGAGGCAGTACGTTCAGCAGTACAGAATCGCTAACAGGTGTTCGCTTAAAAAGAAACGTATCATCAAAGAAAAGTATTCGCCACAAAGATATTTGCTATGTTTGTGAAAATGATAAAGTGACAATTACCGCAAACCAAAATGGCTTAGTAATAAAAGCCTCGGGTATTGCGTTAACTGATGGTAATATAGGCAGTACTGTGAGAGTGAAAAATGCGCGTACACAACGTGTCGTTGTAGGTACTGTTTATGCACTCAAAGAAGTACATGTAACTTTTTAAAAAAGTCATCATTTTAGCTAAAGTTATCCATATTTCTGCCGATACCTTAACTATGTAGACTAATTGGAATACGATTATGAGTATAAACATCAACCGTCAAACGCCTCAGAGCAAGCTTTCTGTTGAGCAACATAAAACTCAAAAACAAAGTGAGACAAACGCCGCGGATAACAAAACGGCTGCTAGCTCAAGTAAAGACTCTGTACAATTGACTTCACAGGCATTGAATTTAAATAAAATGCAAACATCGAGTGAGTCCCAGGTAAATATGAAACGCGTAGAAACATTGAAAGCGGCGATATTAAACGGTGACTATAAAATTAATACTGAGCAGTTAGCTGAAAAACTAGGTAAATTTGAAGCTGATTTTAGCAAAGCATTTTCAAGCTAATACATTACACTTAAAAGAATAAAAAATGCTAACAAAACAACTATCAGAGCTATCAGAAACAATTCAAGCATTACATGAACTGCTTGATGAAGAGAAAAACTGTTTAAAAGAAAAGTCATTTGATGGGCTTAACACTTTGTTGTTTAACAAACAGAAGCTATTACAAAATATTAATAGTTATAACAAGTTGATCAGCACACCAGAAAATTTAGCTCTTATTCAGCAAGACCCTGAACTTGTGATATTACAAGGTGAGATTCAAACCAATCTACAGCTTTGCCAAAAAAATAATGCGATTAACGGTCGATTAATAGAATTAAGCATGAAGAGCAACAAGCACTTAATGCAAATACTGACACAAGCCAAAGGTAAAAACAGTGTTACCTACGATCAAAAAGGGTTACTCAGTGGCGGAAGTTTATTAGGTAAAAATATTGAAGCGTAATAAACAGTTTTAACTCTACCTTAGCGCTCTAAAAGCGCCCCAAAGCCCCCTTCAATTACCCCCAAGCCCTCTCTTAACTTTCTGTTCTAAACATCGCTTGGTTAAGCGTGCGAATATAATAGCTAATGTAAAAGTTAGTTAGCAACACGCACGTAAATAATAAGGCTAAGTTTTTATTACAGCCTCTAAGCTTACTTAACAATTCTAAGATTGATTAACAACTCGAAAGTTAATGAAAAACGGTCCTTATCAGCTCCAATCAAGAAAAGTCGACTAAATTTAGCTATATAGTTAACAATAAAACGAACAATGACCTATCAACATACGCCTCTCATAAAGCTTCTCTAATCCAGCTTTAAACTTAATAATAAACTTGGCTTTGCACTTTTATCACCGCCTCACTGTCAGCAAACTCAGCATCTTTTAAGAATGGAAGAGTTTTCATATTGAGCCCTAACTCAGTAATGTACAAATCATCTTCATGGTAGGTACGAAGTACTTTAGCTCCCCTCACCAAGCCTTTCACTTTACCTTTTATGCCGTTACTTTGTAGCTGATATTCCTTAACACTATTTTCAGACGTTAACATAACACCGTAAACTTGCTCTGCTAATTCTTTATAAGCCTCCAACTTAGAAGCTTTAATAGCATTAAGCATTTTAATGTCATCGGTAGCCCCCTTCTGAGCATCCATTGTTGCGTACCCAACTGCTACAAACTCATATTCTTCCACAGTTTCTTTAGGTACATTATGCAAGCTACAAGCAGATAAAAATAACACACTAACTACTACAGGTAATGCTGCTATAAAATGACCATATTGATTCAATCTGAGCATTATAAATTCCTCTTTTATTAATAAGCAAAGGCAGTCGATCCTTTCCTTATACCGGTTTATTGTCGATGATTATAAACACAAGCAATAAACGTACCTTTATATTAAAAATAGAATTTTAGATTTAAATATAAAGGTAGGAAGTATAAAAAATAAGGGAAATATTAAAGTGAATATCAACCTCCAACTCGACTATCGATATTTAGCGAGAAAAAAGCAGACCGAAGTCTGCTTGTAACAATAAATTATCTAACATGGTGAAGAAGTACTTTTTACTCAACTAAGCGGACTAATGCATTACTTTCATTACGTTGGCTGTTACGAGAAATGAATTGCTTAGGACGATAATCATATCGACCACCTACAAATATATTATGTGGAATGAAAGCACTACTTGTGGATTCAACAACACTACTTGCAGCATTAACTATACGTACATTAACAATTACACCTTCTTCATTACGAGACATAGTCCCCGTTAATATACGAGTCACGTCAACATTGTTATTGAGTTTCTTCCAGTCCCTAGAAATAGCAAACTCTCCATTTTCAGTCACTTGTATATTACCAGTTAATTTAAAATCTATAACACGTAACTTTCTAATATGTAGCTCATGAATGAATTGCTCAGAAATAGTTTGCCCTAACCAACTTGTATTTTGATGATTGTTTAAATCAACTAATGAAGTTAATGCGATAGCAGAGTTTTGAAATTGATATTCATAATTAAAAAGTAATTGATCCGCCATTTTACTGACAACTTCAGATAAGATAAGTGATTTTTTACCGTTGAACGTATATAAATGGCCATAACCATTAGAATCTGTTTGTACGTCAGCTTGATCGCTGCCTTCACTATCAAGCTTATTATTACTAAATGAATGAGCCACATAATAATATAGGTAGTCATCACTAGCATGTCGCTCATGTTGTAACTGCTCCAATCGTGCCTGTTCTTTTATTTCAACCTCTTCCGGTGAAGGGGTTGATGAAGAGGAGCAACCCTGCAAAAGAAGAATCAATGTGGATATAATAAATAGCGTTTTCATGGAAACCTGCCTCGATAATAAATTTTTATACTAAAAAGGTTATCGGTCGGAACTAAAAAAACTTTAATACAAATTTATTGTGCTATTAAAAAGCATATCCAAATAAAGTTGGTTTATATTTTGCTTACTAATAATCAATAGCCATAAATTAAAGATACTTGACCGTTTTGTAAGTTCGAGATCTCAATAAATATGGCAACTCTTTTAATGATTCCATTCAGCAGGTGAGCATGTCATGAGACAAATTGTATTTTTTTTATTGCTAATATCATCTTTTAATATCTCTGCACAATGGTTTCAAGCAACAGCTAATAGCGCCATTATAAATAATGATATTGAACAAGCCCGTGAACAGGCGATTAAAAAAGCAGTGAAAGACGCCTTGTTATTCTCTGGTGGCGCGATTTCTAGCCTACAGCAAGTCAATCAAGGTGTTTTAGTTGAAAATAAGTTAATGCTTAACTCAGGCGGTGAAATTAAAGGCTTAAATATTATTGAAGAAACTGAAAAAAATCAGTTATTAACGGTAACGATCAAAGTCAATATCGTAGCGAAGGAACAGCAATGTATTGGTAGTCAATTTCCAAAATCCATGGTAGTCAGTCGCTTTGCCATGAACGTCCCGCAGCAAACAGTTGATGGTCAAATTTATGACTTACATAAAAAAGTAAGTGAAACTTTTTTCAATCAGCTATCTCTTAGCCCTAATTTGTTCAATATTCGTCGATACATAGACACCCCATTAAAATTAGGTGAAAAATATAATAATAGAAACTTAACGGACACTTTAAAAAGTCTTTCGGCTCAAATGGATAGTCAATTTGTAATATTTGGTGAAATTAATGACTTATCAGTTAAATTTGAAAGTAAAAATTCACTATTATATTGGGTAAGTGATCCAGAGCGACATTTTTATATGACGGTATATCTCTATGATGCCTTTCAAGGAAAACTGTTATTCAGTAAACAATACCGACAAAAAACGACATGGCAGTATGGAAAAGAAGAATATGCCGATTTAAATAGTAAACAATTTTGGGATTACCAATACGGACAGGCTATATTAAGCAGCTTAGCCGAAGCGAATACAGACATATCTCAACACATACAGTGCGTAGTACCCAAGGCTCGAGTTGTTGCAGTCACTAGTGACAGTGTACAAATAAACTTGGGAATGAAAAATGGGTTACAGTCTGGCACTATTATTGAACTTGCTTACTCAAGTAACTTTAAAGATCAATTTGGTATAGAAAGACAATCGGCAACTGCATCTACACAAGCAATGAAGGTAGTTGAAGCATATGCAGATAGTGCAGTACTAGTCACGTTTGATGACTATCCCTTAAGTAATATTCAAATCAATGACATTGCTACTATTAAACCAATACAATAATTATGTATAATAAGTAAATATTAATCTCTCTATAGCTCAACAGGATAGAGCACCCGCCTCCTAAGCGGATGATCGGGGTTCGAGTCCCTGTGGAGAGACCATTAAAATTTGACAGGCTAATTTAACACAACAGTATCACGCACTTATTTTGCAGTATCGCTTTAGTGTAACTCGCCTTACCCCAATATATTCATAAAAATACTAACAGCAAGCCAATAAAAACAATTATCCTTATAAAACAACATCTTAAATTTAATAAATCAACTTTTATGATTTTTTGTTCGCTTGAATATTTATACTATAATAGATGCGTGATTAATTAAAATGCAGAGGGAATATGGATTCAGAGAGACAACGTAGTTTATTAGCCCATCAAAAAAACATACTATCCAAGATTGCGCTAGGTGAATATCTCAATGAAATTTTTGATGATATTTGCTTGGCTATTGAAGAAATTATTGATGATAAGGCAGCTAAATGCTCTATTTTGTCACTCGATGGAAAGCAACTTTTTCATTGTGCAGCCCCAAGTATTGATCCTGAATACTCAGCCATAATCAATGGGGTACATATTGGTGAAGCGGTGGGTTCATGCGGAACTGCCGCACATAGAAATTCACGTGTCATTGTAGAAAATATTGAAACATCACCTTTATGGCAAAACTTCAAAGAAGTTGCGCTTAAGTTTAATCTTAAATCCTGTTGGTCTACTCCTATTACCTCTTCGCAATCAGAGGTGCTAGGATCATTTGCAATTTATCATGACCATCCTAAAACGCCTTCTAAAAAAGACTTAGAACTCATTGATTATTTTGTTAACTTTTCAAGTATTGCACTGGAAAAATTACAACATCTAAATAAAGTAGAAAACTTAATTAACGATCTTGAAATAAGCAACAAAAAACTTAATGCATTTACCAAGGTGATGCCCGACCCTGCTCTTATACTAAGTGAAGAAGGTGTCTACCTTGATGTTTATGGTTCATCAGAAGATTTATTAGCTTACTCTTCAAAGCAATTAATTAATAAGAATGTAAATGATATTTTACCTAAAAAATATGCTAGCGCTATCATGGAAACCCTCAAAAAAACATTAACAAGTAATGAGATCCAAGTATTTGAATATGAACTTGAAGTACAAAAAGGGTTGGTTATTTTTGAAGGGCGAACAACACCTATTATTTATGAGCAACCAGGTGAGGAGCCTAAAAAACATATACTTTGGGTATCAAGGGACATTACTCTGCGTAAAAAAGCCGAAAAAGAAATAGAGAAGTTAGCCTACTATGATCCACTCACCAATTTACCCAACAGACGATTATTAACAGAGCGTCTAACTCGTTGTGTAGAAAGAATAAAACGGTCTCAGAAAACTGGGGCCTTACTATTTTTAGATATTGATAATTTTAAAAGAATTAACGACTCATTAGGGCATAGTGCAGGTGATGAACTATTAATAGAAATGACAAAAAGGCTAAGCTCCGTAGTGCGGGCATCCGATACTTTAGCAAGAATAGGCGGAGATGAATTTGTTATATTGCTAGAATATATTGGAGAAAACAATGAACATGCGACCAATGAAGCTGCGGTAGTTGCACAAAAACTACAGCGCGTTTTTTATGAAAAATTTCAAATAGGCGCGCTAGCTTTTCAAGTAAGTGGCAGCATGGGAATATGCTTAATAGAAAACATAAATTCAAGCGTAGAAAATATTTTAAAATTTGCAGATACAGCCATGTATCGCGCTAAATTAAAAGGAGGCAATGGTTATAGTTTTTATGATTCACGCTTGCAAACTTTACTTGAAAAACAAACAGAGCTAGAGACCGATATAATAAGGGCGATTGATAGCAATGAATTCTGTGCTTACTTTCAACCACAAATAGATGTCAAAGGTAAAATAACAGGTTGCGAGGCATTGATACGTTGGAACCATCCGATAAAAGGACTTATTGCACCTAATGAGTTCATTTCTATTGCAGAACAGTTTGGTCTAATTCAAAAGCTACAAAACATAGTTTTACAAGATATCTGTCGATTGATGAATCAGTTAACTCACCTCGAAATTATCGATAGTGAATTTAATCTTTCGATTAATATAAGCCAAAATCAATTTAACTCATCTACATTAAAAACTGAATTACTTAACATTATCAATAACTTTAAAGTTACACCTTCTAAAATAAAATTAGAAATTACAGAATCAATGCTTGCTCATGATCCTCTTCATACCGTACAGCAAATGGAAGAGCTAAAAGCGCTAGGATTTTCTTTTTCTATAGATGACTTTGGTACAGGATATTCTTGTCTGTCACATTTACATGCTTATCCTGTTAAAGAATTGAAAGTAGATAAAAGTTTTATTGATAACATTTTAAACAATACTTCAGGCTTAAGTATTGTTGAAACTATTATCAACCTAGCAAAAAACTTAGATATAACAGTAGTGGCAGAGGGTGTGGAAACTCAACAGCAATTTGATATATTAAAAGAGATGGAAATTGATGCAATACAGGGCTATCTCATTGCAAAACCAATGCCTTTTAAGCAATATTTAGAATGGCAAAAACAATACCTCATTCAAAGCAGTGCAACTCACAAGTAGAGCATTAGTACTAAAGCCCTAAGCGAAAAAAACCTGCTGACGGGATTGTTCTGGATATGATGTAAGCTAGTCGATGGGTGAGCACTGCTCAATGTAGAGCATAAGTCGATAGCATTAAAAAAGCCCTACCCGAACCAGTTGAGCTATTTTAAATTAGGTGCTTGGCGTGGGTGGACATTGCTCATGACCCATCGCTGTCGCGATATCACCAGGGCACGCAGAGCTTAGCCCGCTCATAAAACGATGCTGTCGCATCATTCGCCCCTATCTATCGCTCTGAAGGAAGCCACTGCGTGGCGCTTTATTTATCCCCTGCTCAAGCAGGACATCACCACCAAAGGCCCTAAACGAAAAAAACCCTGTAGACAGAGTCTACAGGGTTTTTCCTGAATACTATGCAAGCTTGGCGATGGGTGGACATTGCTCATGACCCATCGCTGTCGCGATATTCGCCCTACTATCGCACTCAAGGATAGCCACTGCGTGGCGCTTTATTTATCCCCTGCTCAGCAGGACATCACCACCAAAGGCCCTAAA
>NZ_WTKU01000007.1 GCF_011378715.1 Psychromonas sp. SA13A | reverse complement strand
TATTCTGGTCTAATTGAACTGGACACTTTAATTTTGGATAATACTATCCACTAAAGAGGTGAACATGAATACGAGAAGACAATACAAAACTTATACCAGTGAATTTAAAACTGAAGCATTGGCATTAGTCAGTGAACAAGGCTATAGCGTTCAAGAAGCTGCTTCTGCTTTAAACATCACGACTAGCTTGCTTTACAGTTGGAAACAAAAAGCAGAGCAACATGCTAACTCAACTGTAGATTCAGATGAACGTGCTGAATTACTTGCCTTACGCAAAGAAGTTAAACGACTGCGTATGGAGAAAGAAATATTAAAAAAGGCCAGTGCCTTCTTCGCAAAAGAAATGAAGTAAAGTATCGGTATATTCGAGCGAGTCGCTCTAAATATCCCATAAAATTGCTTTGTAATGCATTACAAGTGAGTCGTAGTGCATTTTATGATTGGCTTGAACGCCCCGCTAAAGTCATCCGTGAAGAAGAGCTGAACATGTATCGAGCAGCACGACAGTTATTCAAGCGAAGTCGCGGTAGCCTGGGCTCTCGCCAGTTATGCAAGAAATTAAGAGAAGCGGGCTTTAAGGTGGGTCGTTATCGTACACGTAGTATCATGCGCAAGCTAAAGCTTGTCGTCGTACAGCGCCAAGCATATAAGGTAACAACAAAGCGTAAACATACAGATAGTGTTGCTGATAACCTATTGGGTCAGCAGTTTAACCCTAAACAAGAGAATCTAGTGTGGGCTGGCGACGTCACCTATTTGAGGACCAATCAAGGTTGGATGTATTTAGCCATTGTCATGGATTTATACTCTCGTCGGGTTATTGGCTGGTCTATATCTGGCCGCATGACGGTTGATTTAGTTGAACGCGCATTGCAAATGTCGATTAATATCAGGCAACCTAAAGCGGGTTTGATGTTCCACAGCGATCGTGGTTCTCAATATACTAGTGGGCGATTTAATCGATTATTGAGTAAGCATAAAATAATAGCCTCAATGAGTAGCGTGGGAGCTTGTTTAGATAATGCAGTTGTTGAGCGGTTCTTCGGCAGTCTTAAGAATGAATGGTTATTAAATATTGTTCACTTAACGCGTGAAACGATGAAGTTAGATGTTGAAGAATATATCCGCTATTACAACCATGAACGGCTTCATACAACACTCGGAGATCTAACTCCGATTAACTATGAAAAATTACAAAGTCAGGTGTCCAGTTGTGCTTGACCAGAATACTTGTTCATAAAAGGTGTTATGTATAAAAAGGTCTGTGCATAAAAGCCTAGGGCATAAAAAAGGTGCTGATGTAAATAAACCACCAGCACCAACTAAAACTTTTTAACTTGTTATGTAGATTAGTGACTGTTTTATAACAGCCACTAATCTAGTTGACTCTCTACTTGGTGACGATTTCAGGTCCCATCATCATATTAGGTAACCAAGTTGAAACCCAAGGTACATAAGTCACAATCATTAAGAATAAGAACATCACCCCTACTAATGGTAACGAGGCTTTGACCACTTTCATCATGGACAGCTTGGCCACCCCTGCCGTTACAAAGAGATTTAAACCAACGGGAGGAGTTATCATCCCTATCTCCATATTTACCACCATCATGATGCCTAAGTGAATCGGGTCAATACCTAATGCAATCGCAATCGGGAACACTAAAGGTGCAACAATAATCAATAAGCCAGAAGGCTCCATAAACTGGCCGCCAATCAATAATAATAGATTAACGACAATTAGGAATTCTATTGGACCTAAACCAGCTGACAACATTGACTCTGTTATCATTTGTGGAATACGCTCTTCAGTTAATACATGTTTAAGAATTAACGCATTAGCAACAATGAACATCAACATGATGGTTAGTTTACCCGCATCATATAACGTCTTGCGCGTATCTTCATGGCAGAATACATGCATCGCTTTAAACCAATATGCTTTGGCTTTTTTCTCTGCTGGTTCCTTATCTGCTAATGGGCCCATATCCTTATAAACAAAGTTTGAAATAATAAAGGCATACACAGCGGCAACAGCAGCAGCTTCAGTCGGTGTAAAAATACCACCATAAATACCACCAAGGATAATAACAATCAGTAATAATCCCCAACCAGCATCTTTTGCAGAATTGAACACTTCGCCCCAACCAACAAAAGGTTGTGCAGGAATGTTCTTATAACGCGCATAAATATAAATGGCGATCATCAGCATTACTCCGGCTAACAGGCCAGGAATAACGCCACCTAAGAACATGCGACCAACGGATACATCGGTTGCAGCTGCATAAACAACCATAACTATTGAAGGTGGAATCAGAATACCTAACGTACCAGCATTACAAATAACCCCTGCAGCAAACTCTTTGGTGTAACCATTTTTGACCATACCAGCAATAACAATACCACCGATTGCCACTACCGTTGCGGGTGAAGATCCAGATAAAGCAGCAAACATCATACAAGCAACAACGGATGCCATGGCTAAACCACCACGTAATGACCCAACCAGTGCAATTGCAAATCGAATAATACGTTTAGCTACACCACCCGTCGCCATAAAGCTAGAAGCAAGAATGAAGAAAGGGATCGCCAATAAAGTATAATGACCAGTAAACGCATTAAGTAATGTTTGTGCGATAGACGCTAGTGATGCGTCAGAATGCACCATCAAAAAGACGATACTTGATGCACCTAACGAAATCGCAATAGGCACGCCGATGATCATCAATGCAATCACCATAATAAAAAGCATTAACATAGCCATTAGTTACTCTCCTTGTTAACATTCGCTTTTTCTGTTTTATTTTTTTTCTCATTGCTTTTGTTGGCAACGCTTTGCTTAATTTGATTGAGTTCAATATTGTCTTGTTCTTGATGAAACTCATCTAGTTGTTCTTCAGCTTCATGACTGGCAATCATACGGTCTAATTTATTAGTCATAATTAACCAAGTGATTTGCAAGAATCTGAACGTCATTAATGCCATACCTAAAGGCAATGCAAAGTAAGGAATAAATCGAGGTAGTCTTTCGTATCGCTCTCCTTCATTAAACCAACCTGAAAGAAACTGTAAGATGTCAGGCATTGGAATATCTTCCGTCTCATACCAAGCTCGGTCAGTAATAAAAGGCACCCAATAATTCCAAGAACCAATTAATAATGAAACAGAAAAGAATAAACAGAAGAATACAGAGACCAAGGCAAATGTCTTTCTTAAACCCTTTGGCGCAATATTGATAACAACATCAACACCAATGTGAAAATGTTTTTTAATGCCATAAGAGGCACCTACTAAGACCATCCAAGCAAACATAAATACAGTTAGCTCAAGTGCCCATAAAATATTGTCGTTAAATACGTAACGTACTACTACATTTGCAAAAGTTAGTAATGTCATTAACCCTAAAAATGCTGCGATTAGGGTTTCTTCCATATAATCAGTCATTTTGCCTATTCGGGTTAAAATTCCCTTTTCCATCTGCCTTACTCCTTTACCTTTAACTTACTGTGCTTTTTATTATTTTTATTAACTTAAGTTATATTGTTAACCTGTACTGTTAATTAAGGCACTGCCTACCTAACAATGGTAAACAGTGCTTAAACAGTTAATATTATTGGTTAGCGGCTTGAGCAGCTTCAAGTAAGTCACTACCGATATCTTTTTCAAACTTTTTCCAAACAGGTTTAAGAGCAGTAACCCATTCACCACGTTGCTCAGGTGTTAGAGTACGTACTACGCCACCGGCTTTGATGATATTTTGTTTATTAGCTTCATTCACCATAGTTGACTCAGCATTTCTCACTTCAGTCACTTCTTTTAAAATGGTGCCTAACTGAGTACGAATATCGTCAGGTAGGTTGTCCCACCAATCGCCAGATGTCACAACTAAGTAGTCTAAAATACCGTGATTCGTTTCTGTAACGCCATCTTGAACTTCAAAGAATTTTTTACCGTAAGTGTTAGACCACGTATTTTCCTGACCATCGATAACTTTAGTTTGCAAACCACCGTAAACTTCTTTAAAAGACATTTTTTGAGGATTCGCACCTAGTTGTTCAAATTGTGCCACTAACACATCAGAAGCTTGTACACGGAACTTAAGCCCTTTAGCATCACTTGGTAATAACAAAGGTTTATTCGCCGACATTTGTTTCATACCGTTATGCCAAAACTCTAAGCCTTTAAGGCCACGACGATTCATCGCATTTTTTAACTTATCGCCCGCTTCAGAGTTCTGAAATCTATCAACAGCAGCAACATCGTCGAATAAAAACGGCAAATCAAAGAGTCGATATTTCTTAGTGATTTTTTCAAACTTAGATAAAGAAGGAGCGGCTAGTTGTACATCTCCATTTAACAGCGCTTCTAATACTTGGTTATCATCGTAAAGTGTTGAGTTAGGGAAAACTTGCATACAAGCTTTACCATTCATTTCTGCATTCACTCGTTGCTCTAATAATGAAGCAGCTACGCCCTTAGGATGCTTGTCAGAGTTAGTAACATGACTAAACTTGATCACCATTTCTCCTTCATCACAATTAGCATAAGCATTAACACTACTTAAAAGTGCAGCACTACATAGAGAAATAACGGTTAATTTTTTAAACATTTTGAGCTCCTATATCCATATTGGTACGCAACAATGCGCTGTTTTTAAAATATGTAAAACGACTGAGTCATTACATAAAGCATATATAGCAAGTGCCGAGCCAATGTTACCAATTTGTTGCAAACTCAGTGATAGCAAGCGATGTATGTTAAAGAAGTGTTTCTTAAAAGGTTTAATAAAAAACAAATGGGCGGGATCCTACCCATTATAATTTGCTATATGTGTCAGTAACCGCCCTTTTAAATATCTAACTTACTCGTAGCCAATGTTATGCACAATATTATGTAATTATAGAAGACGCTGGGCGCACCAATTTTAGTGTTGAAAGAGTAATAATATTGAGGGGTATAGGACAGGCAAGCTTTAGCTAGATACAGGTTAAATTTGTATTAGTATTATAAAAAAGGTTTATAAGAGAAAGGTTCAATAACAGAAAGGTTCTGTGTTAAAGCAGTGGCATTAAATAGCAAAAACAAAAAAGGTCACCTGAGTGACCTTTTTTAATAATCTTATGCTTTGTGCTAAATAATTTGTAGATACAAGATTCTAATATCTGATTTAACTTAGTTTTTAATTAGCTTTAAGTTTATTTAGCTTATTTAGTTTTACGGCGCGACGCACCAGCAAATCCTAATAACGCCAAACCTAAAACAGCAAAAGTAGAGGGTTCAGGGATAGCAGTCGCCGTAAAATCAAGGTTACTAATCGCTCCTGAACCGTTAAGATGTATCTCAACAGAGTAAACGTCAGCAATATCAAAGATTAAACGGTCCCAAGTATTATCTCCACCCGTTCCGAGTGTATTAAATTGACCAGGGTTAATTTCAACACCATTTAAACCATATAAGTGGATAGCATTATTTTGTGTCGCTTCTTCTTTTTCAGTATCAAAAAAATCTAAGCTGTTTAGTGTCACACTATTTTCAAAATCAATACTAAAAAAACCACTTGGACGCTTTCCTTCATCATCTGGATTAGCACAAGAAGTTGCATTACAAGACGCTTCATTTTCATGAATGATTAATACATTTCCCGGGTTAGCGATGCCCAAATTAAGTTGGTTAATTTGATTAACATTAATAAATGGAGATTGTAAATCAGGATCTAGCGTATTAAGTAGTGATGTATCAAACGCTACAGCTACATTATCTGTATTTCTGGCGACGTTAGTACCGTTAAAAGTCACGCCATATTGGGCGCTATACTGACTATTAACAATGTCTCCGTTGCTTAAATCATCAAATGTAATCGTCGTTGCCGATGCAAGTGGCATCATGGCAGCAGAAAGGGTTAGTGCAATCCAGTGCGTTAATTTCATAGTTATTCCTTAACTTTTAAATTATTTATTTACTTATTTCTTTAAGTATTTATTTTCGTTGAACTGTAATTACAAATTTATAACAATACTTGTTGCTTTATTTGCTGATTCACTTATTACATTAATGAATTCGCTAACAAGCAATCAACTTTATATAACATTTGTTTTACAATTCGAATTTTTACTATTGAATTCTAACAAAAATCAACAGTCATTAATTAATGTAAATAATATAAATATACTAATTAAGTATAAGAAAACTACCTAAAAGGTATACATTAAGACAATGTATTTAATATTGTCGTTGATCATTCAAAGAAAAAGTATCACTTAATAAAATAATAACTAAACTGCACCCTATTAAAATCGGGTGGCAGTTTAGCAAATAAATAGTAAATGCTCAGAGTTAAGCTATTTATGCTTAGCTCAATAGGAAAAGCGGGATTTAGTCGTTTAAATGAGCATTTTTCAACGAAGAAATAGGCTTAAATAGCAACGCTCTGACTAGTTCCAGAAAACAAACGTTTTGCTTTTAGCAGCGCTCCAAATACAACCGAGCTAAATGCATCAGCGACAGAAATATCCACATCAGGGAAACGCTGTGTCAGTGCTTGTTGAACTAACGGAGATAACCCCATGCCACCCGTTAAATAGATTATTTCAGGTATTTGTTGTGCTTGTTTTATTGTGTCATCAATCATCACAAACATTTTATCAAGCCAATTATCCATAGTTTCAGCAACTTGTTCGCGCTCTATATCTAAGTGCAATGTACTCTCAATAAACGATAACGATAATTGTGTTTGTTGTTTATCACTCAGTTTTATTTTAGACAACTCTATTGCATGCATTAATTGATGCGTCAGTCGTTGTTTTTGTACCCGTTGCAAGCGCATTAAAGGCAATGGATCTTGGCTTTGATAAATATATTCAGCGATTGATTTGCTTCGTGCTGGCGAGTAAAAGTCACTCATCAATGGAATATTATCAATGTCATAAACCCCAGAGAACAACATATTAGGGATCGCTTTTCCATTATCAGTGCGTCCACCTCGTCCAAATAGAGGCGAAACAATGCCACTAGCTAATAATTTATCGCAAACAATTCCACCTTGGCGAATACCTTGTGTTGAATGAATATCTTCGTCACGATCTAGTTTTTCAGCATTTTCCTGACTTAATAAACAGAAGGTAACATCGGATGTACCGCCGCCGAGATCCACCACCATCGCTTGTGTAGGCTTCTGTATTTTCTGTTCAAAGTGATAAGCAGCAGCCAAAGGTTCATGAATAAATTCAACTTCTACAAATCCGACTTTATTTGCGGCACGCAACATTAAAGCTTCGGCTTGCTTATTGCCTAACTCGCCCATGGTGGAGTGATAATTCACAGGACGCGCAATGACAACTTTATTAATACTTATATCAAGTTGTTTCTCTGCGCATTTTTTTAAATAGGAAAGAAATCGTACCACTAAAGTTTCAAAGCTATCTAATAAACGTTTCGGTATCTTAGCCCCTAAGAAGTTCTTCGGGCTATTCACATAACGCCCTTCATGCGGAGTTTGTAAAAAAGCATTAAAGCCCTGCTCCCCAAATAAAATTTCGCCCGCAGCTAACATTTCGTTGAGTGTTTGTTCATTTGCTTTAGCATCATGGCTATCAGCGCCAGACTCATCATGTGCAAGATAAATAGCAGAACGTATTTTGTAAGGATTGTCACTGTTTTCATCGACAACGATCAAGGTAGGTTGATCGTTAACAAGTGCGGCTACGGCACAATTACTTGTCCCAAAATCAATTCCAATAAAATCAGATGGCATTATATTTCCTAGTCATGCAAAAAATGAAAAGACGCGATTCTACAGTAGGCAATTATAAATTTATACCCGTTATCTGTTCATATTCAGGTCAATAAAAGCAGCACACTTCTACTTGCTTATTTTTTCATCTTGATTAGCAACAAATTAATATTCAAATATCAAATGAGTTAATTTAATAGTACTTGTTTACACCTATCTAATTAAAAATGACTCCCTAAAATTTTTCTTTAAAAACATTTCATGAAAATAAACATTTACAGTAAGACTTAAAGATGTAAAATAAATGCATCTTTAAGTCTTATAGGTTTTTATATGCATATTACGCGTTATACCGACTATTCATTACGTGTCTTGATTTATCTAGCAATCCATCAAGAGCAATTAGCGACCATTAGCGAAATAGCCAACAGTTACGGTATTTCAAAAAACCATTTGATGAAAATTGTGCAACAACTTAATCAACAGGGTTATTTATTAGCAACGCGTGGAAAAAATGGCGGCATAAAATTAAATCGCCCTGCTGAGCAAATCAACATTGGGCAATTAGTACGTGAAATAGAAGACAAAAATAAACTAGTGGAGTGTTTTGGGACTGACAACCAATGTGTGATAACACCAAGTTGCCAATTGAAAAATATTTTTGCAGAAGCACAGGAGAACTTTTTTTCTACCTTAGATGCTTATACATTGAGTGACCTTGTAGGACCAAAACAACAAGGAAAGTTAGCTGATCTGTTAGCAATTAAAGTTATCTAAGACTATTTAAAGCTGTCTAGCGAGTTTGAAAAGTTATTAACTCTCAATCAATAAATTACAATTAACAAGAAAATACTAACGGTGATATGCCATGATTAAAATAACAGATCCAAATGATAATAGCCGTGCGGCTAATCAACCCATTGCTTTTCTTGAATTTGCATTTCGTCCTTTATTTTTATTTGCAGCCATATTTAGCATGATCAGCTTACTTGTTTGGAATGGGATATTAACCGGTAATCTGAACATTAGGTTATTTGGAGGTAGTCTTTGGTGGCATATGCATGAAATGTTATTTGCCTTCGCGACCACGGTTATTGTTGGGTTCCTGTTAACCGCAGTGCAAAATTGGAGTGGTGTACGCAGTTTGCATGGTAAAGGGTTAGGTGCTCTGGTCATTTTATGGTTATTAGCGCGTATTGCATTCTTTTTCCCAGATCAATTACCGCACACGTTAATTATTACCCTGGATGCCTTATTTTTACCATTATCAGCCTTAGCTTTAGCGATACCTATCGTTAAAACGAAATTGTGGCGGAATTTAATGTTTATTCCAATTTTACTGATCATGGCCATTACTAACCTGATCACACATTACAGTGCCATCACTAACAATCCAATACTGATGGGACAGGCAGCTACCTTTATGGTGTTATTAATTACCTTAGTGATGTGTATTATGGGCGGTAGAGTATTCCCTATGTTCACTGCTAATGGAACAAAAACTCCACGTGTAGATGCACTGCCCTTATTGGAAAAATTGTCACTGATTAGCATACTAATCACCATTTTCGTTGCTGCATTAGCAACATCAACATTGATTGATGTCCCTGCTCTATTGGTTGCAGTGTTATTTATTACCACCAGCGTCATACATGCAATACGTGTATTCCGTTGGAAGTTTTCAGTGACCTTATCAACTCCCTTAGTATGGTCACTCCATATTAGTTATTGGTGTATCGTGATTGGACTCTTAATGTTTGGTTTATCACAAATTACCTACCTAGTTAGTCATTCTCAAGCTATCCATACGCTTACTATCGGCGCAATGGCAACAATGATTTTGAGCATGATCTCTCGCGTTTCGCTAGGTCATACGGGACGAATAATCGCAGTTGGAAAAACCATGAGTATCGCATTTATCGCGATCATATTGGCCTTTGTAGTACGCGTATTTGGACTGTACTTTATTGCCAACTATAGCCACGTGCTATCACTTACCGTGGCTTTATGGATAGTTGGTTTTGGCTGTTTTGTTGTCATTTACACACCTATTCTATTGCGCCCTAAAGCACGTTAAATCAGGACTTATAAGGTAAGAAGCACACCTTAAGTTGTTTCAACTAAATAAAATTTAAACAAGTAAATTAACTATTGGAGATAAAATATGAGTTGTTGTGGTGGATGTGGCGGTTCGGGTCATGAAGAAGATAAAAAGAAACAAGAAGAACAACAAGAAAAGCAAGATAAAGAATAACTACTATCATTTTTAGCGTTATTTTCTTATTAAAAATCTGCTAAGCATAATGTTGTCAATATGTGTTTAGCTGGTTTTATCTCACTCTATTCTCTTCAATTTTTGTATTCTCAAGCTCATGTTTACTCACCTCATAACAGAAGACTAAATCACTTCGAATGAAAAGCTGAGTTTTAATAGCCTTCACTCTGTTTTTTGATGGTATTTACTCATCACCGCGACGACTAATTCAACTTTACTAGCACCTTCTCAGTGCGATTAATCAATGTTTTTCTTTTTTGGTGCAATTACTCGGTAATAAAACCAGTAATGATGCTTATAAAAAACAGCAAGCAATTGATAATAATTACATTTCTACTCTTGGCACCTATCCTGCTATATCCAATCTGCTATAACGAAATAACATAATGCGTTAAATAGCCAATAACGAATGTAGATAATACGGACATTAATAATCGAGTCTAAATTACCCGTTGGTATTAAAAAAATAACAATGAATATTAAAAAATTACAAATGGATATTTTTACCTGGTTAGACAGCTAATCACCTTAGCGACTGCATACCGATTAATGAAGATAGTGAATAAATTGTAAGGGCTCAATGGTAAGACATTAAGCAACATTCATACAATGACATTTACATATTAAACAATAACGACGTTTATAAAGCCTTGAGCATTAAAGTATATTAATACGCGTTGTTTGGTCAAATTAAGGAGGAATTCATGAGTATTTTAAATAATATCGATAACGTCAGAAACCATAATAATAACAATAATGCTATCAACAACACTGATACAACCTTCAGCAGTCCGAGCTATTCATCTACCAAATTAGCAAACCTTACAATAAAAAAAGGTGAATTTATATCGCTAATAGGTCACTCAGATTGTGATTCATCGATATTAAACACCCTAATGAAACATGGCTCGATAACGAGTTACAAGCCATTATTAATAGATAACAAAACTTATAACCCTGATTACGATATGACATTTGAAACAGCTTTTGTTCCTAGTACAAAGCGTCCGGTAATACTTGATCAGCAATCTTTATTACCTTGGTTAACCGCTTATCAGAATGTTGAATTAGCCGTTGAACAAGTATTTGCCAATTCCATGAAAAATCAGAGAAAAAACAATGGATAAAATACAACTTTACTGTGGTGAGAATGCAGCATGCCATGCATAAACGTCCAAATGAACTGTCTGAGGAGATGAAACAACGCGTTGCAATTGCACATGCATTGTCTATGCAACCTAAGGTATTAATAATGAATGAACCTTTTTCATGTTTAGATGCGATAACCAAAGCCGATATGCAGAATGCTTTAATGGATATACATAAAACACTTAATAACTCGATGATCTTGATTACTCAGGATATTGATCAAGCATTATTATTATCTGATAAAATCATAGTCATATCGGACGAACAAAGTGCATCTATTGGTGAATCAGTGATAGTGGACTTACCACGCCCTCGCGAACGAATGAGTTTATCTGAAAATGTTCACTTTAAACGCTTGAAGTCTGAGTTGTTAGATTTCTTATATCAGAAAAAATACAAGCTAAACTCTGTACGCCACAAAGTCATTAATACAAGCAATCAATCAATGACTGCTTGATGGTTATTTAAGCACAGATTAAGCTTCCGATACCCGTAGATCACTTTGCATGTCAGTTTCCTTTACGTGCGGATTTCAAAGGTGATCTACTTTTTCTTAAGACGATCTAAACGGACTTAAGGTGAATACAACTACCTGACGTACAAAGCGATGGAGATGAAATGGCTGAATGAGCCCATTAAAACAAACAAGTGCCAGATACCATGCGCGTGTTTTAACTTATCAAAGTCATCCAATACATAAAACACAATACCCACTGTATAAGCTATCCCCCCTACCGTTAACCAAGTAATGCCAGGCCCAGGAATAGCATTTTGCAAACTACTGTATTTAAAAACACATATCCATCCCATGGCTAAATAGATAATGATTTGCAACCACTCGATACGTTTCACAATCAATACATCAATGACCAAACCAATGACAGCAAGTCCCCAGACTAACCCTAACATCAACATGCCTCCATCACCTTCTAAAGAGAGCAACATATAAGGTGTGTAGGTACCTGCAATTAGCAGATAAATTGAAACATGGTCTAACTCTTGGAATATTTTTTTTAGCTTAACGCTTTGTAAACTATGGTACAGAGTAGACATGGTATAAAGCATAATTAAGGTTAACCCAAATACAACATAACTCACCACTATGCGCCAATGCGCTTGTTCAAAAGCGATGGTTAACAAGGACCCGAAACCGACTAATGCTAATATAGCCCCAACAAGGTGAGTGATACTGTTTAACTTTTCTCCATAGTACATAAATACGGTTCCTTGCTGAATAAAATTTCAATAATAACAACAGCAACAACAGTTAAGTCTCTCAATAATAAGGCTATAATCTCTGAACTTACTCATTGAATTCAAGATTGCTGTACTATTGTTTGTATTATCAGTTGTACTATCAAGAGAACAGACAAATATATTGCTAGCAAATTCAGTTTACTCTGTTTTTAAGCATCTAAGAGGAAAATACATGTCACCAAATACATTCTACCCGATCGGACAAGCAGGAGTTGCTTGGTCTGTTAATGAAAAACAGCAATGGGCAAATAGCTGTGTAAAATCTCGTTCATATCAACAACAAGTTGTCACTTTATTAAAGCAATTCTCCACTGACTTTGAACTTGTGCAATACGGTGCATTAACAATTGATCCTGACAGTTATCCTTTGTATGCACTCACTAATAAACAATGGCATAACAACAAGCCAATTATTTTAGTGACGGGAGGAGTACATGGTTATGAAACCAGTGGTGTTCATGGTGCGATACAATTTTTACAAAGCATTGCGAGCGACTATACCGACCATTTTAATATCGTGGTGTTACCCTGTGTCAGCCCATGGGGTTACGAACACATTGTTCGTTGGAATCCCTACGCAATCGATCCCAATCGTTCGTTTGTAAGCAATAGCCCAAGTGAAGAAGCCAGTAATGCCATGCAATATATTGCACAGTTACAGGGTGAAATACTGCTCCACATTGATTTGCATGAAACAACAGATTCAGATGAAAGTGAATTTAGACCCGCTTTAGCAGCGCGAGATGGTGAAGATTATATAGCCGGTACCATTCCCGATGGTTTTTATTTAGTTGGCGATTCAGCTAACAAACAAATTGATTTTCAAGCGGCCATTATTGAAGCTGTTAAACAAGTAACACATATTGCACCTGCCGATGAGCAAGGTGAGATCATAGGTTCTAAAGCCGAAGCTGAAGGTGTTATCTATTATCCTGTTAAACAATTAGGATTATGTGGTGGTATCACGAATGCCCCATACACAACCACCACTGAAGTTTACCCTGATAGTGAGAAAGCAACTGCTCAAGATTGTAATAACGCTCAAGTAGCCGCAATCAAAGCTGCTTTAGACTTTGTACTTACATCTGTTAACAATACTTAAATTAAACGCTGATAGAAAATAGCAGAGCAGCCTGAAGATAATATTAAACCTATGATGGGTTATTGGTTCAATATTTTAACGCAAACAGCCATACAAAATTTAGTGTTTACCTAGTTTGCTTACAGCGAATGAAGTTTAATTATTGAACAGTTGAAAGTGTGGCTCATTTGAACCATAATGATAGGACCATATGGTCTAAAGGAGGTTTTTATGGCAATGGCTGAATTGAAAAGTTTCAAACCCAAACAAACCTATAAGAAAAATTTTTGGTTTACGCTTGGTATTGAAGATGCGAATACAGTGCGTACTGACGCAGTGCATAAAGGCTTTAAACCCAAAGTTTATAGAAACATTATCAAGCGAACTAATTTATCTCAAAACGAGTTCCATCACGTCACGCATATTCCACTTAGCACCATAAAACGTAGATTAAAAAATGACGAGCGTTTCAACACACAAGAAAGTGATGCGATGTATAGACTGGCGATGCTAATAAAGTTAGCAACCGACTTGTTCAATGATGAAGATCGCGCACTGCAATGGATGCGAGAAAGTGTTTATGGGCTAGGAGGAAAAAGACCCTTAGATATGGTATCAACAACCGTTGATTTTGAAATAGTAAAAGATCTTATTGGTCGAGTTGAACACGGCGTATTCTCTTAATGAAAATGTACCGGCTTACTCAAAAAAGACACGCCGAGACACCTTTTAACCCAATCGGCGCAAAGTTATTTGGAGGCAGGTGGAATTCAAAAGGAACAGAGGCGCTGTATTTTTCTGAATCAGAATCACTATGTTCCCTTGAAGTATTTGTTCATGTTAATAACGAACCCAGCATGATAGAGCAATATAATTTATACCTTATTGACATGCCAGATGAGTTGATAGCCAAATTAGACCATGAAGATTTACCTACAACATGGCGAGCCATACCTGCCAGTGAAAGTACGCAGGAAATTGGCGATCAGTTTCTAAATGATCCAGAACCTGAATATGCCGCATTACAAGTTCCGTCAACTATATCCCCAAGGGATAAGAACTACGTTATCAACCCGAATCACCCTAAAATACAAGAAGTGCTAGAAGATTACGAACAATTAGCCTTTTCATTTGACCCAAGAATATTTAAGTGACGTATCCCCGTATGACTAATAAAAAACCGTATGACTAATAACAATCCGACGACTTATAAAATAATGGCAAGCGCCCTCTCCAGTTAAACAGACAAAGCACTTGAGCAGATAATTACTCGAGTCATATTCATATGGGTGAATATCTAATTAATAGTAGTAATAACTTCCGTTATTCCAACAATCAACATTTGCATACCTATCACAGCAAGAATTAGTCCCATTAATCGAGTGACAATGCTAAGCCCGCTTTTCCCAATAACACTTAAAATACGAGAGCTGAAAATAAAGCACAAAAAAGTAATTATACATAACACGGCAAAGACGGACATAGTCAATAATATGCCAGTTAATCCACCTGATGAAGAGTAATTTATTGCGGTTGCAATAGTGCCAGGTCCAGCGAGTAGAGGAACCGCTAAAGGTGATACAGCTATATCAGCTTCATCATTATTTTCGGCTGAATGCAGTTTGGAACCATGTCCATTAAGCATATGATACCCGACAAGAAAGACTAAAATACCCCCTGTTATTCTCAATGCAGAAATAGTAATACCGAATAAGTGAAAAATTGCTTTTCCAAGTAAAGCAAAAGATAAAATCACAATAAAAGTGATAATAAGTGCCTTAGCTGCAATTTTGATTTGTTCAGCTTTTGGCTTATCGCCCGCCAAACCTGCAAAAGCAGCAGTATTAGCGATGGGGTTCATGATTGCAAAAAATCCTAAAAATACCGTGATTGCTTGTGTATATAAATCATTCATTTAATGATTGTCCTTTAATAAACTATGTAAATATCAATGTGACGCCCAACGTGAACACTAACTCTAAAAGAGCTTTATTATCAAGTTAACTAACTCATAAACAACTAAAATAATGAGTTAATTGACTCATAAAACAACCATTTGACAGCATAAATAACCCATGACACGACTATTTTATCTGGTTTATAACGTACCTAAGACACAAAAACGTAGTTAAGAATACAAGCACCGAGGCTGAAAGTTATAATAACTGAAGATAACTGAAATTATCTTTCATTCTAGAAGTATCAAAAAAACTTAAGTGTTAAAAGTAGAGTGAAGTATGACAAGTCCGAGATGGTTTAACAATTATTTGTACTTTTATTGTTTTAAGCTTCCATTATTTTGAACGTCTGCTGTTTTTAAATTATAGTACTGTGATTTATTAAATGACTGTATTTCGAAATCAGTTAAATTACGCCACTTACCCACTGCAACATCCAATGTAACATCACCAATTTGTTCACGATGTAATGATTGAACACGATTACCAATCACAGCAAACATTCGTTTAACTTGATGAAACTTACCTTCGGTAAGGGTCAGTAAAACTTCACGTTCGCTAATGATCTGTAATGAAGCGGGTAACGTTAGTTGCTGTTCGCCTTGTAGCTGAATTCCCTGTTCAAATTGAACGATTGCTTGCTGCGTGATTGGTCGGGACAACTCGACGCGATAGACTTTTTTACAACCATTATTTGGCAAGGTGATATTAAAAGTCCACCGTCCATCATCGGTGATCAATATTAATCCCGTTGTATCTGCATCTAAACGCCCAGCAATATGTAATTCCGATAGTTGTTCAACCTGAGCATCATTATAAATACCTGAACCTGAAACATTATCAAAGCCGGTAATATTGTTAGGGTCAGTAACATTTTTAAGTAATAAATTAAGCGCAGAGGGATAGCATTCATCGACATTAGAACAAATAGTCTTGGCGGGTTTGTGCATTAATAAATAGCGAAAAGGACGCAGTGTTAAGACTTCGCCGTGAAATTTAATAGTATTGTTCTCATGTACTTGTGCTTCAACTTTCTTTATCACTACATCATTTACTGTGATATCGCCGGATTCGATGAATGCTAAAGCTTGGAGTTTTGTTAATCGTGTACTTTTACAAATAAATTTATCTAAACGCATTACGTTACCGAATTAAATAGTTAGGCATGAAGGTTTATGAAGACAGAATGATCAGCTAAATATTTAAATATATAAACCTAGCTTGGAAAATATCTAGCTTAACGCATGAGTGCTAGCAAACTCTAACATTCAGTGAACGCAGAATTAAACAGATATTTTACCTTGAAGATATAGTACAGCATGGCCAGATACGCATACACGTTGATTTTTTAGTTCACAGATTAATACACCTCCGCGTGCAGATGCTTGGAATGCATTAAGCTTATTTTTATTTAATACTTTAGCCCAGTAAGGGGCTAACCCTGCATGTATAGAACCCGTTACAGGATCTTCATCCCCTCCATTAGCAGGCCAAAAATATCGAGATACAAAATCATAATCCTTTGCAAGGTAAGCTGGATTGTCAGTGACATGAGTATTTAAATCAATATCTACGCCTTGAACACTCGCTTGAGCAATAGATACAGCAGTGTTTTCGGTGTGATTTTTACTTTTACTTTTACCTTCAATAACATTATTAATATCAACATCAGAGAGCCTTGACGCATCACTTGCTGTCACCACTAAGTCATAGGGGGCGAGTGTTTTTAATACATGTGCTTTGTAAGTAACATTAAGTACATCTTGCACACTATTAAAAATAGCAAAATAGGCTTGTCTATTTTTCAACACTTGCAGCGGTTTGATAGATAAACCATCAAGCAACGCAGGTGGTACCTCATTAACTTGTTCTGGATTTTGATTAGGAAAATCCATTTCAATACGATTATCATTTAATTGATTAACGGTTAATGAGCCAACTTCTAAGGTTGTAAATTCAATCTCACCTTTCACATCATAATGGTTATAGAGAACGAATGAAGAAGCTAAGGTTGCATGTCCACAGAAGTCAATTTCAGTGAGTGGAGAAAACCAACGTATTGCAAATTTATTAGGGGTGATTTTTTTGATAAAAGCGGTTTCTGAGAGGTTATTTTCATAGGCAATATTTTGCATTAATTCATCTGAGATCCAAGAATGCAAAGGAACAACAGCTGCGGAATTACCTCTAAACTGAGTATCCGTAAAGGCATCTACCACAAATATAGACAATTCCATTTATTCCCCTTTTATGCGCATCCATTAACTACATTTTTTGACAGTATTTTTTACAAAAATGAAAGTATGCTGAATTGAAAAGTAAAAATGCCCAATCATTAAATTAAGCATCATTCATAATTAAAGTAACGCTACTTTGGTTCATATTTAAATCAGCAACATGAAAGTTAAGTGATCATTGTTAATAAATTTTCTTATAACAATGATCACTAACTCAGTTGTTAAACCAACTCTATTAAGAATTTGAACAGCTATTTAACGGAATTGGTATTAACACTCTAATGATAAGTGCTTAGCTTTATCCGCGATAGTAACTCTGTGCAATAAACGGCATTTTTTCTACTTTCATGGCTAATTTTTTGCCACGAACCTCAGCAAAGACTTCGGTGCCTATAGCAGCATATTCAATAGCCACATACCCCATCGCCACAGGCATCCCTTTCGACGGACCAAAGGTGCCACTCGTTACCACACCAATTTCGTTATTATCAGCATCGAATAGTTGAGCACCTTCACGAACAGGCGCTTTAGAAATGCCAATTAAACCAATACGTTTACGTGAAACATTTTTAGTGGCGATTTGTTCAAGAATGATATCACTACCAATAAATCCGCCCGCACGAATACCATCTGCACGGCGCGCTTTACTCACTCCCCATAATAAACTCGCTTCCACAGGCGTTGTTGTTTCGTCTAAATCATGACCGTACAAACATAAACCACACTCTAAACGTAATGAATCACGAGCACCTAAACCGATCCATTCCACGGCTTCATCTGATAACAACTCACGCGCTAACTGTTCGGCTTGTGCTGCAGGTACCGATATTTCAAATCCATCTTCACCTGTGTAACCAGAGCGGCTCACATAACATTCAACGCCAACTAGCTGTACTTTCTCTGCATCCATAAACACCATGTCATTAACACTTGGGTTTAACGCTGCTAAAACTTCTACTGCCTTTGGTCCTTGAAGTGCGAGTAAGGCTCTATCTTCGATGATTTCTAACTCAACATCAGCAGGTAAATTTGCTTTCAAATGCGCAATATCTTGTGTTTTACAAGCGGCATTAACTACAACAAATAAATGGTCATCAAAATTAGTGACCATTAAATCGTCGCTAATTCCACCTTGTTCATTGGTAAAAAAAGCATAACGCTGTTTACCCGCGGGTAAATCTATAATATCAACGGGTACCAAAGTTTCTATCGCTGCGGCCGCGTTAGCACCTTTTAAACGTAATTGGCCCATATGGGAAACATCAAATAAACCCGCCGCTTGGCGACAATGTAAATGCTCTTTTTTTACACCTAATGCGTATTGCACTGGCATATCATAACCAGCAAAAGGCACCATTTTTGCCCCCATTTCAATATGTAAAGCATGAAGAGGTGTAACTAATAATTGTTCTGACATTGTTTGTACTCCAAAGGCTGTGATTTATTAAACGTCATTTACGTTTAGGTAGTAAATAATAGTGATTACAAGGTCGTACTTTTAAGGTTGTACTTTTGTGATTCTGCTTTTAAGGTTTTAAATTTAAGGCTTTCACTTTAAGGTGTAGCTTTTCAAATTAAGAGTCATAGACTCGTATGCTCTCTGTGAAATACATTAAGAAGCCGTAACCCATAGAATGCTTGCGTCCTCTTCACTGACCGAGATCAACATGTGTCCCATATTGGCATCGTAATAAACAGAATCACCTTCACTTAAATTAACCGGTTCATAGTATTCAGAGAAAAAAGTAATTTCTCCGCTTAATACTAATAAAAACTCTTCTCCATCGTGGCGTATCCAATCGGCATAAGCATCAAAGCTACGTGCGCGGATCAGTGATTTAAAAGGCATCATTTTTTTATTGGTTAATTGTGTTGCTAATAACTCATGTTCATAGGTAGAAGTAGGATGAGGTTTTCCTAACTCGTTCCGCGTAATATCACGTCGACCAGTTGTACTGACTTGTTTCGGCGCAGCAAACAGTTGTGGAATATCAATTTGTAAACCACTAGTCAGTTTTTGCATCGCTTGAAACGTCGGTGATATTTGTTCATTCTCAATTTTGGATAACGTCGAACGCGCTAAGCCGGTTTTTTGACTTGCTTCTTCCAACGTTAAACCCAAAGTTCGGCGGATCTGTTTTAAGCGTTCACCCAATTTAATCGGTGCTATCTTCTGTTCATGCTGATCGCTGGTAATGGTCATTGATGGATAAATATCTTGTTGTTGCTGATCAGTCATTACTACTCTCCTATTAATAAACACTATATTAACGAACCAAAATAAAAGCGCACAATAAAATAAAGATCTACATCACACTCCTGAAATAATGTTTCCTTTTGGAAACTTTTGCTCAACTTTGAGGGAATAATTCCTTATAATAATCTCCACTTGTTATTGCTTTGTTAACACTACGCACTATAAAGCCTATAGATTCAGTACAGTTTGATGTTAATTAATTGTATTCACACAGAGTGAAACAATTCCCTTATCGGAAACTTTAAAGGTGATTAACGCGAATTTTGGCTAAATAGAATGTTAATAAGGTAATAGAAATAGATTTTATGAGTGTTATGCTGAGTGAGCGTAACACTTAGTCTCGATATCATTTACTAGCGAAGGATTTAACTATGGAAAGTGCATTAAAGTTCACAGAGTCACACGAATGGGTATTAGACAACGGTGACGGTACCGTTACTATGGGGATTTCAAACCAAGCACAACAATTATTAGGTGATGTGGTATTTGTTGATTTACCTGATGTAGGCGATGCAACTGAAGCAGGAGAAGCTTTCTCTTTAGTTGAATCAGTTAAAGCCGCTTCTGACCTTTATGCACCTGTTACTGGTGAAGTTGTTGAAATCAATGACGAACTAGAAGGTAGCCCAGAATTAATTAACGAATCACCTTATTCCGCGGGTTGGATAGTTAAAATTAAACTAGATGACGCAAGTGAGCTAGATAACTTGATGTCTAGTGAAGATTATCACGCAGCAAACGAAGAATAAGCAATTTGCTTTTGTATAATTTTGTTTAGTTAATTTATTTACTTAGTTAATTTACTTAGTTAATTTAACTGAGCTTTTATATGAAATTAGAACAAAGGTTCAATAATATCTGGGGCGACTTCATAGGAAATCGCCTTTCTTTTATAAGTTCTTCAAACTCGTTCTGAGCTGATTGACTTATCAAGACAAAAACATACGACACACACTTTTCTGTAACTGCGACTGTTTAGGATGAATATGACTGCTCATACATTACTCGATTTATTAAGTGACCAACAAGAATTTGCAACGCGTCACAACGGCCCTAACCCTGCACAACAACAAATCATGTTAGATACCATTGGTGCAACCAACTTAGATCAATTAATTAACCAGACTGTACCCGCTGCTATTCGCCTTCCAGAAAAGTTAAATCTCGCTGAACCACAAAGTGAGTCTGATATGTTGGCGTCATTAAAAACTATTGCTGAAAAGAACGTAGTTAACCGTAGCTTTATTGGCCAAGGTTATTACAACACATTCACGCCAAACGTTATCCTACGTAACGTCTTAGAAAATCCAGGTTGGTACACTGCTTATACGCCTTATCAGCCAGAAATCTCACAGGGTCGATTAGAGTCTTTATTAAACTATCAGCAAGCGGTGATGGATTTAACGGCGATGGACTTAGCCAATGCGTCGTTATTAGATGAAGCAACTGCAGCTGCAGAATCAATGACATTGTGTAAGCGTGCGAGTAAAAGCAAAAGTAACGCCTTCTTTGTGTGTAATGAACTACACCCACAAACAGTTGATGTGATTCGTACACGAGCAGAATATATCGGCATTGATATCATTACCGGTACGGCCCAAGAATTAGATAACCACGATGTATTTGGTGCTATTTTACAATATCCAAACACCACCGGTCATGTTATTGACCTAACAGACATCATTGCACAGGCACATTCTAAAAAGACCTTAGTCGCTGTTGCATCAGACCTACTAGCATTAACGCTATTAAAAGCGCCGGGTGAAATGGGCGCAGATGTTGTTATTGGTAGTGCACAACGTTTTGGTGTACCAATGGGTTTTGGTGGTCCGCACGCAGGATTCATGGCAACACGTGATAAATTCAAACGTACTATGCCAGGTCGTGTTATTGGTGTATCAAAAGACAGCAAAGGCAAACCAGCATTACGCATGGCTATGCAAACACGAGAGCAACATATTCGTCGTGAAAAAGCCACTTCCAACATTTGTACTGCACAGGCACTATTAGCCAATATGGCTGCATTCTATGCGTTATATCATGGTCCAGAAGGTCTACTAAAAATCGGTCGCCGTGTACATCATTACACCGCTATTTTAGCAGCCGGTTTACAGAGTGAAGGCGTTGAATTAGCCAACCAAACTTTCTTTGATACCTTAACGCTTAATACTAATGAACACAGTAAAGCAATTTACCATCGTGCTCTTGCTGAAGGCATGAACCTTCGTAAAATCCCTAACCCCGATAAAACAGCACCAGACAATATGCCAGTGCAGTTGGGTATCAGTTTAGATGAAACTACAAAAGCAAAAGACGTAGAAGATCTATTATTGGCGATCACAGGTAAAGCACTTAAAGTAAGCGAGTTCAGTGACCGCATCGCAAAAGATGAATTCGCAGCGATACCAGAATCTTGTCGACGTACTAGCAAATACTTAACACATCCAGTATTTACTGCACACCAAAGTGAAACGCAAATGATGCGTTACATGAAAAAACTAGAAAACAAAGATTACTCACTAACTCACGGTATGATCCCGCTTGGTAGCTGTACCATGAAGTTAAATGCTGCCGCTGAAATGTTACCAGTCACTTGGCCTGAATTTGGCCAAATGCACCCATTTGCGCCAACAGAACAAAGCTTTGGTTACCAAGAGTTAGCAGAGAAACTATCAACCATGTTATGTGAAATAACTGGTTACGATGGTATGTCGTTACAACCTAACTCAGGCGCACAAGGTGAATACGCAGGCTTGATCGCCATTCAGCGTTATCACCAACATAACGGTGATGCACACCGTAACGTTTGTTTAATTCCAAGTTCAGCTCACGGTACAAACCCAGCTTCTGCGGCAATGGTATCAATGAAAGTCGTCGTGGTGGGTTGTGACAAGTTAGGTAATATCGACCATGCCGATTTAAAAGAAAAAATCGACAAACATCGTGATAACTTATCTTGCATCATGATCACTTACCCTTCTACACACGGTGTTTATGAAGAATCTATTCAAGAAGTTTGTGAATGGGTACATGAAGCTGGTGGTCAAGTTTACCTTGATGGGGCAAACATGAATGCACAAGTAGGTTTAACGACACCGGGCTTTATCGGCTCCGATGTATCACACCTTAATCTACACAAAACATTCTGTATTCCACACGGTGGCGGCGGTCCAGGTATGGGACCAATCGGCGTTAAAGCGCATTTGATCCCGTTCCTACCGGGACACATCGAAGTAACAGAATCTGCAGATAACAAACATTACGCGGTTTCTGCAGCAGAGCTAGGTTCAGCATCTATTTTACCAATCTCATATGCTTACATTGCGATGATGGGTGAACAAGGTTTAACAGAAGCAACTAAGTTGGCTATCTTAAATGCTAACTATGTAATGGAACGTTTACGCCCACATTACCCTGTCTTATTCCTTGGTAAAGAAGGCCGTGTTGCGCACGAATGTATTATCGACATTCGTCCAATTGAAGCGACATCGGGCATTTCAGGTGAAGATATTGCGAAGCGTTTGATGGATTACGGTTTTCACGCGCCGACTATGTCATTCCCTGTAGCTGGTACGCTAATGATTGAACCAACGGAATCTGAAAACCTAACTGAGTTAGATAGATTCTGTGATGCAATGATTGCAATTCGTCATGAAATTAGCCAAGTAGAGTCAGGCGAATTAACGTTAGAGGATAACCCTCTAGTGAATGCACCGCATACACAGGTTGACCTAATGGATACAGAATGGGCTCACGTTTACTCACGTGAAGTTGCCTGTTTCCCAACTGAATTTAGCAAAGGCGCTAAATACTGGCCAACGGTAAACCGTGTAGATAACGTGTTTGGTGACAGAAACTTAATTTGTTCATGCCCAAGTATTGAAAGCTATATGGAAGATTAATGTTTGATAGTTTTACTTGGGGGGTTGTCTAGGTTCAAGTCTTAGACAAACTTAGTAATCATCGTTAAATAGACTAAAAAAAAGCGAACCCTTTATATAAAAGTGGTTCGCTTTTTTATATCTTCCACTACAGCTAATAAAACGCTGTTAAGACGACGCGCTTTATCACAAACGTGATTAACTGATTAAAAATCGCACTGCTCAACCACATTACCTTGCGTTAGATTAAGAGCTGCAATGAGAGCAACAATGAATGATCCGATTAACTTCAATAAAGACTGTTTTTAGCTATTACCTATAATTTTATATTTACGATAGATAGATGAAACAAACCGTCCAATTAACATGAACAATATTTTACTTTTACCATTAACCTATTGAATAGTTTATTTTAGTTGCTACTGTCACATCAAATTTTACTGAAAAATTGTATTCTATATATTCACTTGTTACATGGAATAATTCTGTGTAGTAGGATGTTATGCCTTACAGGAGTAGTTAGATGTGGCGTGAAATAATTAATAACGGGGGAATTCTAACTTTAATTGGTGTAGTCGTTGGTTTTCTTCTATCTGAGGTAACTGGAGTATATAAAAAACACACAGAGAGAAAAGATGCAAAGAATTCGCTTCATGATGAAATTCGTTTTAATTATGAGCAGACTAAAAACAAAATAGATATTCTAAATCAAGTTGTGTCAGCCTTAAAAAATAAGACATTCCTTTCAACAAAATGTGGCAAATATTCCACAACTGAATTTGAAAATTTATATCATATAGCAATTCCAAAACTTAGCATTATTGAAAGAGATAATTTGAGGCACCTAAATAGTTTTTATTTGGCAATTGATAACCTTTTGGATAGTTTTGACGAAACTTTCAAAAGCAATCTTGAAGGTGCTGAAGCTAGAGAAAATACTTTCGAGTCGGTATACAAAGAAAGTGTTATACAACTAGAAGATATAAGGGACTCTTTGCAAGAGAGTCTCGCTTTATCTTCAGATTACTTGAACGGTAAACCCGTATCAATATTCAATAGTTTAAAGGGATAATAAGTGGAAGTAACATTGACCCAGATGGGTCGAGCACAGTAGGGTCTGTTCAGGAGGACAGTATCAACCGGCATTCTCATATCGCAAATATGGAAATTGGTGTTTAGCCTACAAATGGTGCAACAACGGCTTCTGAAGCCGCTGACGCCCATGGCAGTATCGGCTCAATGTATACGAGCGAAGGATTAGTGAATTCTGCCGGAACAAATGAATCGCGGCCGAAAAACGTTTCCTTGTTATTTTGTGAAAAAATTAGCAGGTATAACAAACTGCTGCACACCGACACATACTGCTACGCTCGTTTTTGTGTATGTCGCTGCGTTCCATTTTCATACTACCCAAAAGAAGGAAATTTTATGAACAATGCACAACAAATGAACGATGATGATTTGATGATAATTAATAATCTTTTAGTAAAAGAAATTATTAAACTTAAAAGCCAACTGACTCCAGATACTCCTGCAGATATTTTATCAATAGGAGAGAACTCCCTACAAGACCTCTTGGCTATGTATAAAGAACATCAGGGCGAGATTATTAAACGTAAGATTAAATGAACATAATCATAAGGTTAGGGCTGAACTGTGAATAAATTAGAGGTAGCATTAGTTGCTTTATTAGTTGGATGGTTATTATCACAACTGACTGAAGTATTAAAATCAAAATGTAAAATTAAAAAGCTAAAAATGGCTATATCTTTAGAATTAAAAGACTTAGAAGAGCTTTTAGCTGAGCGTAATAAAACTGCTAAAAAGTCAGCTTTAGAATACGGTCATGCTTTAAACTATACTTGCTCGCTAGGCGCTCCCGTATCTACACCCATAATTGATTCTTTTTATAGTGATGTAGCTGATAAGTTTACCAAGGAACAACGATATAATATTCGGGTTTTCCTTGATCATATTCGTGCATACAATTCTATTGTGGAATTTATAGAAAAAAGCAGATCGGGGACAGCGACTCAAAACGAAATAGTTTTTAAGCTTTTTGAGGCGTATAAACAGACTGCCTTTGCTTCTATATATATACACGAAGCTAATAAAGTTGGTGGCATTGTTAAAATTACTGATGACCACGAAAGTCTAATTCAATTACGTGATAGCCTCCCTGAGTTAATTAATAAACTCGCAATCAAAAGCTAATCAGGTAGCAAGAGCCATCTAACCTCCACCCGCACACCACCCTTCATGCGGCTGCGCACAGGGGGGCACCTTATGAATAATATTGATTAATCCACAAGTCCTTTAATGACATCAAACCTTGTTCGGCTAGAAACGCATTACTGATCGCTATATTGATGCCTTTGGTTTTCGAACTACGACAAGGTCCTTTACGGGTGCTTTTTGTAAATCCGCTGGCAAAGGAAATGGCTAACGCTCGCTGAATGTAAGTTTGCTTAATGATCTCATTTACGTCCTTGGTTTTCCATTGTCATAAAAACATGAACCAATGGGGTCACACATTAACAAGAACACGATTTTCATGATTTTCATGATTATGCTAAAACTATTTATATTACGATTACGCTAGTCTATCTGAGGTAAGCAAGCTCATATACAAACAAGATAACGTTTATCTTAGGGGCTGTATTGCCGTGTATTAGAAGTTCAAGATGCAAGAAATGCACAGCAGTTTCAAGTTAATGGAATAGAGTCTTATCCAAACTTTTATGATGGAGTAAGAACATATGAATCAAATTGATATTTACACCATTGGTTTTACCAAAAAAAATGCACAAACATTTTTTAGTTTTATCAAGCAGTCAAAGGTTAAAACACTGATTGATGTAAGGCTTAATAATGTTTCTCAATTATCGGGGTTTGCTAAGAGAGATGATCTTAAATTTTTCTTGAAAGAACTATGTAATACTGAGTATGTTCATACTCCAGAGCTTGCACCAACTAAAGACATATTGAATGCTTACAAGAAAGGTGAAATGCCATGGGAAGTATACCAGGATAAGTTTTTAAACCTGATGAGTCAGAGAAACATTGAGAAAACAGTAAAATCTACATTGTTAGATCAGGGTTGTTTATTATGCAGCGAACACGAACCACACTTTTGCCATCGTAGGCTGGTAATAGAATACCTAAATAAACACTCAAAGTTAGACTTAAAAGTGAAGCACTTGTTCTAATTGTCACCGATGTGCTACTAGGGTATATCAATTGAGTCTGCTAATGGCTGATATTGCCCTTTGCTCCTATTCGACTTTTTTGTAAATGTAATTGAAAGTAACCCCCTATTCCCTTTAATGACCTACCAGACTGATAAGCGTTAATGATTACTTCGTGATGTGATTTAAATCGTTGTTGATTTTGTTTTAGTGCCAAAGACGGATTTGTCTCATAAATTCATTTACAACTCAATTTAATCAATTATTTATTGAAAGTTTGATAATCTATTTGAATCTAAAGTAAATATAAAATACTGTGTTTTTTAATTAAAATTAGAGCTGAAAATGAGAAATGCTAAACTCTCATTAGCTGTCGTGAGGTTATGTTTTTTTGAATTTTATCAATAATATGAAAATATATTTTAGCATCATTAATACCGGTCATTCTGGTTCTTATATTTGGTGATTCAATGTATGTTGGTCTTTGGTATTATATTTTAATACCAATATCAGCGTGGATAATAGTAACCCCTCTGCAACCAAATTCTTCATTTTTTTCTGGTATGGGTGTTGCTCTTGCGTTGACTTATATGCCTTTTTTGATCTCAAATTGGATATCCGATATACCTGATGGAAAAGGGGAAGTTATATTTTTAAAAGGTTTTGGTTCAATTGTCGTTGGCTTTCTTCTGGCTATTATTGTTTCAGTTGTAATATCATAATTTACAGCTAATTAGGTCGTCATAGGTATCTAACTTCTAGACCCACACCACCTTGTATACCGCTAACCAAAGATTGCTTTCCTCTTAGTGAAGAGTTAACAATAATCGAGAGTAAAAATGGAAATCAACTTTAGAGCAGCAACAGTTAAGGATTCTAGTTTAATAGGTTCTTTAGTTGTAAAACTTACAACTGAGATTTGTGAGTTAACAAAGGCACAGCATTTTGATATTGATCTCAATGAAACCATCAAACGATGTGGTGAATTAATTACTGATGGCCACTATTCAGCAATTATTGGTCTCTATAAAAATAATCCAATTGCTGTCGTTACTATGGCAGAAACATATGCATTATATGCTGGTGGTAAAATCGGTGTGATCCAAGAGTTTTATGTTTCACCTGAATTCAGGGATTCTGGTGTTGGTTCAATGTTAATTGAGCAAGTTAAAGATTATGGTAACAATAACAATTGGTCATATATTGAGTTATGTACACCACCTTTACCAGAGTTTGATCGCACATTAAATTTTTACCAAAAAAACGGATTAATTCCAGTTGGTGGTCGTAAAATGAGGCAGACATTGGCGTAAATTATTGCAAATTGATTTAGTCGAAGGTATGTAACCACCAACCCTCATAACGCCCTGCAAGTGACTCCATGAACGAACTTAAATCGCTCCATCAATTGGTGTCACTTGCTAAGGCAAACTTACTTTTGTAATAACTGGTAAACATGATGAGCACTAGCAACATCAGCAAGTGCTGTGCCTACTGACTTAAATAAGGTTATTTGGTTATTATTCAACCTGCCATTAACATCACCAGTGCAAAGCTGTGCAAGTTCGCCTTTGACATGTGTCTTTTCTATGTGACCTTCAGATAATGGGATCAATACTTCCCCTGCTTCATGAAAAACATTAAGGCAACTATCTGCAATAACATAAGACATTTTTACCGTTTCAGAATCACATTCACGACAGGTTTGATGGTGATTGCCCACTAAATCAATATGCGTACCCGCCGCTATTAAAGCACTATCAAATAATGGAGTTGGGCTACCTGTCGCACAACTTACGATATCAACATGGCCGATCACTTCTTCATATTTATCGCAAGCTAATACCGTTAAGTCTGGGCGAGCAGCTTTAATTTTATCAATGGTTTTTTGTACCTTCTGCTCACTACGCCCTTGTATATAAATGTTTTTTAAAGGACGCACTGTTGCATGAGCTAATGCCATATAAGGTGCTAACTCACCAGTGCCAAACAATAATAATGAACTAGCATCCTCACGTGCCATCATACTACTTGCCAAACCGGAAATAGCAGCAGTACGCCAATAGGTTAAGCTAGTGCCATCTACAAGGGCTAGTGGGGAGCCGGTTTCTCGAGAAAAGAGTAATACCTGTGCGGCTACCGTTAACCGCCCTTTTTCTGGATTTTGTGGATAGTGAGTAAAAGATTTAACGCCAAGTACATCCTGTGTCCATGCGGGCAATACTGCAAAAGTATCGTGCTTTGCTTCGCTACCACCGGGCAATGGATAAATTTGTCGCTGAGGCATTCCAAAATCGGCACTAAAGGCATCTTTCAGAGCGGGAATAAGGCGCTCAAAAGATAAGACTTGTTGCACTTCTTCACCACTAATTATTTTCATTTTTATCCTTATACTTTGTATGAGTTATCTTTTAATAAGTTATTTTTTATTTACTGTGTTTGTATTTAAGTTGTCTTTTATTGGAGTTATTTTTAATCCGACTATTTTAAATTCTGCTACCTTTTATAACTATTTTTTCTTCATCAATATATGTCATCACGTTGTGTTACGTTTTTCACATCCGTTTGTTTCTGTGGTTAATTTAGATACTTTACTGGTGATAAACATTAACAACAATACAGCAAGACCGAATAAATAAAGGCCTACATGTACTTGAATACTCGCAATAACACCTAGCTTTACAGTGACAATCAGCATGGCAACCACCATTACATCCAACATCGTCCACCTTCCATACTCGTGCATCAGATAAAGTAATTTTTTGTATTGTTTGGTGGTGGTTATGGTTGATTGTAATAACAAAAACAGAAATCCAATTTTAAAGATGGGCAATAGCACACTGAAAATTCCAACGATCATGAAAATTAATATCTGTCCCTCATTAATAAGCTCGGCCAAACCAGAGATAATGGAAATGGAGTTGTTTATCACCATAAACTTAGAAATAGTGATCATCGGGAGAAATAAACCGAGTAAAAAGAACAAAGTCGCCACCATTAAAAGCCAGCGTAATGTCGTTACGCTCGATAAAACGGCATTAACTCGGTAAGCATAATTTTGTAACATTTATAAATCCTATTTTCTGTTATCCCCTACTTCCAATGATTTGGACTCGTTATGTTTCGACTAAAGAATCTGGATATTTTTTAACGACGAGGGCTATTGCGGTAAACATTATCACATATGCTTTATAAACTAGATGGATGCTTTAGATGAGAATACTAAGCGCAGCACTAAACTCCGTAAGTAAAGTCGTCTTTAAAGTATCAATATGTCAAAACATTACACACTGCGCTAACGCACCAAAACAGCACTAAAATTAAATTTAAGATCCAAAATGGTGCGCGTCATCACTTTTTTAAAAATTATTAAAATTAATAAACAATAACTTAGATTCAAATAATAAACCATCTTACCTTTTTGAAGCTACAGATAGTAAAAATACGCTTCAGTATAAAACACTAAAAACATGGAACAAAACAAAATTAAAAACTACCGAAGTAATTATATTTTTGCATAACAGTTTTTTGTTCTGTTGTATTTATTCAGTTGATTTATCTACAAAAAATTCACCTTTATTTTTATAGAGGATAAGTTAACTAATATTTATTTTTGGCACAAAAGGTGCTGTATTAAATTTAACTGACTGATGATAAGTTCCGTATTTAGTCATTTCAATGAGCAACTAAACGTTAACCAATGAGGTTAGTTTTACTACTAATAGGAATCAGAAAAATGGAAATTAAAAAACCTTATTTATTATTTTTAGGTGATGCACAAGATCCTCTTGCAGCAAAAGTTGCTCAGGGTATTAGCCAATGGCATCCAGAGTATTGTGCTGGTCAATTTCGCATGGAATCATGTGTTGCTGATTGTGGTTTAACGGATATGGATATTGCACAAGCAAAAACAGCGGGCGTTAAAACATTAGTGATTGGCGTTGCTAACCGTGGCGGTATTATCTCTGATCAATGGATATCTATTCTAACGCAAGCACTTGAAGCGGGTTTTGACCTTGCAGCAGGTCTGCACAATAAGTTGAATGATATTCCAGTACTTAAAGCATTAGCAGACAGTTTAGGACGTGAATTGTTTGATGTGCGCTTTCCAACACAAACATTCCCCGTGGCAAGTGGTTTAAAGCGCACTGGTAAACGCGTTCTTCAAGTTGGCACTGACTGTTCAGTGGGTAAAATGTATACCGCTTTAGCACTTGAAAAAGAGATGCTTGCACAAAATATGAATGCAAGTTTTAGAGCAACTGGCCAAACGGGTATTCTTATTAGTGGCTCTGGCGTGAGTATTGATGCAGTAGTTGCTGATTTTATTTCTGGCGCGGTAGAAACTATTGCACCAGATAATACGGAGGATCATTGGGATGTTATTGAAGGTCAAGGTTCTTTATTTCATGCTTCATTCTCAGGTGTTACAGCAGGTTTGATCCACGGTTCACAAGCTGATGCATTGATTTTATGTCACGAACCTACGCGTGAACATATGCGCGGTTTACCGACGTATCCATTACCAGACTTAAAAACCTGTATGGATCTTAATTTGTCTTTTGCTCGACTTACCAACCCGAATGTAAAATTTGTTGGTATCTCTGTTAACACATCCAATTTATCAGAAGCTGAAGCGGAAAAATATTTAACAGACATTGAAGCTAAATTTGATTTACCAGCAGTTGATCCTTTCCGTGAAGGTGTTTCACGTATTGTAGAAAAACTGAAAGCTATTTAGGGGTTTTAATATGAAGGTTAAACTTGTTAGCGAGAGCTTCCTTATTCGCGGTACTTTTACGATATCACGAGGCAGTCGAACCCATGCCAACGTAGTTGTCGTTGAATTACAGCAAGGTGAATATATCGGTCGTGGGGAATGTGTTCCCTACGCGCGCTATGGTGAGTCTATTGAATCGGTACTCGCTGAACTTGAAACCTTGGTCGCTAAGATTGAATCTGGTTTAACCCGCGAGCAGATGCAATCTTTATTACCAGCAGGTGCTGCTCGTAATGCTTTAGATTGTGCTTATTGGGATCTAGCCTGTAAACAACAAGGGCAACGTATTTGGGAGCGTATACTCGTTGCGCAACCAATATCATTGACCACTGCTTTTACTCTTTCTCTTGATACACCAGAGCGCATGAAAAAAGCTGCAATCGACAATGCGCATCGTCCACTATTGAAACTTAAATTGGCGGGCGAAGGTGATATTGCACGAGTAACGGCAGTTCGCGAAGGTTCTCCAAAGGCACGTATTATTGTAGATGCAAATGAAGGTTGGGATGAAGCTTTGTATATAGAAATCGTTCCAGAATTGGTCAAACTCGGTGTTGAAATGATTGAGCAACCTTTCCCTGCTGATAATGATGCTGCATTGGAACATCTACCAAGACCCATCACGCTATGCGCCGATGAATCTTGCCACGACAGAACCAGCTTGCCAAAAATAATCGGTCGTTATGACATGATTAATATAAAACTGGATAAAACCGGTGGTTTAACTGAAGCACTCGAACTTAAAAAAGCAGCGCAACAAGCAAATCTACAGATAATGGTTGGTTGTATGCTTGCCACTTCTTTAGCGATGGCACCTGCATTTGTTATTGCACAAGGTGTTGATGTTGTCGATTTAGATGGGCCTTTGCTACTAGCTGAAGATAGGGAGTCGCCTTTTACTTTCACCGAAAGTTTAATGCACGTTTGTGATGCTGAGCTGTGGGGATAAACGCCCACTTTTTTATGACAATAGTAATAGCTTTATAAAAAGAGTCATTATTTTGTGGCAACAGTAACTATTTTATAACAAGAGTAATAATAAAACTGTTGTTACCTAACGAGGTATAAATTATGGAACGTATCGTCTACTTAGATGGTCAATTTATTAACGAAAGTGAAGCAAAAGTTTCTATTTTCGATCGTGGTTTTTTATTTGGCGATGCGGTTTATGAAGTGACTGCAGTCCTTGATGGTAAGTTAGTTGAAAACGAGGGTCACATGGTTCGTTTACAACGTTCATGTAACGAGTTACAAATTTCATTACCCGTTACTACTGAAGAAATAACGACAATTCAAAAAAGTTTAATTGAAAAAAACAATCTAAATGAAGGTGGTATTTATCTGCAAGTAAGCCGAGGCTCTGCAGGTGACCGCGACTTTGGTTACCCTTCGGGTATTAAACCAACCTTGGTGTTATTCACGCAAGCGCGCTCATTACTTGATACGCCAAAAGCGGTTAAAGGTATGAAAGTGATCACCATCGAAGATATTCGATGGAAACGTCGTGATATTAAAACCGTTGGTCTACTTGCACCGTGTATGGCAAAACAAGCGGCTATCGATGCAAAAGTTGACGACGCATGGCTTGTTGAAGATGGTTATATAACCGAAGGTAGCTCAAACAATGCCTATATCGTTACTCAAGAAGGTGTATTGGTAACTCGTCCATTAAGTAATGATATTTTGCACGGCATAACGCGTAAAGCTTTATTAGAGCTTGCAGAGAAAGAGAAAATTACTATTGAAGAACGTCTTTTCACCGTTGCAGAAGCATACAAAGCAAGTGAAGCCTTTGTGAGTTCGGCTACGACTTTTGTTTGGCCTGTTGTTGAAATTGATGGAAGAACAATTGGGACAGGAGCTCCTGGCCAAGTTGCCAATAAGTTACGTCAAATCTACATTGAATTAGCAAAAGAAACTGCAGAATAATGTTTGTTGCTTGTTAATTATTGTTGATGCGCTTTCCTGTAGAACAACTTGATTTGCGCGCAGAAATATTTATCAACTCAGTAAAAACTAAACACAAGTTCCCACGGTGATCCAAGAAAGCTCCGTGGGAACTTATTGAAATGTAGCTATGAAATATAGATACAAAATAATATTAGAAAACAATAACATAATCTAATACTACAAACTAATACTACAAACTAATACTACAAACTAATACTACAAAATAAGAATCAATTTACACTTGGTGTCACTGTGACTTCAACGGGAGTGTAACAAACCGAAGCAGAAGCTTCTTCACCATATAATGTCGCGTTAGTTGCCGCACATACATCCTGCGAAGCTGATAATCTGCCATCGCTGGTCGACCCCCAAGCATAAACAACATTCTGATCTGTGACAGCAAAGTGACTTGAAGTATTGGCACTAAAAGAGGTAATGAAGAGCTCGTCTAAAGCAGCTACTTTAACCGGTTCAATTGCAAGTTGGCGTTCAATACCACTAACATCAGTTTCGTAGCCATTCGCCATATAACCCGTTCCCATATCACCCCAAGAATAAATGTCACCGTTCAAACTTAAAGCCTGTGCATTACGACTGCCACCTTGAAAACTGATCAGTCGATCATCACCCATTGTTGCTGATCCTGTAGATAAATTAGTGATGACTTCGGGTATCAAAATATTTGTAATATCCGAGACTTTATAGACAAAGCCTGTAGTTGTCGGCGTACCTTGCGCTAAAGCACCATAGCTATTATTGCCCCAACCATAAACGATACCCACATTATTAACGGCAAGGCCAAAGTCAGCACCTGCTTCAATAGCAACAATATCTTTCCCTTCAAGAATTTTTAAAGGAGTAGGTCGGTCAACACTAGTAGACCCGTCTCCCAGTTCACCACCACTAGAGTTATTACCCCAAGAGTATACATCGCCTTTATCTGTCAACGCATAAACATGGATATCACGTATTGCTACATCAACTACCACTTCATCTTCCGGTATAAGCACTAAACCAAAAGTACTTTGATCATCAGAAGAGTCATCAAGTCGTCCTAGTTGCAAATTGCCATTATCTCCCGCGGAATAGAGCTTGCCAGAACGTGTTACCACAAAGCTACTATTACTTCCCGATGTTGCATAAACAGCTAGTTCTCCATTTGGTAATGTTACTTCAACAGGAGTAGTGACAGGGTTTTCGTTGCCTGTTCCTAGTTCACCACTAAAATTGGGGCCGAAAACAAACAATCTACCCTCGGCTGTTACTAGCGCACCATCTACTTGGTCTGTTGAAACACTTTTAAAATCTAATGATTGATCACTTAATGACATCCAACCTGAGTCGGCATTATAGAGCCCGTATTGGCGCGTAATATTGCCTTCGATATAACATTCATTCTCAGCGTCGGTTAAGGTGTCTTTACCCTCTTCATTTAGTTCAGTACCTGGCTCTAAATCCATATCAGATTCACGACCTAACTTGAGACGTAATTCACTACCGCAATATCGACTTGGAGATTCGGCATAAACAATCCCAGCATAGTTTTCACCAAAGCTGAAAGGTTTGCCTGCTGGAGATAAACCGAGTGTGTGATGGTTACCGGCTGATAAGATGATATTACGATCAAAATTCATCCATTTTAGATATGCATAAACTTTAGCATCGCCTAGCGTATCGATAATATCTGAATATTCACCGTCAGTAATATCTGCAAACGTTGTGCTTGTTTCGTTGAGATCCGAGATATCTAAAGCCAATCCATTGTATACATCGTTGTCTTCATCAAGTGCGATCATTGCTTTTAATAATTTAACACTTTGTGTTTCTTGGTATCTTTGCTCACCGACGAGTGAAGCTAGTTTTATATTGGCACTTGTCTCAACTTCATTAAGGCTATATTGCCCTAAGCTAAAGGTGATCGTCTCTCCATTTCGATATTCAAATGAGCCGGTTTCATCGGTTGTTCCTGATATAGTTTCAGTTTCATATTTTAGACCTGAAACAGGCACTTCTAACTGCCCTAAGGAAATAGGGGCTAGCACTTCGACTTTTTCAGTAGAGTTATCGTCACAAGCCGTGGTTAGTGCAACCGCTGTACCCAATATAAAAACGTGCTTTAATCTTTTGTCCATACTGATAATACCTTCCCTATATTTTTACATTCAAAGTAAACTTAATGATAATCAATCGCATTGTAAGTCATTGAATAATTTAAATCTAGTTTTAAGCTAAATAAATGAATAAGAATCATTAACAATAAGCCGTGTGCAAATATGGTGATAAAAATAGTTTCAGGAAGTTTGGAAAATGGGAAGTTGAAGCAGATAAAAGTATGCAATCAAGTTTTTTATTTTATTAGCGATGTAGAAAAAGGACTTTGAAAAAGGTCAAAAACTGAACATAATTGTATTAACTTTTGACTAACGTTTAGACAGTTAAAAGCTAAGTTAATGGGAGTAGAGTGAATGGAAGCTACGAGAACAATAAATACGTTGAATTAATCATCGATAGTTTTTGCTATATAAAGTAAATCTTTTTTTATTTCAAAAAATGCTTCGACAACATTAGGATCAAAGTGGGTACCAGCCCCCTGTTTAATATAGTCAAATGTATCGTCAAGGCTTACCGCCTTTTTATATATTCGCTTATTAATTAACGCATCAAAAACATCTGCTATTGCCATCACTCTTGCTGAAAGAGGAATCGCTTCACCTTTCAACCCTAACGGGTAACCTTTACCATCCCACTTTTCATGATGATAATTTGCAATTTCTATTGCTATTTTCAGGTATGGATTCGGCCCCACTTTTTGTATTGTTTGCCTTAGGATATCACCACCCAATGCAGCGTGAGTTCGCATAATAACAAACTCATCTTCTGTTAATTTTCCTGGTTTAAGTAGAATATGATCTGGAATTCCAACTTTTCCAATATCATGCAGAGGCGCTGCTGCACATAAAAATTTAATGTAGTCATCGTTAATTTGATCTTTGTATTTTTGTTTTGTTTGTAGGTGCTCGATAAGGGCTTTAACATATAATCTTGTTCTAATTATATGCCCGCCAGTTTCAGAATCTCGTAATTCAGCGACCGTTGCCATGCTATCTATAATCGATAGATTTGCTTTAGAAATTGAATTAAGCACAGATACTAAATGTTTTTCAGTTGTATAATATTTTAAAGCACTAACCACAATATAAACGGTTAGTAAGCTAACAACGGATAGGAATGGAGAAAAATATATCTGAAAGTTATACAGTAAAATCGCTGGTGAAATGATTAAAAAGCTAAGTAATGAAATAACGAAAAAGTTATAAAATGAGGCACCTTTTTTAAAAATCAATATGGAAAGTAAAGTGCCAAATACAAAGATGATCATCATTTCAAGTAGTTCAAACCAAATTGGTATTCTCAAAACATCATTATTTAACACATTATCTATTAACGTTGCATGCGATTCGATATTAGGAAAAACAGGGTCTAAATGAGTGTTAACAATATCATTCAAGGCTGATGCTGTTGCACCTAATAAAACAACTTTGCCCATGAAGTATTGTGAAGGGATTGTCCCGCTGAGTAACTTTAAAATTGGAATAGTCTGATAGTGTCGCCCTTTTCCCCTAAAGTTGATCAGCGCATTACCCTCGTTATCGACGGGAATTTGATAGTTATTTAATTTAACCACATTGCCTAGGCTATCATGATCAATTTCTAGGTCAGCCCCCAAAAGCACCATTAAACCCGCTAAAGATAAACTCGGTAATAGTTTATCTTTGTACTGTTTTATAATAGATGTACGTCTCAATAAACCGTCTGCATCTATCGTTGCATTGATGAAACCTATCCCAGCACTATTTTCAGAAAAGGAATTTAATGGACAAATAATCCCTTGGTATTGTGTTTTGTCCAGGTTAAGTTTTTTGTCGCCATTAAGCTTTTTGTAATAGTTGTGCTGATTATGATTTTCTTGTTTAAAGAAACGGTCATAACAGAGCGCTTCTTTGTAAACTTTATGTTGTGTTAACACTGATGGAAGGATTACAGGAGTATTTTTAATAACCTTTGCAAAGTACGCATCGTTATCTTTTAACGCTTCCGGAATCTCTTTTAAATTGAGTTGTATGCCAAACTCAGTGGCAAATAAATCCTCGATATTAACTAATGATGAACGATCTTTTTCTGCAAGTAATATATCAACTAAGACAGCAGATGGTCTTCCATCAAGGATCAAACGTAATGCTTCAGCTAGTCGGTACCGGGGCCATGGCCACTGCCCTAGAGCTTCTAAACTTTGATCATCAATATCAATAATAATAATGTTTTTTACGGCGGTTGTTTGAGGGTAATAACGATTGTATAAATCGTAAACTTTCCAATCGATTGTTCTTTCATTGAGAGAGGTTGTGATTGCATAGTAAGCAAATGAAAAAGAAATCAGAAAGCCCATTAATAATGGTAAGAATTTTGATAACTCTTTAAAATAAGACAAAGAGAATATCTTCATTGTTTAAGTTCCATTACCATATTTCTACTTCAACGCGTCTATTTTTAGGCTCTATCTCTTTTCCTGATTTAACTAGCGGGTCGTTTTCTCCATAGGAATCGATTCTGTATTCAACGTCTTTGATATTCTCTGATTGTAATAAGTTTGCTACCGCAGTGGCTCTTTTCAAGGAAAGCGCTAAATTATATTCACTACTACCAGCAGCATCAGAATGACCAATAATATTGATAATCGGCGAGCTTCGGTCATTAGCCGTTGCTATAATTTTGTCGATTAATAACTTCGATTCACTGAGTAAATCAGCGCCATTGTTTTCAAAATAAAGTAAAAAGGTCTCAGATTTTTGAGGTTGTATTGCAAATAAAGAGGCATGCTGTAATGTTATTTTTTCAAGGTCAACAGCTTTAGGTGCTGTAGGACGAGCCGATTGTGACGCTACCGCGACAGCATCCCCGGGTTTATCTACAACCTGGGTACCTGACTCATTAAAGACGGTAATTTGGCTGTTTTCTTTTTCATCGGGCAATAAAGTGACTTTAGTGGTTGTTGGGATATTCAACAACACTACAAATACAACTGAAATGATTAGAAATAGTTCCATAGCGTTAATCTACCTCCACTAAGAATTTTGTTCCGCGAACACCAATTGTAGCTTCAGGTGTTTGTACTTTAATTGACTCTGGAGATAACGCGCCTAGCTTGCCTGATGTATAAATAGCCGAGCCATTATTGAGCATGACATCAAAAGCGTAACTTTTTTCTTTAGGTGAAAAGAGATAACGATTGATAATCACCTGAGAACTAGGGCCAATTGACAGTTGAGTTCCATCAATGAACACAAGTCCAATATTACCGTTCTTTTCAGTCTCTATTACATACCCTTCGTAAATTTTATCGTTCAATTTAGCATCAAATTCAATGGTATTTTCTTGAATGGTTACTTTTCCTTGCACTGTTTTTACAGTACCAATAAAAGTAGTGTCGGCTAACGCTGAAAAACAAAAAAATAAATAAAGTGAAAAGACTAATATAGTGCGAGAGAAGATAATAGAAATCATATAACCTCCCTTTAATATGATATTTATTAGATAAATTTAAGATAACAGAAGTTTTTGATAACACAACAAGATTGCTGACTATATGTGAAGTAATTATTACACACCTTTATCGTTATTATGCGCGTTTAAAGCTTTGACTAGCATTCTTACATTAACTTCAAATAACAAGCTTTTAGCTCTAAATAGATAATTTTTTATAGGTAAGTATGAAAAGCTAGACAGAAGTCTGCCTAGCCGTAATTTATCTGCTTATCTACTTAAGATCAAAATCTACTTAAGATTATAGGTAGCGTGTTTCCAGGTGTTTTCTAAAGTGCGCGGCGTTGAGTGTTTCGCCTGTTGCACGTTTAATCAACTGATCGGTAGTGTGAAGCGAGGCTTGTGACCAGATGTTATCACTTAACCATTGGAAGATTGGACTTAGGTCACCACTTTGGATAGCCGCATCTATATCGACTGTTTGTTGCATGGTCGCTTTGTATTGTGCCGCGTACATTGCACCTAATGTGTAGGAAGGAAAATAACCAAATGCGCCATCGGTCCAGTGAATATCTTGCATACAGCCATTTTTATAATTACCTTCTGTTGATAAACCAAGGCTTGCTTTCATTTTTTCATCCCACAGTGCGGGTACATCTGTGTGTTCGATAACGCCATTGATTAAGTCACGCTCAATTTCATAACGCATGATCACATGTGCTGGATAGGTAAGTTCATCTGCATCTACGCGAATGAAACCTTTTTTAACTTGCGTATAAATTTTATAAAGGTTTTGTTCATCAAATACCGGATCATTATGTGCATTAAATGCATCTGCTGATAAGCGAGATAGATGAGAAATAAAGGGTTTGCTACGTCCAATCTGCATTTCAAAGAACAATGATTGAGATTCATGAACGCCCATGGAGCGAGCTTCGCCAACAGGTAATCCAGAAAATGCAGTAGGCAAACCTTGTTCATAACGCGCATGCCCTGTTTCATGTACTATTCCCATCAAAGCTTGCACAAAGTCTTTTTCATCATAGCGCGTAGTAATACGAACATCCGACGGTACACCACCACAAAACGGGTGCACACTTTGATCTAAGCGCCCATGGTCGAAATCGAATTTCAGCAGCTTCATGGTTTCTAAACCAAGCGCTTTTTGATTGGCGACTGAAAAAGTGCCCGATGGCATAATAATCGTTTCTGATTGTTGCTTATGTAATGCTTTTTCAATTAACGCTGGTAACCATGTTTTTACATCTGAAAATAAAGTATCAAGAGACGCAGTTGTTGTACCAGGTTCGAACTTATCTAGCATCGCATCGTAGGGCGTTAACCCCAACGCTTCGCAGCGGATTTGTGCTTCTTCACGAGACAGCTTAACGACCTCTTTCCAATTTTTTTCAAAGCCTATCCAGTCATTTTCTTGTCGTTGTGAACGCCATGCATGTTCACATTTAGAACCCGCAATAGATTGTGCTTGTACTAAGCCTTCAGGCACGATGGTCGCTTGTTGCCATTGACGTTTCATTTCACGTAAACTTGATTGTTGCTCCGTGCTTAGGGATTCTTGTTGTGCTTTGTCAAACCACTCTCCAAGTTGAGCTTGTGTCGATAAACGATGCACATGCACAGACAATTCAGCCATGGCTTTAGAGCGTGCATCATTGCCACCCGCTGGCATATTAGCGGCTGCATCCCAACCCAACATAGATTGTGCGTGATTGAAGTGATTGATTGTTTGATAATGAGCGGTAAGTTGGTCGTAGTTTGACATAGTCTGTTTCGATTCCTATTTATTACATGACGCTGTATTGCAATGATAGTGAATTTAAACTCACCATTACATTGAGCTGAAAAGCATACGATGAAAAATAAAGTACTGATGTTCCTGTATTCAATAGCTCTAAACTTAAACCAAAATCGGCCTGTTTAAAAGCCATATTTTAAGCTCGGTACAACGTTAAAGCATTAAGTGAACACTTTATTGGAATGCTACAAAATAAGTTAAAAAACATAAATATTTTAACTGATGTTTTTTAACTTAATGCGGTTATTGAAGCTATTTAAGTTATTTAAGTTACTAGCCAAACTAGATAGTCTGTTTAATCCACCCCGAGCGTTATGATGTCAGAAGCAATTCATCTTATTGGAAGGACACACACCGGTATGATGGGCACACACGGTCCTATTTTTACGATTATATTAGCTGTGTATTTACTCGATGAACCTATCATTTTAACTATGATCTTAGGTATGATCTTAGGCACGATTTTGGTGATACGGTGTTGCTGTTTTATTCTTCAAGAAAGCAAATAGGACTTAATGGACGTCATGAAAGATTAAAGAAATAGAGGCAATTAATAAGATAAAAAATCTTTAAAAAAATGTTAATAATAGCTATTAAATTTTATTTTCAATGATAGACTGCGATCACCTACATAGGAGACAAAATCATGGGTAAAAAGAATAAAATGACTAAGGTTGTTGTAGAAAAAGTGACAGCTCAAAAATCAACAGACTTAGGTCGAGGCACTATCAATCATTCTGCAATGGGTGCGTTAGTAACAAGTAAAGTATTTAGCATGCGAGTAGAAAAAGCGAAAAAGGGAAAAGGTTCATTTAGCCGTAAAGGTAAACATACTGGTAAAGAGTGTTATCAAATAGCGGCTTAATTTGCGAGTTTTTACATTAACTCATTCGCTCTTATCTGATAGCATTCTTTAACTCAGTAACATGAACACTTAAATCTTAAACATAGCTAAACAGCTACATAAATACGTACGACCATAGCTACCTAGCTACTACCTAAATAAGTTGAGTTGCTCTTAATGCCCCAATAAGAGCAGCATTATTTAAACACTCGCTTATAAGTTGCGTATATATCTATTTAGTTATCACCCATATGAAAACCTAGGCATGACAATCAAAAAATACATTTAAAAGCATCTTAATAAGAAAATAGCTTGTTACTGTACCATTTCAAATTCAAGCAGCAGTGGTTATTTCACATAACGACAATGTTAATAGCACTACATTTTGCTTTTAAAAAATAGTGATAGTATCCCCATTTATAGATAAATAAAAAGGTACCAATTTGACCCCATTATTAGAGCGAGATGTCCATCTGTTTGACCTTGATAATACCTTGTATGCTCCTGAAAACGGCATTTTGGAGCAAATCGCACCTAGAATGCGTCATTTTATCAGTGATGCGTTAGGTATTTCTCTTGAAGAGTCTAATACGTTATGTGATTTTTATTATCAACAATATGGCGGAACAATACGTGGAATTCAATTACATTACCCTAAAGTCGACCTGAACAAATTTTCTGAGTTCTCGCATCAAGTAAACTTGGATAAAGTAGCAAAGGCAACAAAGCTCAAAGATGCATTGCATGCCTTTAAAAAATCACGTTATGTATTTACTAACTCCCCATTATCTTATGCAACAAGAGTTTTAAAACATATTGATTTGTATGACTGTTTCGATGGAATTTTTAGTGTGGAGCTAACAGGTTATAAAATGAAGCCTGATCCGCATGCATTTAATACTATTTGTAAACACTTTGGTTTCAAAGCCAATGAAGCAGCCTTTTACGATGATCAAGTTGCAAATATTACTACTGCAAAATCCTTAGGTATGCGCACTATTTTAGTTAACAGAAGCGATGTTGATAAACACGATGCTTGTTATAAAACAGAAGATTTACCAAGCTTTGTTACATCATTGGTAAAATAACTCCAACACTAAGCGACACGTTAGGGATTTGACAGTGCCGTTTAGTTTAGATTGCACCTGTTTGTTGTATAGCCTTCGCGATCAAGTAGTGAAAAAGTAGATTTTTCAGTTATTTAACGAGGCATAAATAGCTATTAAACATACTATTAGCAATAGTTTGCTCTACTATTATCTAAGTTAATAGGTTTTCACTTCAAATAACTTTAATATAAAAACATTCATAGACTCAGCTAACATTTGCGCCATAAGTTTTGATACTTTAATACTTGGCATAAATATTTTCTATAATTGAATAAACGACTAAGTGTAAGACGCGACTTAATACCAATGTAAGGATAGGCATAAGGAAATAAGAAAAACAGGTTAGATTTTCTCCCCCGTTTTCGAATTTAATCCTTAAATCGATTATCTATTAGCAATTACCTTTTTTGGCTTGTCCTGGAGGACAAAAAGAACCTTTATTCTTCTCGGAAACTTTCCCCTTTGAGCTATCATCAACAATAACTTCTGGGCCAGATACTGTTATTGAAGGGCCTCTTAATGTACATCCTGTTAATAAAATTAATGTTGCAAGCGAAGCTATTATCGATATTTTCATTTTTATACCTATTTCTGTTTAAGTAATTAACATCATAAATGACTCTATTTAGTTATTATTGATATTAGAGTTTTATAGTATTGGTCATGGATAAAATTGGATTTTGATCTTTCATTGTAACACCAATGACAAGTGCAGAAGTATTTAGAACCTGATAAATAACCATCATTGATTTATGTTAACCCTGTGACAAATATAACTAAGATTTGTTCATTTTTATTAGGGGCTGTTCATGTTTCAAGTTTTTTTTGCAACGAGTTGCTGGCTTTATATACAAGGCTAAGCTTATGACGTTTGGTTATTCCCATAAATAAGCGAAAACGCAGTAGAAATAGTCAGCAAACGTTGCCCTAATATTCTTTAACAATTGAGGTTAAATTTCTTACAGGATTTTCGAGTTGATGACTCACAGGGTAGTTTGTAAAATAAGCATCAACACAGGTCTTAAATAAAGCGATGTTTACTTCAATATCAAGAGTAGTTAATAAATATATCAAGCACAATTTACTAGCTTTGATGACAAAATATTTTAATTGTTTTTCTAATAAGATTAAATTATTTTCAATAAACCAATCAATAGAATCGTTCCAGACAAAGCCATTGCGATCAATGATAAGCGCTTAGTGTTTTTCGTTTTCGCATTGATAAAAGCAAAAACAGCCCAGAATAAAGATAAGGGTACAGTTAATATTCCGGAAGCCACGTACGCGTAACGTGCAGTACTATCAGGTAATGTGAAATTTACGCCTATATAAAATAAAGCTTCACCAATCACTAATAATAAAATACTTAATATAACTGCCCTATTGTACTTATTAGGTTCTTCCATAAACCAGCCTCCGTTGTGAAAAACTAACCAGACAGTAAACTTTATAGCTTTTCTATCCACATTTGTAATGCGCTTTAATGATCAATAACTTTTAATGTTCATTGAGCATAAAGGTAATTAAAACTTGATAATAACCAACTATCTGCGCAGGTCAAATGCTAAATAATTGACAGATCCGTAATGGGCATCCTGTTTTCTCTTATGTTGGTTAATTTTTTGTTGTTTATGTCTGTTTTTATGGTGCTGAACACTATGATTTTGACGTTTATTAATATTATTCTTTGAAACAATAATAGACAACAATGGTATATGGCTTGTATTAATTTCAATAAAGCTGACGACTGGTTTATGTTTCGTCTTTAGTTTTGCATGCTGCTGGTTATTGTTGTGATGCGGTTTTTTATAATTACTGTTGTTGAGATGGTGGTTAATGTTTTGGTGACCGCCACGATGAATTACATTCTTAACCTGTTCCCGTTTATGTTCAATTCTTTGAATATTGTGTCCTTTATGATTTTTACTATCATTGCGTTGTTCGTTTGCGACAGCAGGCGCTGCTACTGCAAAGTTAAAAGCAAATAATGCACTTAGTAATCCCATTATTTTATTTTTCATATTGTTCTCCTAGCTTATAAAGCACAAAAACTCTAACAATTTGAATTGTTGTGGTATTACCTTTATGTGTTGTTCATGTAGTCCATATGCTGACTCTGCTTTGAATGCCACTTGGTTTGAATAACTAAACTATAAAGATAAAATGTGCAGAAAATTTGTAGAGAATATGAAGATTGTCATTTTATACTGATATTTGAAAAATGACGCGAATATTAAAAGTGATAAATAATATTTTAACTGAGTGACATTTAAAGTTAATACTGTTTGTGGTTAATAATGTGTGTGGTTAACTATAAAATTGAATTCATTTAGGCCCAACTCATCCCATCTGGTAAATATCGATTTAATCTGTTTAGATTAGAGCCATGTAACACACTTACTGCTTGGCAGTATGTAATATCAGCCTAAGCTTTTTTTATTAAATCATTATTAACATAATCAAAACATAACAAGGATAGTTTATGAAACAGTTAATTTACGTATTTGTTATCTCCTTTTTGCTTCAAGGCTGCGCAGGAGAAAGACACAGTTATACAGAGTTAGTTGAAAATGATAATGGCATTTTGGTTATAAAGTTACACCAGGGCGATGTTAGAGAAGTACTAGCAATTGGTGATGGATTTCCAGGCAGGTGGGGATATTATCCTTGGATAATGTCGTCTTCTCCAGACGTTGCCAGTATAAGTTGTGAAGCATCTAGAAGTTTAGTTCCATTTCGGGAACCAGGGATTATATTTGGTGGTGAAGTTTGTAAGCTCACGGCACATAAGCAAGGACAAACAACTCTCTATTTTGGTAATAAGTACCCACTTAATGAAGAAAACTACCGTGATAAAGTTGATGTAATTGTTAACGAGAAATAAACAAGATAAACGGTGATGGAAAGTGAATGTGGAACAAGTAGTTGTTGTATTTAGAGTGTTCTATTAGGACACCCAAAAGTGCTAGCTATAGACTAATTTGTTGTTTATAAGATGCTTTTATGAAAAATGGCTTCAATTGCTGTTTAAATTATTGCTTAAATTGTTACTTAAATTCTCGTTACAATTGGCATAGCTCAAACACAATCGAGGCCATTTTCTACATATACAGAACTAATTCATAAATAGCGATACAAACAGTTATGCTTCTTCAACCGTTCCTTTTACCCACCTTTTAGCGGCAATAATAACGTCAGCGATTGAGTAAGTGAGCATAATTGCTGAAGAAATTGGTATACACGAATAAAGTATCCACTGCTTTATCTGAAATGCTGTGGTTACTTGATTTGTTTTTAAAGTTAATTTCAGGGAATACCAAAACAATATTGCCATAAAAGTGGCAGAAATTAACAAGATCAATAAGGTATAGAAGTGTTTCAAGCGAACATTTTTAATTCTAGGGCTTATCCAATCACCCACAGAAAAGTGCAGTTTTGCACACCACAGTGCGGCAGCACCATAAAATACCAGTGCAGCAAAACTTAACTCGATCACTTCATCAAACCAATAAAAAGAGTTAATCGTCACTATACTTTGAATTACGTTGGCGACTCCTTCCATGCCATGCTCAATTAAAAACTGAACAAAATCGTTGATCAAACGTAACCCTATATTAGCAATCAACAAAACAGCGAGTACCGTAAACATAGTCATCGCAATATAGCGAAGAATGCGTTGAACCCAGATATCAACTATTTTTATTAAGTTAATCATTACATTTCTCCCATGATAAGATTAGGTAAAAACAGCGAAATACTTGGTACAAACGCAATTAATACTGTAATTAAAAATATCATTAATAAATATGGCCACACCCGTTTAGCTAAAGCAGGCATCCCTACTTTTGCGAAGCTATCCACGGCAAATAAACACATTCCCACAGGTGGCGTTAAATTCCCAATCATGATCAATAAGACCATTACAACACCGAAGTTAACTAGGTCTATATCAAACATTGTTGCTATCGGCATAAACAATGGAAGCGTGATCAAGAAGATCGCATTTCCTTCCAAAAATAGCCCCATGGTTAATACAACACCGATAACAATCCACATTACAATTGACTGCGTTGCACCGTAACCAACTAGTGTTTCTATGACACTATCTGGAATTTTTTGATGGATAATTAACCATCCGAAAAAATTTGCCGATGAAATAATAAATAACAGGCTAACCGATTGAGTAATTGATTTATAAACGATCCCTGGTATTGCTTTTAGTTTTAAATCTTTATAATAAAAACCAAGTAAAGCAGCATAAACACATACAACAACTGAAGCTTCTGTCGGCGTAAAAAAACCACTCATAATCCCACCAACAATGATGACAGGTGCCATCAAAGGCCAAAAGGCACCATTGAATGAAGCAAGGCGTTCTTTAAAAGGAGCCTTATGTTCGGCGCGAGGATAATTTCTGCGTTTAGCTAAAATACCCAACGCAATCATCATGCCGATCGCCATCAACAGGCCTGGAATAAAACCCGCCAAGAATAAACGAGCTACAGATACGCTAGTAATGGATCCATATAAAACAAAAGGAATACTAGGAGGTATAACAGGCCCTATAACGGAAGAAGCTGCAACCAGAGTTGCTGAGTCAGCAGGATCATAACCTTGGTCAACCATCGCTTTGTGTTCTATCTGTCCAAGCCCAGCCGCATCTGCAACTGCAGAACCAGACATACCTGAAAAAATAACACTCGCAACGATATTAACTTGACCAATACCTCCTGCAATATGCCCCACCATTGATTGCGCAAAACGGAATATACGATCGGTGATCCCGCCCGTATTCATTAAATTCCCCGCTAAAATGAAAAATGGAATAGCCAGTAGTGTAAAACCAGTTGTTCCGTAATACATACGATGTGGAAGCATCGCGAGTAAACGTGCATCACCAAGGCCAACAAAAAAAGCTACTGATGTTAGGCCAATTGCAACAACAACTGGCACATTAATTAAGAGGAGGAAAATAAGAACGCCGAATATCGCTAAGGTCAACATACCTGTCATTACCTATCAATAAAACAACTGAATAAAAGTTAATGCTTTTAGGTCAAAGCCCATGACAATGTATTGTACTCAACACATTGTAATTAAGAGCCGAGTAATAAATTTTCTCAAATCCTAATAATCCGCGAATATGACAGATTCTTAGCGAATCAAAATTCTACTCTATCTTCGGCCGCATTATTAATTCAATTGTTGTAAAAAGAAAGATTTCGCCTTTAAAAGACGAAATCAAAGAGGTTAGTACATCTAAACATGGATTATTTAACAGACTGATTTTAAACTAACTGAGCTATTTAACAGACTTCGTCATTTCAATCCATTTATCAAAATTAGCTGGACCCACTTTCTTTTTAATTTGCTCATAGGCAGGTCCCATCATTGCTTGGAAAGGTGCAAGATCAGGCTCGTCAATTACAATGCCTTTAGCACGCATATCTTCAATTTGTTTCAACTCTTCAGCGCGCATTAATTTACGCATTAACAAACGAGCTGAATCTGACTCTTCACGAACAATAACTTGCTGCTCCTCAGTTAAACGGTCCCAAGCATCTTGAGAAACAACGTGAACCATTGAACTGTACAAGTAATTAATAATTGAAATAAATTTTTGTGATTCATACAGTTTCAAATTGTAAATAACACCAATGGGGTTTTCTTGTCCATCAACAACCCCTTGACGCATTGCCATCACAAGCTCACTAAACGAAATAGTTTGTACATTTGCACCAATTGCTTGCATTGCAGCTTGATAGGTCATTGCAGGTGGAGTACGAATTTTTAACCCTTTAACATCTGCAGGTGTCAAAATAGGACGAACAGAGTTAGTCAACTGGCGGAAGCCCCAATCCCAACTAGATAAATAAACAAGCCCTACTTTTTCAAGTTCTGGTGCCGCCCACTCTTTAAATGGCCCATCTAAAACACGGTCTGCATGGGCAGAGTTATTAAGAGAAAAAGGAATACTTACGGTGTCGAACAAAGGTACATGTTTAGCTAATTGATCTTGCCCAGACAGGCTCATATCAACAACTCCCATAACTACTTGCTCTAATACTTCAGGTGGGCTACCTAAGGCATTATTAGGATAAATCTCAACGGTTACTTCGCCTTTTGTTCGATCTTCAACTTGCTTAGCAAATTGCATCGCGGCAATGTGTGAAGGATGATTTTCAGAACCGAAGTGGCCAAGCTTGAACTCTACAGCTGAATACGCTGAAGATGCCCAAACAAGACACAAAGCTGATACTAACTTCTTTTTAAAACTAGAACGCATAGTTAACTCCTAATATATTATAAAAATCCATTTCAATTATCAGGTACTCAGTTGTACGGCTTAAAATAAATGACCAAGTCAGACCGCTTTCATATAAAAAGTATGTATCTAGGTTATCTATTAATTTACGTTGCACGACTAAACAAATGATTAACTGTTTTGGCTTAAGTTTTCTTGTTTTGAATGTTTTTTAATGAAAAACATTCACCTTGAACATTTTTATTGGAACTAGGTAAAACACTTCAAATATACTTCCATGTATAAATCTGCCGAGCATCTAAAACTTAAAAGGTAATATATTGTTGAAGTCTACAAAAGCGCATTGATTAAATTAACCATGAGCCAACAATTTAATATTGTGTTTACAAAGTTCAATTCAAAATCACTTTTTGTATTACAATAACATAACAAAAATATCGCCTATAATGCATGCTGTTATGTCTCATTTTGAACTTAAATATTAATACACATGTATCAAAAATTGACATTGCAATAATAAAATAAGGTCAATATATAGCGTCTGTTTAAGTTGATTTAATGACTCAACTGGCTCAATTAATAAACAACAGTTCGGTTTCCTAAGAAAAATAATTTAAGTATTTTTGCTTATAGCAATTATCGAGAAAGTTATTTTATTAATTAATTTTTTGGCTATAAAGTATCGTTAGTTTTGCGTAGTTCAAGACGAATCCTCCTTGTTATTACTACGCTAATATTTTAGCCTTCTCTCAGCGTCAGGCTAGTATTCTAAGTGCGCTCTCTTAAACAAGTTATGCGTCTTTTGTGCAACGTAAGCATTTTGTTTTATTTATATAAGCTATCCTATCTACGCTATTAACGAACGAGTTATAAAATGCCAGTGAATACAATCTCAAGATTTCGATTATCAAACAATAATGCAGCCAAAGGCCAAACAGCTATTTTATTCGCAGCGTTGCTCTGGGGAACAACAGGTACCGTCGCTAGTTTTGCATCTCAATTAAGTTCTTTAGCAGTAGGTGCTTTTGCTATGGGTATAGGTGGAGTGTTACTTGCGACGATGGCGAGAAAGAAACTGCTCAGTGATGCAGGAAAATTAACTTTCCTGAAAAAAGAATTAATAATTGGCGCTCTAGCTGTCGCGACTTATCCGCTTGCATTTTATAGTTCGATGCAATTTGCTGGTGTGGCGATCGGAACCGTTGTATCTATTGGTTCAGCACCCTTTGCAACAGCGCTACTTGAACGTCTTTTTAGCAAAACCCCCACGCTTGATAAACGTTGGTTTTTAAGTGTTGTCATTGGTTTAATAGGCATCATTTTACTAACCTACTCCGAGGATGCTGGCTCTCTACAAGATGGATCGAATTCAGTTAAAATCACAGGTGTTTTACTTGGGATTCTCGCTGGGGTTACCTATGCTGTATATTCTTGGGTAGCCAGATCTATGATTGAAAAAGGGATTCAGTCTGAATCTGCAATGGGCAGTTTATTTGCTCTTAGTGCCTTAATATTACTCCCTTCTTTATTATTTACCGGGGAACATTTATTTTCAAATATGACCAATATTATGGTGGTTTGTTATATGGCCGTTATACCAATGTTTATAGGGTATCTAGCCTTTGGTTTTGGTTTGCGTTACGTTCACGCCAGTAAGGCAACGTTATTAACATTGTTTGAACCCGTTGTGGCCGCTCTGTTAGCTGTTCTGATTGTTGGAGAGTCGATTTCTTTGGTTGGATGGTTTGGAATAGTGCTAGTTATTACCTGTCTTTTTTTACAGTCACAGAACAAAACTAAGATGATTAAAGTAAACAGAAGTTAATAGATAAGAAATATTAAAAAATAGCTCTCTGAATAAACCGTTATCTAAATGCACTGCTATCTAAAAACAGCAGTAAACTAAAAATATAAACTTTAAAAATAAACCGCTTCTCATTTTATTGTCAAATAATAAAGTTAAAGAGACTGTAATAAACACTATCATTTTGTATGTAAGCCATTAGCCATCTCATCTAAACCTTTGATATCGATATTGAACTGAACCAATCTTATCTATCCTTGAATCCAAGTAATAGATTATATTATCTCCCCTAACTGTCTTTGTTATGTTGCTTTCCTAAGCACTTCTACTTCTTATAAAAGTGTTATTTTTCTCATTTCTTAATTAAATACAAATTTTCAGTATTAATCCGTTACAAATTTAATGTAAAATATCGAAGCTTGTTTAATGGTCAAATATTAATCAAAGGACTGGTACGGGTATAACTATTTACAAATTTAAACTTTGTTTAGTTAAACCGAGTAATTAATACTATTTTAAAACTAAAGGAATAAAATTATGACGGCAGAAGAAGTAATTACGATGGCGCAAACAATGGCGCTTGAATATGGCCCTAAATTAATAGGTGCAATTGTTGTATGGATTATCGGTAGCTGGTTGATCAAAATTTTGGTCAAGACTTTCGGTAAAATCTTAGACAAAAGCAATATGGATGTGTCACTCAAACCTTTCCTATGCAGTATAGTGGGCACATTACTTAAGGTTATGTTAGTTATATCTGTATTAGGTATGCTTAGCATTGAAATGACATCGTTTGTTGCTATTTTAGCTGCTGCTGGCTTAGCTGTTGGTATGGCACTTTCAGGTACATTACAAAACTTTGCTGGTGGTGTAATGTTATTAATCTTCAAACCATTTAAAGTTGGCCAAGTCATTGATGCACAAGGTCATGTTGGTACGGTAAATGAAATCCAAATTTTTAATACTATTTTAAAAACACCTGATAACAAAACAATCATTTTACCTAATGCTGCATTGTCTTCTGGTTCAATGGTTAACTTTTCAACTGAAGCAAAACGTCGCGTAGATTGGACTGTTGGTGTTGCTTATGGTGATGACCTTGATGTTGCTCGTGCTGCAATTAAAGCACTTTGCGATGCAGATACTCGTATCTTACAAGATACACCTGTCGTTATTGCTGTTGCAGAGTTAGCAGACAGCTCAGTTAACTTCACGGTTCGCGCATGGGTTAATGCTGCAGATTATTGGGGAGTATTCTTTGATATGAATGAAAATATATACAAAACATTCCCTAAACAAGGATTAAATATTCCTTTCCCACAAATGGATGTTCACCTACACAAAGATTAATTTTTGTGGTGTATCTATTTGTCAAAGCCAGGTTTTTTAAGCCTGGCTTTTTTGTATGTAAAGATCTTGGTTAAAATAAAGAGTAGTAAAAACATTGCTATTTACCCATTGATAATTGCTGGCTGGGATTGAGAAAAGCTTTATTGATTTTATTATGAGAGTAATTGATTCTATTATGAAAATAGGTTGTTGAATCTATCTTTTACTATGCTCTATTCCCACTTATCTGAATGAAGATAAAGGCATTTAAGTAATGTACTCCGTCGTGATGGAAATCACTCAGAAATGATGAGGAAGCCACTAACAAGTACTGCTGGAATGAGCAACACATTACAACTATCTATTGCCTCTACAAACAAAATCTAGTGATACCACTAAATCACATAAACCTCACTTAAGCTTCCAAGCAATGTCAGGTTTCCATTCATTTACCCATTTAGGTATTTCGCTCACAGGCATCGGTTTCGCTATGCCATAACCTTGTGCAAGTTCACAACCTAATTTTAGCAATGCAGTACCATGTTCAATAGATTCAACGCCTTCGGCAATCACTTCTCGTTTAAAAGATTTTGCTAAAGCTATCACACCTTCTACGATCGCCAAATCATCTGGATCATCAAGCATATCTCGAATAAAACTTTGATCTATTTTGATTAAATTAACGGGTAATCGTCTCAAATAGGTTAACGAAGAATAACCCGTACCAAAATCATCTAAAGCAAAATTAACACCTAGCTTAATGCAGGCATTCATTATTTTCGAAACATGCATCACATCATCTAGTGCGCTTGTTTCTAATACTTCAAGTTCTAAATAACTAGGATCAACATCGGAGTGTCGCGCTAATAACTCAGCTAATCTTGTGGTAAACATTGATTGCTGTAATTGCACTGCTGCAATATTAACACTGGTGCTAATCGGTAAGTTCAACCCCATTTTTTGCCATTCACTGATTTGTGATAATGCAGTGTCAATAACCCACTCACCCATTTCTATGCTCATGGGGTTATTTTCAATAACAGGTAAAAATTCCATTGGATTGAGTAAACCACGAGTAGGATGTTGCCAACGGATCAGTGCTTCTACTCCCGTGACCTTGCCACTACGCATGTTAACTTTAGGCTGATAATATAGTACAAATTGTTGCTCATCTAAGGCAATCCTAATTGCTTCTAAGCTTTCCCTTTGTACTTTTACTGCATCATCTTGCGTTGTATCAAATAAGTGATAACAATTTTTACCCGATCCTTTTGCTACATACATCGCTTGATCTGCATGACGCATTAATTGATCGGCATCTACATTATCTTGCGGGTAGATAGTCACGCCAATACTTGCCGATACTTTGAAAATAACATCATTAATAGTAACGGCTTCAGATGAAGCTAAAAGTAATCGATCTAGAATGACCTTACAATCTTCCGGTTTTACCAAATCCGCTAATACTGCAACAAATTCATCACCACCGATACGGGCTAAACTATCTCCCTCGCGTAATGCTTGCTTCATTCTCATCGACAGCGCGATCAACAATTGATCACCAACATCATGTCCGTAGGCATCATTAACAGCTTTGAAACCATCTAAATCAATAAAGGTGACGGCCAATGATTGTTTATGGCGATGGCATTGCAACATGGCTTGCGTTAATCGATCAGCTAACAGTGAACGATTAGGCAAGTTCGTCAACATATCGTAATGTGCAATATGCTCTAGCTGGTCTTGCTGGGTTTTGATCGGCGTAATATCATTACCTAAAGAAACATAATGTGTGGTTACTCCGTTATCGTCATAAATTGCACTAATTGTTTTCATTAGCACATAGGTTTCGCCATTTTTACGTCGGTGCCACACTTCACCATGCCAGGCGCCTTCTTCGTGCAATAGATCCCACATTTCTTTGTTAGATTCTGACGAATGTCTTTTTGACTGTAAAAAACTTAAATGCTGGCCAAACACTTCTTTTCGGCTAAACCCAGTCACCCGTGTAAAAGCATTATTAACTTCTATTATTCTGGCATTGTGATCGGTTATGCATATTTCCTCACCTGAATGAGAAAAAACACTGGCTGCAAGTTTGAGATGTTCTTCAATTTTTTTACGTTCGCTGATGTCGTGGCTCATTCCTACTAAAAAGTAATTACCTTTTGAATCTACAAATCGATTTTTTTTAGTAAGAACGGTTTTGGTTAGACAGCCGCCAATGGTTAATGTTTCTTCACTTAATACCTCTTGACCACTTTCCAATACTTGTTTGTCTATCGATAAAAAATGCTTTCGCTCATTGGTGGGAACCCTTTCTGCTAATGTTTTCCCAATAATTTGATCTCGGGGTAAGTTAAACATGTTACAAAAAGCATCATTAACTAATAATAATCGGCATGATTCGTCTTTAACAAAAATGGGATCGCCCATGTTATTAAAAACAGCATCAAGATATCCCTCAATATCGTGTAAGGATTCTTCAAATCGTTTACTTGAATCATCATTATCTGAGCCTTTGCTGTCAGATTTATCTGAATCAGAATTGTCATCACTATTACTTATTCGGGTCATATTAAAACATTCCTTGTTAGATATTACTTAATCATTCAAGCAAGCGATAAATATGTGAGTTGAATAAACTCAATTAAAAACATCTTAGCTAAACCTTAACTGTATATTTAAGATGATTGTTTAGAGTTAATCTACTTTTAAAATCCATTTTTTAATAAATTAATATGTGAATAATAAGTGTTATTATCCCAATCATTACACATAACCTATATCAAATGATTTATAGTTGGACTGAAACTAATGTATCAGATACAAGTCAAGGTGAGGGAATAGGATATTCCTTTTATGATTGCTGTCATTGCGTTTAGTCTGAATATCTACTGAGCCAAGCATATGCAGGAGTCAACAAGTTCTGATTAATTTCAGTAATTGCATGAAATGACAACTTTAACCTTAGAGAATAAAACCTGAGGAATCCCCTCGAATATTAAGAAATAATGAATGTGGGGAGATCTACTTCCATGGCAATTTATGATCAAATAATTTCACCACAAAAAAACAAATCAGTCATCACCATGAAAGTCATCTAAATCATACAGAATGAAATATCACTTGCCCACCCTGAAATGCATAAAACCAGGTTAAATAGCTTATTTACTTTTGTTCACTCCGGGTTAAAAGACCAAAGGCTCACAGAAACATTCCCAATATTCTTGGTCATAGCTGATTGTTCATCTGTTATAACCGCACAAAAACTATATATCCTTTATTCAATACTCAAACTATCGGCTGCTAATTGTTATGGATTTATACTAAGTATGTGTTTTATGTTAATTTAACTCCCTTTATAATTAAGGAAAGTGCCATATATCAATAAGGCGATCCACAATTTCTATTTATACAGCAAAAGGAAGATTTTTAGATATGCGAGCAGATACTGTGGTTATCTTTGACTTTGAAACAACAGGGTTATCGCCAAATGAAGGCGATAGAGCCATTGAGATTGGAGCAGTCCGCCTCGTGAACGGTGAAGTAAAAGATCAATTCCAATCATTGATGAATCCAGGTTTTGCAGTTAATTCATTTATTGAGCAATACACAGGCATCACTAATAATATGTTATCTCAAGCAGCGTCATGCCGCCAAGTTATGACAGAGTTTTCTGATTATATTGGAAATGATAATTTGATTGCACATAACGCTTCTTTTGATAAACGTTTTTTATCATCAGAATTGGCGCAAATAAACCGGCAACATTTAGGTGATATAGGCTGTTCACTACTGTTATCTCGTCGTATTTTTCAAGAAGCGCCTAGCCATAAACTTGGCGAGTTAATCCGCTTTGCTAATATAGCCAATACTGGCGACTTTCATCGCGCATTATACGATGCTCAAATGACTAGCCACCTCTGGTTAGCAATGCTTGATAATATAGGTGAAAGATACAATTTATTTGATTTAAGTTTTCAACAAATACAGCTGCTTTGTAGAACCCCAAAAAAATCAGTGCACCGACTACTCGCTAGTTGGTGATCTATTAACTACAAGTTTAATGTAAATTGTAGTGTGATTATTTTTATTCTATTTAATTCACTTCTAACGTACTAAATACGTTAAAATGGATGGTTATTATTTAGCAACGAGTCTTTTATATTAATGAGCAATGATACAAACCCAGTGATAACGATCAATACTGCAACCAACTTTCTTGAACTTGGTCTTATTTCACCTTTGTTAGGGCGCTTAACAGAGTTGAATTATGAGCATCCTACACCTATCCAAGCGCAAGTCATTCCAAGCATATTAGATGGCCAGGATTTAATTGCAGGAGCCAATACCGGATCCGGTAAAACGGCAGCTTTTGCATTGCCATTACTACAAAAGATTCATAAGTTACAACTTCAACAACAGTTACCTGCTTACAAAAAAGTATCAAAAAATACGAACCAAGTACGAAGTAATGATGTTACTGGGCTCATTTTAGTGCCAACACGTGAACTTGCAAAACAAGTTGCAGATAGTATTAAATCTTATGCAGTGCATTTTAACGGAGCAATTAAAACTGTTGCTGTATTTGGTGGCGTCTCTGCTAACACACAAATGCTTGCATTAAGAGGTGGTGCAGACATTCTTGTTGCTACACCAGGTAGACTACTAGACCTAATTTCAAGCAATGCGCTCAAACTTGATAATGTACAATGTTTAATTCTTGATGAAGCAGACCGCATGTTAAGTTTAGGTTTTACTGAAGAACTAGAAAAGATATTAGCTCTTCTTCCAAAAACTAAACAAACCTTATTGTTTTCAGCAACCTTCCCTGATCAAGTCACCTCATTGACTAAAACCTTGTTAAACAACCCCGCTGAAATACAGTTACAAAGTGCCGATGCCAGTACATTGGTGCAACGTGTATTTACCGTTGATAAGGGACAAAAAACAGCATTATTAGCACATTTAATTAAACAACATCAATGGCAGCAATCTTTAATTTTTGTTAATGCTAAGAATGCATGTAACCACCTAGCAGACAAACTTGCTAAGCGAGGTATCAAGGCAGAGGTGTTTCACGGGGACAAAGGTCAAGGTGCACGAACACGAGTACTAAAAGCTTTTAAAGACGGTGAAGTCCAAGTGTTAATTGCAACTGACATCGCCGCGCGTGGCTTAGATATTGAAAAATTGCCAGTAGTGATTAATTTTGACTTACCAAGAAGTCCATCTGATTATATGCATCGTATTGGTCGAAGTGGTCGAGCAGGAGAAATTGGATTAGCATTATCAATTATTGACCATGACGATTACCACCATTTTAATGTCATCGAGAAAAAGAACAAATTGCGTTTGGATAGAGAGCAAGTTGCAGGTTTTGAAACAACTGAATTTATCAACAATGTATTTGGCAGCGCTGAAAAACCGAAAGCTAAACCCGCCGGCACCGGTAAGAAAAAACGTAAAAAAGAACCGCAGATTAATGCAGATATATGGTTAGGTAACGTTTAATTAATTTGAATTTATATTAATGACAACAGGATCATATTTATTAGCGCTTATAAGTTGCCAATATTTATGATCGCTTTCATTCAATCATCGACCTAATAAGCTGTATTGTGTCGATGACTAAATTCCAAACGAAAAGCTTTCTGTTATTCTAAATTTATAATGGGCCTCAGTTTACTCAAAAATTATTTCTTTCTTTGATACAATAAGTTAGATGTAATACCCTTCAGGAAAAGTTGCCAGTTATTATTTAATGGCGCCATTTAGTGGCACCACTAAAATTTAACTCTTAGTGGCACGACTAAGCAGCGACTTTCAAGGCCAAGCTCAAGTGCAGCATTCCGCGCTCAATTAACCTTTTTAAAATGGGTAACATTGATCCATTATTTAATGTGTTCTTCTTTATTCACCTTTATTTACTTCATCTTTAATACTCAATTTTGTGAGATTTAGAGATAAAGACACGCTATAAATTGTCAATTTATCTTACTTTCAGATGTACTTAACCGAGCTGATAATCAGTTAAGTTAATGTAAATAATACAGGATAAAATACCTATAATTTTCTTAAAAAAAATATTAATAAAAATATCTTCAATTAATGGTTAACTCTTTACTAAGTGCTACACTTCTACCTCTATTGATCAACTCTATTGATATTTATAGTGATTTTAATGCTAAGAATGTTACTTTACCTGCTCTTTTTAAGTCCTAATATCTATATAAATTAAGGTTTTTATGCGCTCACTTTCTATCAAAAATAGATTAATATTGACGATTTTACTTGCCGTCATTGTATCGACCAGTGTGATTGCATTTGTTGCTCAAATGAAATCACGAGACCAATTGCTTAATCGTTTGGAAAACTCTGAACTTCCTAACTTAGTACAACGAGTTGAGGAAGCCGTTAATGGTGAAATATCCCAAATGAAAGCGTTAACCAAAGCAATTGCCAGTAATGCTTTTATTGCCTCTTGGGTAGATAACGGTGAAGATGCGGCAGGTGAAAAAATGTTGGTTAAGTATTTAGGAGACGTAGCCAAAGCTAATGGATTAAGTAATGCCTCATACATCGACCTCAATACAGCTAAATATTGGAATCAAGAAGGTTTTTTACGTCAATTACAAAATAACGATCATGACAGTTGGTTTTTCAAATTTAAGCAAAGTGGTATAGAAGAGTCTGCAAGTAGTTATACTAACTCTGACGGTTCTATCGATATCTTTGTTAACTATCAGCAGGTTAATGGCCGTGGATCTTCAGGTGTTTCTAAATCCTTTGATGAAATCGCTAAATTCTTAACAAACTTCAAGATTGAACAAAGTGGTTTTGTCTACTTAGCGGATCAAGATGGCTTAGTTAAAGTTCATAGAAACAGAGACTATGCTGAGAAAAAAAATATCCAGGATATATATGCAAATATTGACAAGGATAAACTATTTAACAAGCAAAATTTTGCTTTCCAAGAAGTAGGTGATTTTGTTATTTCGACCAGTTATATAAATAGTTTAGGTTGGTATGTAATAGCTGAAGTACCTAAATCTGAACTGTATGCAGGCTTGGATGAGTCTCGAAACTATATGCTAATGATGTTTGTTATCGTGACCATATTATTTGTGTTAATAAGTATTGTTATAGGCAACCGTTTAGTACTGCCAATTAAAGAAATGGCTGTTACCTTTCGTGAATTAGGTGAAGGAGAAGGAGATCTCACCTATAAAATTAACGAAAATGGCGCTTTCGAAATATCCGAATTGGCAAAAGGCTTTAATGCATTTGTAGCTAATATCCGCACTGTTGTTCAAGATGTTAAGTCAACATCAACTGACATAAAGAATGCTTCTGAGAATGTTTATCAAGATGCTAACGCCTCTAAAGTATCATTAGACAAACAACGTGATGAAGCACATCAGGTGTCCGTTGCTATTAACGAAATGGGCAGTACTATCGCGGAGATAGCTAATAATGCAGGTGTAGCGGCGCAAACAACCAATGAAGCGACTAACATGACAGCCCAAGCACAGATAGTTGTTAATGAATCTACAGCTACCATAAGCCATATGGCTGACGATATGGAAAGTGTAACCTCTAGTATTGAAAATTTAGCTAAACGCAGTGATTCGATCAGCGGTATTCTTGATGTGATACGTGGTCTATCAGATCAAACTAATCTACTAGCACTAAATGCCGCAATTGAAGCAGCACGAGCAGGAGAACACGGTCGAGGTTTCTCTGTAGTAGCCGATGAAGTCAGAAATCTTGCTAAGAAAACGAACGAATCAACCGATGAAATTCATAAAATGATATCTGAATTACAAGATGGTTCGAAAATGGCAGTGGATTCAGTGCATAAAAGTAGAGAGCAAGCAATTCTTGGACTAAAAGCGACACATAAAACAAATGAAGTCTTGGGTGAAATTGTTATAAATGTTCAACATATTTCAGATCTTAATATGCAAATTGCGACCGCTACTGAAGAGCAATCTGCCGTGATCAATGAAATTAATATCCATGTGGTGAATATCAGTGACAGTACAGAACAAAGTGCGCAAGCCTCTCAGAATATTGAATCATCAACGGACTCATTAAAATGTATGGCGTCAAGTTTAGATGATTTAGTAAAACGTTTTAAATCGTAAACGTACTAGATTATAAACAGAGGTCAATAGTACTTAACTCGCAGTTCATTGATAGTGGTATTTACCTATAAGTCACTTACAATTTACTGCGTATTTTATATTTTCAGTAGATAACAAAAAGCCTTCAAAACTTAATGGGGTCACTTCAGACCTATTAAATTTTGAAGGCTTTTTTACTATGTCGTTGAATAATTTCTAGATTTATTTTTTTAAGCTGTAATAACTAATTAAACATTTATTTTTGTTTATCAGTTAAATACAAGAAAAGGGCCAGTGATGATAAAAGCAATGCCGTGCTGGTAATGATCGCTACGGGATAATACAAGTTACCAGCTAAATCTAGTTGGCTATATTTAATAACCATGATCAAACCTTCTAAAGATAATGCCACGCATACAGTACCAATGAACCTTGGTAAGGTACCACGTAAAGTTTCAATTGCATTTTTATTATCATCTTCACCAGGCTCGGAGTACTCTTTATTAATAATGAGCGCAAGTTCAAATACGGCCAAAGCAATGATCCCAGTGTTAATACTTTTGAGCAGGATTTCAGTTAAATCAGATTGTGCTATCAAACCTTGTACTGCGTTCGTAAATAGTGAAATAACAAGAATAATAGCTAAACCAAAAAAGATGATGGTTAACGCTCTTGAGAAAAAGTTTCTCATAAAAGATGTAATTGAACTGTTCATTCGTTCCTCTAAAAATTATAAAAAAATGCTACATATACCCGTTGTAACCCAAGGTGCAAAAACAGCAAATCATGAGGCAAACAGGTTCTAGGCATAAAAATGACGTATAAAGGACATTACTCGATACGTTTATGCGGTCATAACCAAAATTAGGTTAGCATATTTACGTTGAGTTATTACAAATACACTTCAAATATGATTTGGTTTTATTTAACAATTAACAATTAACAATTAATTTTTATCATTGTTCAATGAGGGATACCACCTTCGGTTAACTTGATAGGATTAAGTAAAACCTCCAATTTATCTCTGGTAAGATCGGTGTGTTGTTCTGCTACATCAATAATTGGCCGCCCTTCTTGATAGGCTATTTTTGCAATCATCGCCGCTTTTTCGTAACCAATTAGCGAGTTTAACGCAGTTACCAATATTGGGTTTCGAGCTAATGTGTCGTTTATTTTTTGTGTATTAACCGTGAAGGTTTTAATCGCTTTATCTGCTAATAACACACTGACATTTGATAAAAGGTCGATACTGGACATTAGATTATGAGCAATTAGGGGTAACATTACATTTAATTCAAAATTCCCTGATTGCCCAGCAATGGTTATAGCTGCATCATGGCCGATCACTTGCGCACCGACCATACATGCAGATTCAGGGATCACAGGGTTAACTTTACCGGGCATAATAGAAGAACCAGGCTGTAATGCTTCAAGTTTAATTTCACCCAATCCAGCTAAAGGTCCCGAATTCATCCAGCGCAAATCATTGGAAATTTTAATAATAGATACCGCAGTTGTTTTAAGTTGTCCTGATAATGCAACGGCAGTATCCTGAGTACCGATTGCAGCAAAAAAATCATTGCTAGGTTTGAATGTAATTCCAGTTATATCTGACAGAGCGGTATTAAATACTTTAGCAAAAGCAGGATCAGCATTGATACCCGTTCCGACGGCCGTTCCACCTTGAGCTAAACGTTGAATACTCGGTTGTAACAACTTTAAATGCTTAATGTTTTGCTCTATTTGCGTTGCCCAACTATTTAAGCTTTGGCTAAAACGTATCGGCATTGCATCCATTAAATGCGTACGTCCATTCTTAGTGTAGGCATCAAGTTCTTGCGCTTTAATATGAATAGTACCAGATAATGATTTTAACGCAGGAATAAGGTTATTATGCAATGCAATTGATGCACTAACATGGATAGCTGTTGGTATCACATCATTACTACTTTGGCCAAAATTAACATGGTCATTTGCATGTATTTTTTCGCCACAAATTTTACTCGCTACATTTGCAATGACTTCATTAGCATTCATATTAGTACTAGTACCTGACCCTGTTTGATAAATATCAACGGGAAAATGGTCCATTAAATTTTCACCTGCTAATAACTTATCAATAGCGAGGTTAATGGCTTCACCTTTCTCTTTAGATAAATGCCCTAACGTCATATTTGCAGTCGCAGCTGCAGACTTAATTAATAACAAAGCTCTAATAAATGATTCCGGTAATTTAAGGCCACTTACAGGGAAATTATTAATTGCTCGTTGTGTTTGCGCTCCATATAAAGCATTAATATCAACTTCAAGCTCTCCCATACTGTCACGTTCTGTGCGCGTTTTTTTCATGTTCTTTCCCCCTATTAGCTAACTGTGTTATCTATATAAGCAATCAAAACTAGTTAAACACTATCATAATGCGGTTAGTGAGTAACAACAAAAATCCTACTGCTATAAAAAAGGGGGTGATTCAACATTAAAGCGTAGCAATTTCATTGCACTTAATTAAATGGTCAAAAAATTCGAAGGAGAAATTAATGAGGGCAAGGCGTTTGATTAAGTAATAGCTAGCTATTGTGAAATTAGTTTTATACCGTTAAAGGCAAATTAATCAATCAGAGTAGATATTGCTAGAGAGGGTTTACCACGGCCGCACATTTTTATTGCAGTCTCTTTTTATTACAGGGGCAATTAAGGAGCTGTATCAATTCTCGAATACTCGATGAATTCATAAAATAAAAAAACCGAAGCGATTAAGCTTCGGTTGTTAATGTTGGGTTTTAAACTCTGATTAGTTCAATGTAACACCAGCAAAGTTAAAGGCGCTGTAACCACCTATCGTACCTACTGGGTGAATATCAATATCTAATTCACCTTCAAATTCAACGTCTACCTGCATATATTTCCAAGAATAACCTGAACTTAACTCGATAATCTCGCTTACTCCGTTAATCACAACTTCAACAGCAGCAGTTTCTCTAGTCCAAGCACCCGCTGAAAAGTATAGAGAAGCTACATTAACTTGAGACTCACCACTTTTAAGTTTAAGTGCAACGCCATTCTCTTCCTTCCAACTCATACTTTGGTAACCAATAACGCTATTTCCATCTTGGTCAGTAAAGTTATAACTTTTCGATTTAGGTGTTGTTTTACCGTAATATGAAATAGAATCAACTTTTGCGTCAGTAGATAAGTTGTTTCCTGAATTCAGGTTGTATGCCATAAACTCTGTATCTGTAACATCAATTGTATAGCCTGCTTTGGTATCAACAGAAAGAAGCGCCGCATATTTTACAGCCTCTACAGCTTCAACTTCTTCTACAGCTGTTATTGCATTGTTTAATACAATACCTGCAAACATTACTGAACTATAACCACCTACGTCGCTATCGGTGCTAATAGAAACGGGTGCTGAACCGTCATATGTAATAGAAACAGAGAAGTACTGCCAAGCGTAACCTTTTGGTAACGTAATCGTTTCTACTTCATTACCAACAGTGACAATTACACTTGAAGCATAGCTGCTCCACACACCTGCTTGCATATATAAAGTTGCATTTTGTTCTTGGCCATTCCCTACTAAATCAAATGATAATTGATTTTCTGTATTAAATTTCATTGAAGCATAGCCATTAGTCAACTCAGTTCCATCCTGCTGAAAACTAAAGTAGTTACGGTCCTTGTAACCGACTTTACCTGCATTAACTGAAAATTGACTATTTGCAATGCTATCGTCGCTATATTCTTCGTTATAAGCAGCTTCACTTCTAAATGAATATAACTCTTTTTCACCCACTTCAATGATACTTGGTTTACTTGTAAACTCATGTGAGATGGCGATGTCAGTCGCTGTGTAAATGATACCTGTATCTGCTGGAGTATCTGTTTCAATTGGAGTTGTAGTATCTGCTGGTGTAGTTGGTTCTACTGGCGTTTCTGAGCTTGCAACTTCATAGACTTCTAAACATGATTCATCAGAAGTACTTTGTCCTGCTTGATTAAATGCAGCAATGCGGTAGCAGTAAGTTTGATTAACAATAACGTTAGAATCTGTAAAATTGCTAGCGTTAGCTGGAAGAGTAGAAACAATCTCAAATAGGTCACTTTCTTGAATTCTTTTTTCAATAATGAAGCCATCTTCATTAGTAGAGTTATCGGTCCAATTTATTTTTAGGTTTTCAGCAGAAGCCATTGAGCTACCTGCTAAAAGTGAAAATAAAACAAGAGATGATTTTTTTACGCTAAAAAGGTGCTGATTCATTTTTGCCTCCACAAAAGTGATCATTCAGCGTCCAGTGACATTGTATTATATGTTTAAAAAAGTGGAGGGATAATATTTACCGCCTCGGTAACCCCGCTGCCATAGACAATTAATTGTCCACAGGCCGGTGGTTTTGCGTCCTAAAGTTTCCCTTAGTTTGCCTTTTTCTAGCTACAATATGTAAACATCTAAATGAGAAAAGTTTATAAGTATTCGGTAAATCTTTACCGCCCAGAAAATATAGAACAGAAAAAAAATAATACCAAAGGAATAGACAAATATTTTCAACTTTTATTTTATTTATCGCAAAATCAATATGTTAACATTTAATTTATTTTTGGATTAAAAATCAACTAATCAAATATGTAGTAAATAAAATGATACAAATCAATTTACCGCCTTGGAGCAACCAATTCACTTTTCGTGATGCGCATATATATTTGCTTCATTTAAGGAACTTCGATCAAAGAATGGAGTTGAATAGAACAATTAAAGAAGGTGTTGAAGGGCTAAATTGAAATCTTAAGCAGTTAACAAGCGAGACAAATACTCAGCTTGTTAACTTATGGCTAAAAAACTATTCAGAAAGTGCCATTGATGCCATTTTCATGGTGTTTTCAAAAGATTCACAACCAGCAATGAATAAACCATTATGGCAAAACATAGCGTCTGTCAGGCCTGTTTCTTGTTGTAATGCTTCATCCGATAAACCAGCCCATGACTTAGGTAGCGACTTCCTATCTTCAAAAGAACCAAGTTCAACAGGAACAGTTTGAATTCTCCAATGTCCCGATTGAGATGGATAAACCATAAACAATGCTTCTTTAGACAAATTAAGCACCGTTCTTTTCCATGGCGTATATTGTTGCAGTACAATAAGGCGGGGATCTGCTGCTTCGGTAATAGCTTTCGCAACAATAGCTTTAGCGCTTATTCCACCATTAGCAGAGGCAATAAAACGAGATAGAACGACGTGAGCAAACTCTACCGCTTGGTCAAAACAGCTATCAAAATCACCATCTTCTTGCCAGGTAGGGTTAAACATCGAAATAGTTTGGCTTAAACTAATGCCTTGAGCAACCCCTTCTACATGTCCACAATCTATTGCATCAATAGTAGAAACTAAACCGGCATCCACTGAATTTGCAACATCTTGATCATTATTACAAATCGTTAGCCCATACTTTTTCCAAATTAGGCCAAATGATGAATATGGAATACCATTTTCACGCTCCCCGGCTCCACCGCGTTGATGATGGTCAAAGCGCCCTTCTTCTGGGTCATATTCGCCACCCACATCAATCACTAAATCAGCCTCTTGAATTACATCTAAGTTACGTGTTCTTACTAGTTCAAAAGTTGGAAAGATATATTTAAGGGCTGCGATACTGAACACATCGTCCGCATGAAAGTTACCATTGTGCGTTGCTATCGTTATATTTTTCATAGTTGTTTTCATTATTTATTATAGAAGAAAAAGGATAAGAAAGCATCAAATAATAACGCTTTAAATTCTGATATTTTTATTGCAAGTTATTCAAAAATAAAGGCGGGATTCTACACTAAACTCGCTCATAAAAATAGGTTGAAATCTTTTTATTAACCCTGCGCAGATAGTATCTGCTGTTCCTTGATTCCCAAAAGCAATTGTAACCATGAGATTAAATTGTTATCGATTTTAATAAGTAAAATACCACGATCAAAACTGCTACTTACATTTGTCATACAAAATATAGTAAAAACGAGAAGTGAAGTATATTTTTAGCCTGTATATACCTGTTAAACCTAGGTAAGATAGGTAAGATGGGTACCTTAATTTTATCAAGGAGTTACAAATGAACATGTTGGATGAAGTAATAAATATTTTGACCTATTACCATGGTGAAAATAATTTTAATATGAATCCTCTTGTGCCACAAGAAATCGAGCATTATGCACGCGCTGTTTTAGATATTCCTGACCAAGAATATATCTTAGCCGCAATGCGTACCTCATTTACTCAGTTTCATAGGGGGTTAATCATTGGTAAAGATGCAATATATTGGCGCAATGACCATAAAATACTTACCACCGTTAATCAATTAAGTTGGAAAGAACTCAGCCAGCAAAGAAAAGATTTCCGTGCCCGTAGGCGGATTGTGGAATTAGGTAATGGTGCAGTGTTTGATAATATAGGTTCACTCAATAAAACCAGTACTATCATCAATATACTGGATTTATTAATCGATAAATATGATCAGCAAGAGAATGATAGTAATGGGTTCATTTTTGACGAAGACAGTTTATCAAAATTGATAAAATCTATTCCAGACAATAAAGCCGCCATTAAAGCTGAAAGTGCAGATAGCGCCTCAAATGCTGAAACAATTAGTTTTGCCTCCATCATTTCAAGCATGTTTAAAAAACTACTAGGTCGTTAGTACATAACTTGATAGTCCGCCTACTATTTTTACTATGCCTAATATAGATAGTCACGCGTTAAACACGGTTCCTTAACAGTTATTAGTTTGCTAAAAATAGCGGTCATGTCAATGTAATGAATGCATTAAATCGCATTGACTCAATATAGACCTTACATTTTTCCTTATACTGAATATCCACAGTACTAGGAATGCACGCACTGTAATATTTGCTTTTATTAAATAATAAATGTGTTGTTATTACTTGAATTCAATAAATTAAAAAAATAAACCATGTGCGCCAGCTACACCACAAAAAACAGCAATTAAACTAACTGAAAGCAATATAGTATGCATCAACTGTAAATAGAAAAATGCTTTTTCAGTATTCTTTTCAGCTTGTTGATGAAACCACCGATGTAAAATAAGCGGCTCCAAGAGAAACAATACTAAGGTAAAAATAAACCAGACAAAAATCATAATATGAATCCACCAGTTCATTGTTGACCATGCATTCATCACATCTAGCATGTAAAAACCGGAAATACCTGTTATAACCGTTGTTAATTTAGCCTGAAAGCCAAACTTACCCTCAAGCATTTCAAATAGATGCAATTTATTATCGATAGACTTTGCACTACGGATAGATGGAATCAAAACCGTAGTAACAAATGCAACACCACCAATCCACATTACAATTGCAACAATATGCAATGCTCTTGCAATGATAAAATTATTGTACTCCATGACGATCTCCTAAAAGCTGTAAGTTATAATCGTTTTTATTTAGGCAAATATAACAAAAACTGCTTTTTAATCAATTGACTAAGTAACGTATCATTGATTAAAAACAAACTTATGGTCAATACAGGATCTGAACTCAAGTAATAAGATAAATGAAGTTTTATTTTTATACTTGGTTAGGCTCTATTGACCATCAGGTTTATTTGTAAAGAACGATAGGTTTTCCGGACACATGTGAGCATATAAAGTTGACCTTATATCGCAAGTCAATCACTTAAGTGGACAAAGATTCTATATAAGTAATGAAGAAATTATTATTTTTCATAACAATTGTTTATAACTAGGTTGAGCTTTTGACTTGTTTAATTCATGCAATATTTTTATCTTGTTCTTATTTCAATTCAAAGAAGTAACTATTGATTCTGTTATAATAAATGTTGAAAACTATAAATAATAAGTTGTAACTCATGATATGGGGTATCAACATTGCGCTATTCAACAACGAGTTGTAAATACTGCTTTACTAGAACTTAAATTAACAGGAAAAATTATGATTAAAAATTTAATAGTTGTTGCCATGATAACTTTGGTATCAGGATGTTCAACATTAACAGAAGGTCTTTTTAAACAACCACAAGTAGGTTACAAATCAATTGCACTAGGTGAAGTATCAATGGATCGTATTGAACTGAACCCTACATTTACTATTACCAACGAGAATGGTTATCCTATTCCTGTGAATTCCATTAGCTATGAACTTTCACTGAATAATGAAAAAATGTTGAATGGTGAAACCGATGCGATAGGCACTTTACCTGCAAATGGTGATAAAGATGTCAGTCTTTCGATTGCACTTACTCAAGAAACGCTAACATCCTTACAGCAGTTATTATTTAAAAATAGAAAATTAGATTATCAAGTGAAAGGTAATGTAAATACTCTCGGTCTACCAATTCCATTTGAAAAATCTGCGACTTTATATATACCAGAAGTAACTATTGCAGATATGAAAGTGGTTAACGCTAGCTTTTCACAATTAGACATTGTTTTAAGTGTTGATGTAGACAACCAAAATGATTTCAATTTACCACTTGATGACCTAACATATTCAGTGTCTTCAAAGGGTAATGATCTTTTTAAAGGCGCACTAACGAGTCAAAAAATTAGTACTGGTAAAAGCAGCTTACAACTACCACTAAGTATCAAACCAAGTGATATGTTTAGCAATGTATTTTCTATGCTGACGAATCCAGATTTACCGTTACACTTTGAAATTAGCTCGCCGTTGTTTACTAAATCTTATGATCAAACAATCAATCTTAGTAGTCTTTTAAAGTAGCAGTCTTTTAAAGTAGCAGCCTTTTAAATTAATTTAGAAGATTGGTGTCATTTTTGATGACACCTTATAAAAAGGTATTGATCATTAATATTCATCGTAGATCCTTGCGATGAATATTATTTTTAACGGATTTTATTTTTCAAATAGCCAATTAATCTTAATCAGCTTTTAGTTGTTTCTTTTCCCTCAATAACTTTGATATCCTTTAATTGCTGTTCAGTTAGGCATTCATCAGTATCGGAACACAGATAGATACGGCTAGAAGAAAATGGGGTTAAAGGGAGTACAGAATTAAGACTTATATCATCCTCTTGCTCACATTGCATTTTCGGATCATCACCTAATTTATTTAATATACGTAATGACCAACACCATGCAATTAAACCGAACAATATAGACCCAACGGCCTGCCCAGCAACAACACCTAACGCACCAAACCATTGTCCTCCAAAATAAACAAATGGAATAGTACCTATTGTTGCCTTGCCTATATTCATCATTGTCGATGTACTAGGAAAGCCTAAATTATTAAATGTTGCATTAGCAATAAAGATTAGGCCGTTAAAAACAAACACAATAGATAGCCATGTACAATAGAAACGAATCATCTCTTCGGCATCGCCCTGCGCACCAAAAATAGAGATTATTTGATTTTGTATCAGGAAAATAATCAAGGCGACAATAATTACGTATGCAGCTGTAAACTCGATAGCTCGTTTGCTAGTTAGGCGAACTCTATCATATAACAAGGCACCAAAATTTTGTCCGATAATCGGGCCAACAGCACCGGAAATGGAAAAGATCATTCCAAATGCAACCGGTAATAAACGCCCTATTACTGCCCATCCAGCAACAAATCCATCTCCGAATCCAGCAATCATCATAGTGACATAAGCATTACCAATAGGCGTGGCAATATTGGTACTCATTGCAGGAATGGCAACATTGAAAATTTCTTTTTGATCAGCTAACCAATGTTTAATATTAAATGTGCCCATTAGTTTATGTACTTTAGTCACCCCATAAATGGCAACAAAAGCAACAGCAAAGCGAGCGATAACTGAAGCAATAGCTGCACCATGTAAGCCCAAATCAAAGGTAAATATAAATAATGGATCTAACAGTGCATTAACACCTCCACCAGCTAACGTTGTATACATTGCAAGTTTCGCATCTCCTACCGAACGTAAAGCGGCACCGGCATTCATCCCCAAACATAAAATAGGCAGTGACGGTAATAATATGCGTAAATATTCAACCGCTAATTGATGTGTTTCTCCCTTTGCGCCAATTAAACTCACTAATTCTGGCGTGAAGTACCAAGTTACTGCTGCCACTAATGCACTGATAATGAACCCTGTACCAAGTATGTTAATGACTAATCGTCGTGCCTTTTCTCGATCTTGCTGCCCGATAGCTTTTGATACCAAAGCCGACATTGCAATTGATAAACCAATACTGATAGAAGTTGTGAAAAATGCAATTGTACCGGCATAACCAACCGCTGCGGCAAGTTCGGTTTCACCTAACAAACTGATAAAGAAAAGGTCCGCTAAATCAACCAAAAATAATGCTGTTAATCCAATTGCATTAGTGGATGACATAACAATAATATGGTTAAAAATATTACCTGTAACAAACTTACCTTTTACCATTTGCGCACTACCATTTAAGAATGAATTTAATAAAACAATTTAAAGAAATGCTATTACAGCACTTTTAATGTTGTATTTGAATGAATAGATAACAATTAAAGTGCTGAGCATAGAAGACAAAGACGGTAATTATCGCAATTTAATTAAATATTAGAGCAAATACTAGGCATAAACAGTGTAGGATTTTTATCTTTTATATAAAAACATAAATGCAGAAGTGATAAATTTAAGCAACAAAATTGATAAGATCTTTAACGGATTTGATATAACTTATAAGTACACTTTTATTCAGAATCTTAGATTCAAATAATAAGTAACAAGTATCTAAATCATCTATAAAGAGTGAAATGAAGAATGAGAAATTATCATAGCTAGTCCAAAGCAATTTAAAATATAAAGCCAGTAAAGGTACTGGCTTTATGTTCATTATTAGTAAAATATTCAATATTAGTTAAATAATCAATAGTTAAACGTTATCAAAAATTAAGACCCTGTAATGATTAATAGGGTCTTATTTACAGATTCATTATTTACAAAGTCGATTGTTACTATTTATATTGATCATGTGATGCTTTAATTTTGTAGAATGTTGCTTGAACATAATCTTCTGGGTCACCACTATTATTTTGGTTATATGCCCCTACTTTAAAGTACATGTAACGACCACCTTGGTCATAACCACTTTTGCTCATATCAACAACTTGAACTGCATCTTCTTTTCCATCACGTTTTACTGTCACCGTCATGGTATTACCTTCAACTTTGATTTGGTACGAGAATACTTCACCTAACGCAATACCATCGTCAACTTCACCACTTAAATCACCTACTAAACTAAAGTAATTATCTGAACCTTCCAAGGTATTTTCATGTGCAAAGTAAACAGAACCAGTATCTCTGTTTGGTAATTTACGGTAGTAAAGACGAATAGGTTCATCATCTTGATCATGGATTTGACCGATAATAAAACGACCTACTTGGCCTAATTCACCTGTTGAAGTGGTACTATCAACTTTCATTGTGACATCTAACACACCGTCTACACCGCCAGCGGCTTTAAGATCAGCTTCTGGTGCACTGCCAAATACCCAGTTGTTTTTGTTAACACCTTTGGTAGAAATAGATTTATCTCCTCGGCGTAACATTTCGCGCAACTCTGTACGAGTGTATTTAGTATTTTTAGACGTACGAGTACCTTTAACAAAAGTTTTAATCACTAAACCGCCATCATCCGCAGTATAAAAAAGTTCAGGTTGTTCATAACCTTGGTTTAAATACCACTCATTAACGTCGTCAGGTTTTCCATTTTTATCATGGTCAAAGGGTTGTGATAAATACCAAGTGGTTAAATCGAAGTTTTCTCCAGGTTTGTTACCCGCTAATGGCACGGCTGGAATAGTCGGTGATTTTAACGGTACATCCCACCATACTTTTTTACTACAATCAGAGATGGCTGAATCACATTTTAATGGCACGTGCGTACCAAAATCTCCCAATCGTAATGCTTTCATTTTTGCTTTTTCTTTCGCTTTTTTGGCTTTTGCAGCCTTATCTAAAATTTTGTTTTCAGCTTCATTAGCAGCAATTACATCAGGTGTAATAAACTCATTAGCAAGACATGTATTCACAGCACAATTTACCGCATAAAATTCAGTAACGCTGTTCCACATGTTTTTAGTATTACCATGGCCAACATACTTAACATAACGGGCTTTTACTGCTGTAAATGGAAAACGCTCTATCGAAGTAACTTTACCCGATGATTTAACACCTTCTAGCACCGTTTTCCATGTACTCCCATCTTCACTGACCAAAATATCGAAGTTACTAGAACGCTGATGGCCTTTAGAAAAAGCAATACGCACTGCATCAAATTCTGCCACTTGACCATAATCAAGCACAGCCCAAGAATTATCACCACTAGCAGACCAACGCGTTGAAATATCACCATCAATTAAACGATCTGGGCCGTTGCCATCATGCACACTTGATTCAGTTGCTACCACAGATAGCGGTGCCTGTGTACCAGCAAGGTTAATTGGACCTGTTAGTGCATTATCCGTTGTCGCACAACCAGACAATGCGATAGCAATAGAAGTACTTAGTACAAAACTCAATTTTCCGTTTTTCATTGTATCCCTCATTTTCTTATCTTTTAATAATTAAATAATACTTTTAAATTAGATTATGTATTTACTCTGTCATACTTAAAGTTGATCATTCTATTGGATTTTATTTTTCAACAACTAGCGTACCGCAAGATTTTATACACAGCATTGTTGTTTGTTAGAAAGTCTTAACTAGATCTCAATTTAGAGATTCAAAGGGTAAAGAAGTTAGACTAGCACCTCACAAAACTCAATAAATACAGCATTCCACATAAGATAAAAACAAATTTTCAAATATTATCACTTGAAAAGTGATCATTAAAATTACATTAATTATAATCAATTTATGAATTAAAAATAGATAATATCTATCATTCAATAAGGAGTAATAATTAATATGATAATCCATAAAATGATACTTTAGTTGATACAACTGTCATCTAATGCAAATAAAAAAAACTTTATTTGTAATACTAATAAGGGTTTTTGTTTGTAATTAATTATTGAAGGTAAGTATTAAAGTTAAGTACTAAGGTTAACTAATGAGGGTAAGTAATAAAGTTATTAAACGAGGTTGGTTGTACATTAACGGCTATTGAGAATTACATTATTATTAAATATATGCCCTGACTTTACCAACCAAGGAACATTGAGTTGAAAAATTTACCCACATATTTTGTTATGCTTTGTAATTAAAAAGATAGCAAAATTCATTAATATAAACTTCCTCACGTTTTATCTTGTTTTGCTAGTGAACAATCGCCAACAGCGATGAACGATCAAAAGTAACCGATTAACAATCACTAGTTAAAAATGACTCGTTAATAAAGAGACCATTCTTCGACTTTCTAGGAACTAATAACCGTTTAGTAACAACCCTTATTTTTCAATAAAAAGGAATATACTTTGAACAAAACACTTCTCGCCGTAATGATTTCATCAGCATTCGCAATGTCAGGATGTCAGTCTTTAGATAATACCTATTCTGCACAATTACGTGTACTTGAAACCTCCGATATTCATGCCAATGTCATGGATTATGATTACTATCAAACCAAACAAGATATCACCATTGGTTTAGCTCGCACAGCAAGCCTAATCAAAGCCGCACGTGCAGAGTCTGAAAATACCTTGCTTGTGGATAATGGAGACCTTTTACAAGGCAGCCCGATGGGGGACTATATTGCCAGTGAATTTAAAAAAGGTAATGAGTTCTCCACCCACCCTACTCACAAAGCTATGAATTTATTGAATTACGAGGTCGGTAATATTGGTAATCATGAGTTTAACTACGGTCTCAACTTTCTAAACAAAGCAATTAACAAAGCAAATTTCCCTTACATTAACGCAAACGTTTATTGTGAATCCGATTGTTGGGAGGGTAAAAAAACAGGTGATAACCTTTTTACTCCTTTCATAATCAAAAAGACTCCTATTATCGATGTTCAAGGTATTGAAAGAACTATTAACATCGGTTACATCGGCTTTGTTCCTCCTCAAATATTACAATGGGATAAACAAAATCTTGAAGGTAAAGTAACAGTAAAAGGGATCGTAGAATCGGCTGAAAAGTTCATTCCCGAAATGAAAGCACAAGGTGCTGACATTATTATCGCTATTCCTCACTCAGGTATTGGTTCCAGCGAAAATCCAAGTGATATTCATGCTGAAAATGCAACCTACGCATTAACCACCGTAAAAGGCATTGATGCAATTATGTTTGGGCATAGTCACTCTGTTTTTCCAAGTCAACAATTTGCTGATTTACCTAACGTAGACATTACTAAAGGCCTCATTAATGGTGTACCTGCGGTAATGCCTGGTCGATGGGGTGATAACCTAGGGGTGATTGATTTTGATCTACAATACAGTAATCAAACTTGGTCAATTAAAAGTGCTAAATCAGAATCACGCCAAATCTATCAACGTAATGAAGCGGGGAGTAAAGTAGCAGTTGTAGAGGCTGATAAAGCTATCCATGATGCTGTTGCTGATGAACATAAAGGTACTTTAGCCTTTGTAAATGCACCCATTGGTAAAGCCACCAGTGATATGTATAGCTTTCTAACCTTGGTGCAAGATGATCCAACAGTGCAAATTGTATCAAATGCGCAACTACAATATGTTAAGGATCAAGTCGCTGCATCAGATAACAGTTCGCTTAAAGGATTGCCTATATTATCTGCGGCGGCACCATTTAAAGCCGGTGGCCGTCATAGTGCTGCTTCAGATGGTGATGCTTTTGTACAAGTGCCAAAGGGAGCATTGACCTATAAAAATGCAGCGGATTTATATCTGTATCCTAATACCGTGGTAGCACTTAAAATTACAGGGGCTCAATTAAAAGATTGGTTAGAATGCAGCGCCAATCAATTTAATCAAATCGACAAACACAGTAGCTCGCCGCAATATTTAATTAACTGGAAAGATCACCGTACCTATAACTTCGACGTGATCGATGGTGTCACCTACAAAATAGATGTCACCCAAGCCAGTAAGTTTGACAGTAATTGTACAGTGATTGACCCTACGGCTGAAAGAATTGTTGGGCTGACTTACACGGATCAGCAAGGCAAAAAGATAACGGGTGAGCAATTAGAAAAACAACAGTTTATTGTCGGTACCAATAACTACAGAGCCTTTGGTGGGAAATTTGCTGGTACAGGTGCTAACTATGTTGTAATGGAACAACCCGATACCAACCGCGATGTGCTTGCCGCTTATATCACTTCACAAACCAATACTCAGGGTGCGGTTAATCCTTCAGCTGACAATAACTGGGATTTTGTAGATATTATAACGCCTACAAAACTTGATATTCGCTTTGAAACTCAAGACAGTGAAACGGCGGATCACTTCATCAAAACCTATGCTCAACGTTCACTCACTAAAAGAGCAAAACAAGACGAACTAGGTTTTGCGGTCTACAATATCCAACTGAGTAAAAAAGCGCAGTAAAGTATCAGCTATAGCAATTACTATTTAAGGTACTAAATCATGCTCTAACTGAGTAATGGCTTTAGGTTGATAAGTCATTAGATGAGTAACGGAAAGTCATTTCCGTTACTCATTCTATTAAATCTGCTATCAAGTGTCTGAGTAAACATTGCAGAGTACAAATTCAATTGATTTGTATCTGGATACTCGTGAATTGATAGTGCCCTTTCCACAGCGTCTAACTCCAATAAATTCATTAAAAGCAATAATCAATTATAAATAGCAATCACCTATTTCAAGTAATAATCTATTGTAGATAGCGATCTATTATTAGTACAAACCACCTTCGGCCTTTTATTCGTCATTCCACCTACCATATAAATGTTTATCGATGGGAGATGACTTACGTGTTTAAAAAATAGTAAAGCTCACATATTTACTTGTTCCTAAGCCTTCAATAAGTGATACAAACAACATTTTCAATTTTTTGCATCATATATCCCCCCTTCTACACCTCCTCAATATTAGCTAACAATGGAGGAGGTCCACCAATTAAAATCCCAATAACATAATGCCTGATACAAGGAAGATGAAGTAACAGTACTTATGACTTGATCCACTTCACTAAGGGAGCTAATCAGCGCTTTCTTTACGATCAAAAAAAGTCGTGCTCTTTACTTCATTCAATATTTATTTATGCCAATGGGACATCTATATGAAATTTAAACTCAGTACGTTAGCACGCTATACAATGCCTTTATTAATAGCTTCAACACTGACAGCATGTATCGAGAGTAGTAACTCCACGGATAAAATACCTATTGAAAAAGATCCAATTGATCAAACGTCTATAGACGCAATTAAAGCAAAGGAAAATGAGGCGGTAATCTATGTCATGTCGGACACAGTAAATCGCTTAGATACCACGCTACACGTCTGGAATAATGAGGCTTGTAGTGCCCTTGATGGTGAGAACATTCAAGGATTTGAAATTTGGGATCAAGGTGTTGCTGCAACCGGTGAAGATGAAAACGGTGTCTATTGGGTTTTGCCATTATCAAAACAAACCGCACAAGATTGCGTTAATTTTATTGTCAGAGCGAATGGTAGCCAATCAGCTGACTTAACATTATCTTTTGCCAGTATTGCAGATCGTCAAGGTTTTGTAAGCGCGGATTTAACCACAATTTTAGATGATCCCAACGATACTATTACTGCAAAATTAGAAGATCTAAAAGGTGCATTGATTAATGCTAACACTATCGCATGGGAAGTCGGTGACGCCGCTTCTTATGAATTGCATTACCTCGCCGATGGTGGCTTTAGCATCGACAATGCGAGTGGTGAAATAAAGTCATCAACCATCGCCATGACATTAACAGAAAATGCGCAGCTACCTGCTAATGCAAGTAAGCGCTATAACAATTACCGTGCATTTGAATTTACTATTCCAGATGAGATAACTTTGCCCATTGACACGTTAGTGTCAGGTCAATTAGTGCTCGTTGCTAAAAATACCAAAGGCACAATCCTTGAAGTTACAGGCGTACAACTTGCACCTGCATTAGATGCAATTTATGCCACGGGCGATACTGGTGCACAAACCGAACAATTAGGTGCCATCGTCAATGGTGATAGTACAACATTTAAACTATGGGCTCCAACAGCAAAAGAAGTATCACTCTACCTATATGATCAAAATTTCGTTCAAGTCGGTCAAGCTATATCAATGACACGAAAAGGCAATGGCACATGGACTACAGATGACATCTCCAATACCCTTGGCCTTTATTATCGTTATCAAGTCAGTGTTTATCATGCTGCGTTAAATAGCGTTGAAACATTACAAGTGACGGACCCGTACTCACTGAGTTTATCGGCTAACAGCCACTATTCACAGATAGTTGATTTAGAAAACCAAGGTAAACCTAGCGGTTGGGATGCTCAATCTATTACATCTGTTGCAGAGCCAGAGCAGTTACTCATTTATGAAACACACCTTCGTGATTTAACCTCAGCAGTTGATGATGGCGGCACTGATGCATTAGACGGTAAATACCTTGCCATCACAGAGCAAGATAGAGCGAGTTATAAACAATTAGTATCACTGGCTGATAATGGAATGAATGTTATTCACTTGATGAATATGTTCGATATCGCCACGGTCAATGAAGATCCGGCACAGCAAGTTCAATTAGATGACACAGTCGCTAAATTATGTGAAATAAATGACTCTGCAGCGATTTGTAATCAAGGAATAAGCGGTTCAACAATACGGGATGTGCTTGCAGGATATGATCCTTCGACAGGAGATGCGCAAGCTTTACTCAACGACTTAAGGGCTTATGACAGTTTTAACTGGGGGTATGATCCTTTTCATTACACAACACCTGAAGGCAGTTATGCAACGAATGCAAACGGCATCACAAGGGTCAAAGAATATCGTACGTTGATTATGCAACTACATGAAATGGGTTATCGAGTAGTGATGGATGTTGTTTACAATCATACCAACTCAGCAGGCACTAATGATAAATCAGTATTGGATAAAATAGTACCGGGCTATTATCAACGCCTTAATGCAGCTGGCGCAATTGAAACCTCAACCTGTTGTTCGAATACAGCCACGGAACATATCATGATGGGCAAGCTAATGACTGACTCATTAGTTACTTGGGCAACGCAATACAAAATTGATGGTTTCCGTTTCGACTTAATGGGACATCAACCAAAACAGTTAATGATTGATTCACTTAATGCTGTTCAAGCCGTTGATCAAGATAATTACTTTTATGGTGAAGGTTGGAACTTTGGGGAAGTAGCTAATGATGCTTTATTCGTACAAGCTACACAGTCAAATATGGCGGGTACCGGCATTGGCACATTTTCAGACCGCTTACGTGATGCAGTTCGAGGAGGAGGCCCCTTCGATAGCGGAAATGATCTACGTAAAAACCAGGGATTTACCACCGCAGGATTATGGAATGAACTTCAAGAAGATCTTACTGCAGCTTCACTCAAGGTGAGAAAAGACGGAGATATGATCCGTTTAGGTATGGCAGGCAACCTCGCTAACTTTAAATTGATAGATCAAACGGGCGCAGTTAAACAAGGTAAGGAGATTGATTACAACGGTCAGCAAGCAGGTTATACCTTAGATCCGCAAGAAAACATATCCTATGTTTCAAAGCATGATAACCAAACACTTTGGGATAATAATATGTACAAAGTAGCATCACAGGTAACTTCTGAGCAACGAGCACAAATGCAAATATTATCACTCAGTATCAATGTGTTAGGTCAAGGAATTCCGTTTCTACACATGGGGTCTGAATTATTGCGCTCAAAATCAATGCAACGCGATAGTTATGATTCAGGCGACTGGTTTAATACAGTCAATTTCGATATGAGTAATAATAATTGGAATGTGGGTTTACCAAGACAAGATAAAGATGGTGATAACTGGCCATTAATTCATACAATCATTGAAGATCCTCAGGCTCAACCTACCAGTGCTGATATAAAATGGACCGATACACGATTTAAAGAACTTTTGAAAATTCGTACTAGTTCCCCTTTATTTAGCTTGACCACTGAAGAAGAAATACAAGCACGCGTTGATTTCCAAAATACAGGTTCAGATTCAATAACAGGATTAATAGTGATGAGTATTGATGATGGGACAACAGCAGGCATAGATTTAGACCCTAATATAGAAGCCATCGTGACTATTATTAATGCGACTAATGAACAACAGGTATTTCCCATTTCAGACGCTAATGGCTTTACATTACATCCTAACTTAGTCGACAGTAGTGCATCATTTATAGAAGGTACATTTACTGTACCGGCCTTATCGACTGCGGTATTTATTAAACCACAGGGCGAATCTCAAGGGTTGGGACTTTCTGTTAAACAAAAGTAGAAAACACATTATTTCGATTACGAATTTAAGCTTTTATTAAAAAATAGCCGCTTAGAGCAAAAAATATTAGTTTAAATTAAAAGGAGTAAACAATAATACTTTATAACCTATGCGAGTAGGTTATAAAGTATTGATAATAAATAAATTAAGCTTCACCACCTTAATGATGAGTTAATGATGAGTTAATGATTATTTAATATTAAGTACTTTTTCACTGGTTAAAAATAGTTCAAATATCAACTAAAAATTACCTAAAATCCTAGTCCATCTACTTCTACGCCCGCTTATTCAACCTACTAATATCAATCTCGGGTGGATTGCTTCCATTGTGCAACGTTTATAATAAGACATATTCTAATAAAAAAATGTACTGTTTTATTAATAAATAAATGTACTAAAAACAAATGTATTTAAAAATAATTGTACTGTTGTTCTGAAAATTATTTATGATGAACGGGAGTAAAATAAACTACATTAGATTTTTCATTTATATAAAAATAAAAAAATTAAGTGATTGAGTCTAGGTAGAGTTGAATTTTATTTAGGTTTTATTGCAATTAACTGCAATAGCCAAGGAGAACTAAAATGATGTATCACAGCAATAGGCATACAAGGGGATCAAATTTCGAGCAACCGGCATCGACATCCGATATACCAAGTTGTTTATCAAGCGCTAATGAACAAAGCATCACAACATTAACTGCACACAAACCACTAACAGAAAAGATACTGACGGGTAAAAATAAAATAGGAATAGCCAATGTTATTTTGCACGCATTTGATTGGTCTTATGCTGATGTAGCAAAGAATGCACAACTCATCAGCGAAATGGGTTATCACTCAGTATTAGTTTCACCTCCAATGAAATCTTTAAAACATAAAAATCGCACAGGTTGGTGGCAACGCTATCAACCGCAAGATTATCGTGTTATTGATAATCAACTCGGTAACACTATTGATTTTTCTGAAATGGTTAAACAGCTCGCCAAATATGACATTAATGTTTATGCAGATATCGTTTTCAATCATATGGCAAACGAAGCTTATAAACGTCCTGATTTACAATATCCAAGTACCGAAGACATGCAAGAATATGCAAAACACAAAAACGAATACCAATCGCTTCTGCTATTCGGCGATTTAACTAAACCACTTTTTTTAGAAGAACATTTTGTAGATGGGTTTGGAATTAAAGATTGGAAAAATTGCTGGGAAGTTCAAAATGGTAGAATAACTGGTGGAGGCGAAGACCCTGGCTTACCCACTTTACAGGTCTGTGATCATGTTATTAATCAGCAACAATCTTATCTTAAAGCACTTAAAAGACTTGGAGTAAAAGGTTTTAGGATTGATGCGGCAAAACATATGACTCTTGAGCACCTTAAGCGCGTTTGGACAGAAGAAATTACTGAAAACATGCACGTGTTTGGTGAAATTATTACCGATGGCGGCGCTACTGTTGAAGAATATAAAATATTCTTACAACCTTATCTTGAAAAAACAAATTTAGGGTCATATGACTTCCCATTATTTAATACCGTGTTTAAAGCATTTCAAGACAATGGAAATATTGAATCATTAATTGACCCATATTGTTATGGGCAAGCATTAGTAAATTTCAGAGCAATTACCTTCGTGATCACTCACGATATTCCCAACAATAATACATTTAAAAATTTGATACTTTCGGAAGAAGATGAGTGGTTAGCCTATGCATATATATTAGGCCGTGATGGCGGTGTTCCATTGATTTATACAGATTTAAATCCGAGTAAAATATTAAACAAGGAGGGTAATCCTCGTTGGGTCGATACCTGGAAGAATCTTCGCATGGAGAAAATGATTAAGTTCCATCATTATGTTCATGGCGAACCAATGTTCCCTATAATGACCAACCAAGACCTTCTGATTTTTGCACGAGGCGATAAAGGGATCGTTGCCATAAACAAATCCGATGCAGATACCTGTATCGATTTTCAATGGCATCGAACAATGCAAGATATATTAACCGAACAGCAGTTTAAAATTGAATCAGAAAAACTACACTTAATCTTAGAAGCAAATTCTTATTTAATGTTAATTTAATACCATCAAAGGCTATCTTGATAACCCCGTTAGCTTTCAAGGCTAAAGGGGTTATCTACTTATCAACTTAACCAACTACTAACTATCATGCTAACCGCTAACCGCTAACCATTAAAAGTCTTTACCTAGAGGCTTGCAACGTAAATTTTCATAGTAAGTACTTTCCAATTTTGTACTCTTATTTTAGGATTAATTTCAATCTAGTTTACTCAGCCAATGTTAGCAATTTCATCTATTTTGATTTAACGAAATATTATCGTCATTAGCAAAATTTCAGTTGTCTAAATCGTCATAAATTAGTTACAAATATCGCTAAAATTTAAGCATAAGGTGCACATTAATATTACCTTGATCACTCTTTTATAGCCGCCTCCTCCCTAAATACGTGACCCCTTCTACATTTTTATTTTAATGGCGTAACTCTACTCCTTTCTTCCCCCCCCTAAATAAAATAAAGGTGGAGGAAGTCAGCCATCTTTATCTCACCTAACATAGTCAACGTTGAGTCACCTTGAAGGGAGGAAACTCCTAAACACTACCCTGTTGTTGCTTAAACTTTTTACTGTCTATCTAACAAGTTAAAGGAATAACGGAGGAATAATAAATAACCAATCGTTTTAAAATTAGCGAGTTAAAAATGGAGTTTATAACATGAAAAAAATAAGTTTAATCGCAGCAGCAGTATCCACCACATTGCTTTCTAGCTCAGCATTTGCAGTAGATTTTCACGGTTATGCTCGTGCAGGTGTTGGCATGAACGCAGATGGCGGACAACAAATTGCTCACGAGAAAAATAAAATTGGTCGTTTAGGTAATGAGGACGATGTTTATGGTGAAATTCAGCTAGGGTCTGAAGTTTATAATGATAATGGCAAAACTTTTTATCTCGATTCAATGGTTGCGATGACCTCTAACGGATCAAATGATTGGGAAAGTACTGGTACTTCTTGTGAGCTTGTCACTTCAGGCACCCCTCCTGAAGACGCAGTAAAATGTAAAGATGATGCTCAATTTGCCTTACGTCAGTTTAATGTCCAAGCAAAAGGTTTAATTTCTGCTGCTCCGGAAGCAACGTTATGGGCCGGTAAGCGTTTTTACCAACGCCATGATGTGCACCATACGGATTTTTACTACTGGGATATTTCAGGTGCGGGTGCGGGTGTTGAAAACATTCAAGTAGGACCAGGTAAATTATCTTTGGCTTGGGTACGTAATGACCGTAGTGATATTGTCGATAGTGGTAATAATGGTGGATCAGTAAACGTTAATACTTTTGATGTTCGTTATGCTGGGATTTCATTATGGGAAAAAGCGAGCTTAGAAGTTGGTCTTGATTATGCAATGGTCAATGACACCGATGATGTCGTTGGAGATCCTCAAGACGGAGTCATGACTACTTTTGAGTTAACACAAGGTTTAGATAATGGCTTCAACAAAACAGTATTCCAATATGGTACTGAAGGCTACAGTAAATCTTTAGCCTTTTACGGTAGTGGTAACTGGTATGGTGCTGAAGCAAATGACGGTGCTTCTGGCTACCGTGTAATCAACTGGGGTGTGCTTGGTTTTGGTGAAAACATTGAGATGTTACATCAGTTAGTTTATGCCGTTGGTGAAGATATGTGGGATGGTCAAGATAAAACAAAAACCATGTCCGCAGTTATTCGTCCAGTTTACAAATGGGATGAAAATCATAAGACTATCCTTGAGTTAGGTTATAACATTGATGACACAGACGGTGATAAAACGAAAAATAGTAAAGTAACTATTGCGCAAGCATGGACAGCCGGTTCAAGCATCTGGGCTCGTCCTGAAATCCGTGTTTATGCAAGCTACATTAACCAAGACGCAGATAGTGGTGCGAATGCCTTTAACGGTGGTCGTGACGACAGTACTATGCAGTTTGGTGTACAAGCTGAAGCTTGGTGGTAAGCCACTAACTTCTTAATCAACAACACAGTCGATGTCTGGCTGTGTTGTTGACTTCCTTGACTGAGCATTATTTTTTAAAGCAATATTATTTTTAAACCAACCAATTTTGCAATCCAGCTATCAATTTTCAATCCAAGTAAATGGATGGTTTAAAAATAATATAAACTGATAATAATCAATGTTAACAAAGCTGTAGAATAAAATAATATACAAGAATAAAGACAAATTACCTTTTAAAATACAGGTATAATTAACAGTTATTTTTCTCATTTTTAATCAGTAAAGATATAAAATGGCAGAAATGATACTCACAATTAGGATAATCAATTATGAAAAAATGGATCGCACCAATTATTTTATCGACTTTAATTGTAGGTTGTGCAAAAACACAAACAATAACTCTCGACGTTCCTCAAGAAAATCAAGTTGCCATGAATATATCAGAGATCACATGGTCAGCCCTGGATATCCCTACTAACATTAAATTTTCTATTGATAAATCAAACCAATTATTACTAAACGGAGAAAGTGCAGGTCCTATTGCCAGCTTCACGTTACCCGGCAATAAAGGTTCATTAGATATAGAAATTGAAAGTTTTGTCGATAGCAAAAATACTTTTTATGCACCTACTGTTGCGATCCTAAATAAAGCCGGTGACCTTATTGCCCAAAAGTCCTTCAGTGACTTTACCTACGAGCCAGCAAAATTATTAGATAACGATAAATTTACCATCGCGTTTAATGTCATGCCTGATATGAGTGGTGATAACCTTAAATTATTGGTATATACCACTGCTAAAGATTTAGTTGGTTCAACTCCAATTTTACACCCTGCAAAAGCCTTTGCTATTGCTAAGCATACAGTACAACCTATTATCGACGATCCGCTTGCTAAACATGTTGCCTACGGTAATTTCAGCTTAACGCTTACTAGCAATCAAGTTGTGACTACACGCATCATTAACACCACTGATAATATTCCTGCAGGGACTGACCTTGAAAGTTTCTATAAAAAATCAATCCAAAATGCCGTTGCAAACGAAGATATCCCAAAAGCATTAAAGCTTTTGGAAGAAGCTAAAAATCTGCAAGTAGAAGGCGCACAAACAATTTTTGTTGATGCTATCAATAGTTATAAATAACAAATTATAAAGAAAAGATAAACGTAAATTGAAGTTGAAAGTTAACAATTATTTAGGAGAAAAAATGTCAGCTGTTGTAGTCGACCTTGGCGGCACAAATATTAGATTTTCAGTTTGTGATCTTGAAACGGGTAAATTGAGCAAACTGGTCGAGTATGTTTGTGCGGACTTTGACTCTATAGAACAAGCTTTGTTAGCTTATTTTTCAACATTGGACAGTGCAGTTAATGATCTTTGTATCGGTATTGCCTGCCCCGTGGAAAATGATCAAGTAACCATGACCAACTTAAGTTGGTCATTTTCACAAAAAGCACTTAAAGAACAATTAAACTTAAACACTTTGTATGTAATAAATGATTATACTGCGATCTCTTTGGCAGTGCCTTTCTTAGCTGCATCAGATAAGTTTCAAATCGGTACAGGTACTGTTCAGGAAAATGCTAACACTGCTGTTTTTGGACCTGGTACCGGATTAGGTGTATCACATATCATAAAAGTAATTGATAAGTGGATCAGCCTAGAAGGTGAAGCGGGTCATGTTAGCTTTACAGCAAACACTCGCCAACAATCGGATATTTTATTTCAATTACAAGCTAAGTTTGGCCATGTTTCTGCAGAACAAGTGATGTCAGGACAAGGTATCGTTAATTTATATCAAAGTCTCTGCAACTTATCGCAACAAGCCCCTCAATTTATTCAGCCTAAACAAATAACACAAGCAGCACTGAATAATGAATGTGTGATAGCACGACAAACTTTAGATATCTTTTGTCAAATAATGGGCAGCTTTGCCGGTAATCTCGCGATGAGTTTGAACTGTACTGGTGGTGTTTATATTGCTGGTGGCATCGTGCCGCGTTTTCTTGATTTTTTTGAAGCGAGTGAATTCAGACAATATTTTGAAGAGAAAGGACGTTTAAAAGACTATTTAACTAAAATACCTACTTTTGTTATTACTCACAAGAACCCAGGTTTACTAGGTGCAGCAACTTACCTACGCCAAGAGTTAAAATACATTCACTAATCACTTAAAAAGGTGCTAGTTCTAGAACAAAATCAACGTCAGCGCATATTTTTTCTGACGTTGATAGCAATCGCATCAGCCTTACAATTGGTAGTTCAGTTGATGGTTCGCTCCTGTCATCAAGCTTAAAGCTTAAAAAAGTTAACATTTATTACTACACCATCACTTACAAACTCAACGTATCGGCTTGGGTTGGCTTGTTGTTGTTGCGTCTCAGGGTACCATAGCAACCTCCTAGGCGAAGAGATTCTGCCCTTGTTCATAAACATCATCACCTCTCTATCAACGATATGAAACGGCTTTGTCTTAAGTTGCTCTGTGATATCAATATGCTTGCCTGCTATTTCAACCCAAACTAAAACATAGCCATCCTTACGAATATTGAGTTGAAGTTGGGAATAATTGCTGGCCGTAAATGGCGCGTTTAATTGTATTTTGTTTACATTTTCCTTTGCTAACCATAAATAGCCCTGTACAGGCGTTGTATAATAATTAACAACATCAGAGCAAAATTCTTTCCCTTCTTCTTTTTCGCCGCAATCAAATAGCTCCTGACTTTTGTTTAATAGATCAACAGACCATGCTGGAATATCGTCATCTAACATAGGCGATAACCAAGGCAAGCTTAAAGCATTCGGATAAGCTATTAACGTAGAACAAAATAGGCTACAGATTAGCGAAGTAAAAACATTTTTTTTCATAAATGACTCGTGCGTCCTTTATTGTTGGATAAGTTAATAGCTGAATAATTGAATAGCTGTATAACTAAATGATCAAGATGATATTAGTTTACCTGTTTACATAAACAGAAGTATCATCCTTAAAAAATTGACAATAGAGGTCTACGTTGAAAGCAAGGGGCGTAGATGTACGGTTGATGTATCGAGGGAAACTATTTTATATGATGTCTGAAGGTAATTAAAAGAAGGTAAAATAATGAAACTCAATACTCTTTTTCTCACATTATTAATTGGTGCTCCGAACGTTTTTGCGGCCAATATTGCAATTTCTACCACGACAAATAGTCGACAGTTTGCACTCGATGATGAGCGCCCCTTGATTGTCCAGCTTTCTAAAGATAATTACACCATAACTATCTCTGAGATTGATGGTAAATGTGCTCCTGACAGCGTGAAAAAAGTAAAATTTAATAAACCCTTAGCATTAAATTGTGGTTCACCGACAGAACTTGATTTACAGATCCGTTTTAGCGGGGATTATGCATTCACATTTAATGAAAGCCCCCCTTCTTTAAGAATTAATCGGCAACCTAAAACGGCTCAAAAGACTACGTTTAAACGCCCTCTTCCCAATGTGCAATGCGAAGCCTATTCAGGTGGCGAAGTTACTATTAATCTGAACAATCTATACAAAGAATCCACAAAATTACGAGATGCTTACTCAGGCCGTGTTGTCGAGGTTAAGAATAATAAGGTAACACTTACACCTTCACCCGATAGCGGTGGATTAGTTTTACTTGAAAAGTTACCCGCAGCAGGCGCGACTCAACAGCAAGCTCCATTAAATTGGAAAAACGCAAATATTTACTTTGTAATGATTGACCGCTTTAATAATGCAGATACCAGTAATGATCAATCCTATGGACGTGATAAGGATGGCCTAGATGAAGTAGGTACATTTCATGGTGGCGATATTAAAGGTGTCACTCAAAAACTGGATTACATCAAAAGTTTAGGCACTGACGCTATTTGGCTATCTCCGATTGTTGAGCAGGTACATGGGTTTGTAGGCGGTGGAGAGAAAGGCAGTTTTCCCTTTTATGCATACCATGGTTACTGGACACGGGACTTTACTAAAATTGACCAAAATTTTGGAGATGACGAAGACTTAAATGAGTTAGTCGAACAGGCGCATCAACGCGGAATGAAAATACTACTAGACGTAGTCATTAACCATGCCGGTTATGCTACCTTAGCCGATCTTCAATTCGATAAAATCGATGTTGTGACACCTCTGCCCAATTGGCCGCCTCAATGGTCTGCTTGGAAGCCCATGTCAGGACAAAACTGGCATAGCTTTCACCAGCAAATAAATTATAAAAGTTCACAATGGCAACATTGGTGGGGAAAAGATTGGATAAGAGCAACATTTCCCGGTTATCAGTCACCAGGGAATAGTGACATCACATCCTCTTTAGCAGGATTACCCGATATGATAACAGAGTCCACCAAAGCGGTAACACCTCCTGAATGGCTACTCAATAACCCAGGTACGCGTGTTGCTAAACGCGCTAATTTTACTGTTTCAGATTATTTAATCGAATGGCAAACCGATTGGGTGAAACGATTTGGTATCGATGGATTTAGGATCGACACCGTCAAGCATGTTCAACCTAGTGTCTGGAAAAAGTTGAAATCAGAAAGTATTAACAGCCTAGAAACTTGGCGTAACAATAATGATGAATCTGGTTTACCCTTTTTTATGATGGGTGAAGTGTGGGGACATACAGCTTATCGTAGTCCTTACTTTGATGATGGATTTGATGCTTTGATTAATTTCGATTTGCAAAAGAAAATGGATAAAGGAGCAGCTTGTTTCAGCCAAATGAAAGCTACCTATCAAAACTATGCTAATACTATACAAGAAAACAAAGACTTCAATCCTGTCAGTTATATGTCTTCACATGATACTGAGCTATTTTTCAGTCGCTTTAACTCTCTAGATATGCAAAGAAATGCTGCAAACGCATTGCTGCTGACTCCCGGCGCGATACAAGTTTATTATGGCGATGAAGTGGCGAGAAAAATTGGTCCATATGCTGATGATTTTCATCAAGGCACACGCTCTGACATGGTGTGGGATTTAGATAAAGACCGTCAATCCTTGCTAACTCATTGGAAAACTATTGCTAAATTCAGAAAGGATCATTCTGCAATAGGAGCTGGAAAACATAACGTAATCAAACATGACAATGCTTACGTATTTAGTAGAAGTTTGAAAGACGATACCGTCGTGGTTGCTTTTTTCGGTCATTAACCGATTATATCAATTGTCTCAATGAAGTAAAAAGACTGACAATATTGAGACAATTCACTTCTTTGTTTATAAGCAACTGCTTATAAACAAAGAGCCCTCTATAATTAATAGTCATAAATCAAGGGCTATTAATGCCCTCATGATGCTAAAGCCACTGCAATAACGCCATCAAGATAGTATGAGTGTGTAAATGAGTAACAATACAATCGAACTGTTCTAGTTCGTTTAGAGATTAATAAAAGCCAACCTTGAATCTAGTTCTATCAATAGCCTTAATACCAGTCCTAAACCAATCTCAACATACCAAACCTTTCCATAACATGACGAAGAAATCTTCACTTTCAATAGTATTTTCTTTTAGCGCCTTTAGTTTAGCGATATATATACAGTCAGAACTACTCTGAACGAGGTTATTTACGTTTTTTATTAAAAAGGCATTCATTCACACTACCAATAAAATAAATTGTATAGTTAAAAAAGAAGGGAAAGATGCAACTATTTAGTTTATAGCTTCAAAAAAAAACAATTATACGGTTAATAAGCTCGTACAAATACAAATTAAGAGGGAGTGCCGCCATTTATAAAATCAATTAGTAAGTGAATCAATCAATGATGATTAAAGTAGGCTTAAAATAGTTAAAAAAAACGCAATTTACAAGGTGGGATAAATTGCGTTTATTAAATCTATCTAAAAGTTATGAATACTACCCTTTAACACCACCAGCCGTTAATCCGCCCACTAACCAACGCTGTGCTAGTAAAAACACACCAGTAATAGGTAATGCCGAGAGTACCGCTGCTGCTGCAAAATCACCCCATAAATAGTTTTGAGGATATAAGTACTGTTGCATGCCAACTGCTAACGTATAGTTATCAACATCAGATAATAAGAGTGAAGCAACAGGCACCTCACCAACTACAGCAATAAACGAAAGGATAAACACAACTGCTAATATCGGAACCGATAAAGGCAACAACACTAAGCGGAACGCTTGCCAAGGTGTAGCACCATCTAAAGCAGCCGCTTCTTCAAGTGAGTTATCGATGGTCTCAAAGTATCCTTTGATGGTCCAAACATGCAGAGCAATCCCGCCTAAATAAGCAAAAATCAATCCACCATGGGTATTTAATCCAAGAAATGGAATGTATTGTCCTAATTTATCGAATAAGGCATACAGAGCAACTAATGCCAATACTGCGGGAAACATTTGGAAAATCATCATCGCTTTCAAAATGGCACTTTTACCACCAAACTTCATACGCGCAAAAGCATAAGCAGAAGTTGTTGAAAGAGCGACAATTAAAATTGAAGAGATACTCGCAATTTTAATTGAATTCCATAACCAGGTTAATACTGGAAACGGAGGCGGCGTGATACTACCATCGGCATTAGTAACAGAAAAACCTAACGCCAGCTTCCAATGTTCTAGAGATGGGTTTTCAGGGATCAAGCTGCCTGTTGCAAAGTTGCCTTCACGCAATGAGATCGCGACTACCATTAATAATGGGAAGATAATAAATGATAGAAAAACCCAAAGTCCTATATGTGTTGCCCATACTCTGTATTTTAAATTTTTGCCTTGTACTATAGCCATCGAAAGTCCCCTTAATCTTGTTCGAGTTTTGTGAAGCGAAGATTTAGCAATGCCAAGCCGCCCACTAATAGGAAAATAATTGTTGCAATGGCACTTGCTAGACCAAAGTCTTGTCCGCCAGTTCCTTCAAATGCAATACGGTAGGTATAGCTCACTAATAAGTCTGTATAACCTGCTGGCTCAGTAGTGCCAATCATATTCGGTCCACCACCCGTTAATAGGTAAATCATTACAAAGTTATTAAAGTTAAAAGCAAAACTTGCAATTAATAACGGTGTTAATGGTTTAATCATTAGAGGGAAAGTAATCTTAGTAAAGTTTTTTAATGGTCCAGCACCATCGATTGCAGACGCCTCATAAAGATCTTGCGGTATAGCTTTTAAAAGCCCCATACACAGGATCATCATATAAGGGAAACCAAGCCAAGTATTCACAATCACCACCATCGTTCTTGCGGTAATTGGGTCTGAAAACCAAGCTGGGCTGATGCCGAATAAGGCTTCTAATACCATATTTATTTCACCAAAACTTTGGTTAAATAACCCTTTAAAAATAAGAATAGAGATAAAGGCAGGAACTGCATAAGGCAATATCAATAATACTCGATATACTGCACGCCCTTTTAGTGATTCCCATTGCACTACACTCGCTAACACCAAACCGATAATTAAGGTCAAAAAAACTGACAATGCTGAAAATACAACGGTCCAAATAAAGATCCCTATAAAAGGTTCTTTAATCCCTTCATCTTTCCATACCTTCTCAAAATTTGCAGTACTGACATTAACTACAAAACCAGGTGAAATAGGGTCGCCTATAAACGCATTATTTTCATTAACGACTTGATAGAATCCTATTTCCATATTCGCTTTAAGTCGCTGCTCGGTTTCATTGTTTAATAATGTTTCGCCATCGGATTGCATGCTATAAAGAGGTTGTACCGCGGCAAATTTTCGTAGCCCACTCATACCCACCACTGCGCCGTTTGGCATAGTTAAATTGATATCGTTGAGCTTCGCCCTATTCTTGATGATCGATTTTATTTTTTGTTTTTTACCATCAACTTTTTGCACAGCCTTAAGTTCAATATTTTGTCCCGCAGCAACATCCATTGAAAAATCATCTGTCGCAAGCGTTTCACCATTATCAATGACCGCTATACGGAAACCTTGTTCTGTCTGATAGAGGTTAAATGGATAACTTTGACCGCTCTGAAATGTTCTATCCAACAAGACACTTTGTGCCCGCTCTATAGTTAATTGGTTTTTTGCACTGTAGTTAGTAAATGCGAGGCTAGTTGTATAAACCAATGGAAACAAAATAAATAGGATCATGCCCGCAATACCAGGATATATATAGCGATGAGCATAGGTTTTTTTACTACCAAAAATATACAGTGCCAATGACGTTAATATGACCGTAAGTAATGCAAAAGCAAGCTCTCCACGAGAGTACATTACAATCGACGCATAACCGTTTACGATAGCAACTGAAACTAGAATGGCCCATTTTATTATCACTCCCCAACTGATAGGAAGTGGAGATGGTGCAATGGCACCAGAACCTTGAACTGACTGCATATAGAACCCTGTTAACTAAAATCAACTCCATCACTAACTATTTTTCATCATTATTCATTAGTGATGCGTTATTGATGGTGTCGATAAAAAATTAAAATGAGGAGAAAGCAATGCTTTCTCCAGTGTTAAGGAATAAACTTGATGTTCACTCCTTAACAACGTCATTATTTGACCATTCGTTTTTCTGCATCTGCAAGCGCTGCATCTACTGCTTGACGACCATCAACGATATTGATAATTGCATTTTTTGCACTTTCCCAGAAAGCACCCATTTGTGGAATATTTGGCATTATTTCACCATTTTTTGCATTATTCATGGTTGCCGCAATGCGAGCATCTGTAGCTAACTCTTTTTGAAATGAATTCAATGCAACAGCACCAAGCGGTTTATCATTATTAATATTACGTAAACCCTCGTTAGTAAGTAGGTAGTTTTCTATAAACTCAACAGCAAGGTCTTTATTAGGTGACGCAGTACTAATACCCGCGGTCAATACACCAACAAATGCTTTAGAATCTTTACCATTAAATTTAGGTAACGTAGTCACACCATAATTAATGCCGGCTTTCTCAATATTTCCCCAAGACCAAGGACCGTTAATGGTCATTGCTACATTGCCTTTGGTAAATTCAGATTCAGACACGGAATAATCCATATCAGGAGAAATAACCTTGTTATCGATCAATTTTTTAACAAACGTCATTGCTCCTTTTACACCCGCATTATTAATACCAGCGTTTTTAATATCATAACCGGTAGACGTTGGCTTAAAAGCATAGCCCCCATCAGCTGCCATTAAAGGCCAAGTAAAGTAAGGTTCTTTTAAGTTCCACATAATCGCCGATTTACCATCTTTTTGAAGTTTAGTATTCAGCGCGGTGATGTCTTCCCAATTCTCTGGAGGTGTAGCAATTAAATCTTTATTATAAATAAGTGATAACGCTTCAATAGCCACAGGGTAACCAATGAATTTACCTTTATACTGCACAGCATCCCATGCAAAATCGACAATACCGTTTTTCACTTCTTTAGAAGGGGTAACTTCAACTAGCAAACCTGCTTCTGCGTATCCACCAAAACGGTCATGAGCCCAAAAAACGATATCAGGACCATCGCCCGTTGATGCCGTTTGTGGAAATTTTTCTTGTAGTGCATCAGGGTGAGCAACAGTAACTTTAATACCAGTATCTTCTTCAAAACGTTGGCCGACTTCAGCAAGTCCATTGTACCCTTTGTCACCGTTGATCCAGATAGTAAGCTGCCCCTCTTCAATCGCCGCGTTGGCATTAAAAGAACCCAATGCAGCCATGGTGCAAAGCGCAACGATACTTAGATTTTTTTTCATGTTAATATCCTTTTTAGTTGTGATGAAGGGCTAGCCGTTGGGTAAGCCATATTTCGAACTTTATTATCTAGAAGTTAAAACGCTTAATCATCCTCCTATCCACTACGCCCCATGGGTTCGACTCTATTTTCGTGACACAGCTCCACCTATAACCACGATCAAGATCTCAAATTCCATGTTTATGTGATGGCAATCATCATAATTAATACAATTTATTGGAATGACATCTGTATTTTGTTGAACAAGATTTGTCAGCCCCCTCCTCCCTCCTCCTCCTATAAATTATTGCACTAGGATGATGTGTAGGTGGTCTAAAATAAGCAAACTATCAACCACTAGTAATAGATTGTGATCGTGTTATTTACATTTTTGTTTTAACGATTCCTAACAGCGGTCATAAATAGCCAATAAAATCTATTTATCGCTAATATTTAGACTTTTTTACTACCATTTACATAACAAATTATGCAACCTAGGTATTTATAAAGTGTATTTAGTTAGTTCGTTGTTAATAAAAAGAAATGTTGTAATAAGGATACATCAACGGCAGCAATTATTTATTAATATAAAACACAATTAATGATTTCAAATTTCAGAAATAAAAGATTCCGAAATAAGAGTTCAGGAATAAACAACAGAAATCATGAGCGTAAACATAAAAATTAATCGAGGACAAACTACATGACCAGTGTCACCTTAAAAAATGTATGTAAAGCTTACGACAAGCTACTTATCTCTAAAAATGTCGATCTTGAAATAAAAGAAGGCGAACTGGTCGTCTTTGTTGGTCCATCGGGTTGTGGTAAATCCACACTTTTACGATGTATAGCAGGCCTTGAAGAAATTACTTCTGGTGATTTATACATCGGTGAAGAACGTATGAATGATGTTGAACCATCAAAACGTGGTGTTGGTATGGTATTTCAATCCTACGCACTCTATCCGCATCTCAACCTCTACGACAACATGTCCTTTGGTTTAAAGTTAGCTAAAGCTAAAAAATCTGAAATAGATACACGTGTTCATCATGTGGCGGATATTTTACAATTAACTCACTTACTTGAACGTCAACCTAAAGCACTTTCAGGTGGGCAACGACAACGTGTTGCCATTGGCAGAACACTGGTATCACAGCCAAACGTCTTTTTGCTTGATGAACCGCTGTCTAATTTGGATGCCGCATTGCGTGTCAATATGCGCAGTGAAATTACTAAACTGCAACGTAAACTTGGCTGCACCATGATCTACGTGACTCATGATCAAGTAGAAGCAATGACAATGGCCGATAAAATCGTAGTATTAGATGCGGGTTCAGTATCACAAGTGGGTCGCCCTCTTGAACTATATCACTATCCAATCAATCGTTTTGTAGCCGGCTTTATTGGGTCGCCTAAAATGAACTTCATGAGCGTATCGATTGAAGATACAGAGGATGAACGAGTCAAAGTCAAACTAGCAAATAATGAAAGCTTTTGGATATCTGTCGAAGGTAAAACCGTGAATATAGGCGATCGAATGTCACTGGGTATTCGCCCTGAACATTTACTCAATGCAGAACAAGCCGATGCCACTATCGAGGGTAAAGTACAGATTGTAGAAAAGTTAGGTAATGAAACCCAAATTTACATGAACCTTGCCAGTGCAGATGCCGATGTCATATATAGAGCAGCAGATACACTGGATGTGGAAGTAGGCCAAAAATACAATGTTGGTTTAACTGCACATCGCTGTCATTTATTCCATAGAGATGGCATAGCCTGTCGCCGTCTGCACCGTGAAAGCGGTGTTGATTATGATGCGATGATCGCTGAAAAATAAAGACAAGATTAACAATAATATAAATTCAATAGTAAATGCTCACAGATACTGAGCAAATAGTGCAGCATTTACTATTCCAACACCTTTTGTTCCAACATTGGCAATTCAATATATATTAATAACTTACAACTGATGATTTCACCCTTCCCGCACACAAAAGCCAATAACCCATAACCGACACACTCTATAAACAATCAGAAACTCGATATCGCTTATAATTCAACAATTACCTTTATTACAACAGACTCTATTTACAACGCTTATGTTATTTATTCTGTAGGAAATGACTAGATAGAATGACGACATCAAATTATTTGATGAAGCCACTTATTATACGAATCTAGGCTTGCACTTAATTAATTGTACTTAAGCTACTGTATTAATTATGTATTTAAGTGGCTGAATACTGAACCAGCTTAATGATAATGTAAAATGAAGGAAATGAAGGAAATGAAGGAAATGAAGGAAATGAAGGAAATGAATGAGTTGAATGATTAATGTTGAAAATTGAATTGATAGCTGAATTGATAGTTAAGTTGATAGTTAAGTGAATAGTTAAGTGAATAGTTAAATAAGTCCTTAAATTGAGAGGAAAATCCCAAACGAATAGCAATTTAAAACGGGTAATAAAGCTTTGCTAAGCAAGGCTTTATTACCGATTATATTGATCTGCGATGACAGCTAGAGAGAATATGCTCTCCAGCACAAGTAATTAACGCCTAGCTTTTAAACGCAATTGGGTCATTTGTTTAGCTAAGCGATTTACCGACTGTTTTTGAAAAATATCATCGATGTTAACTGATAATTTACGTCGCCAATTAGGATATTCATTGACCGTTCCAGGTATATTGACAGGCATATCCATTTCTAACAAATCTTCAAGTTGCACACTAAACAACGCAGATGAACCGGCAGCGAGGTGCAAATGTAGTGCTTCACTCAAGTAGCTGTCCATTGGAACAAAGGCAGCGTCTCTGCCCACACCCTCAGGTAGAAATCCATGCCAGGCAAGACTATTTAATATTTCTTGTTTAGACCGTAGTCGTTCATCATATAAAGCTTTTAATTGAACGGGATCAGGATACAAGCCGAGCTCTTTACCCATACGTAGGTCTTCACAATGCCAGAACCCTCTAACCGTTGGCATATCGTGCGTGCAAAGTGCTGACATTGATTGTTCTGTATAATGAGTAGGCGAGAAAAAACCGCCGTCTTCAGCGACTTCGAAAAAAAACAATTTATAAGAGTGGATACCTGCGCTTGCCAGTATATCGACAATTTCGTCTGGCACTGTACCTAAATCCTCACCAATGACAGCACATTGATGACGATGCGACTCAAGCGCTAAAATAGCTAATAAATCTTCAACGGGATAATAAATATATGCCCCATCTGCCGCAGTTTTATTTTTAGGCACCCACCATAAGCGTAATAAACCCAAAACATGATCAATTCTTAAGGCTCCACAATGTTTCATATTAGCCCTTAATAACGCAATGAAAGGAGCATAACCTGAATCCTTAAGTACTTGAGGATTCAGAGGTGGTAGCCCCCAATTTTGCCCTAATGGCCCAAACACATCCGGTGGCGCACCAATGCTTGCATCAAGCACTAATGATCCATTGTCCGCCCAACTCGCCGAACCTGAACTTGCTTCGCCCACTGCTAAATCACGGTATAAGCCGACCGACATTCCACATTCTTCTGCAAATTGTTGAGCTTCATTAATCTGTGTATCAGCAATCCATTGATAGTATAAATAAGACTCAACCAGTGATCTATTTTGTGTAATAAACTGATGTACTTCGATATTATTGAACTTACTATATTTATTTGGAAATACTGGGCAACCCCAAATAGAAGGATCCTGTTGATACAAGTGAGCATGTAGCGCATCAAATACCGCTTGATGCTGTAAGCTTTCTCCCCCCTGCGCGACAAAATCATTAAAAGCCTCCGCACGTTCTGTTTCTTTAGCAAGATGTCTAATTTCAAATTCTTTAAATAAAAGGGGCAATACACTTAATTTTAATGCCGCTACTTCGCTGTAGTTAACCCATTCATCTTTACGCACACTTTTGAGACGTTGCTGAAATTCGATACAACCCACTTTCTGCTGCGCCGCACTACTCAATACAAACTCGGGGATGGCTGTCACATCAATATACATAATGTTCAACCAATGACGAGAAGAAGGACTATATGGACTGGCTCCCTCTGGATTGGCAGGAAAAAGTGCATGAATCGGGTTTAGGCCAATAAAATCTCCACCACGGGAAGCGACTTCTGTTATTAGTTGTTTGAGATCGCCAAAATCTCCTATTCCCCAGTTATACGCAGTACGAACAGTATAAAGTTGAATGCTTGGTCCCCATAATTTTTCACCTTTATGTAAACTAGACTGCTTGTAACAAGATTCGGGCGTAATGATGATAGTCATTTTATACGGGTTTTTACGGCGTTTACGAGTAACCGTTAACTGGTGATACCCTAGCGGTAATTTAGGCAATTGAAAAATTAGTGCTCCACCATTTATGCGCTCATCTTTGATCACCTGTGACTGTAAATAACCTTCTAAAACATCGCCACTTTCGGTAATAACTTGCCAACTAAATTCGCTTTCTCGAACAGTTAAACCAAGGTTTAATTCAATTTCAATAGGTTGTTGTAGATCCTTAATCACTTTGACCGGGGCTAATATTTTACTTTTATGCCTTTTCTGTGCAGATTTCAACAACGTTTGATCATCAGTCGTATCGTAGCCTAACGCACTTAACAGTTGTTCGATGGTTTCATCTTTAACATAAGCCTCATTTCCCCAAGCACTAATATAGTGGTCTGAGATTTTAGCCATTTTGGCTACTTTTTTTAATACTGATTGTTCGTTCATTGCTCTCTCCGTGGGCATAATATCAAGACTCGTTAATAAAAATCATGACCAACCATTAGCTCGTTGCTGTTAATAAGGATATTGAAGGGTATTCTCTCTATCCAAATGTAAAAACACTCAGCAAAAACCGATTATAAAAAATAATTATAAAAACCGATTGTAAAAACTAATTGCAACACCATGGCCAATTTATTGACTAAAAGACTATCAACCCTACTCAAATCTTGACGCGTAATATCAATGCATGTCAGCTAATCAATATCACTGTTTAATGTGAGCCCATTACTTTTTGATCCTTTTTTATAAACGAATTAAGCATTTATAATGGCGATTATTGTGAAATGGGCATATAAATTAATAAAAATAAAAATGAAGCGTGACAACACACTTCACTCAATGCGACTAACGATGCACTGTGGATAACTTCCAAATATTATTAGCATAGTCACGAATAGAACGGTCAGAGCTAAACTTACCTACCAAGGCAGTATTCATAATCGCTTTACGCGCCCAGCCTTTTTTATCTCGGTATTGTTTATCCATCGCTTCATGCGCATGAATATAAGATGCAAAGTCCGCTAAACACAGATAAGGATCACCACCATCCAACAACGCATCATAAATAGTACGCAATCTTCCTGGCTCTTTAGGTGTAAATATATCTCCAAGTAACAAGTCCAATGACGCTTTTAATAACGGGTTAGTATGATAGTAATCGAAGGGGTTATAACCTCGGCTTAATACCGCTTCAACGCCATCAACGTCGAGCCCAAAAATATAAATATTATCGTCGCCTACTTCTTCGCGAATCTCTACATTTGCACCGTCCATTGTGCCGATAGTGAGTGCACCATTTAATGCCATTTTCATGTTACCGGTGCCTGATGCTTCTTTACCTGCCGTTGATATTTGCTCAGAAACATCTGCCGCCGGAATAATGATTTCTGCGATGCTGACACGATAATCAGGGATAAATACCACTTTCAACTTACCGTCGATGCGCTGATCATTATTAATAGTTTCAGCAATTTTATTTATTGCAAATATGATCTCTTTTGCAAGGTGGTAACCCGGTGCTGCTTTTGCAGCAAAGAATACAACGCGAGGTACCATGTCAAAGGTAGGCTCGTTTAATAAACGATAATAAAGCGACAAAATATGTAATAAGTTTAAATGCTGGCGCTTATATTCATGTAAACGTTTAATTTGCACATCGAAAATAGCATCACTATCTAGCTCAATATCCATATGTTGCTTAACCCAACTAGCTAAACGTTGTTTATTCAATTTTTTTACATTCATATAATCATTTTGGAATTGACTATCTTCAGCAAACTCAGCGATTTGGTTAAGTTGACTTAAGTCCGCAGGCCATTGATCACCTATTTTATCGGTGATTAAATTAGACAATGCAGGATTACAGAACTTCAACCAACGACGAGGGGTAATGCCATTAGTGATATTTTGTAAACGGTTAGGATACAACTCATCAAACTCAGGAAATAAATCACGTTTGACTAAGGCTGAATGTAAAGCGGCAACACCATTAACCGCATAAGAACCGACTACACATAGATTTGCCATACGAACATTACGATGAAAACCATCTTGAATAATGGATAATTTACGTTGTTTCTCAACATCACCCGGCCATTTTTCTCGTACTTCTTGCATAAATAAGTGATTGATATGGAATATAATTTCCATATGTCGAGGTAATAAGCTTTGAATCAATGATTCAGACCAAGTTTCTAGCGCTTCAGGCAGTAGCGTATGATTGGTATAGGCAAATGTTTTGCTACAGATAGCCCAAGCATCGTCCCAACTCATGTATCTTTCATCAATCAAAATACGCATTAATTCTGGAATAGCGATGGTTGGATGAGTATCGTTGAGCTGTATGGATTCATATTGAGCAAGATCTTGAAGTTTATGTCCAGATTGATCGTGACGACGTAAAATGTCTTTGATTGACGCGGCACTATGAAAGTATTGCTGCATTAAACGCAGTGTTTTACCTTTTTCGTGATTATCATTTGGATATAGAATTTTGGTGATATTACCAGCATCGATGAGTGCATGTTGTGCTTCAAAATAATGTCCATTATTAAAACTTTCTAATGAGAATGGTGCAATCGCCTGACATTCCCATAAACGTAACGGATAAACAGTGTTGCTTTGGTAACCAACAATCGGGAGATCCCATGGCATGCCTTTTACGAACATACCGGGTACCCAGCGGCGCTTTTCTTTGCCATTTTCAACGACAGGCTGTACATGCCCGTAAAATCCTATTTCCTGTGCATATTCTGGACGTGCAACTTCCCATGGGTAACCCTCTACTCCTCGCCATGCATCTGGTGCTTCTTTTTGATGGCAGTGCTCAAAGGATTGTTTGAAAAGCCCATACTCGTAATGTAGCCCATAGCCAATGGCAGGAAATTCTTGGGCAGCACATGAATCCATAAAACAAGCTGCTAAACGACCAAGACCACCATTTCCTAATGAAGGGTCACGCTCTTCTTCAAGTAAATCCGATAGGCTATGCCCCATTTCTTGCATCGCATCGTTAATTTGATCGTAAATACCCATGCTAATTAGGTTATTACCTGTCAGTCGGCCAATCAAAAACTCTAAAGATAAGTAATTAACACTTTTTGCATTTTTTATTTTAGGATCTTGCTCAGTCGCTAATAAATCAAACGTGGTTAGCCCTGCTAATGCACGTCCTAAGGCAAGATACCAGTCACGCGTTGTCGCAGTCTCTTCGGTTTTTGCATAAGTTGTATTTAAGTGATTTAACAGATCAGCTTTAAATAACTTTTTATCAAATTCTCTTTGTTGAACAGGTTTCATGGCAAAGCCCCTTTATTAAGTTTTATTTAACTGAGGCATATTCTGGATTCATATTAAATGCAAAACATCCTCCCAATTTAGGGTTAAATAAGGAGGAGTATTAAGGGCGTAGAAAGCTAAGTTAATGCTTAGGCCGATCAATGCAGAAGTGATTACCTTTTATAATAAAAGGAATGGATAGCACTAGCGTGATAATGAGTGCCAAGTCGCTTTATTAAGTAACGATAACCAAGTAGCTATCGAGATATTGATAGCTAATAAATTAATCTCAATACTGTTCAAAATACAAACAGTCACTTTAAAAATGAAAATAAGCTTTATTATTCATATCATTAGGTGTAAATACTGACGTACGTCATCATTTTTTAAAATGCCTTTAGATATACTTTATATTAGATAATTTATGATTGATGTTTTGGAAGCAGTACTATGGCCGAGCATTAGGCATTCAATACAGTACGTGATTGGAGTCACATCGCTATTACACCAAACACTAAAAAATGTGTGTAATGTCATGCAATGTAAAGCCTCACAGTAGTCAATTCTAGTCACTATAGCGTACCCTCGCTCCTTATAATAAAAATAACTAATAACACGAGAAAGCAAATGTGGCTCCCATCAAAACTAACAAGACCAGGCAGATTGCATAACGCAATCCTTAGACCTCGAGTGCTAGAGTTATTACAACAAGCGCCATTTTATAAGCTGGTTCTATTTCGCTCGCCAGCTGGTTATGGAAAAACCACCATGACCGCACAATGGTTAACGGATAAGCCCTACGTTGGTTGGTACAGTATTGATGAAAATGACAATGATATTTTTCATTTTATCAACTATTTTATTCAAGCGATCAACAAGGCAACCAACGAATCCTGCCCCAATGCGCAAACATTAGTTGAGAAACGTCAATTTTCATCGCTACAATCATTATTTGGAGAGGTATTTAGTGAACTATCCAACTATCACCAAGAATGTTATGTAGTGTTGGATGACTATCATTTGATTAAAGAAAATGAAATTCATGAAGGGATACGTTTTTTCCTTAAACATATGCCAGATAATATAACACTGATTGTAACCAGTCGTTCTGCCCCCCCTATTGGCACTGCTAACCTTAGAGTGCGAGACTTAATGATCGAAATAGACAATGATCTACTCGCTTTTGATGCAGATGAAACCGCCCGTTTTTTCAATCAACGTTTTTCCGAGGGCGTAGATGATACTACAGTAGATAACCTTCGTACTTATGTCGAAGGCTGGCCTTCAGCATTACAACTAATTGCGTTACAAGCACAACATAATAAAAAAACATTAGCACAATCGGCTGAATCAGTTTCAAATTTTAGCCATGGTCATCTTTGGGAATACCTTGTCGAGGAAGTTTTTGACTTTCTAGATAATGATACTCGTCACTTTTTAATGCAATGTTCTGTATTGAGTACATTTAACGATACGCTTATTAGCCAGTTAACAGAAAGAGACGATGCATTGAGTATGCTTGAGTACCTAAATCGCTATGGCTTATTTATTTATCCCTTAGAAGGTGAACAAAATTGGTTTAGGTTTCATAATTTATTTGCAGAATTTCTTACCCATGAACGTCAAGCACGGATCCCACAGGAAGAAAATTCACTTCATCATAAAGCGGCAAAAGCGTGGTTAAAATTAGATATCCCCCATCAAGCTATGTTCCATGCACAGAAAGTTAATGATGGTGAACTACTGACAAAAATTATTTCGGCTCATGGTTGGAGAATGTTTAATCACGGGGAATTAACTAATTTAGAAAGTGCAATTAACAGTTTGTCCTCTGATAAGTTATACGAAAATATCAAACTCCCGTTGATAAGAGCTTGGCTTGCACAAAGCCAACATAGGTATAGCGCAGTAGAGAATATGCTAGCGGAAGCTAAGCAAGAGATAGACAAGCGAAATATTACGTTAACAACAAACGATCAAGGTCAAGTTAATGCACTTCTTGCACAAGTTGCTATTAATAGAAGTGAGCCTGAAAAAGCCTTTGAACTTGCTGAACTCGCATTAACCCAGTTAGATTCTAATGCTTATCGAAATCGAATTATCACAACGTCTATAGTAGGTGAAGTAAATCATGTACTGGGACAGTTAGATAGAGCCCTGCCTTTAATGCAACAAACGGAGAAGTTAGCGAGACAACATAAGCTCTTTCACCAAGCATTATGGGCAATACTGCAGCAGGGTGAAATACTCCTGGCACAAGGTTTTGTGCAAGCAGCATTTGAGTTACAAGACAGCGCTTTTAAACTTATTGCAGAACAAAAATTACAGCAATTACCGCTACATGAATTTTTATTGCGTAACAGAGCGCAAATATTATGGTGCTGGAATCGCTTAGATGAAGCTGAAGAATGTGCTTATAAAGGTATCAACGTACTTGGAAACATAGAACCTAGTAAACACCTGCACTGTTATTCAATGCTTGCAATGATAGCAATAAGTCGCGGAGAGCTAGATAAAGCTATGCGCTTTATTGAAAAAATACAACACCTTGTACAACAGTCAACTTATCATGATGATTGGTCGGCACATGCGTCACAATCATTGCTTTTATACTGGCAAGCTCGTAATGACTTAGACGCAATAAAAAACTGGTTAGATACCGCGATTCGCCCGAAGCAAGCAAATAACCACTTTTTGCAACTGCAAGTTCGTAACATTGCCAGAGCTGAAATAGCCCTTGAACAATATGAGCAAGCAACAATAACAATAAATTTTTTACAGTTAGAAGCCAAAGCCTCACATTTAATTACGGATAATAATCGTAATCTGATTATTGAAGCGATTATAGCGACAAAAATCGGTAATGAAGTATTGGCATTAGAAACACTAAAACAAGCACTAAGCTTAACTAACCAAACAGGTATGGTCAGCAACTTCTTGGTCGATGGTGTGCATATTGAACATTTACTGCAAAAACTTAGTAGCTCCGCTAGCTTAAACGAGCTTGAAAAACACCGTACATTACAATTGTTAAAAGATATTTCTATCAAGCAAAAGAGCCGATCTACCCATTTTGATGAAAATTTTGTAGATCAATTAGTGAATCATCCTGATATACCAGAGCTCGTACGAACGAGTCCGCTAACACAAAGAGAGTGGCAAGTTTTAGGTTTGATTTATTCTGGATTAAGTAATGAGCAAGTCGCACTTGAACTAGATGTGGCAGGTACAACGATAAAAACACATATTCGTAACTTGTACCAAAAGCTCAATATTGCAAACCGTAAAGAAGCGATAAAAACTGCAGAGAATTTGCTAAGACTTATTGGTTATTAATACCAATCTCACTAAAGGTGAACAATATTATTGGTACTGAAAAAGCCAGTGACCCGTTAACGTTTCAAGCAAACATTAACGGGTCACTGGCTTTTTATTGGCTAAAAGTGAAATAAATTAAGCTACCTATTATTCAATATCTCTTTCTTAATTAATATTTATTACTTAACATTCATTACTTAATAGATTGCTTAATATCTATTGCTCAATATCTAACGTTACCCACTGCAGTGTTAATTCTGCCACCGCAGTGTAGAAGCCGCTTGGGTCATGCAGTTTCACTTGCTCAGTAAAGTCACCTAACCAACTTAATACATAAACATTAATAAAGTTTATTTGATTAACGTGGCTTGCATGTAAGCTAAGATGTGCAAGATAGGCGAGTATTACCGCAATATGATCAGCAGGCTCAGGAAAATCACTACTGATTTGTATATTACTTTTTTCTAAATAGGTCATCATTAACTGGTGTAATTCGCCAAATACTAATGCTCTATCAGATTTTTTAATATTTTCGCCAGTATCTACTTTACTCAAATCATCTTTTATATACTGCCCTGCATAGGGGGAAGCACAGGTTTTGCTATCAATTAAAAATAATCCACAAAAATCAGCGGCTAACTCAAGTCGAGCTTGCTCTGTATTAAGCGCCATTAACTTATTAACAATGGTGTTAATACTTGCTGCTAATGTCGGCTCAAGGGCAACAGAGCTTAAAAACTCTCGTCCCTGTACAGAGGCCAATTGATTTATCAAACTTCCATCTAACTCTTTTGCAAAAAGTGATGAAAGAAACTCATAGATAACCGCCCTAGCCTGATTTTCAATGGCAATTTCGGTGACTTCTTGTTTTGTTAATTGGCTCATACTGCAATCTCTGTCGGTCCATTAAATGACGTCACTGGTGGTAAGTGCCCTACAAATTTCTCATAGTCCACCGAACAAGTATAGGCAGAACAAGCTTGTGCTAGCTTAGAAGAACCTATGTCTTGAGTTAACGTATTTGGATCGCCATAACTACATATTGCACCAATTTCAGCACCTGCGGCAGTACTACCATCATCACCAACGGGACCGTACCATGCACCTTCATGGATACGAATAACCCCTTTCGGGAAATTATCACTGATAACTGCACCAGCAAGTAGTTGCCCACGATCATTAAATACTCTGACTACGTCACCATCTTTAATACCGCGATGTTTAGCGTCTTCAGGATTCAGATAAACAGGCTCTCTGTCTTGAACAGAATAGGTTTCTCGATAGGATTTTGATTCACACATTTGTGAATGCAAACGTTTATCAGGGTGACAAGATTGCATCCAAATTGGGTGTTTATCTGAACCTGGGCCACCATGGCTTCGCTCACTTTTTTCCATCCACGTAGGATGACCTTTACAATCATCATATTGATAACGTTCAATTTTTCTGCTGTGAATTTCAATCATACCAGAGGGTGTTCCAAGCGGATTTATTTCCGGATCAGCTCTAAAATCTGCGTGTCGAGTCCATAATTCCCCCTCACCAAAGTGGACATAACCATCTTGCCAAAATTGATCAAACTCTGGCATCTCGAATTGACCGCTATTCGCATCTTTACAATCGTTATAAAGCTTCTTCAACCAGTCAAATTCGGTCATGCCACGTGTATATTCTTGCTCTTTACCTAATAATTTTGCAAAGCGCGTAAATATTTCGTAATCAGATAAGCTGTTGTACAAAGGATCGACCATTTTCTGCATAGCAAGCACACCACGCTTAGCGTAACTACCATAGATATCAATATCATTACGTTCATAGGTGGTACAGGCTGGTAATACAATATCTGAAAAACGACAAGTCGCAGTCCAATTAATATCGATCGACACAACACACTCCAACTTATGGAATGCTTTTTTCATTTGATTACGATTTTGATGATGACTCCAAGGATTGTTCCCAGAAAAAACCATCATTTTAATATCAGGGTAAGTAACCTTACTACCATTTGCATCGATCACTTTACCCGGAGATAAAATGGCATCAATCCAACGTGCGACTGGTATCGTACTACTTGCACCTTTAAAATCCGTACTATCAAAAATTGGTTTTTGACCTTCATCTAAGTTACGTGGAAAACCACCAGGTGCAGAAGCTTTTGTTGCTGGCACACCAATACTTGAGTAATGATGACCGTAACTAATACCACCGCCAGGTAAACCAATTTGTCCGATCATAGTGGCTAACACGGCAGCCATCCAATAAGGTTGTTCACCGTGTTGTTGACGCTGAATACACCAGCCCATTAATATTTGAGTGCGACCCGCAACCATCGTTTTAGCTAGTTGTTTAATAACGTCAGCAGGTACTGCTGTTATTTTTTCAGCCCATTGTACTGTTTTAGGAATTCCATCCTCTTCCCCTGTAAGGTAAGGAACAAAACGATCAAATCCTAAACTGTAACCTTCAATAAATGCTTTATCATGTAAATCATTAGTATAAATCTCGTAGGCAATAGCCAACATTAACGCGACGTCGGTTTGTGGATTAACGTAGATTTTTTCACAACCTAAATAATTCTGTGTTTTTGACGCCACTGGATCAATACTGATCACACGTATCTTGCCTTGTTTAATTTTTTCTTTTAATTGAGCTAAGTACTCGAAACTTTCATGAGTTTCTGCATTCCATCCAACTTGTAAATTTTTATAGGGATCATTTGCCCAAAGAATAATGGTGTTTGCATTATCTAAAATAAGCGGCCAAGAAGTCCCCTGAGCATACACTTCAGTCGAACCTAACACATAAGGTAAAATTGTTTGACCTGCGCCTGTTGAGTAATCACCAATTTTTTTAACAAAATTACCATGCATCCCAACAGCTCGCTGCATATGACTGATACTAGAATGTAATTGTCCCGTTGCTCGCCAACCTGTTTGCCCTGCATGTAAACCCGATGGACCGTAATTGGTTTGTATATTATCCAATGAGTTTTTAAATAATGTTAATGCTTGATCCCATGTCACACGAACAAAACGGTAATCCCCACGTTGAGTGGTATCGCTTTTATGACCTTTTAATAAAAAGTCTAAGCGAACCATTGGGTAACGAACTCGTGATGGGTTATAAACCATCCCTTTAATACCATTGATCATATCCGTTGGATATTTATCTAAATCAAAAGGTTTGACTTGGTCGATGACACCATTTTTTCGCTTAATTTTGAAAGCGCCAAAATGAGAACCTGTCGTTAACCAATCATCACGCTTTGCTGCACCTGTTTTTGCTAAAGCACTTAAAGGTGTTAATACTGAAGTGGCAGTAGCAATAGTGTAAGAGGCGGCTAATATACCCTTTAAAAAGCTTCTTCTTTTCATGATATTTAACTCCGATTAATGTTCTTTTTTAACAAAAGTAGATGAATGTGTTTGTAAATATTTTTGTACTAAAGCTTGGGTATCGTCATCCATATTGACAAACGCTATCATGCCTTGGAACATGCCTGGCCATGTATTCGCATCAAAATGTGCTTCATCTGGTTGCGTATGACATACACTACAACTTTTTCTAAACGTAGTACGCGCATAATCCCAAAGGGGTTGTTGCTCCGTAAGCAAGTATTCTTTCTCTGTCCATAAAGTTGTTTCGACACGTTGCCATTTTAGACCGGTTAACTCATCTTCTTTTTCTTCAAAGGGAGTGATCACACCTTCCGTTTTAGCCGCTTCTATTGATAACTGAGCCGTCAACATATTAATACCAAAATCAAAGTATATAACGCGGCTTGCACCAATTTTTTTACGCCAACCTGCAATCGTCACTTTCACTCGATTACCATTGGTTTCTAATACTTTAACTTTGGTCGCGACATTTAATGTACCTGCTTCAACATCGCCCGTTGGACTAAAGAAAAGTGGTTTTGTTAACGCACTAAAATAGTACTCATCATTACTAAACTGACTTTCTCCGCTTCCTACTTCAGCAATCAATTGCGGTGCTCTTGCATCGCCCATATCAGGCAATTTATGCGCAATACCTTTATGGCAATCAACACAACTTTGATCTTTTTCCGCCGCTCTTTTCATCTGTTTTTGGGCTAAAGTAGACATTTCATCCCACTTCATTGAGTCATACTCGTGACAATTCTTACAGGCTAGAGAGTCATCTCGGTCGAAACGGGCCCACTCACGAGAAGCCATTTCTAAACGTTTATCTTCAAATTTTTCACTAGTGTTGACGGTATTAAAAATCCAACCCCAAACATCACTTGATGCTTCCATTTTACGCGCTATTTTACGGCTCCAATCATGTGGCACATGACAATCAGGGCAAGTAGCACGGACACCCGCATGATTAGACCAATGAACTGTTTGTTGTAATTCTTGGTAAGGTTTACTTTCCATACTATGACAACTGATACAGAACTCTTCGGTATTAGTTGCTTCTAACGCGGTGTTAAATCCTCCCCAAAAAAGTATTCCCATCACAAAAGCGGTAAGACTGATTGAACCCAATGTTAGGTATTTGGCAGGTTTATTCAGTGTCTTCCAAATGTTGATTAACCATTTCATTTTCTATTCCTTATATGTTATTTCTTATCGCAAATTAATGAGGAACTACGCCGCCAAATATTTGAATTAACCAAATAATCAGACCATAGCCCCCGATAGCGAAAATACTTAATATTGGAAATAAAAAAACAATGATAAAACCGAGTGCTTTTAGTTCCTCGTGTTTGCCTTTTTTACTATCTGATTTTTCTATCTGTTTCGTTGTCATAGTGAAACACCTTTCATTAATTAAAAAATTATCTCTATTGCACTAGTGTAAAGAGAAGATGTGAATGACATTGGCGGTAAAAAAGACAACTTATTTAAGAATGTGAAAAAATATGAACAGAAATGAAATGAGTCGAGTGGTGAAGAGTAGAGTAAGTTGTATTTTATTAGGATAATAAGCATTCAATCCTTATATCAAAAAACATTTACACTCAATCAAGAGTGAAAAGCAAATCACTTAAAGTTAATATTTTCTAGATGCTTTTAGATAACTTTAGATAGTTTTAAATAACATTAGCTAACATTATTGATATTAATCAGCATCATTTTTACTGCATGCATTATCATAACCATCATTAATGAACGGCCCATGATGTGTCCTACAGCAACCAATGTGCTGTTCATTAATACTTGTTAAGGCATATGTTAGCTAAACATATGATTAATATTCAGCTCAATAAAAAATTTAGATGGAGTATGGCTTGTATAATAAGCACATTTTAGTCGTTGAAGATGAAGCAATAACACGCGCAAAATTAGTTGGGTATTTTCAACACTCCGGCTACCAAGTTAGTGAAGCTGAAAATAAAACTCAAATGAATGAAATACTCGAAAAACACCACATTGATCTCGTTATGTTGGATATTAATCTACCAGGTGAAGATGGCTTAATGATAACTCGCTGTTTACGTAGTCAATCTACTATCGGGATCATATTAGTGACCGGTCGCTGTGATTCAATTGATAAGATTATTGGTTTAGAAATGGGTGCAGATGATTATGTGACAAAACCATTTGAATTAAGAGAACTGTTGGCTAGAGTCAAAAATGTTTTGTGGAGAATATCCTTAACGAAACAACAAGAAACATTACCAGAAAGCAGTGTTGAGTCTGATGATGAACTGTTTCGGTTCGGGGAATGTAGTTTTGATATTGGTAAGCGTAAGTTACTTAAAAATAATATTCCAATAAAATTAACCAAAGCTGAATACGATATGTTAGTGGCTTTTGTTGCCAACCCAAGCCGAGTAATGACGCGTGAACGGCTACTTAACCTTATTGATCACCGCGTTGAGACACCAAATGATAGGACCATTGATGTGCTCGTTCGTAGGCTTCGAAATAAAATTGAAAACAACGCTAAAGACCCGCAAATTTTCATTACTGTGCATGGCGAAGGTTATTTTTTTGTTTCATAAGTACAGTTTATAATGATGGTCAAAAAGCCCCGAAAGTTAGAGTGATTAATGACTATAACGCTATTCAATACCCACTTCATAAACAGGTTTAAAATGACTTGGCGATAAAGACAAATCAGCATCAAACTCGTTAATATTATGTTGATCAATATAAATAATATTTGGTGCTTGCTGCGCGTTAAAATGACCTGTTTGTAAAAAATCAGCCACTTGATTAATCGCCATTTGGCCTTGTAAAACCATTTGATCTGAGTTTGCCATTAATATTTTTTTACGCTTAATACCTCTGTAAACGCCATGGCTGAAATAATGACTTAGAATTTTAGGTCGTTTATTTTCAGGCAACTGAGCAACTTCACTGACCGCGATTTCAGCCATTACTGCACTGCCAGCTAAATAGTCAATATTGGGATAATTAATTAATGTGTTTTTTAATAAAGTAAATTGAATTATTTTGTCGTTAAGTCCTGCTTGAATAGTGGCAATTTTGACATTGCTATTTGTTAATGCATCTTCTAATCCAGCCGTTAAGTTTGGACTACCACCAGCATTATTAGGCCCAGGAAACCAGGCTAGCTGTCCTATTTTTTGTGGATTGTGCTGTTGATGATATTCAGCCAAATATTGACCTAATTGATACCCCATTTGATACCAAGCTACGCCAGTAGAACCTGTAATTTTTTTAGTGGCAATTTCATTCACCAGTGAAAATACAGGTATCTGCTTATTTACCTGTTCAATACGTTCATTTAAGCGATCAAAATTAACAGAGCCAATCAGAATAGCATCAGCTTTCCAAGTAATACATTGTTCAATTTGTTTTAATTGCACCTCTATATTTCCATAACCACCCGCTTCAAGTACTTTTAATCGAATTCCTCTTTGTTTTGCTTGCTCGGTCATGCCAAAATTAATACTTAACCAATAAGAGTCTTTGAGATGCGGATAGATAGTACAAACTTTAAATTGACTCTGCGTGTTATCATCTTCATTCGCTATCTGTTGCTCAGCATGAATAAAAGGTGAAAAATAAAATAAAACAGTAAACATTGTTGTTAGCAGAACGGGTAGTATTTTCAAAATCAACTCAATCTTAATTAATTAGTCATCGTATAAGGACGCAAGCGTGCACTTTAGACACAGCATAGGTAACAAACTGCTATTTGCTTTTAGTTTTGTAGCGGGCTTATTACTTTTTATCAGTGTAGTGGCTTGGAATGGCCTTACCCTTATTGCAAATACGGGTAATACCATAACACAACAAACCTTGCCCATACTATCTAGTGCTCGTGAGTTAGCCAATATTAGTTTACAGATCACCCATACTGCGACTTTATTAAAAAACACCGTCGATGAAGAGCAACGTCAACTTTATAGTCAACAACTTGAGCAACTTAATTTATCCATTGAAAACGAATTTATCGAACTTGAATCACTTCAGATCAATAATAAAAAGTTGATACAGTTACAAGCTCTTAAAAATGAAATTAGTGACAATATAGTTCTGCTCGATAAATTTGCACAAGACAAGATTGACAATACCCAACACTTGAACCAAAACTTCAATACAGTAAAAGCCTCCGTTCATGATATTGCCACTTTATCTCGTTCACAAGTAGCGAACGCAAGTACCTTTGCGATAGTCCATCTGTCAGGACTTTATGATTTGATAGAACAAAAAAACAAACTGTCACAAGCACAACAAGAAATCGATTTAATCATTGAAGAAGATCTAGATTTACTCGATAAAATGTCCGCCTTAGAGCGCCACTCTTTAGAACTCGAACAAATAGCCAATCTAATAAAAACCACATCGGAATATCAACCATTAAATAAGCTTATTAAACAAAAAAATATACATTTATCATTTATCATGGCTCTCGTAGAAAAGATATCAGACCCCTACCGACTTAATTTAGCGCAAGCAGCGTTAAGTAAAATGACACAGTTTGATAACTTTATCCTGCAACAACAACGTTTCATTCACCTCAATAATGAACAGAATAAACTCCACTATCATATTTCTAATCAGCTCAAACATTTGAATCAAGAGATATTAAACTTAGTCCAACAACAAGGTGAGTTAGCTAAACAAACCAGTTCCCAGCATAAACATTTAGTATATTGGTCAAAGAATATTTTTTTAATAAGCGCGTTGTTATCTCTCATTGTAATTATATTGGTGATGTGGAGAGTTGTTTATCAAGGCATTATCTTTAAATTAAGAAAGCACACTGATGCCATTGAAAAGTTGGCTGCTGGTAATCTTGAAATAACCGTTGAACCCTCGAAGGATCAAGAGTTTAAGCATATGGCTTATGCCTTGGATGTGTTCCGTGAACAAGCCATTAAAAAACAAGCTCTTGAATTTAAACAACAACAAATAGAGAAAGAGCTACGCTTACATAAAGATAACCTTGAACAACTTATCCGCGTTCGAACCAATGAACTACTCCTCACCAATAATAAATTAAATGAAGAATCTAAAGCACACGCAGTCGCTAAACAGCAAGCCGAGCAAGCAAATCGAGCAAAGTCTGTTTTTTTAGCCAGTATGAGCCATGAAATACGTACCCCAATGAGCGGTATGATTGGCACTCTGGAATTATTAGCAGACACAACTCTTACAGCACAACAACAAAAATATGTTCAAACCATACTTTATTCTGGTGAAAGTTTACTGGAAATTCTTAATGATATTCTTGATTATTCTAAAATAGAAGCGGGCCATATTGAGCTCTCTCTTCGTGCCATAGATTTAGTAAAACTGGGACAAGATGTGATTGAGTTAATGCAAGCAAGAGCCATGAAAAAATCATTATCATTGGATTTTGATATTAATTTTGATAGCAACATCCAGTACTATGCAGACCTAGGTAAATTACGACAAATACTCATAAATTTAATGAGTAACGCCATTAAATATACGCAGCAAGGTAGTATCCTTTTAGCAATATCATCAAAGGGTAATGAAAGCGCTGAATCATCAGAAATTACATTCTCAGTAACAGACACAGGATGTGGTATCGCCAAAAATAAACAAGCCGCTGTATTTCAAGCGTTTACTCAAATAGAAAATATGCAAACAGCAACCGGCACTGGCTTAGGTTTAGCTATATGCCAACGTTTAGTCGCAGCGATGCAGGGAGAGTTATCAATAATAAGCGAAGAGCGTAAAGGCAGTTGTTTCTCTTTCAAAATAGAGTTAGATAAAGGGCCAATGATGAACAGCCTATTACAGAGTCTCAACTCGACTTCATTACATCTCCCATCGCAAAAATATAACGTGTTAATAGTAGAAGATAATGCAATTAACCTTGATGTAGCCTGTGCTTTAATGAGTAAACTTGGCCATCAGGTATCTAGCGCAACAACTGGATCAGAAGCATTAAAGCAAATGCATAGTGGAGATTATCATTTAGCATTATTAGACATCAATTTACCTGATATTGATGGCGTAACACTTTCAAAACGACTAAAAAGCATCGCACAAGAAAAAGACATTCCCTTTAAAACCATTGCGGTTTCCGCCCATGTATTTACTGAAGATATTGCCACCTACATTGAATCAGGTTTTGATGGGTTTATTGCGAAACCTATGCAAATGAAAAAACTTAAGCCCACACTACATAAAGTCATGGAAAATAGTGAGCACGATAAAACTTTATCTTTAACTAATATCGGCAATGAAAATAATAATACTTCTTTAAACAGTAATGATGATAAACCACTCTTTAATAGCAATACATTACAAGAAGATATTCACTACCTAGGCCGTGAAAAAATAATTCAATTGGCTGAGCTATTTTACCAACAGGTTAACAGTGAATATAACGATTTTCATCAGTTACCTGCCGAACACCAGCAACAAAAGTTACATAAATTAAAAGGTGCTGCGATTTCATTGGGACTCATTAAATTACATCATATATGTGAGACATTAGAATCTTATTGTCAGAATAAACCACTACAAGCAGAGCAATTACAGCTATTAGATGAATTGATGGAAAGATCCTGTGTAGAGTTGGAGCGATTTATTAAAGAATGCTTGACGTATAAGTGAAATATTTATATCCGTTGTTAATTTATGATTCAAAAAAAGCAAACTATTACTTGAATTCAAGCATAAAAATTCAGTAAGTAAATATAAAAACTCATAAAAGGATAATTTGAGACTTAATAGGCTTCTAATAATATTTGCAGCTACATAAACATAAATTATTAGCTAAATGACAAACTAAACTTCGAAGCTGAGCACCAAAATAAGTTTAATGATATTTATTTCACATCAAAGTAGCAATTGCACTTTCCTTTTATTGTTTACTCTCCATTGAAAAACTCAATAGATTATGATGAGGAGCAACAATTAATATCCGTTAAACAATAATTTCAATTTAAAAATTAAATAATGAAAGTTACACCCCCATCAGAATAAACAATAAACCTTTGTTTTATAAGCAAATTAATGTATTCCCTGTTATAAAAACACTGATTCAACATAATATTTTATCTTAGTTAAACTACAAACTATCAAACCTAACATTAATAAATATCTAAAAAAAATTTAAAAGTAAAATGTAAAATCAAATATTTTATGTGATTAACCCTATGGTTTTCGTGATAATTTAATGAACTAAAAATAAATAGAGCGTAAGTTCATTGTCATCGAAACGTTTATATAAACGTTTCAATATAATAAAAAAACAATATTTTTTATATGGCCCACTAGGAGATAAATATGAAAATTAAAGTGCTAGGTGCAATATTAATCGCGCTAGGTTTACCATTTAGTGTACAAGCAGCTGAAAAGCCGCATGTGTGTGTTGTTATGAAATCACTTGCCAATGAATTTTGGAGAACGGTTGAAATAGGAGTGAGAGATTATGCAAAAGAGAACCAAGATAAATTCACATTTGAAGCCGTGGGTTTAAAAAATGAAAGTGATATCGATACTCAAATTAATGCCATTGAAGGTTATATCACCAAACAATGTGATGTAATTGCTGTCGCGCCTGCTAATTCAGTCGCCTTAATCCCTTCCATTAAACGAGCTATGAATGCAGGTATTGTCGTCGTCAATTTTGATGTTCGACTTGATAAAAAAGCAGCTCAACAAATGGGATTACCAGAGGATTTCCTTTTCGTAGGCCCTGATAATAAATTAGGCGCGTTTGAAGCAGGCGATTATCTAGCAAAAAACTTACCTAAAAATGCCAATGTAGTCATTATTGAGGGTAACCCAGGCGCCGAAAATGCAATTGAACGTAAAGAAGGATATATAAAAGCGGTTAATGATAATAACCTAAATTTACTTGCCTCGCGTACTGCACATTGGGAAACAGAAGAAGCTAACACTTTAATGACCAACCTTTTAACTCGCTACCCTAATATTCAAGGGGTTATGTCTGCAAATGACTCTATGGTGTTAGGTGTAGTAAAAGCAATCGAAGCTGCAGGAAAAACTGGAGAAATTAAAGTTGTAGGTTTTGATTTCATTGCCCCTGTTAAACAATTAATGAAAGATGGCAAAGTATTAGCCAGTGAGGATTTCTTTGGAAAAGACTTAGCTGTTAACGCAGTAAAAGCAGGTATGAAAATTTATAGTGGTGAAAATTTAACGGGTTGGGTGAAAACTCCCGTTAGATTAGTGACAAGCAAAGATGTTCAAAATGAAATGCCTGAATAGTCATTTTAGTAGTTAACCTCAATGATGGACAATGGATACATAATTTAAAGTAAGCCTGTTTTAATATTTAATCACTTTAATATTCCAGAGTTGAGGTTGTTTCCATCAAAAAATTGGAGATCCTTCATTATGCCAATACTATTACGTACCGAAAACCTGTGTAAATCATTTTCTGGTGTTGTTGTTTTGAAGGATATAAATATTTCCTTTGAACAAGGTAAATGCCACGTATTAGTAGGAGAAAATGGCGCGGGAAAGAGTACGCTTATAAAAATGCTATGTGGTGCCTATACACCCACCAGTGGTTCAATGTATTTTGAAGATCTCCCCTACCAACCTAAGACATCTCGCGAGAGTATTGAAAAAGGTATAAGAGTTGTATACCAAGAGTTTAATTTATTACCTCAAATGAGTGTTGCTGAAAATATATTTTTTGATGATCTACCTAGAAAAAAATGCGGTTTTGTCGATTTTAAAAAATTATATTCTCAGACGCAGAAAATATTAGAAAAACTGGGATTGGATATTTCAGCTGAAACCATTGTATCTCAGTTGGGTATAGCGCATATGCAGTTGGTTGAAATTGCAAAATCAATCTCTAGAAAAGCAACCATGCTCATTTTGGACGAACCTACAGCCACGCTAACTCCAAAAGAAATAGAGCGCCTTTTTCAAATAATCATCCAATTAAAAGATCAAGGCGTTACTATTATTTATATCTCTCACCGTTTAAATGAACTGAAAGAGATTGGCGATAATATCAGTATTTTACGTAATGGAGCTGTTATAAAAAACTGCCCTATCTCAGAGGTAGATAATAATGAAATTGTACATTGTATGGTTGGTCGAGAAATGGAAAACGAATATCCATTTTTCGATGACGTAAAACCCTCTGATGTAATGATGGAAGTTAAACATCTTTCAACACCGATAGTCAAAGATGTCAGCTTTAAACTCAGACGAGGAGAAATTTTAGGGATTGCAGGTTTAGTAGGTTCAGGTCGAACTGAATTATTACGCGCAATCTTTGGTGCTGATAGATTGTCATCAGGTGAAATTGCCATCAATAATCAAAATGTCCATATCAAGAATCCAAAACAAGCGGTTAAAGCAGGCATTAGCTTTATTACCGAAAACCGTAAAGACCAAGGGTTAATTCTTGATTTTGAAATTAGCAAAAATATTACTCTATCCACATTAAACCAACATCAAAAATATGGCTTTATAAACAAAAAAGATGAGCTTTCAAGTAGTGAATCCTACAGGAAAGAATTGTCAATTAAGTCTAGTTCTAGCGAACAGTTTGTTCGTTTCCTATCAGGTGGAAATCAACAAAAAGTTATTCTCGGAAAATGGTTAGCCACAAAAGCCGATATTATTTTACTAGATGAGCCGACTAGAGGTATCGACGTAGGTGCTAAATATGAAATCTATTTATTATTGTGGGAGTTAGCGCGACAAGGAAAAGCGATTATTGTTGTTTCATCCGACGTCAATGAAGTTATTGGGATCAGCCACCGAATAATGGTAATGAGCAATGGTTCGGTAAGTGGACAAGTAGCAAGAGCAGATTTCGATCCACAAAATATTCTTTCATTAGCATATAAAAATTATTTATAGAGAGAGGTTACTTAATGAATACAAAATCAATAACAAGATCGCTATTGAAAGAAGCAGGTATTGGTCTGGCTCTTGTTCTGTTAGTTGTTCTATTCGCATTGAGCCACGATAAGTTTCTAACTGTCAGTAATATTTCTAATATTTTACAACAAATTAGTATCAATACGATCATCGCAGCAGGCATGACATTTGTCATTTTACTTGGAGGTATCGACTTAAGTGTAGGTAGTGTATTAGCACTAAGTGCGGTTGTTGGTGCTAAAATAATGACTGAATTCGGGCTTCCTAGTGACATGGCTATATTATTCGCAGTACTAGGGAGTGTCATCTGCGGTACTTTATGTGGTGCAATTTCAGGAGCAATTTGCGAGAAGTGGAGGATTCACTCATTTATAGTGACCCTAGGCATGTTGAATATTGCGAGAGGAACCGCGCTAGAAGTCGCTGATGCACGCACGATATTTGGATTCCCGATGAGCTTTAATGCTTTTGGTGCGCAGACTATTTTTCATATTCCTGTTATTTTTATTGTTGCTGTTGTTATTGTGATAATTGGTATTGTAGTGTTAAAAAAAACGGTATACGGCCGTATGATTTATGCTATTGGCAATAATGAAGAAAGCGTACGTCTATCTGGCCACAATCCTAAATTCTATAAAATTATTGCATTTGCTATCTGCGGCGGTGCTACAGGCCTGGCAGCAGTTATGTATATGTTGCGATTGAATATAGCAAACCCAATTTTAGGTGTTGGATTTGAACTTAATGCGATTGCAGCGGTAGTGATTGGGGGGACATCATTATTTGGTGGTAAAGGTTCGATGTTAGGTACCTTTTTAGGCGCTTGTATCATGGGAGTACTGGGAAATGGTCTGTTATTAATTGGTTTAGGTGACTTTACACGACAAATAATTACCGGTGTTGTGATTATTCTTGCAGTTATTTTAGATACATATAGAAGTCGTCTGGAAGCCAAATTAACAGAATAATATATAAAGCAGCTTACTAGGATGCAAAGTGACTCAGCGAGTCACTTTTACCTGTAATTCTTTAAGTAAAAAAATAGTACAGTAGTACGCTAAACATATTCTATACATAAGGTTAAAAGCAAAAATATACAAAGGGTTACGTAATAAATAAAAATTTATTACGTTGAGTTGGTATAATAGATCGCATATTCGTTTTATGAGTTTATATTTTTTATCAATCAACTTGATTAGCTGTATCTTACTTACAATGGTTTATATAAATTTTGAAATAATAATAGAAAATAAATCAAGATACCCCAACATTATTATCGTTAGTTTAAGAATACTTATTTGTTACCCTCCCCCTGACCTCATCACAAAAAATTGGTGAGTTTTTAAATTTAAGAAGGCTTCTTATGACCACTATGAAGGATGTAGCAAAATTAGCTGGTGTATCTACATCTACAGTCAGCCATGTTATTAATAAAACACACTTTGTCAGTGAGCCCGTTATTATGAGAGTTCAATCAGCTATTGAAGATCTTCGATATACGCCATCAGCACTTGCTCGCGGGCTTAAAATCAATAAGACAAAAACACTAGGGATGTTAATAACAACCTCTACGAATCCTTTTTTTGCTGAAGTAATTAAAGGTGTGGAACGTCGTTGTTATGAACAGAATTATAACCTTATTTTATGCCACACTGAGGGTTCTCTAGAGAGAATGCAGCATAACGTAGACATGTTAATGCAAAAGCGTGTTGATGGTTTACTGCTTATGTGTGCAGAAGTAGATGGTCGTCATATTGATCTGCTTCAACATCATAAACCAGTTCCTTCGATAGTTATGGACTGGGGGCCAGCTGATCCTTCACTAGATCAAATCCAAGATCACTCTTTTCTCGGAGGAAGCATGGCGACTAAATACCTAATAGACTGTGGGCATACAAAAATAGGTTGTATTACAGGTCCATTAGAAAAAAATACAGCTCACTTAAGGTTGCAAGGGTTTAAGCAAGCAATGATAGAAGCTCATATTGCTGTCAACAAAGAATGGATCATAGAAGATGAATTTGAAGCTGAAGGTGGTTTTCAAGCATTTAATAAGTTATTTGAAAAAGGCCCACTGCCCTCCGCACTTTTTATTGGTAATGACATGATGGCAATGGGGGTTATTAATGCAGCCCATAAACAAGGAATAAGCATACCAGAAGACCTCTCTATCATTGGCTATGATGGCATTAAAATGGCTAAATTTTTCACCCCTTCTCTGACAACCATTCATCAACCTAAATTTAGGTTAGGTGCAAAAGCTGTCGATACGTTACTAGAAAAAATTAATAAACAACGCGCTGAGTCTATCGTCATCAAACTTGAACCAAGTTTAATAATAAGAGATAGCGTTAAAAATCTAAATAAATCGATTTGATGACGGCCATTATTCGGCCCCTAACTAGCCACATAACAATAGATATTGATCAATAACAGGTTAATTTAAATTATTCACTTCACTTATCTACCATTCGGCTCTTTTACTGGCATTGCTTTTACTATCTTTGTAAGATGCTTTTTTAAAACTTGGAAATTGAAATGAAAAACCGTGCTAATCAAATGTATTTATTACATATATTGAAAATGAGTGGCAGCTTTACTAAAGCGGCTGAACGATTGGATGTATCAATTTCCTATGTTAGTAAACAATTAACTCAATTAGAGTCAGAACTCAATGTGCAACTTGTGCAAAGAACCACGCGCAATTTAACCTTAACCGATGCTGGTATTGAGTTTGCTGAACATTGTGCTCAACTCTATGCCAATATTCAAAATGCAGAAGCCGCAATGATGGATGCAACGGAACAAATGTCAGGCACCATCCGTTTGGCACTATCACGAAGTTTTGGCGCACTGCACGTCATTCCAGTATTAGATAAAATGCAAAAACAGTATCCAGAGATCAATTTTGACATCACTTTCTCAGATCAAAAGATCGACATGCTAAATGAAGGTATTCATTTATGGATAACAACCCATGCAGATATTAATGAGGGTTATATAGCCCAAAGAGTCGCTGATGGTAATTTTGTGCTTGCCGCTTCACCGGGATACCTAGAAAGAAACCCGAAACCTATTCACCCAGATGATTTATTGCATCATAACTGCGTTACTTATCATAGTAATACCCGTGACTATAGTTATTGGCCATTTAGTAAAGGTGAGCAATTGTGCTGTAACCATGTGACGGGCAACTATCGTGTCAACCTTTCTGAAGCGGTAAGAGACGCAGTTATCGGAGACCACGGCATTGGCTATATTGCGACCTATTTATTATCTAATGAATTTGAAACAGGCAAACTTATCCAACTCCTGCCAGATTGGAAAGCTAATTTAGATATGCCGGTTTATGCCGTCTACCCACGAAAAAAGCACCTTCCAAAAAGACTCAATGCAGTGATCACGTTTTTGAAGGAGCATATTGGTACGCCACCCTATTGGGATCTTGCATTAGCTCCTTGGGTTAAGAACATCTAACCGTACTAAATATACCTATCTTTTAATTTTTGACCGCCAGTGTTTTTTATTATGACGGTTCGCTTAAAATACCTCCTAATAACAGAGCTTCGTCTATGCTCTGTTATGTCTTTTATATCCAATTTGTATAAACCTAATTTTATAAAATTACTTGTATAGTCTAGTTGTATAGTCTAGTTGTATAACTTTACTGCATAACCTAACTGTTAAAAAACCTTCAAGGACTTTAATCAACCCCTCACTTTTTCCATACGTAAAAAGTGCTTTGCCTATATCGTATATATCAATGCTTTTATTAGATGTAATCTCAAACACATAAACTTCTTTCAACTTACGATAAAACTGGAGCCCCCCCTATGTCTGATATTAAAAAAGCTGCTTTACGTGCACTTAAGCTAATGGATTTAACTACATTAAATGACGATGATACTGATCAAAAAGTAATCGAGCTTTGTCATAATGCTAAAACGGCCGTTGGTAATACTGCTGCAATTTGTATTTATCCTCGTTTTATTCCTATTGCTAAGAAAACCCTACTTGAACAAGGTACGCCTGAAGTGCGTATCGCAACCGTGACTAATTTTCCACACGGCAACGATGATATTGAGATAGCAGTTGCAGAAACTAAAGCTGCGATTGCTTATGGAGCCGATGAAGTTGATGTGGTTTTTCCATACCGCGCGCTGATCGCCGCTAATGAAAATGTTGGTTATGAGTTAGTAAAACAATGTAAAGCAGCATGTGGTGACACTTTACTTAAAGTGATCATTGAAACTGGAGAACTTAAAACTGAAGCATTAATTAAGCGTGCGTCAGAGTTAAGCATTGAAGCTGGTGCAAATTTCATCAAAACCTCTACTGGTAAAGTTGCAGTTAATGCCACACCAGAATCAGCTGAAATTATGCTTAAAGTGATCCGCGATATGGGTGTTGCTCAGCGCGTTGGTTTCAAGCCGGCAGGTGGCGTAAAAACAGCACAAGATGCAGCGCAATACCTAGCAATGGCAGATGAAATTTTAGGTAAGCAATGGGCCGATAACATGCATTACCGTTTTGGTGCATCAAGCCTACTGACTAATTTATTGAATACATTAGAAGTGACGAATCAAACAGCCGATGCAACAGCATACTAGGGCTCGTTTTCGATACAGCTAGCCCTTCTATTTATTACAGAGGGGCAGACAAATAATTAATTAAAACTCGTTAAAGAGTATGGAGAGATTAATGTTTTTACCTCAAGAAATTATCCGTAAAAAACGTGATGGACAAATGCTAAGCACTGAAGAAATCAATTTTTTCATTCAAGGTGTTGCAGACGATACTATTTCAGAAAGCCAAATTGGTGCATTTGCTATGACTATTTTCTTTAATGAAATGGATATGTCAGAGCGAATTGCCCTTACCTGTGCAATGCGTGATTCAGGTATGGTTATGAATTGGGATCACATGAATTTTGGTGGCCCTATTGTTGATAAACATTCAACGGGCGGCGTTGGTGATGTTACCTCGCTTATGTTAGGTCCTATGGTTGCAGCTTGTGGCGGTTTTGTACCAATGATTTCGGGCCGTGGCCTTGGACATACAGGTGGCACACTAGATAAATTAGAATCAATTCCTGGTTACAACATTACTCCAAGTAATGATGTTTTTGGTGAAGTAACCAAACAAGCAGGTGTGGCGATAATTGGCCAAACTGGCAACCTTGCACCAGCCGATAAACGTGTTTACGCCATTCGAGATATCACTGCAACGGTAGATAATATTAGTTTGATCACGGCCTCTATTTTATCTAAAAAACTAGCAGCTGGTCTGGATTCATTAGTGATGGATGTAAAAGTAGGTTCCGGCGCATTTATGCCAACCTATCAAGCATCTGAAGAACTGGCTAAATCTATTGTTGCTGTAGCAAATGGTGCTGGCACAAACACAACGGCTATTTTAACTGATATGAATCAGGTATTAGCCTCGTCAGCAGGTAATGCACTCGAAGTACGTGAAGCGGTCCAATTCTTAACCGGTGAATACCGTAACCCTCGCCTCTATGAAATCACCATGGCACTTTGTGCAGAAATGCTAGTATTGGGTAAATTAGCCAAAGACAGTGAACAAGCACATCAACAGTTGCAAACCGTACTCGACAATGGCACTGCCGCTGCTTGTTTCAGTAAGATGGTTGCCGGTTTAGGTGGACCTAAAGACTTTGTTGAACACTACGACAAATACCTAGAAAAAGCACAAATTAGCAAACCTGTTTACGCAGAAAAAAGTGGCATTGTTTCGGCGATGGATACCAGAGCAATTGGTATGGCCGTAGTAAGTATGGGTGGTGGGCGTCGCGTTTCTACCGATACAATTGACTATGCAGTTGGTTTTGATAACTTTATTTGTTTAGGTGAAACTGCAAACGATCAAAAACCACTCGCTGTGATTCATGCACGCAGTGAAGAACAATGGCAAGAAGCTGCAACAGCACTACTTCAGGCTATTAAAGTAGGCGACCAAGCTTATCAACCAACACCAAATGTTTACGGACAAATCCGCGCGGAAGATATTTAAAGCAAAGCCTATAAAAAGGCACAAGAAACGAGAGTAAGAGTTATTGAAGCAGTATTTGATGCTCATAGCTTAATGTAAAAAAAAATGGGTTCGCCTTTGAGTATGATAATTAATCTATTCGTTTGTTAGTTTATTATCAGATAGCATTGAACAAAAGTGCTGCCTAATATCGGTTAACGTTTAACAAAGGGTTATGTAACGCAACCAATCAATTATTACCTCTCTTTTCTATAAAGATAAGCACATGTTTTACTCAAAGCATGTGCTTTCTTTTCATGTTTTTTATACCATTTTAATTTACAAAGGTTAGGAATATTCAATGAGTTTACTGTTAGCATTGTCAATCAGCACGGGCATTTTATCCGGCTTGTTAGTTTGGTTTACTAATTTTTTTGATATTGCAAGTTGGTTAGTTTTCTTAGGGGCAACCAGTTATTTCGCTTCTACTGATAAAGGCATGAAAGGATTGGTTCAAGTCTGGTTGACTAATTTCAGTGGTGCAATCTGGGCAATTTTAATTATTCTTCTCTCCACTTACCTTGCAGCTGATTTTGCTTCGTATGCTACAACGGCTATCTTCGCCTTTGCTATGTGTTTTCAAGCTAAATTTAATGTGCTTAAATTTATCCCTGGCACATTCATCGGTGCCGCCGCCATTTTTTCTGCCAATGGAGAATGGATGGTTACGATTATTGCCTTATTTGTTGGTGCTATTGTTGGCTTTCTGATGACTTATACCGGAGAACAATTGCATAAATGGAGCGAGCGTCGCTCAAGCGATAAAAAATCCCTACATTCAGAAAGCATTAGATCAGAAGCCAGTTGTTCAGAAAGCCTAGGAATAAAATAATAGAAATTAAATAATGGGAATAAAATAATGAATAAATTGTTAGTAAACGCATTAAATGAACTACCTATAATTTTAGCCGATTACTTAAAACCTATCGTTGAAGATAAAAACTTTTCTGCCACTATTTCAGTAGCCCAATTTAATGAGTTAATGACTTTAACAGCATTAAGCGACAGTGAGTTACGTATTGCACTGCTTCCACTTGCTGCAAGTTACTCCTATTCTCCTATCTCCAATTTCTGTGTCGGAGCGATTGCACGCGGCCTTTCAGGAATATTATACTTTGGGGCTAATATTGAACTACCAGGGTCACCATTGGCACAAGCGGTACATGCTGAACAATCTGCCATTTCCCATGCTTGGATGAAAGGAGAAAAAGGCATACAAGATATCACCATAAACTACAGTCCCTGCGGACATTGCCGACAGTTTATGAATGAACTAAGTAGTGCGGATAAAATGATGGTACAACTGCCAAATCGACAGGCAAAAACGTTACAAGAATATCTACCAGAATCATTTGGTCCTAAAGATCTCAATATAACGACCTTGTTAATGGAAGATAAACCACAAAAATATGCCATTTCTGATGATGATTTATTGCTCACTAATGCCGTTGCTGCTTTAAATCTCAGTCATGCACCCTATTCAGAAAACTACTGTGGCATCGCTGTTCAGCTTGATGATCAATCAATCTATATAGGTGCTTATGCTGAAAATGCAGCTTTTAATCCAAGTTTGCCACCACTTCAAGTTGCGTTAATACAAATACTTTTAGCGGGCAAAGACTTTGCACAAATTTCAGCCGTAGTATTGGTCGAACTTGAAGTCGGTAAAATAAGTCATAAATCAACGACACAATCTGTTTTAGATACCTTGGAACTTGGTATTCAGCTTAATTATCTCGCTATTTAAAACGATGAGCAGTTAAATAAAAAACACAGCATTATTTACAGGGTCCAGAAATACGTGCTGTGAGCTTTTTTTTGTTTTAATCATTTAAATAAAGCTAAACATCTCAAGTAGCAATATATTTTGGTATTAGAAGCTAGTGTCATAGTCTAACGCTAAATGCTTTTAAAATAATTCAACGTTGAAGACTATTTGTATAATTCGCCGTTAAAGACTTTTTGCATAATGTAACAACTGAATAATACGATCTTTAACTATCCGCGTTCGATAATCACCACGAGATATTCCCGCTGAAGTGCCAAAATCGTCACGAGTCCAAGTACTTTTAATTAACTCAAATTCTGCATCACGGTACTTTAACCAGAATCGCTGCGCGGCTATCAAATCTGAATACCTTGCCTTGGGTAATTTCGACTTAATACTTGTAAAAGCGTTATTCAATTCTTTGTCTAAAAATAGTAGATAGTTATCATAGGCAACTAAATACTCTCTGCTGTTATTGTTGGGGTCATCGATTGCTATCACATAAACAACTTCTCGTTTTTCAAATTCGCCAATCAGATCTGCAGCATCAGGGTTGTCAATTGCAGACGCTGCAAAAATAACGCTAATAGATAGCAAACAACTAAGAACAAACTGACAGGCATAATTAAGCCAACTTTTTACCATTTTTCATAAACTCCTTTCTGATAGATATTCCACTCAGCCTGTCTTCTATTTTCTAAACCACGGTTAACTTTACCTTGTGATTTATTCCAAGCTTTCCAAGCTTTTTCCAGCGTAGGATAAGAAGTAATAACTTCAGGATCATTGATCATTTTTAACACAGATGACTGAGAGAAACCTGCTTGACCGATATTAAAAGCGAATATTACCATTGCATCGAATTCATGTTGCATCACATCACCCCTCACTTTACTTTTTACTGTGTTAATAAAAGGATTGAGATCTGCTTGTAATAATCTAATCGCTTGATCCTCGTTCAAACCGGCTTGGTATTTAGACCAATCTGATTTAGCTATCAAATGACCATAACCAATCGTTGCACCTTCTACCCAAACCTTAATAGCTTTGCCAGTTTGATCGTCATAGGGAGTTATCGCCAACCCTTCGATCTCTTTCAAAAGGTTGATTCCTTTATCACCAAAAAATAACGAACTACTCGATGTAACTATTTCTTTAGTTACCTGCAAACGCTTCAAGGTTTCACCATTAACTTCGACCAAACCGTCTGGTTGAAGCATATTCATCATTACTTCTTGGAAAGCGTTTATTCGTTTAATCGTAAAAGGCCCTGATTGCCCATCTATTTTCAAAGGCTTTGCAAAGGCAGCTAACTTATGTTGATTGAGCAAGCCTTGTACTATTTTAACGTCTTCAACGTTATTTTCGCCTTTATCTCCCACTGATGCAGTTATTATTTTCATGGTAATTCTCCTTCCTTTATGGAGCGCCCTTCTTAATAATGAGAAGGACAAAAAGAATAAATTTCTGGAACGGTGGTTATCATTGTAATGATAATGAGTAACCCATAAACATCTAACTATTTCAAAAGTTAAACTAACGGCCTTTTTATTGCTCAACATTTAACCACATTAATTCATATTTAATTGATGCTCAACTAGTTATTCTCTTTTCTATCATCGATTGAATAAATTGAGTGATGGGCGTTTTTAAAAGGAATTTATTATTCAGTACAATAGCTGGCTAAAAATCAAACCAAGAAGTAATACTTTATTTAGGATGAGACCAAAAACGCGATCTAGATGATTTTTAACAGAGCATGAAACGTCACTTTCTAAATTGTTTCTTTTAATAATAGTCACATGGTTTTTATCCATTTGCTAAAGCATAACTAAAAATCATATAATCATTCTATTATCAATCCCTTACAAAATATGCGAGCATTCATCAATGGCACAACATAATATTAAATTCATTGCTACCGATATGGATGGCACTTTGTTAGATAAAGATGGTCGTTTACCGCCTGATTTTTTTGATGTATTCCAACAATTAGAACAAAGAGATATTATGTTTGCAGCTGCTTCTGGGCGCCAATATTATAGCTTATTACAAACCTTTTCTGCGGTTAAAGACCGTATCATGTTTATCGCGGAAAATGGCACCTTAGTCATGCATCAAGGCGAAGAACTCTACAGTTGTACTATTGATATAGAATCAATTCATCGTATTATCAAAGAGGCTCGATTAATTGAAGGGGCACATATTGTCTTATGTGGTAAAAAGTCCGCATACATTGAAACACAAGCACCTAAAGCACTCGAAGAAATAAAAAAATACTACCATCGTTGTGATTATGTAAAAGATTTACTCGAAGTTGAAGATGAGTTTATTAAGGTGGCTATTTGCCATTTTGATGGCTCGCAAGAATTTGTATATCCGTCAATTAATGCAAAATTCGATGTCGACCACAAAGTAGTGGTAAGCGCCAAGATTTGGCTTGATGTGATGAATATAAATGCTTCAAAAGGCGATGCCATCAAATATTTACAAGACAAATTAAAATTTAGTTTCGAACAAACAATGAGTTTTGGTGATTACTTTAACGATATCGAAATGTTACAAGCAAGCTTTCATTCTTATGCAGTAGAAAATGCACATGAAAAAGTAAAAACATATGCCCGTTTTAGTGCGCCGAGTAATCTTGAGCATGGTGTAATGAAAGTAATCAGAAATCATCTTGATCTTGTCGATTTATCAGATCCGATTGATTAAAATTTCGGTAAAATACCATTATGTGGCTCTTTAAGCTTTACTGTTCCTAAATTAATGTTTGGCTGTAAAACTAATCCATTGCACATATACCTAGCGTTTTATTAGATTGTACTTTTTGCTCATCACTAAGCACTTTTAAGCTAGAAATGAGTCCTTGGGCTTATAAACTAAAATGATTAAAAGTTGAGGTGTCATGGTTTGATCGTAAATCACAAGAGGAATTGGATAGTAAAACTACAGGTATGCCTCTGTTCTAGATAAATAGAACGGGCAAACTGGATAATTTAGCCCGTTATTTCTCACTTTTTATTGCACAATTTCCCCACTTTCGATAATAGTTTTTCTAACAATATCGGTAAATTTCAATGCTTCTTCACGAATTTTATCTTCATCTACTGTCAAAATCTTTTTATCTTCCATGAGTAATTTTCCGTCAACGATAGCATGACGGACATTGGTCGGATAAGCAGAGTAGACTAAAGCTGAATATGGGTTGTACATGGGAACCATATTCACCGCTTTAGTATCGATAACAATGATATCAGCAAGTTTGCCTACTTCTAATGATCCTATCTTATCTTCCATATGTAATGCTCTGGCCGCCCCCATGGTGGACATATCAATCACTTTCACTGGCGGCATTGCAGCGCGATCGTGATTAACTAACTTGTGTACTTTTGCTACTTGTCCAAATTCTGCAATGGTACTTAAGTTGTTACCTGACATTGGCCCATCAGTTCCTAAGCCAATGCGAACTCCTTGATCATACATTTTGAGTGCCGGTGAGACACCTTTTGCTGATTTTATATTTGCACTCATGTTATGTGCAACGCCCATATCGCTTGCTTTAACCAAAGCGATATCTTCGTCGTCAACTAAGATCATATGTGCACCAACAAGCTGACTATTTAATGCTCCGATATCATGCATATATTGAACAGGACTTTTACCTCCGCTGATTTCTGCAATTTTCTCTTCTTCGCGTGCTGATTCTGCTAAATGAATCAATACTGGCACACCTTTTTCTTCGGATAATTTTGCAACTTGTTGCAATACTTCTGTTGTATTAGTGTAAGGAGCATGTGGTGCAAATGCAGGTGTGATACGAGGATGATCTTTATATTCGTCGATAAATTTAAGCGCATAAGCAATGCCTTCCTGTGCATTTTTTGCATCCGCCACAGGGAATTTTATGACTGTTTCTCCTAATACTGCACGCATACCGATTTTATCAACGGTTTTTGCCACTTCATCTTCAAAATAGTACATATCTGCATAAGTAGTTACACCGCCCTTTAGCATCTCTACGTTACCCAAGTTAGCTCCGATACGGACCATATCACGAGAAACCAGTTTTGATTCGAGCGGGAAGATATAACGGTGTAAGCGATCTGGCACATCATCGGCAAGTGAACGGAAGACGGTCATTGAAACATGTGTATGCGTATTAATAAGCCCTGGCATAACGATGTCGCCAGCAACATTCATTATTTTATCTGCTTGGTATTGTTCTGCTAAATTTTTATCGCCGACAGCAATAATTTTATTATCTTTAATGGCAACAGTGCCTGATTCATAAATAGTTTTTTCTGCATTCATAGTCAGTACAGTTGCATCGGTGATCAGTATGTCAATATTTTCTACTGCAAAAGCTGAAGTAGAGAATAAAGATGTCGTCGTTAATGCAGCTGCGATTAAATTTTTTTTAAAACCCATAGGAGATCCCTTTTTTGAAAAATAAAGTGCCGATGCGGTAAAGCAAGATGTAACTAATATGAATAGAACGCAGTTGATTTATAATCAAATATTAAAATAAAAGCAGTAGATTAGCTATTTATTTAATGTAAATACAAGACACTTGAGGGAGCAATTTCTATTGGTAGCTTTTGATAGTAGTTATTATAGTCAGGCATAAGTTATTTCCCCTTTTCTTTAGAACGAGCAAAGAAGATACAACACAGTAGTTACTGTCAAACCTACACACCCCCAGCTTAGGTAGAGGTTTAGCAATGTTTAATTAAGTTACCAGTATCTAATCAGCCCTAGATTCGCATAATAAGAAAAATATAATAGCTTTAAATAGGAAATAACTTTCTCAACACCAAACAAACCATTAAAAATTTATGATAACAGTATTTTATCTACTCTACTTTTTAGCACAGTCAAAACATCTGCTTCAAACCATGGATTCTTTTTTAACCAGATATTATTGCGCGGACTTGGGTGTGGAAGAGGCATAACATGTTCCCCATAAGCAGCCCAGTTTCTGACTGTTTCAGTAAGGTTTTTTCCTCTATTTTTTAAATGCCATGTCAAAGCATATTGCCCGATGACAAGCGTAAGTTGAATCTCAGGCATCGCTTCCAATAATTGATTGCGCCATGTCTTCGCACATATTGGTGGTGGAGGTAGATCACCTGATTTCCCTTTTCCTGGGTAACAAAACGCCATAGGTAATATTGCAATTTTTTGTGAGTTATAAAAAGTTTCTTTATCAATCCCCATCCATTCTCTTAAACGATCCCCACTCGGGTCATCAAATGGAATACCTGTTGCATGAACCTTTGAGCCAGGCGCTTGCCCTGCTATAAGAATTTTTGCGTGCTTATTAACTTGCAAAACAGGGCGAACACCGTCTTTTAAAATAGGTTCACAAATTTTGCAAGAACGAACCTCTGTTAATAATTGATTGAAAGACCTTGTTTTCATAGTTTCCTAGATTTGTTTAATAACTGTAATTTATTCGATTAGATGGTTATTAATCACTACAGATCTATTAATAAAATATAATTGACCTTATTTTTACATTTATTTTTTATAAATGATATGCTGCTTAGTGATTATGATTGCGTCTTTTTTGTGAATTAAATTTATGAATTGTGGTGATCTAAATTGGGATTATAAATAAAACGTTATGTGATGAAGCATTATGTACATATAACAAATTTATTAAATGTAATAATCTACAATAATGAGGAAAACAAAATGATTCAAGGTCAACTTTACAGTGGTCAAATAACCAAAACAATAGCTATTTCAGATATAAATCAAGGTAGAGATATTAATCTGAATTTACATCATAGTGATAGTGGCGGTTCTATAAAGGTTTACGTACTAGGTGCTGATGAAGCAACCTTTAAAGTTAAACATGTTTTGACGGTTGTTCCAGGAGGAACAGATGTGTCTTTAAATTTCACGGCTAATTATAACTACATTCAATTGGAAGCAGTTGATGGGGAGCAAGGCGCTAGCGAGCATGAACGCCCTTCAGTTAGATATGATCTCGACAAACAGACTCTTCCTGTATAACTGCGTTTTGATACGTACTCCAGCAAGCACCTGTCTTAATGATGGGTGTTTTATAACGAAGTATTAGAATAGCTTATTTTAAGCCTACTTAGTTTTATGAAACAACCACCATAACTTCCTAAAATCAATTCCACTATTTACTGTCATAAGTCGAGCTCTCGTCCTAGTGCAACACTCTGATAATGTGTCGGCTGTGAGACATCTCCCCCTATTTTCAGGGTGCTATTCATCTATATTCTCTTTTAAAAAAATAGCCTCTAAGCCAACACCAGATGGTGTTTTGAAAAAAACTTGGGTCATATCTCTCTCAGCAGAATATTTAATAGAGTATTCCGTTGAAAGTATTTTTAAAGTTTTTATTAGTTTATTAAGACCACTGAGTCGAAAGGCAATATGATCTAAGTAACCTTGTTTTTCATTTCTATAATGCTCATTACTTTCAATCAAATGAATGAGTACTTTATCTTTATAATATAACCAGTAGCCATTTTGGGATAATTTAGGTCTCCACCCTTCAACTAAATCAAAAACTTCACACAGAAATTTTTTATCTTCTGTCAGTATTTTTGCTGGTGCACTGATATTAAAATGATCGATATGCATAAGTCCCCTAACGAGGCTGTAGAATTTATTCATTCTCAGCCCGAATTTTATTTATAAAAACACAGTATTTTATATTTACTTGAAATTCAAATAGATTATTGAATTTTCAAAAATTATTGATTAAATTCAATAGTTATAAAAGTATTTACTAGGCTTAATAATCTAATATCTTTTTAGCTTTTTAGCTTTTTTAAACAATAATCGACTAAACTTGATATCAAATTGAGCATTAAACCATTTAAATTTCTATGCCTACAGAGCTCAATTTGAGAAATATTTTTAAGCTGGTCATTGAACTTTTTGTTATGGGTGGCTAATTCATTTCAACCACTACTTTGAAATACATTAACAACATTATTATCTCGTGATATGGCCAAAACTAAGCTAAAAATGCTAAGAAGAATATGCCCAAATTTCGACTTACAGAAGTAAAAATAAATGACTAGAATAATACTCGATTTCGGGAATTACCGAGCGTCACCTCATATAGATTGGAATATAGCAAAATACAGTTGGATAGCTGAATTATCCATCTCAACTATCTGAACCTAATTGATTTTGGTAAAAATTTAGATCAAGCTATATTTTACGGTTCTTAAATGACAATGCATGAAAACGCTCAATAATAAACAGTAATGCTCTTTCTAATACGAAAGGAGGTAGGAAACAGCCGAAGGGATTTGTTTTATTATTCTATTTTATTGAAATGGATCCTCAATCTTTGTTCGTCAGTCGTACTGCCGCAGTACGACTGAAGATTAATACCTAATTGCCAGAGTTCTGGTTTTATTAATTCCCTCATATTCTTGAAGGTTAAGATTGTTCACTCGCTTGCTGTAGAATTGCTTTTAATGCATCTACCTTGTGTAAACCGTACACTGGCATATTGCCATTGATCAGATAAAATGGAATACCGTTTATCCCTTTTGTCATCGCCTCTGTAATGTCTGAATGAGCCGCATTGAGGTATGTTTTTTCTTCAAATGCTTTGGCGAGTTTATACGCATCCAAACCAATCTCTCCAGCAAGATCTAATAACGTTTGTTTATCGCCGATATCCTTGCCTTCTTCAAAGGTAGCTTGATATATACGCTCAATCATCAGCTCTTTTTTACCTTCTGCATCAGCAAATTTAGTGGCCTGATGTGCAAGAATAGTATTATTGATAGTTTGAGCAGCCAGGTTCAACTGTAAACCAAAACCAGCGGCCATTTGAGTGTGTTGTTCGTTATGGGCTTTGCCCCATTCGTATGATTTACCGTATCTTTTTGCCACAAGATCATTGAGATCTTCGCCAGCGTGACAAGCTTCATTTGGCTCCAGCTGAAAACTCTTATGTACAATTTCTATCTCTTCATTCAATGCAAGTCCGTCAAGCGCTTGATCAAGGCTGGCTTGTCCCATGTAACAGTAAGGACAGGTATAATCTGCCCACATTTCAATTTTCATCGTATTTTTCCTTTTGAGCACATAAAGTGTGCATAATTAGTTTAAAAGTATTTCGAGTTGCTGGCTCTATTGCCCGTTGGGCTGATAAAAAACAATAGCCTATTTGCTTTGTATTACTTGGCACCAAAATAGGTAATGTCATAAATAGCTTCTTTACGTTCACCTGTTGGGGATACATGATCAAAAACGGTCATACTATTTCGGTTAACGACGATATGGTCACTATCTGCCCCTTTTTCCCATGAGATAAAGTAGATACCATCCGCAATCTTAGTGGCTGCTGTAAAAACATCTTTTATATCCTGATTATTTTTACTGACGTAGGTGCGATCACCATCTACTTCGATTTCTATCACGCCATCAGGCGTATCATATTTTATAGAAAGCCCTGTTAGCTCCTTTCTGCCCGCTATATCTTCAGGGAAATTCGATATTTTGGCTGTGAAGGCAAACGGTGGTAGATTCTTCTCAGCGATGTTTTTCTTTAATATTTTGCCAATATCTTTAATAGGGGTAAGTTGTGAATGTGGGAAAACACTTTCCGGGCTGTTTATATTGTAAACATCACCGTGAATCTGCCACAAAGCATCTTTTACTTGGGACTCCGACAAGTGAGCATTTACCCTCATAGTGTTATAATTATGAACGACATTGTCTCCGCTACTCCTGTAGACCAGGAAAAGAAATAAATATTGTCAGCAACCTTTGATATCTGTGGCACAACCTCAGTAGCAACGCCCTGAAAGTATCCTTTTTGACCAAGCCATTTGATTTTATTGTTATAAATAGCTAGGTTAAAATCATCAAAACCATCGTAACCGTAATTGATCACGGCGCCTCTTAATGACTCATAACCAGAGCCGGAAATACTCTTTTCTGGCGTATAGCTAGTCAGCTTATTAGTATCAATAGCTGAGCATGCTGACAATACGAATAGACTTACTGCGATTGTTAATACTCTCTTCATTTTTCAGTTCCTTTTCCTAGAATTTTTATTATTTCTGTCGGCTTTAGGAATCGTTACACAATAACTTGCGCTAAATTGTTTCCAAAAAGCCCCAAATGACTGACTATTTTGAAAACAAAACCGCAAGTAATTTTGAAGCCGATCTTTAATCGTTGATGATCTTGTAAGCAGCCACTTTGCTCTTAAGTAAGAATGGAACAAACAGCGTATCAGTACTGTCATCAACACTAATATCCGCAGTACTAATATCTAACGTGCCTAACAGCGTTCGTTCTTTGTCTGTGATCTGATAAATTTCACCCGCAGGGAAGTGACTGACAACCAGTGAATTATTCAATTCAGTTAGACCATCCAAACCACCAAGCCTGTAACTTGAATTGATCATTTGTAGCGATTTGTCTGCGATATTAATCTTATAGATTGAGCCATACTCTTCAGGCTCAAATTGCTGAGCTAACTTACTCGCCATATTGGCGACAACAAGTGTATTACCTTGTGCCAACAAGCCGTTTGGATGTGGGAGGTTTGTATCTTCCAACCAAACAACTAATTCATTATTGATCAGGGTGTAGATTTTTCCTGCCGCGATATCTCCAACAAATACTTGTCCTTTATCACTAATCGTCAAATCATTTAGCATGACAGCGTCATTTGCCTTTATGCTCTTAGTCATAATGCCGGTTTCGGTGTCAATGATATGGACCTGATTTCTATCTACAACATAGAGATCGCTGCCAAACATGCCCATTCCGGTTGGCATGCCTAATCCATCAATCCATTTCAATTTTTCGATAACCCCCCCTTTAGAAAGCTTGCTGATAAAACCAGGTTCATTACCGTTTACATTAGAAACGTAAATCCATTCATGTTCAGGTGAAACATAAATAGATTCTGGTTGCGAGAACCCTGTTAATTCCCATTGTGGTGCTAATGAGGCGGCTTGAGTCGCGTTAGCAAACAATAAAGACAGACCTATAAAGGCCGATGCAATTGTAGATTTCAATGTTGTTAACTCCGTCAGTATAAATACTTAATCAAGGTGGTCGATTGCATTGGATTATCGCGCGACTCGAAGTAATGATATAGAGGCATATATTCAATTTATTATTGATTATTAAGAAATAATAAATTGGGTATATAGTGATATCATTCGTTTTATGGTTAATTAGTCAACTAATTCAGCGGTTAGTCCGGTGATCGTTTTTTTACCCTTTTAGGAGGAATACATGTCTGTAGAAGCATTAAAAAACTTGCTGCTAAACCTTCACAACCAATCAGCTATCAAGTAGAACCAGATGCAATAATCAACAACGCGGATGTGACCAATAAAAAGCAACGCCCTTTTATAGTCGATAAGGAAGAGTACCCGTTTAAGAGCCACTGGTATGAACGTAATGGTGCATCGATGCATTACGTCGATGAAGGTGAAGGCATTCCCATTGTGCTGACGCACGGCAACCCTAATTGGTCCTTTTTAAATCGCAATATAATCAAAGACATGTCAAAGGAAACTCGGGTCATTGCCTATGATTTACCCGGGTTTGGCTTTTCAGATACCCCTTCTGATTTCGGTTTTACGCCACAAGAGCATTCACAGTGGATTGAATCTCTTATTTTTGAACATCTTAAGTTAGACAAATTCATCATGGTTGTTCAGGACTGGGGTGGACCGACCGGACTAAACGTGGCAACTAATCATCCGGATAACGTACTTGGTGTGGTGATCTCTAATACCTGGGCGTGGAAAGTAGATGGCGGTATTGAAGTGTTTTCCATGTTGTTCAGAACACCGAAGATGGAACAGCGAGTACTGGACGAGAACTTCTTTGTTACTAAGCTAATGCTGGCAAATATCAATGAAGAATCCCGCAGTAATAAAGCCATCGTTGATGCTTACACCATGGCATTCCCAACACCAGAGTCAAGAAGAGCAACCGCTATTTTTCCTCAGCAGATAACCCTTGCGGGAGCATGGCTGGAGAAAATTGAAGCAAGGCTAACAACACTTGCGAATAAACCAGTAGAATTTATTTTTGGCCAAAAGGACTTCAATCATGGCACGCCTGAAGCCATTGCAAAATGGCGCTCTCACTTTCCCAATGCTGGCGTACAACTTGTACCTGACGCCTGCCATTTTGTTCAGGAAGATAGCCCAGAAAACTTTAGTATTGCACTCAGAAAAATGCTAAAAAATGTAATTTAGGAATTGTTACACAATCCTTAAATAATTAACGAAAGAGAAACCTATGACTCACTCGATTATAAAAGACTTAAGCAATCGCTATACAACAAAAAAATACGATGCCAGCAAACGTATTTCAGAGGAAAATATTGAAATAATTAAAGAAGCTATTCGATTGTCGGCTTCATCGATTAATTCACAGCCCTGGAAATTTATTTTAATAGAAAGTGATGAAGCAAAAAATCGTCTCGACGCTACCTTTGCTAATAAGTATCAGCCTAATCGTCACCATGCTAAAGAAGCGTCGCATATTATCCTTTTTGCACATAATCCAAATTACCAGAAAGAGGATTACAAAAAAGTGCTGAATATCAATGTTGCATTAGGTCGCTTAAAAGAAGAAAAGTATGATGCGTCTTTAAATGGCGGGTTTCATTTTGCAGACCTTCTCAGAGACGAACATGGATCTAACGAGAGCTGGACTAAAGCACAAACTTATATCGCGCTGGGTAATGCACTACATGTTATGGCTCGATTAGGTATTGATTCAACACCGATGGAAGGTGTTGATTCAGAACTCATCAGTGAGTTTTTTGCAGATGAATTAAACGGCTACGTCTGCCACGTTGCCTTAGCAATGGGCTATCATTCAGATGCTGAAGATTTCAATTACGGACTGCCAAAATCTCGACTTGCTACCGAAGATGTTTTCACCGTCGTTTAGTTTACTTAGGCGCATTCGATTTAAGTTACTTATCGCTTTCAATACATTAGAATTGAGTTTCAGATTCATTTTTTTAATTAACTAGCGGATATAATATGGATATAGCGACTCGCCTTGACCTGTTCCTAGATATTGTTTATCAGGGTTCCTTTGCTAAAGCCGCTGAGCTCAGGCACATGGATCGAGCGGTCGTCACTAAGCAATTTAAAATATTGGAGGAGACACTAGGCGTCAGGTTGCTCAACCGCACTACTCGTTCTTTATCCCTAACGGATGCCGGACGAGAGATTCTGGAACAAGCTAAAGTTATCCGCAATGAAATCAATAAAACTCAACGCTTGGCGGAGACTTTTCATACTGAACCCAGGGGATTATTACGCATAACCAGCTACGTTTCTTTTGGTCATCCATATCTACAGAACGCCATCAATGTTTTTATGAAAAAATACCCAGAAACCTATATCGAGCTTTCATTAGACGATAGACTAACGGATATTATAGGTGAAAAATTCGATATTGCTTTTCGCTTGAACTCCCCCAAAGACTCTACCAATATAGCGAAGAAACTCGCGCCAACTAAGTTGGTTATTCTCGCCTCTGAAAACTTTATTCAAGAGCACGGTAATCCTCAAACGCTTAAAGAGCTTGTATCCTTACCTGCCATTACCTACTCAAATAGCTCTTTTACTTTTGACAAACTGGAAATGGCAGCTTCAGGTCAGAGTAAAATGGAGAAGTACAGCATAAACGGAAGATTTAAAGCAAACAGTGTGGATTCGCTTATTAGTGCCACACAGGCAGGATTGGGCTATTCAATTGCCGATTTGTCTGTGCTTAAGTCAAACCTTAAAGACCTCGGACTCGTTCCTATACTGCAAAACTACCGGTTTCCAAGTGATTTTGGTGCATTATACGCAGTTTACCCACACAGAAATCAAACGCCATTGGTCAAAAAATTTATCGAAACAGTACAAGATGTGATTGGTACTCCTCCAGTGTGGGAAGACTATGTAGAGAATTATTCTTCTATGTATGTTGAGTGAGGCGAAATAGCCCCCAAGCGTCTTAAACACTTATAAAGATATGCCCCAAATAATTCAGCCACAACATAGCAAACATGAACAGTAATTTATCTTATTAACCTATTAACTTATTAACTTATTAACTTATTAACTTATGATATTGCTGATAAAGACTAGGAGGAATAAAGGCAAAATAAATAATTCTTCTTGCTCTATTCGCTAGTTATTCAAAATATTTAAACCCTAGATTCGCATAATAAATACAATGTCTTAGATTAGATGGTCAACTGTTATAGTTCGCCATTTTATCGCAAAGGAAATTGCTAATAGTTTTTCAAAAGGAGTAGAACATGGTCAAAGAGTGTTGTGTAGGAAGTTACATAGAGGCGAAACAAGCTTATAAAAATGGCGCTGATAGGATAGAGCTATGTGATAACTTGTTAGAAGGAGGAACAACACCAAGTTATGGGACAATAAAAAATGCTGTTTCTAACATATCAATACCTATTAATGTGATTATAAGGCCTAGAGGCGGTAACTTTATATACTCAGATGAAGAACTTGCAATAATGTTAGATGATATAAAAATATGTAAAGACCTGAAGGTGAACGGGATCGTATATGGTGTATTAAATAATGAAAATAAAATAGATGTGGAAAAATTAAAAGTAATAATGGCGGCAGCAAGTGATCTAAAACAAACATTTCATATGGCATTTGATGAGATAGAAAACAAGAAAGAAGCGATAGATCTTTTAGTCTCGTTAAAGGTAGATAGCATACTTACCAAAGGAGGGAAAAATAGCGCTTTAGAAAACCTACAATGTTTACAAAATCTAATTGCCTATGCTCAAGATAAAATCATCATCATTCCGGGTGGTGGTGTAAATAAAGATAACTTAATGCACGTTATAAAAGAGACAGGTGCAAAAGAAGTGCATGGAAGTAAAATAGTATAAGCATAATTGCCACAAGCCTATTTTAAGCTAGTGTAGTTGCTAACCAACTAATGCAAGAGCTCAAAACATGTCAAAAAAGTCCATTGTCTTAGTGCCGGAGTTCTTCCCGCTATCCTAGAATAAAACAGCAACAGGCTTATTTAGATTTGTTACCCATTGCAAGTTCGAAAGCCAAGTAAAAAGCTAAGCCGTAAATGCCCCCATTACGACTTATAAAGCTAAACTGATATGCTAGTTTCCGGTAATTTTCGAGCTTAATATTATTGCCAGTTGAATCACTTTTGAGTTCATAGCACTTCAGATTAATTATACTAATACTTCTAAAAACTGACCAAATTTACAGTTCCATTATAAAGTAAAACTGTTTACTAAAACTGACCAAAGCCAAATGCAAAAATAACAACAAAACCTGTAACAAGTGCTATGGCTGGCTGCCAGTAATTTTTAGATTGGCCTGTTACTGCGTAACTCACAAGCCATAAACCACTACCAATCTTTACAGCTGCAAGCAGAGCCATTACCGGATTGGCAATGAGCTGAATCAAAGCAGGATTAGCAACCAGGGCAAGAGGCACAATATAAAGTCCAACCCCAATACGCATCGCTCTGTTGGCAACAGAGAGCCACGGAGCACCACACATACCTGCTGCAATAAACACAGTTCCACACACTGGCGGAGTTATTGTTGAAAGTAAAGCATACCAAAAAACAAAAAGGTGGGCATATAGAGCGGGAAGACCAAGTTGCTCAAGAGCAGGCCCTGCAACAGATATACAAATAGCATAGGCGGCTGTTGTAGGTACTTCCATTCCAAGTATCAAACAGGCAATAGCGGTAAGACAAAGAGCAATATAAAGGTTACCACCAGAAAACCCTAAAATAGCAGAAGTAACTTTTATTCCAAGGCCTGTCATATTAAGTACACCAATAATAACACCAGCACAAATCACAATAGCAGCTACTGTACTCATCTGCTTAGCAGCACCAAGAAATGCCTGTTCTAAACGAGCAAGAATCGCAGGAAGCTTCGAAACACCTTTTCGATCTGCGATAAGCATAATCGCAGTCATTATAGTCGCAACAGCCGCGCCATACTGAGCGGTATAGTCAGTACAAAAAAGCATGAGTAAGAGCACACCAAAAGGCAAAATGAAGAATATAGCTAGGCGCCCTACCTCACCCCAACGTGGCAACTCTTCTTCAGAAAGACCTTTTAGATTATTACGCTTTGCAAAGTGATCAACACTTACCCAAACACAAAAGAAAAAGAGCAGTGCTGGCAAAATCGCAGCGGCCATAACCTCGCTATAATTAATACGAAGTAGCTCTACCATCATGAAAGCGCCGGCGCCCATAAGAGGAGGCATAATTTGCCCACCCGTAGATGCCACGGCCTCAACTGCTCCTGCAAAAGATGCGGGGTACCCAAGTCGTTTCATCGTTGGCATAGTAAACGCGCCAGTTGATGCAACATTTGCTGAAGCTGAACCCGAAATTGAACCAAAAAATGCCGAAGCTAAAACAGAAACCTTTGCTGGTCCTGCTCTATGTTTACCTGCAATACGAGTTGCAAGGCTCATAAAAGCATTACCCCCTTCTCCAGCACTGACAAACGCACCAAGAATAATAAATACAGCAATCACATTAAGCGATATACCAGTAAGTGGTCCCCAAACTCCACCTTCGGTAAGTACTAATGTTCCCCAAAAGGCATCTGCAGGAATACCAGGGTGACCAAATTCACCGGGTAAATATTGCCCGAAAACACCGTAACTAAGAGCAATGAGCGCGACTAGCGGAAGCGATAGCTTTACGTGGCGACGAGCCATTTCAAGAACAATAAGAACAAGAGCAACACTCCAAATATACTGACCGGTTGTTTCAAGTGAGCCATATTGATCCATTAAATCAACACGATTAAAAGCAACCCACATACAGATGCCAATACCTGTAGAGGCAAGTATCCAGCCTGTTATATTCTGAAATGTACTTTTTTGTCCAACCAAAAAGACCCACGGCAAAGCAAGCGCCAAGTGGATAGGACGTGTAACAAGATTTGGCAGAAGACCAGCAAACACAAGCCAGAGGTGAAAGAAGACGGAGCTTACCGCTAAAGTGAGTAAGATCGAACGGGAGATTTTTTGTTTCATAGACATTGTACTACAACCTAAAAAGGGGAAAAGCTTCTCAACCTTCCCCTGCAAATAACTTTATTTCTGAAGAAAACTACTGAACTGCAACCAAGTGGGCAGGGAGAGTGATACCTTCTTCTTTATAATAACGGATTGCGCCTGGATGAAGTGGTCCTGCAAGCTCACCTAAAAGATCAACTGTTACAGATCCCCACCATGGAGCAACTTTAGCCATACGTTTTTTAGCATCCCAAAAAGCCTTGGTCAGCTGATATGCAGTCTCTTCATCAAGACTCTTCATGGTGTAAGCGCCAACAGGAAGAGAAATTGTTTGGGTATCAGTATCAACGCCAGGATAGGTTCCTGCAGGAATTGTAATTGGAGTCCCTTTAACTTTACCGTAATCTTCTTCAGAAAGACTAAGGAGCTGGATTGGCGTAGAAGACGCGGCCTCAAGCACATTTGGTGCGGGGAAAGATGAAGAAGTCGCAAAACCTTGAACCTGTCGATTCTTAAGTGCAGAGACAGCGCCACTCACTTCAACATCAATCGCATTAACCTTACCTTCAAGGCCAAGAACTTTGAAAAGTTCGATAGTTTGACGAGCCGAAAAGTTACCACGACCTACAATAAAATCTTTACCATCAAGTTCTTGAAAGTTTGCAATTTTAGAGTCTTCTCGAACAACCCAGTGCATTACAAGCGATGGAATTGGATATAAAGCACGGATATCTTGATACGCTTGCTTAGCCTTTTTAAATGGCTTTACACCACCTCGCGCTTTAACGATAAGAGATGGAGGAGTGGTAAATACATAGTTTGCACGATTTTTACCCGCTTCTTTTACGTTTTGTACAGAACCTTGGCTCTCCTCAACGGTGAGGATCATATTACTATCTGAGGCATACTTCACACCCTCTGCAACCTGAACGGCCATTTGATAATATGAAGTGGTTGATTTGGCACTTTTATATGTTACACGGGTCTCAGCGATGGCAGTATTGGCCATGGAAAGACTTAAGGTAGCAATAACAACTAGGGCTCGTTTTAACATGTATTCTCTCTCTTTTTCTAAAGCTTACGCGCTTATTACAAAGGATTTTCTGATTTAACTAAGCGACTATAAAAGATCAAACAGGGATCGGCTAGCGAAAAACACAATTGTTCTATGTTTATGAGGTACGAAATTCTTTTCACCGTTTTATAGACGCCAACGCCAGTCAAAGACTTTACTTTCAACAGGCGCAAGTGTTGTGGTTGAATTAGCTAGACACTTCAAAATTGTGGCTAATATTAGTTGGGCACTACCTCCCTAAATCTTGTAATAAATGAAATATTCATAATTATTTACAAGGTCTATTCATCAAGTGCATTAGTAACCATAATTTAATACTCCCTCTGTCATTTGTGACACTTGATACGCAAACTAATTATTCATAAATTCAATTTGTAATACTCTTTTGTATGAAAACAAATACCCCATGAAAACAGTCAAGTAAATACTTGACTAATTTAGTCAACTTTCTATATCATGCCCTCCTTAAAGAATAACTTTATCGGAGCTCTTATGCGTTTAACAACAAAAGGCCGTTATGCAGTAACTGCAATGCTTGATCTTGCATTAAACCCTAAACAAGGGCCAATGTCTTTAGCCGAAATTTCGAGTCGACAAGGTATCTCTTTATCTTATCTTGAGCAGTTATTCTCTAAACTTCGCAGGAAGTCTTTAGTGAAAAGTGTAAGAGGGCCTGGTGGTGGTTATCAATTAGGCCGAGCAAGTGAAGAGATTTTTGTTGCGCAAATAATGGATGCTGTTAATGAAGTAATTGATGCAACTGGATGTAAAAAAACAGCAAACTGTCAAAATGGTATTACTTGCCTAACCCATTATTTATGGTGTGACTTAAGCGATCAGATCCATGAATTTTTGAGTCAAATCAGTTTAGGTGATTTAATGGACCAAAATAACGTGCAACAAGATATAGACGAAAAGTTATTAAAAATATTGAAGTTTTAATTGATACACATATTAAATACAATATACACGACTACTAGTGTCGTTCCCCCCTATTTAAAAGTGAGTTTTATATGACAGTGCAAGTAGAAATTAATGAAGCACTAGGAAGAGAATACGAAGCTGGTTTTATTTCTGATATTGAATCAGAAACGTTTGAACCGGGTTTGGATGAAAGTGTTATCGAGCGTATTTCTAAAATGAAAAATGAACCAGAATGGATGCTGGAATGGCGTTTAGGTGCATTTAGAGAATGGTTAAAAATGGAAGAACCAGATTGGGCACTGGTTGATTACCCTAAAATTGATTTCCAAGCGATTGCCTACTATTCCGCGCCTAAAAGTATGAAGGACAAACCTAAATCTTTAGATGAGGTTGATCCTGAATTAATACGTACTTATGAAAAACTAGGTATCCCGCTTATAGAGCAACAAATGTTAGCGGGTATTGCGGTTGATGCTGTATTCGACTCTGTTTCTGTTGTGACTACTTTTCGTGAAAAGTTATATGAAGCAGGCGTTATTTTCTGTCCTATATCAGAGGCGATTGTTGAATACCCAGAACTTGTGAAAAAATATCTTGGTAGTGTTGTTGGTCGTAAAGATAACTACTACTCAGCATTAAACTGTGCTGTTTTTACTGATGGTTCTTTTGTGTATATTCCTAAAGGTGTACGCTGCCCAATGGAATTATCAACTTACTTCCGTATCAATGAACAGAACACAGGTCAGTTTGAACGTACTCTCATTATTGCTGATGAAGGCAGCCATGTTAGTTACCTTGAAGGTTGTACTGCACCACAACGTGATGAAAACCAATTACATGCAGCCGTTGTTGAATTAATTGCAATGGATAACGCTGAGATTAAATACTCAACAGTACAAAATTGGTATCCGGGTGATGAAAATGGCAAAGGTGGTATTTACAACTTCGTAACTAAACGTGGTATATGCCATACCAGTGCAAAAATATCTTGGACACAAGTTGAAACTGGTTCAGCTGTTACTTGGAAATATCCGAGTTGTATTTTAAAAGGTGATAACAGTGTTGGAGAGTTTTACTCTGTTGCACTTACTCGTGGCCGCCAACAAGCCGATACCGGTACTAAAATGATTCACATAGGCAAAAATACCAAGTCTACGATCATTACCAAAGGTATTTCTGCTGGTCGCAGTAACAATAGTTATCGAGGCCTCGTTAAAATGATGGCGAGTGCTGATGGTGCGCGTAACTTCACTGAATGTGATTCATTATTAATTGGTGACAAATGTGGTGCACATACTTTCCCTTATATAGAAAGTCGCAACCCTTCTGCCATTGTTGAACATGAAGCAACCACATCAAAAGTAAGTGACGAACAACTGTTCTTATGTCGTCAACGCGGACTTGATCCTGAAAAAGCGGTTTCTATGATTGTGAACGGTTTCTGTAAAGAAGTATTTAAAGAGCTGCCAATGGAATTTGCCGTTGAAGCAAGTAAATTATTAGAAATTAGCCTTGAAGGCTCTGTAGGTTAAGGAATTATTAAAATGTCGAACACTAAAAGTTTATTAACAATAAAAGATTTATATGCGGGTATAGAAGAAAAACAAATCATTAAAGGTTTTAATTTAGATATTAAGCCAGGTGAAGTTCACGCAATTATGGGCCCGAACGGCGCTGGAAAAAGTACGATGGGTTATGTCCTATCGGGTCGTGACGGTTATGAAGTTGAAAGTGGCAGTGTAACATTCAACGGTCAAAATTTACTTGAAATGGAAATAGAAGAACGTGCCAATGCAGGCCTATTTTTAGCTTTCCAATACCCTGTAGAAATCCCAGGTGTTAGTAATTTAGAATTTTTAAAAGCATCTGTTGATGCAGTACGTGCAGCAAACGGAGAAGAAGCAATAAGCTCTTCTGAGTTATTGAAGCAAGCAAAAGCGGCTTGTAAGCAAGTTGATTTACCATTGGCCTTTTTAAAGCGTGGTGTAAACGAAGGTTTTTCTGGTGGTGAAAAGAAACGTAATGAATTAATGCAGATGTTATTGCTGAAACCAAAACTATGTATTCTTGATGAGACCGATTCAGGATTAGATATTGATGCTTTGCAATTAGTAGCTAAAGGTGTAAATAGCCAGCGTTCAGAAGATCGTAGTTTTATCATTGTTACCCATTACCAACGTTTACTTGATTATATTAAGCCTGATTTTGTACATGTTCTAGCCGATGGAAAAATAGTAAAAAGTGGTGATGCTTCCCTTGCTCTAGAGTTAGAATCTCAAGGTTATGCTTGGTTAGAGAATGGTAATGTTGAAGCTAAGATTGAGGGGTAACTCATGAGCGAATGGTTAGAAAGTGCCATCAGTAGAGGGCACCAAATAGATGATTGGCTGGCTCCTAAACGGACTCAGGCCATTGACTTATTATCAACAACACCATGGCCAACACGTAAAACAGAAGCATGGCGTTACACGTCGCTAAGAGCAGTTCAAAACTCAAAAGCACATGAAATTGAAACTAAAACAAATTTATTACCTGAGCATATTACAAATTTATCAGCGATAGAATTAGTATTCGTAAATGGTAAGTTAGATAAACAACAATTACCTGATGTTTTACCAAAAGGTCTATCAATTTCTCTAGGATCTGATTTAAATAAAGAGCAGCAATCGCAAGCTTTAGCTAACTTTTCAGACATCAAACCTAAACGTCACTTATTTGGTTTAGTAAATGATGCATTAGCGCAAGATGTAGTGATTGTGAACGTTGAAGATGGATTTAATATTAAGCAGCCACTACGCATTAGTTCGCTATTGAGTTTAGGTGCTGAATCTCATACACGGGTACAAGTGACATTGGGTAAAGAATCTCACTTAGCTGTTATTGAAGACGTACAAGCTGAAGGTGATAGCCTATGTACTGCATTTGTTGAATATCAAGTCTCTGCAAAAGCGCATTTAGAGCATTATCGTTTCGCGCTTCAAACGGGCAGTAATGTCGCGGTTGGTGGTTGTCATTTCAATTTGTTAGATCATTCTTCTATGCACAGTACAATTGTTGCTTTTGGTAGTGATTTATCTCGTTTAGATACTGACATTATTCATTCCGGTGAGTTCGTTGATGCAAAATTGAATGCTATTTATCTACTCGATGGCAATGAATTATTTGATCTTCACGCAACCGTTGAGCATGCGATGCCAAATGGTACAACAGAAGAGAATGTTCGTTGTATTGTTGCTGGTCGTTCTAAAGCGGTATTTAATGGGCGAATTCACATACACCGTGATGCACAAAAAACATTAGCTGAATTGAATAATCGTAATTTGTTGATGACTAATACGGCTGAAATTAACACAAAACCTGAATTAGAAATTTATGCGGATGATGTCCGTTGTGCACATGGTGCAACGTCTGCTCAGGTTGATAAGCAAGCTTTGTATTACTTACAAACTCGCGGTATTGATCGTGCTAAAGCAAGTGTCATGTTAAATTTTGGTTTCATTAATGAGTTGATTGATTTAATGCCAAACACAGTATTGTCAGAATGGATACGTCCTATTATTCGTAATCGATTTTCAGCAATGGAAGTGAAGTGAGGATTTAATGAGTTTTGATGTCGTTGCGATTCGAGAACAATTTCCAATTTTAAGCCGTAGTGTAAATGGAAAGCCTTTAATCTATTTAGATAATGCAGCAACCACACAAAAGCCACAATGTGTGATTGATGCGTTGGTTGATTATTATTCCAACAGTAATTCAAATGTTCATCGTGGCGCTCATTTTCTTGCAGATGAAGCAACACAGCACTTTGAACAAGCTCGAGATACTATCCAGAAGTTTATTAACGCTCCGAAGCGTGAAGAAGTTATTTGGACAACGGGCACAACAGAAAGCATTAATATTGTTGCCAACGGTTTAAGCTCTTTGTTGTCATCGGGTGATGAAGTGATTGCTACTGGAATGGATCATCATGCCAACTTAGTCACTTGGCAAGAAGCATGTAGAAAATCAGGCGCAACATTAAAGATCATTCCTGTGACAGATGCAGGTGAATTAGATCAAGATGTGTTCGATAGTTTACTATCAGAGAAAACCAAGTTTGTTGCTTTTCCACATGTTTCAAATGCTCTAGGTACCATTAACCCTGTTAAGTCTATGACGGCTAAAGCAAAGCGTTTTAATGCTTGGGTATTAGTGGACGGTGCACAAGGCGCTGCCCATGGTTGGGCTGATGTACAAGAAATTGGCTGTGATTTTTATGTTTTTTCAGGACATAAAGTTTATGGGCCGATGGGAACGGGCATACTTTGGGGCCGCGCTTCTCTTCTTGAAAACTGGCCTGTATGGCGCACCGGTGGAGAGATGATTTCTACGGTAACGCTTCAAAAATCAACATGGAACGTACTGCCTTATCGTTTTGAAGCAGGAACGCCCAATGTAGGGGCTGCCATCGCGTTTGGTAAAGCGGTTGAGTGGTTTGCTGATTTAGATCATAAAGCCGTTATAGAACATGAAATGGCTTTATTAGCCTACGCGACAAAACTAGCCAACGAGTTTGAAGGGTTAACTATTATAGGTAATGCCCAACATAAAATATCGGTATTAAGTTTTGTTCTCGATGTTGGCCACCCTGCTGACATTGGATTTTTATTAGATAAACAAGGGATTGCTATTCGTACTGGCGATCATTGTGCACAGCCCTTAATGGCAAGGTTTAATGTGCCAGGGACAGCACGTGTTTCCTTTGCTCTCTATAATACATTCGACGAAATTGATGCATTATTTACCGCACTAAAAAAAGTAAAAGTAATGTTATCTTAGGAGTTTAAAATGACAGTATCAGTATTCGACCCTAGTGCAATCGTCTCTTTAACAGATTCGGCACAAAAATATTTTTCTGAAAAAGTGGCAAAAAAACCAGATCACTTCATTCGCTTAAGTACTAAAGTGAGTGGCTGTACTGGATTCGCCTACGTATTAGATATCACTGATAGCCCTTTAGAAAATGACACTATTGTTAACTTTGATAATATCAATTTTGCAGTCGCTTCTGAATCGATGGCGATGCTTTCAGGCATTGAAATTGACTTAGTCAAAGAAGGTGTTAATCAGGTAGTTAAATATAATAATCCAAATGTTGCAGCTGAATGTGGCTGTGGCGAAAGCTTTAATGTGAGTTAAGTAATGCAACAAAAAATGGTAGTAACACAGCGTGCTTGTGCTGCACGTAGAGTCCCAACAGGCGAACCTTCAATTATCCCTGAAGGTGAGTTTATTTCAATTAATCAGAGTCTTGGTGGTAATTATACGGTTACATGGATGGGCAACATGTTGCGTATAGATGGTACCGATGCGTCCGCTATTGGCCAGAAGTCAGAAGTATTAGATTTTGAAGACCACGGTAGAGGCGACATTGATGATAGCCAAGTATGGCAAGCATTAGATGGTATTTATGATCCAGAGATCCCGATCAGCTTAGTATCATTAGGTTTAATCTATAAAGTCACTGTAGATCAAGAAAATAAAAAGGTATTAATCGACATGACGTTAACTGCACCAGGATGTGGTATGGGTCCAGTCCTAGTCAGCGATGTTAAATATCGTGTTGCTAAAGTACCTAATGTAGAAACAGTTGAAGTTGAGCTACTGTTTGATCCTCCTTGGTCAAGAGAAATGATGAGTGAAGAAGCACAATTAGAATCAGGGCTTTTCTTCTAATGACTTTCGTCAATTCAGATAATAAAATATAATACAAAATCGTATTTAACTATGCTATTTCGCTAGTTCATTAGTTAGACTAGTTAATTAAATGCGATTTTTATCTATACAGCACATAAGGGATACAATGTTATTACCAACTACTGAAGAAATCATTGACGACTTATCATTCTTTGACGACTGGGAAGAAAAATATAAATATATTATCGATTTAGGAAAATTACTCCCCGCTTTTGATGATAAATGGCATACGGCAGAGCGGCTTGTAAAAGGTTGCCAGAGTAATGTTTGGATTCAACCCGATGTTGACGGTAAATTACTTATTTTTTCAGTAGATAGCGATGCAATTATAGTAAGAGGTCTACTTGGGATAGTGCTTGCAGCTTTCAATAATAAAACAGCAAGCGAAATAATTGAGTTTGATATCAACGCTTATTTTGAAGCCTTAGATCTTGAAAAACACCTTAGCCCTACACGTGGTAATGGTTTACGCTCTATCGTTGATCGTATTAAAAATATCGCTCAAGCGTCACTTTAATTAAATCACTAAAATATTATATTACGACAGCTTCTAGTCGTTATCATTAACAGTTAAGAGCTTGAAACCTTCACTAGGCCTCAGCTCTTTTTTATCGTTCCCTTCATAAGCTTTGCCGTTAGTGCGCTGTTAATTCAGTTTTTGTGCTGCATTCATACTGTGTTGATAATACAACGATTTTAACCCAATCTTCCAAGTTGAAATATAGAAACGCTAATACTGTTAAATCATTACTGCCATAATGTTTTGCGGTTGCTTTCTCAATAGCTAAACGTAACCCACCTTCTGGCATATTCATCTGAAAGAATGGATGTAATCCTTCGTATGTATAGGTTTCTAATCGTATAGGCATAGTAAGGGATAATGCAGTTTTTGCATTTAAGTCATACGAATAATGGTGGACCGCATTTTCTTTCTGCAGCCTGCCTACTCTCTTGTCATGAGTGTATACATCAACGTTAGAATTATTAGTCTCTTTCAATTGGTCTAAAGTAGGTAAGCCTGAATCTGTTACCATTAACGATTTATTAAATAGATTAAGGATACGCTCTATTTTCCTTAATCCTACATCATCGTAATCCCCACGCTCAATTTTGCCAATAGTTGTCCTATTAAGCCCTGCATAATCGGCTAATAACTGTTGGGTCCATTTTCGTTTTTTTCTTTCAGATAAAATAGTTTCAGATATTTTAAGTAATGAATTCATATGTCGCACCTAATTTTTGTTCACTATAGTCACCTAAATAAAACAAAGAATCAATAATGGTGATTAAGATCACCATGAAAATGATTTTTATTCAAAATATCTGGACAAACTTATTAGGAAAAATAAATTTCCATAAAAATAGGCCATTAATTAAGTCATTCGAGTTAGTTAGATAGTTACCTAGTGACGTAAGTATGCATAAAAAATCAGAAAATAAGGCATTTTATAAAGTTAATACTTTATCAAGAGTATTCGTACAAAATAAGTGCATGTCTGGGTAACAGTATTAACTATATTTATAGGCAACTCATATTATATTAGGGTGACAATGAATTAAGACCAGAGGTATTAGCAACTATTTATGAGTAAGATTGCTCAGTTTAGTCTTTGTAGTTGAGTTACCCGGACACTTCAATAAAAAATTATAAACTCATCATTGAAGTGTTGTGGATAATTGATTTCGGGCAATGGCGGTCCACTTTAAAATACATTAACGGTTAACAACATTTATTATCTTGTGATGTGCGCATAATTGGGCTAGAAATGCTAAGGATAAAATGTTTCATATACGCCTCAGAAACTAAAATAAGCAGTCAATATTATTTAGCTAAAGCTGGATATCTCAACTTTTAGAGTTTTTCTTAGTTCACTATTAACGTCGATTTGTCAAAATAACTCCCATGATCACCAGCGCACCACCGAGTAACATCGAAGAGGAAATCTGCTCATTTAATATTAAAGCCCCGAGCAACACACCAAATAAAGGGACAAAGTTAGTAAAAACTGAGGTTTGCGCGGCACCAATTGTTTTTATTCCTTGGTAATACCAAATAAAAGGAATGACGGTCCCAAATACCGCCAAATAACCAATAGCGGCACCAATTTGCCAATTTAACTCAGGCAGTACCTGCACGTTTGGGTTGAAAAACCATACCATTAACAACAATATCAATCCCCAAATAGCAGCATAAGTCGTTGATGCTAATGGTGATAAACCAAGCAGTGCTTTTCGCCCCACAACGGTATAGATAGCCCAACTGAGTACTGCGCACAGCATTGACAATTCTCCACGTCCAAAAGTCTGACTAATATTTTGGATCACGGTCAGTAGATGACCATTACTGATCACGGTCAGTGCACCTAATACTGCCACAAAAATCCCAAGTAACTTCTGAAATGAAAATTTTTCTCGGTATAAGAGGGAAACCAGTAACGCAGTAGCGATAGGATTAAACGCAACAAATAGAGCCGTACGGGAAGCAGGCATTTCAGAGAGCGCAGTAAAAAAACATAAATTATAGGTAAATATGCCAGTAAGACCGAGAGCGAAAGTGATAGCAACCTGTCTGAGTGATAGTGTTGGTAGCCGACCTTCAAATTTTATAGTGAGTAAAATGAGTATAAATACCGCCAGCCCAAAACGGCCTATCGCCGACATTAACGGTGAAAGCGACTCCGCAAGTAAGCGTCCGGCGATAAAAGTCCCCCCCCACAGTAAGGCGACTAAGATAAGTTTGAAATAGGTTGGCCAGATGGAGGATAAAGCCAAGTCGTTAGATGTATTGTTAATTGGTTGCATGATGTCGCTCGATATAAAAAGGTAACTTGATATGTGATATAGTATTTCACTAATGTTAAATCATAGTAAAATGAGCAATAGATCATGACGTTTAGCCAACTTGAAATATTTGTAGTCGTTGCAGAGCTGTGTGGATTTACCTTGGCAGCCCAACAGTTAGGTATCAGTCAGTCAGCTGTTTCGCACGCGCTGAAAAAACTCGAAGAGGATTTAGGGGTAAGCCTTATCGAGCGTAATAAGTCACAAGCAGAACTGACTGTTGCTGGCGTTCGATTACTTCCCCGCGCTCGAGAAATACTGGGATTGTCTGAGACCATACGCCAAGAGTCGGCAGATATTAAGGGATTGCAACTAGGGAGCCTTCGTATTGGCTCTTTCGGTCCAACTTCCTCCTTGCGCTTACTCCCTATGATCCTAGATGGTTACCGTAAGCAATTTCCCAATATTGAGGTGCGAATTGATGAAGGAAATGACCAACAGGTCGTACAATGGTTACAAGAGCGCCGTGTCGATGTTGGCTTTGTGGTGCTTCCTGATGAGCGTTTTGATACCTTTGCATTGATTGAAGATCAAATGGTTGCCCTTATTCCTAAATCACATTCATTGGCGGATAAAGATAAAATTCTACTTAAGGATTTATCCCGTGTTCCTTTTATTCTTACGGAAGCCGGATCAGCGCAACTCATTTCCAAGCTATTTGCAGCCGAGGATCTTATCCCTGACATTCGCTATAGAACTACACAACTGATGACTACAATTGCATTGGTTGCAAAAGGCGAAGGCGTTGCCCTCGTTGCTGAATTAGCACTCCCACAAGCTTTGCAAACCGATGGCTATGTGGTTCGACACCTATCGCCGCAGTACAAGCGAACAATTGGTTTAGCACTGCACAGTACCCGACAAGCCTCTCCTGCCACACAGGCATTTATCAAAATGGCAGTACAAATATTAAAAAAGAGAAACCGGTCGAATTAAAAGAGGAATAGGACGACTGCCTGTTTTATAAGCTACTAATTGCAAGACGGTTACTTTGAGATTGGAGGCTCAGAAACTGGACAATTGTTTTCATCCAGCTATTTGAGGGATGTTGTTAACTTATCGACTAGAGATGAATAAAGTCAGTAATTTCAGGTTTAAAGTGAATTTCGGATGCTACTAACTGAATCGATTAATAGAAAGAACGATAACTGAGTGCTGGATAATGTTTAGCTTGCATTAAATGACGACCAAAATGAAACAGATTACGTGAGAAACTGTTGCAACTTAAAAGCCGTTCAGGTTGACCAGTTATTTCAATTCGCTCATCTACTTTTCTTGCCACCAGTAGTTCGATGTTAAAGCTCACATCCGTTACTTTTATACTCACTAGTTGAGTGTTTAACACTTGGTATTAATACATTTTAGCTGCTGAATAACTTGTCAATTTCACTGTCAGTTCTGTAACACTTTTATTCCTTGTCCCTTTAAAAATAGCTTAAAGAGCCTCATAGTCGCTTATTTGTCTTTTCGTTTCTGAACTAAAATATCTATTTCATCTTCAATTTAATCTACCGTTCGTCAGACATAATTTAAATACAGTTTTAACTTTTATAAAGACCACATCGTGATACCAAGTATCATCGAGTCGGTCGCAATTTTTTTGATCTGACTATATTAAATATTCCTGTTATTTTTCACTCTACTGTCGAATATTTTCATAAGTCACAACAATACTGTTAACGTAAATAAATTTAGAAATTGACAACACCTTGCAATATTATGTGATTAAAAAAATTTCCAATGATCGCTTAACTAATAAATATTATTCTATTCTACCCACTATTTAACTAATCGGATTCAAATATAAGAAAGAAATTGATTTATATCTAATAATTTATCAATGCGTAGGTGTATAAATCACTAAAATAAAATAAATTTAAAATGAAAACTCACTGCATAATGCCTGAAATACTTGGAGAAACCATAATGTACTCTGCTTTCCCATATAAATATGAAACTCACTGTCATACATCGGAAGTAAGTGCATGCGCCTCCAATACAGCTGAGGAGATTGTAAAGAGCTACGCTAAAGCCGGTTATAGTGGAGTAATCATCACAGATCATTTTTTTAATGGAAACTGCAACATTGATGCTGCTTTACCTTGGAAAGATAAAGTAGATTTATTCTGCATAGGATATGAAAATGCCAAAAAAGTAGGAGATAGATTAAATATAGACATTTTTTTCGGCTGGGAGTACAACTATAAAGGAACAGAGTTTCTAACTTATGGTCTAGATAAAAAATTTCTACTAGATAATCCTGATTTACTAGAATGGCCGCTTGAACTCTATTTTGATAAAGTACATGAAGCGAATGGATTTTTAACACATGCACATCCCTTTAGAGAGCGCTCTTATATTAAGAAAATAAGATTATTCGGTAAAAAGATTGATGCAATTGAAGTATTCAATTCTGGAAACGATAAGCAGATCTTTAATGAAAGAGCGTTGGCTTACGCCCAAGAGTTCGGTTTACCCCAAACCGCAGGCTCTGATACCCATAATGTAGAAAATTTAGCAGGGCAAGGTACATATTTCCCCGAAAGATTAAAATCTATTAATGAATTTATTAAATATGTTAAAAACGGTAAGTCTTATATATCAATCCCTGAAGATTGAACTTAAATATCATGTACGGTGTAGCGCGTGATGTTATTTAAAGGGGACACAATAAGCTGAAAGTACTAGTTTGCTCAGATGCTACGTTATGCACTTATTATTTTAATCTAAGCAATAAAAAACCGATAATTGGAAGATATTACAATCAATCCAACTATCGGTTTTATATTAGTTATGTTTAATGAATATCAAATTACTTAAAAATAAAGCTATTAACAACATTTTCTAAGTATTCTTGACGTCCAGAAGCAGGTACTGGCTGAATATTATTTTCTAGTGCTTGTTTAGCTAGTGATTCAAGAGAAATTTCACCACTTAAAATATTCTTGCCAAGTTTACTATTCCAACCAGCATAACGATCAGAAATATTTTTACCAAGCACATCATTTTCAATCATAGCTGCTGCACGCTCTAGCGACTTAGCCATCACATCCATACCACCGATGTGTCCGTGGAAAAGGTCTGCACCATCGATTGAAGGACGACGAACACGAGAGTCAAAATTAAAACCGCCCGTTGTAAAACCACCCGCTTTAAGAATTTCATACATAACTAATGTATTTTCTTCAACGCTATTTGGGAATTGGTCTGTATCCCATCCTAGTTGTGGGTCACCTCGGTTAGCATCAACTGAACCAAATAAACCTAATGAAGTTGCAGTCGCAATCTCATGTTGGAAACTATGTCCAGCTAACGTTGCATGGTTGGCTTCGATATTCACTTTTATTTCATTTTCTAAACCGTACTGTTTCAAGAATCCATAAACAGTTGCAGTATCGTAATCATATTGGTGCTTGGTAGGTTCTTGAGGTTTTGGCTCTATTAAAATAGCCCCTTTAAAGCCAATTTTGTGTTTATGTTCAACAACCATTTGCATCATACGTCCAAGTTGCTCTCGTTCTTGGCGCAGATCAGTATTAAGTAGTGTTTCATAACCTTCACGACCTCCCCATAATACATAGTTATCGCCACCTAAACGTTTTGTTGCTCCCATGGCATTAAAAATTTGAGTTGCAGCATAAGAAAACACTTCTGGATTAGGGTTAGTTGCGGCACCATTCATATAACGAGGGTTAGAAAATGCATTTGCAGTCCCCCAAAGAAGCTTAAGCCCTGTTTCAGCCTGTTTCGCTTCAAGTACATCAACCATTTCAGCAAAGTTATTTTGATATTCTTTGATTGAATTACCTTCTGGTGCGACATCAGTATCGTGGAAGCAATAATAAGGCACATTCAATTTTTTAAAAAATTCAAATGCAGCATCCGCTTTCATTTTTGCCATGTCCATCGCATTTCCTGGTTTTTGCCAAGGACGGTCGAATGTACCTCCACCAAAGACATCAGATCCCTGCCAACAAAAGTTATGCCAATAACAGGCTGCAAAACGAAGATGATCTTTCATTGATTTACCTAAAATCATGCGATCTGCATCGTAATGATGAAATGCTAAAGGGTTTGTTGATTCAGTGCCTTCAAATTTAATCGGCGCTACATCTTTAAAAAATTCAGTCATAATTAATATCCAATAGTTGTTGGTAAAAGTTTATTTATCAGCCGGGTTACATCATTTTCTTTTTTGACAAAGTATTCAATTACGAAATTTAACAGTGCTATTAATGGATTTAATTAATCCTCTCTAGTTATCATTTTTTAAATTTATATTTAATGTTTTTTCTCATATTTTTACTGAATTGACTCTAAAAGAACAAAAATCAAACCGAATAAAGTTCATTCAAATTTTGATAGTGTAAGAAACTATGCAATACAACGATGGGAAGTTAAATCGAGATACTCAAAACAAATACTCCACTTCATTAACATATAAATTAAGAAATAGTTTTACGCGGTGAAATAGAAGAAGTATAGAAGTAGAAGTACTTTTCACTTAATGGCATTCATACTTTAGTACTGAGGACCTCTGGTATCACTGAATTAGGCAAAAATATTCTTACCTAAGCAATTTCAATGTATAAATTCGATGAGAAAATTATTGTAAAAATCAATAAATATTGTGACTTCATTGTAGGCAACGATGAAGCTTGCGTTTGTAAAATACAATGAACTAACAAAGTAAAAGGTAGCCCTAGAACTACCCTCTTATTATAAAAATTATTCAGCTATTAGCTTAGTTAATTCCTCACCTAAGTAAGAAATATTACTACCCGCTACAGGGTAAAGTTGATACTTTCTCTGTTTACCATCATCATTATCAGCCAGTGCAATATTCCAAGATATGCTTTCTCCAGATTTAATAGAAGAGTCTAATTCGATTGCAAAGAATAATTGTGTGCCTTCTTTATTCCAATGTGCTTCATAACGACCAGAATACCCGGTTTGTTCAAAGTCTTGCCCAACTACACTACGGAACTGATTCATCGGTTTATCTCCCTGCTGAACAAAGACCTCAATATTATCATTTTCATAAGGTGCTTCCCTAGAGGTAACGGTTACATCATCAACTCGATTGACAACGCCGTACAACCAATTATCGTAATAGCCAACCTTCCAGTTTCCTAAGATATCATCCCCATTTTTGACTGTCATATCATTCTGATTAAGCTGATTAAATGCAAATGGATATTGGTAGCCACCAGTCGTCATTTCTTCAGCAGACTTAATAGCCGTCGGTAATTTGATCGCTTTGAAGGCTGGAGGTATAGAAACAGGCTCTGAAGAAACAACGGCATTTTGACCATTCATAAAGAGTTCACCAAACTCCTCACCTTGCCAACCGATATTATTACCCGTTAAAGGATAAAGTTGCGTGTCACGGCCGGCACCGTCGTTATCAGCCAAAGCAATATTAAAACCAAACGTTTCACCAACTAAGTCTTGGTAATCGTTAAACTCAACGGTGAAATCAAAAGTACTCCCGTCTTTGTTCCACTTACCTGTCGCTTTACCTGGAAAGTCAATAGGTTCAAAATCTTGACCTACAATCGATCTAAATTGCCAAAATTTATCCCCAAGACGAACAAATATTTCAACATTATCGTTTTCATGTGCTTGAGCATTGTTGGTCACCGTTACGTCATCTTTACGTATCACCTGTCCAATCAATTTGTTCTTATGATAGGCGACACCCCATTTACCATCTATTGAGGTGCGTTGTTCTGGCGACAAAGTTTGATTTTTTTGATTTAACTGGTTAAAAGCAAATGGATAATACACAACTTTAGCTGAATCAAATTTGTCTGATGTTAACTCTTTCGCATTGAATGGTTGTATAAACCGTTTAGCGTTACTTAAATCAGTAACCGGTTTATAAGTAGAAGCGCCCTTTACGGCATCAGTTAATACACGTTGTACAGCCTTGTAAGCAGGCTTTTGTTGGTAGTTTTTATCAAACATTAATGCTCTACCATAACCTTCAAACCAACCAGGTATCCAAGAATATTTATCACTTAGCCCCCAAGTAGTAAACAAATCGACTTCAGGATAGTACGCTGCTAATTTTGCTAATGATTCATAACGCTTAGCTTGATTATCTAAGCCTGCAGCTCCATCTTGATCCCGAACTCTCACATCAACTTCTGTAAAATGGATTCTTAAACCCAAATCATCTAGTCGTTCTATATTACGCGCAACCGATGAGTCACTTACCGGGTTTTCAGCTGTTAAATGTAATTGAGTGCCCACACCTTGCACTGGCACTCCTTTTTCAATTAATGTTTTAATGTAGCGGTAAACAGCATTAGATTTTGACGTCATTCCCTCTGTCGAGTAATCGTTATAAAACAGAACAGCATCAGGATCAGCTTCATGCGCCCAGCGGAATGCTAATTCGATATACTCTTCACCTATTGTGCGGTACCAAATTGTATCTCTGAAACCACCATTATCATCAAATGCTTCATTAACGACATCCCAATAAGTGACTTTACCACGGTAATGTGAGACAACTGTTTTTATATGATTTTCAAGAATAGCCATCAACTCAGCTTTAGACCAATTACCATCTTCCAACCACGATGGATTCTGAATATGCCAAACAAGTGCGTGACCTTTTACAACCATATTATTTTCAAGCGCAAAAGCTACCAGTTCATCGCCCTTGCTGAAATCAAACCGATCTTTTTCTGGATGTACGTACTGGAACTTCATTTCATTTTCTGGCGTTATCTGTGAAAATTCACTAATAAGTTTAGCTCTAAACTGTGGGTCCTTTAAATGTCCGGTTTCAACTGCAGCACCAATGCCCAAATTAATTTGAGATGCTAAATATTTTAATGGCATTCCCGCATTTTCTGGACTCATTTCTTGGTTTGATAACTTTCCATTTTGACCATTAGTACAGCCAAGTAATGTAACCGCGAGCAACGTTGGTATTAGTACTTTTTTCATTATTATTCCTTCTTCTCATGAGTAGTGATATAGACAAAGTAGTGTTTACTTCAGTACAAATTATTCTGTTAAGTACACTTATCGATAAAATGGGAAATGACAGACGTCAGCAATTTGTGTTGCTAACTACTCTTTTTCACTTTCCTTACCTTGATTAGTAACTGACTATGAAGGAATGCTTTATTTTCATCTTTACTATATTTAATAAACTAGGTTATGAATTTAGCCTCATAACGAATAAATGTGATTAATCGCAAATAAAAGAGCACCATATTAATAATCTATAACGCTGATTTTTATAGGAAAATAAATTTTTAATAAAAAAATTAAGGTTATTTAATATAAGAAGCAGCTAAATAGAAGAATAAATAATCTAAATAACTATCAAGTATTTAAGTTGAAGTTACATTGAAATGTTTATATGAGATGAATAGTCAAAGAGGTAAATGAAATTGATAATATGTCGATTGTTTACACTGTAGTCATCGATATACAGATGCTCTGAATAAAGTGACAAAACATCTAAGTCAAAATATTCAATCTAACTTGGCATAAAATGTTAGTTAGATTGAATATCAGTATATTTTTATTTAAGTATGTTAATTTTTAACTTAAAGTATAGTTGACTGCTGATGGTTCTGTCGCCAAACGAAACCCATCAGCTTTCTGGTACAAGCCTATTTATGATTAAGATTTATAAATAGGCTTTTTTACCACCAAGCTTCAAACATTGCCCCCACCGCAAATACATCAACCTCACCTTGAGTTGGTTGAGTTGCTTTATTATCTGACTGGCCTATATTGGCATAAAAACGTAGCATTGGTCGTCCAAACCCAAATGCATCAATACTTATATTTTGTGATATAGTTGCTTTCCAAGCTGTATTCTTACCACCATTATCATAATCAGCAAGTGAAGTACCAAACTCAAACCATGTTGAATGAATATCATTCCAGCTATACATAGGTCGAATAATTGCACTATATTCACTACGATCTTCACTATCATTCGCTTCAGTATGATCAGCATAAGCAATAGCATACATTAAACCAAAATTCTGAGTCGCATAATAACTTCCCTCTAAACCAGCATAAAGATCCGTCATATCTTCTGTCTTAGTAAATACTGAATTATAAGCATTATCAGAATAACGAATAGCGAGTTGATTTGAGCCTTTTGACCAATTGCTATCAAAGATAGTAGCTATTTGATAAGCTTTGGTTCCATCATTACGCGCTGAACCAGGATCGGTTTTGTCATCAGTACTAAAACCATAGTTTGCAAGAACACTCAGTGAAATAGAGTCACCCAGGGCAATATCATGTAACTTCGAAGTAATTGCATAATTACCGCTGTCATTTGTTGAATTACCATACAGATAGGTGTCATCAGTAGCACCTGTTACGCCATCTGCAACTGCTCCTACTGCACCTAGATCTAATTTAGCCCAACCTAAGTCCAGGTCTTTTACACCAGCACCTTGTCCGTCATGTGTCATAATGAAAAAATCAGCAAGTTGTGTTTGCGGGCGTTGATGGAAATCACGGCCGGCCCATAATGTGGCATTGGGTTGCGATTCAAATACATTTGTTACACTGGCAAATATCTTTTTAAAATGAACGTTATCACTCCAGTGATCGACCATGAAACCAATCTTCCAAACTGTATCATTAGGACCTAGCAAGCCTTTAGTAAATTGAATCTCTCCTCCATTTCCTTCATTGCCTAGACGTCCTGCCGAGTTACCAGTCAGTGCTCTATCTAATTTGATAAGACTATCTGATCCAGTATAATTACCATAATCATGCGTATACGCATCATCAGAAGCATGCAAACCATAGCGAGCATAACCAGAAAACTTAAAGTCTTCGGGCGCATCAACTGCCGCGGCAGTCATCGGTGATAAAATGGCGGCAACCGAAACGGTTAACGGTAGTAGCTTAAATTTCGATAAGTTCATTTTTATTCCTTTATTAAACATGAATTAGAAAGTTGATTAAGTTGCTATTTAAAAATTATTTTGGGTCATAAAACATCTTGTAATAGTTCCCCAAGTGCTGGCCTAAGATGCTCATAAAAACAACAAAAAGGCCAAATTACGTCAAAACATCGAATTTTGAACGCAAAAATCTACCGCAAAGCTAAATGTTCATATTGCGGTTAAGTAAGGTTATTAACATATCTAAGTAATAGCGCTTTTAAAAAGGGAGATTTTTATAAAAACCTCCTCTTAAAAGTCTTGTTTTTTATTTGAGAACATACGTAGATTTTAAAAGTAAACCTCAAATATCATCCATTTCTAGTTAATATGCCTTTAACGAAAATGATGGCTTAGTAACTATTGATGATTAACACTACCCTTTCACTGCTCCTGCTGTTAAGCCATCGATCAACCGTCTTGAGGCAATGACAAATAAGAATAGAAGCGGTAAAACAGCAATGGCAGCCCCTATTGCAACGGCTCCCCACGGTATTTGTCCTGTCCCCTGTAAGGCTCGCAACGCCAATGGAATAGTGAACATCTTCATATCGTTCATCACAACCAATGGGCCCATGAAATTATTCCATGACCCTATAAAGGTGATTAACCCTAATGTTCCAAAAGCAGGCGTAATAAGCGGTATCACTACACGATAATAGATTTTAAATTCACGGCAGCCATCCATACGAGCAGCTTCAACCAACTCCTTTGGAATAGCACTTGCGATAAACTGACGCATCATGAATATACCCATTGCCCCGCAAGCTGCAGGAATGATCAAAGCCTTAGGATCATTCATCCATCCTATTTGTGACATGATCATTGCCGTTGGGATCATTCCTAAGAAAGGAGGTAACAACATAGTGGCCATGATGCCAACGAATAAAAAGTTTTTAAATTTAAAATCGAACATGGCAAACGCATAACCTGCCAGAGAACAAAATAACAAATTAAGTATTGTTGTTACGACCGCAACGAATAAACTTAAACCAATGTTGTGCCAAAAATAAGGTAGAAAATCGATCAGTGTATTAAAGTTTTCTACAATATAATCACCAAAAAATATTGGCGGGGGAACCGATAATATTCCAGAGTTTGAGTGAGAAGCAAAAACAAACATGAAATAAAATGGCGCTAGCATTATTACCGCCCCTAAAGAAACGACAACATAAGCGATAACTTTGTCTTTTTTGATTAGATTACTCATTCCTCGTTACTCCCACCTAATAGTTTATGATTCATCCAAGTTAGCCCTGCTATCATCATAAATAATATCCAAGATATCGCTGATGCTGTTCCAAAATCACTTTCTACGAATGCGGTTAAATACATATGCATTGCTGCTGTTTTACCTGCTTGGTCAATACCACCTGTTCCACCGGTTATAATAAAAGGTTCTTCAAATAACTGTAGGTTACCGATAATGGTCAAAGTCACCGCAAAAAATGCCATTGGTTTAAGCAATGGTAAGGTTACATACCAAAACTGTTGATAGCGGTTCGCCCCATCAATAATGGCAGCTTCATATAAATCTTTAGGAATAGTTTGTAAGGCAGATAAATACAGAACAGTATTCCAACCAACATAACGCCAAAACACAACGAATGAAATCATGTCTTTAGTATATTCAGGACGAGCCCAATCCACGTTATTAACGGGGAATATCCAACTAAGTACGTGTATGTCCGCTACGGTGAAGTTACCAAGAGATGTCAATACTTGATTAACCATGCCAAAGTCACGTGAAAAAAGTGTCGTAAATACCAGAGAAATCGCAACGGTAGAAGTAATATAAGGAACGAAATACACACCGATAACAGTATTGCGCCACCTTGTAAAACTAGTATGGATAAAAAAGGCTAACGGAATTGCCACTACATGCTGTGGAATGCCTGACTTTAAAGCGATCACAACCGTGTTGTAGATTGATTTTTGAAACCATTCATCTTGTAACGCAAATACGTAATTTTCTAGCCCGACCCATTCCATAGCACTTAATCCAGCGGCTGGCTCCCAATAATGAAATGAAAGGTACAATGAAAAAAGGAGCGGAAATAACCCAAACACACCAAAAATAATAAAAAATGGACTAATAAAAAAATATGGCGCTATTTTATTACCCTTGCGTAACCATAAACTACCTTTTTTCGGGGGTACCTTATGTAGAGTAGAGGATACTTTATGTGAAGTAGTAGTATTCATAATTTTCGCCTAGTAAAACCCTTTAATAGAGGCAAACGGTGTCCGCCTCTTAACTAAAAATAATCAAATGAGAACGCTGTTAATTAACGACGACGTGCTTTACGTTTGATCTGTTTCACTGCATCCGCTAATACGGTATCAATGTCAGCATCATGCTCTAATACTTTTTCTAATGCATCACTGACAATTTGACGAGCAACTTCGTCATAACGGTCCATCGAAACAGATGGAATTTTCATCGCTGTTTCTTTCCATGCAAGACGTGCTTGTTGATTACCTAAATAAGGTAATTTTTCTTCAAAGAACGGATCGTCTTGTGCTTCAATCAATGCTGGAAATGCATTGATCTCTTTCATTCCTAATAACTGTATTTCTTTAGTAGTCGACATGAATTTAATAAACTCCCAAGCTTCAGGCTTATGTTTAGCTTTAACTGGAATGGCATAAAATGAGCCCCCCCAACTTGCTAACGCACCGTTTGGCAATTGCGTAGAACGCCACAATCCAGTTGCATCAGGTGCAATCCAATCCTGTAAATGACCACCTAACCACGCTCCCATCATCTGCACTGAAATAGTTCCTCGTTTTAAACCTTCAGTCCATTCGTTTGTCCATGGTGAAACCTTTGCATCAATACCAGCCATACGCGCTTTCTTTGATAAACGAAACGCTTCTTTGAATCTTGGGCTATTAACTAAAATATTGTGATCTTTATCGAAGTAAACACCCTCCCCATCTTTTAAGTTAGCACGGATATAAATATCTTTAATATCAACGGCATTTGCTAGTAAATAATCTCCAGTTTTCTCTTTAACTTTAATCCCTGCATCGATAAATGAGTCCCAATTTTTGATCAGTTCTTCTTGAGTAACTCCAGATTTATCTAAGATATCTTTCCGATAAAATAATGAACCAGGACCAATATCTGCGGGCATTGCTCTTAGGTTACCGTCTGAATCAGAACCTTGAGCTAATGTAAATGGCGTGATTTTTTGATAAAATTCGTTAGCGTTATATGGGGCAACATTTAAAGGTTCTAAGCCACCAGACTGAGCCAAGCGACCAATGTAATTGGCTTCAATAGACATCACATCAGGAAGGTTTGCCCCAGTTGCCAATGCGGTAGTCATAGCATTATGGTGATCCATGTAAGCGGTTGAAACGATTTTCACTTTAATCTCTGGATGTATTTTTTCAAACAAAGGAACTGCAGCTTCAGCAACCTGATTAAAGTTTGGAAAACTTGCTACTGTAATTTCTACTTGTTCTGCATTAGCAGCGTTAGATATTAAAGCGGCACATAATGTGGAAAAAACAACCGTTTTTTTAAAAGTAATCATATTTATTCCTTAGCGTGGGATAGTGTTACTATTTTGGTCAAATAGATGGGTTTGTGTTTTGTTAAAGTACAACCGAATATCGCCTTTAATGGATGTATCGATAGTTGCAGTCTCTACAACAAGTTTCTTATCTTGATATTTACACTCAATGTGCAAACTTGATCCAAGTAGTTCAGTACCAGTTACCTCGGCATCAATAAATGATATTTGATCGCCTTTTACTTCTTTTTTATTTAAAAAGAGATTTTGTGGTCTTATACCTATCGACATTCCGCTGTGATTAATATTGGATAGCTCGAAATCGCTAAACATTTGTTCATTAGACAAAGCGAATATATTCATTTCAGGTGCACCGATAAATTTTGCAACAAATACATTTTTGGGCGCATCAAAGATCTCTTTAGGACGGCCTACTTGTTCTATTTTTCCTTGGTTAAGGATCACAATTCTATCGGCTAAAGTCATTGCTTCAACCTGATCATGGGTTACATAAATAACAGTGGTCTGAACTTTTTGATGTAATGCTTTAATTTCTTTACGCATTTGACCACGCAATTTAGCATCGAGATTTGATAACGGCTCATCAAACAAAAAGACTTCAGGAGTACGAACCATCGCTCGGCCCATCGCAACACGCTGTCTTTGACCACCAGAGAGATCTTTCGGTTTTCTGTCTAACAAAGGGGTTAGCTCAAGCACTTCAGCAACATCACGTACCATTGTCTCTCTTAGGCTTTTCTCTACTTTTAAATTTTCAAGACTAAAACCGATATTTTGTGCCACGGTCATATGTGGATATAGTGCATAACTTTGGAATACCATCGCAATATTTCTTTCTATTGGATGAAGGTCATTGACCAATTCATCACCAATATAAATATCTCCTCCAGAAATACTTTCCAAGCCCGCGAGCATTCTTAATGTCGTTGATTTACCGCAACCTGATGGCCCGAGTAAAACAATAAATTCTCCATGTTCAATTTCCAGGTTAATTTTTTTCACTACTGGTGTAGTGCCATAATTTTTTTCTAAATTACTAAATTGTACAGATGCCATACCAATTACCTTTAGTAGTCTTAAGTTGCCCAAAATAAGCATTGGAGGCATTATCTATAGAAAAATGGTAGATAGCTTTGTTATAATTGGTATGTTAATTGTGTAATTTTACTGTCGAATATTGATTTGTGATCTAAGTCTTGAGTCCCCTAAACTGACATGTGATCTACGTCTACCTAGGCTCTGAAACAGTGGTGAGAATTCTCTTAAGGTAAATATGGCTGATTACTTATATTCATAAAATGTTATGTAAGCAAAGCATTAAATAAGTAACTAGTTATGGCTAGAGAAAAATGACGAATCACTCCCCGAAAACTAGTTTTACAGCCAAGTAACGCTCCCTATAATTTTACAAATAGCATAAGCGGTTATTAATTTATAGGTTGATTAACTTAGTATTTAAAAAAACCGAATAAGCCTTTATTCGGTTTTTGTAGGAAGGATTTAATAGAAGATATTGACTAAAATGCTTTTTCTAATGTATTGCCGTCAACATTTTTGAGTTTATGATTTATGAGGGAGTGTTAACTTCAACGTCACACAGCATTGTCCAATATTTGGGTAACACTTTGATATTTCCTGTTACTCTGACGGTTTCATTAAAGATGATGTCAGTTGCAGAACGACCGATCATAATTTCAAATTCACCTGGTTCTACAATGCGACGATGCAGATTGTCAGTAAAATTAAGCATGTCAACTGGTAATGTGATATTAATAAATTTAGATTCACCTGCTTTTATATCTACTCTTTTAAAACCTTTTAATTCACGAATAGGTCTCACCAAAGAGCATTGTTTATCTTTGACGTACAACTGTACTATTTCACAGCCATCTACCAATCCAGTATTTTTTATCAAAGCCGCCACGTTGATCGCTCCATCGATATCTACAGAGTGTTTTTTTATAGAGATTTTTTGATAGTCAAATTTTGTATAGGTCAAACCATAACCAAAATTATATTTAGCACCAAAATGGTAGGCTATCGGAGTACCACTACTCTTTAATTTATGGTTGTAATAATAAGGAACTGCGCCTACATTTTTTGGAATAGATAATGTCAAACGACCTGAGGGTGACTGTTTACCTGTCACAATATCAACAATAGCATCAGCACCTTCTTGCCCTGGAGCCCAAGCAAAAATAACAGCTGCTGCTTTCTCTTCTGCCCCATTTAGATTATAGGGACGCCCACCTGTCACTAGAATGATAACCGGTTTTCCTGTCGCAATGGCTGCATCAATTAATGCTTGTTGTACACCAGGCAAGTCAAGACTATCTGTATCAGAACCTTCTCCTACTGTGCCAGTTTGGAATAAACCAGCTAAGTCTCCGACACAAACTAATGCAATATCGGCATCCGCTATAACAGCTGCTGCAGCAGAAATTTGACTAGTATCTTTCGATACTGACGATTCTGATTTTTGCCCCATAGCTAGGTCAACATCACCAGGAAAAACAGGGGCGTTTGCATGACGCTCTGTCAATATGTCACATCCTTTATGATATGAAACGTTTGCAAACTGCTCTTGAATAGCTTCTAGAATTGTTTTTGAGACTTTTGAATCTTCTTCCATATTGCTAATAATAAGATGAATAGGAAAACTATAGCCACCAAGCAACGCAAGTTGATCATCAGCAGTCGGACCCACAACCGCTATTTTTTTATCTGTAGTAAGTGGAAGTGTTCCGTCATTTTCCAATAAAACGAGAGATTGGGAAGCAACTTGGTAAGCAATTTCTTTGGATTTTTGTGTTTTAAGTTGAAATTTTTCTTCTGAACAATAAGGGTTTTCGAATAAACCCAGCTCAAATTTAACCTTTAATATACGTTCAACAATTTCATCAATTTTTTTAACTGAAATAAGTCCTCGCTCAATAGCATCTTGTAGATGACTACCACAAGCATCATCTGGAAGTTCGATATCTAACCCTGCATTAAAAGCGAGTGCTGCTGCTTCCGCTCGATCTGCAGCTACTCCATGGTGAGAAACTAATAGTTCCAGACCACCGTAATCAGCGACAATCAAACCGTCAAAACCCCATTTATCTCGTAAAACAGTAGTCAGTAAATATTCAGATGAGTGGCAAGGTTCATTATCAATATCATGGTATGCCGGCATCACTGAACCTGCGTTACCTAACTTAACCGCCATTTCAAAGGGCAACATAAATGTATCGTTTAGTTCTTTAAAACCGAGGTGAACCGGTGCATGGTTTCGAGCACCTTCACTAAATGAATGCCCCACATAATGTTTTAATGTAGCCAATACATCACGTTTTTCACTCTGTAGCCCTTTGACAAAACTAGTGGCAAGAACCCCCACATGATATGGGTCTTCGCCTAATGTTTCCTCTGTTCTTCCCCAGCGTACATCGCGAGAGACATCCAGCACAGGTGCAAGCCCATGATGAGCCCCCACTTGACGAAGTTCCTGACCAATAACCCCTGCCATTTTTTCAATAAGTTCTGGGTTCCAAGTATGACCATAATTTAGTGAGGAAGGGAATAGCGTTGCCCCTTTTACCATCAATCCCACTAAACATTCTTCATGAGACATTGCTGGAATACCAAGACGTGTTTTTTCTAATAAATATTTCTGAAGTTGATTGAGCGCTTTAATTCCCTTTTCAGCAGAAACAGGGTGAGTACCAAGAGGTCGAGTGATTTGTCCTAAGCCATGCTTTAGTCGCTCATCAATTGATTTACGATTACCAGCTTCTGCCATTTCTAGTTCGCGATCATGATGTTCGCCATTGGGATCTAAGATTAACCACTGTGCACCTAACTGCGCTATCTTTTCTGCTAGAGTCATTTGGCTAATTAAATCATTAACTCTTTCTTGAATCGTACAATTCGGGTTTTTATAAATACTCATATAATGCCTCTTATTAATAAACAGTTACAATAAAAGAGGCTAATATGAATTATTTTAAAAAATTAAATGTAGACCTTCGGCACAATTGCCAAATTAGTAAATACACTAACCAAATATCACAATAATATGGTGGTACTCATCATCGGTTAACTAAAAACCATTCAACTACATTAAATGAGGCCAAAGCTTTTACGATATTCACAAGGCGTGTAGCCAAATTGTTTTTTATAGACTTGATATAGGTAACTTTGGTTAGGGTAACCACATTGCAAAGCAATAGATTCAATTGAATCTTTACTATTTATAAGTAATTTTTTTGACTTTTTGAGGCGTAAACTAGATAGATAGTAATGAACAGTTACCCCTTTACAAGCAATAAATCGATTATCTAATGTCTTTCTAGAAACCCTACAAAAATCAATAACTTGCTGTACCTTTATATTAAGGTGGAAATTATTATATAAGTAGTAAAGAGCCTTATTAACAATGTCATCTTGGTTCTTTTCTACCGCAGTAGACTTTTCATTAATTAAATTTATCGGTTGATACTTTTCATGTACTATCTTATTGAATCGCTTCGCTTTAAGTAGAACCTCAACACAACGTTGACCAAGTTGGTAAGGATCAATATTTACAGAGCTCAAAGGTAAAGGGGAAATAGCTCGCTCTGCATCATCATAGTCTGTACCGATAATTGATACTTGATTGGGCACTGTAATATTTTTTCCCATACAAAAGTTAACTAACTTCCTTGCTGAACGATCAGAAGAGCAATAAACGCCTAACGGAAATTGTTGCAAGGACACAGCTTCTTTTACGTCATTGAAGTAATTTAATTCCAATAACGCTGCATTTTTTTCAAAGCATTGTTGCCTTTCGTTTGCCCAACCTGCATTAACTTCATTAGGGGCCATATAAAATGTGACATTCGAAATATCATTTTGGATAAATTGCCCCAACGCCAAGTTAGCGAACTGTTCATTATCGTTCACTAATGTTGACACTGATTCAGGAGCGAGTGCGATTGAATAACTAGAGTAAATAAGCACATTACTCTTTAAACGAGGAATGACTCGATGAACATCCGGTTTATCGAAATCTGCAATCACATAGTCCCAATGCTGAGAAAGTATATCAGCCACATTATCAATCGACTCTAAATGAATAGATAATTTTAACTGACATTCATCTACTTTAGCTTTAATACCTTTCAATACTTCTCTGTCGTAATAAAACATCGTATCAATTAACAATAACAATTTAGCCATAAAGATCTCATCCATAAGTTTAGAGCGTTTAATAGTAACTAGAAAATGAATTGATATGATATTCAATAATTCAACCAGAATTAATAAAGCAATCTAATAAAACATTACCTTACTTTTCTTTTCTCTATTCATTTAAAATTAAGTGCTTATAACAAGGTTACAACACCACACTTTATCAGAGTGATATAATAATCTTAGTTATGCCACGATTGCATCACCCGATTTTGAGTCGAAAATGTGTATTTTTGACTTATCAATATAAAGGTCAATGACTTGGCCTTCTTCTATTAAATCAGATGATGGTGTTTCTACGGTTAAAGTATATTCACCTAATTTTGTTTCTATATGTATGCTAGATCCCAATAATTCACATGTTTGTACTTTGACTTTAATCGTAAAGGGATACTCAAGTAGTTCAGCGGTTAAATGTATATCACACGGTCTAATGCCGACTAAAACATTTTGATCTTCTAATACTGTAATATCTTTCACTGGTAATGGAAGGCGTTGCCCTTCAAGTTCGATATACCCTTCACCAGATTTTTTGATTTTACCTTGAATCAGATTCATCGTTGGACTGCCAATAAAACCAGCAACAAATTCATTTGCAGGCGTTTGATAAATCTCTTCTGGGGTACCAACTTGCTCAATGAAACCATCGCGTAAAATAACAATTCGATCAGCTAATGTCATCGCCTCAACCTGATCATGCGTAACATAAATGGTGGTCTTTTGTAACTTGTTATGTAGTCGTTTAATTTCACGACGCATTGAATTACGCAATTTTGCATCAAGATTTGAAAGAGGCTCATCAAATAAGAATACTTCCGGAGTACGCACCATCGCTCTTCCCATAGCAACACGCTGTCTCTGTCCACCAGACAATGCGCGTGGTTTACGATCCAATAATGGCGTGAGTTGTAACATATCCGTTATAGGTCTTATCTTATCTCTAATCTGTTGTTTACTTAATCCAGATAATTTTAATGTAAAAGCAATATTTTCATATACAGTCATGTGTGGATATAAAGCATAGCTCTGAAAGACCATCGCAATATTTCTATCCTTAGGCTCAATATTATTAATCACATCATCGCCGATAATAATTTCACCAGCAGAAATTTCCTCTAATCCTGCAAGCATACGTAATGTAGTAGATTTACCACAGCCTGAAGGACCAAGAAATACAATAAATTCACCATCTTCTATTTTTAGATTAAAGTTTTTAACTACTTGCGTATTGCCTGAATAAATTTTGTCTATATTTTTAAATTCTACTGCAGCCATTATTATTTCTACCTTATTTCTATGATTAATACATTGATATTTAATGCTTTAAAAAGCGTATTTCTGACCAACTTGTCGTTTAAATATCTGATTAACATCACCAGTATTCGCTCCTCCTGATTTATCGTTTTATCCACTAGATTATGTTTTTAGTAGACAAATAACGATAAATCAATTGGATAAATCAGCTCACATTTTGTTTAACTGACAAGCTTAATAACTTTGTCCTCTGACACGGGCACCCTCATATTCATCACTACTTTTTTCTTTAGCCAGCTTTAATAAAGCTTTAATCTGAGCTAACTTTTTATTATCAAGCTTATAAAATGATATAACGACGGCAAGAGACACAAAAATAATCCCAGGAATAATGGTATAGAGTAAATTGATTGCAGTAATTGCAGCTGATGACTGAGTCTCTGCTCCCCCAACGTAACCAGCACCCGCCAAGATCCACCCAACAGATGCACCACCTAGAGCAATACCCAACTTAATGGCGAATAGGTTAGTTGAAAATACCATGCCACTCAAAGACCGGTTACTACGTGTTTTCTCGTAATCTACGATATCTGACATCATGCTCCATAAAATAGGAGTAGTACTCATCTGTACAATGCCTAACACAATGACAAGCATGAATATTATATAAACACTGGTCGGTTCAACGAAGTATAAAGCGGCAGATAATATGCCAGAAATAATTATAAGTACTTTATATACAGCAGCTTTCTCAAAACGTCCCAATAAAGGAGCAGAACCTATAGCACCAATAATATTAGCAATCATCCCAGCAACCATGAATGTAGTTGCAAGATCAGCGCGTCCCATTACAGTGTTGACGTAGTACATAGTTGAGGCGCCTTTTAAGACAACGCCCGCCAACAATAGTACATTCAGGATGAATAATACGCGCCATTGATTATTTTTGAATAACAATTTCAAATCACTAAATACCGATGATTGTTCTTCATTCTCTGCGACAAAACGTTCTTTTACATTAGCGAAACTGTAAAAAAAGAGAGCAATTGCACCAGCGCCCATTATTGCCATTGCACCTAAATAACCTTTCTGAACATCACCTTCTCCAATAAGATCAACCAGAGGAAGTGCTACCATCGCAACCACTAATCCCCCTGCAGTACTCAATGCAAAGCGGTATGATTGTAAGGAAGTACGCTCTTGTGAATCATTGGTTAATGCATTAGCCATTGCACAATAAGGTACATTAATCGCGGTATACATTAGCGTTAAGAATATATAAGAAGCATACGCATAAAAAATCTTTCCTGTTTCTCCGACATCAGGAGTATAAAATGCAAGCATGCAAGCAAAGCCAAATGGGATAGCTATCCATAGTAGATAAGGGCGATAGCGACCGTGTTTTGATTTAGTTCTATCAACGATAGAACCCATAATGGGATCCGTGACCGCATCTATAAAACGAACTAATAGGAACATCGTTCCCATGTGTGCAGGTGATAACCCATATATATCCGTATAAAAGTAGGCTAAAAAAAGCATAACTGTCTGCCAAACAAAGTTACATCCCATATCACCAAGACCATAAGCAATCTTTTCTTTCACTGACAACCGAATTATATTCATTTCATTCTCCAAGATAATTTGACTAATTCTATTTACTGAATCCATTCTGTCTTATTAATTAACATAATAAATTTGCGATAAATAACAATAGCGTTACGATATTTATTATATGAGATCTAAGTACACAAATAACAAGATAATAATTTAAAATCAATAAGTTATATAAGCGTGATGTATTTCAAAGTTATTTAAAAAGGTAGGGGGAACAATAAAAATATAAACATTAATACGATATTTCGTAATAGCAATTCATGAGTTAAATGGAGATATAACTGCGGTTACCATATTTAAAATGATAGAAAATTAGAAAAGAATTATCAGTTTTTTCTTATCAAAAGATAATGAAAGAAAACAAAAAGGCCCCATCGGAGTGAGTTATTCATTGATATGTTTTATTGTGGGTAGTTAAAAAAATACCTTCTGCAAAATAGTTTATTTCACAAAAGGTTATTTATTAGCGATTTTAGCTATCAATATTAACTAATTTAAACTAAAAGCTCTTTTGCGTTGTTTACAACATTTTCAATGGTGAAACCAAACATTTTGAATAGTTCATCTGCAGGTGCAGATTCACCAAATGTTGTCATACCAATGATACGACCATTCAAACCAACATATTTATACCAAAAATCAGCAATACCAGCTTCAATTGCAACACGTGCAGTTACGTCAGCAGGTAAAACAGATTCACGGTATGCAGCATCTTGCTTGTCAAACAGATCTGTTGCAGGCATAGAAACAACACGTACTTTTTTGCCTTCAGCCGTTAATTTTGCAGCAGAAGCAACAGCTAACTCAATTTCAGAACCCGTTGCAATAAAGATAATGTCAGGTTTACCAGCACAATCTAAAAGGATATAACCACCTTTAGCAATGTTTGCTACCTGTGCAGTATCACGTGGCTGCTGTTCAAGGTTTTGACGAGAGAAGATAAGTGATGTAGGACCATCTTTACGTTCAATCGCATATTTCCAAGCAACTGCAGACTCAACTTGGTCACATGGGCGCCATGTGCTCATGTTAGGTGTTAGACGAAGTGATGCAACTTGCTCAACGGGTTGATGCGTTGGACCGTCTTCACCTAAACCGATTGAATCATGTGTATACACTTGAATGTTTTGGATCTTCATTAGTGCGGCCATACGCATTGCGTTACGCGCATATTCCATAAACATTAAGAATGTCGCGCCGTAAGCAACAAAACCACCATGTAACGCGATACCGTTCATAATGGCAGTCATACCAAACTCACGCACACCATAATGGATGTAGTTACCTGAGAAATCTTCTTGCGTTAATGATTTAGAACCAGACCACATAGTTAGATTTGAGGGAGCAAGATCTGCAGACCCACCCATGAATTCTGGTAACATTGCGCCAAATGCTTCAAGTGCATTTTGAGATGCTTTTCGTGAGGCAATATTTGCAGGTTTTGCTTGAAGATCAGCGATAATAGCGCTTGATTTTTCTTCCCATTGAGCAGGAAGTTCACCACTTACGCGACGTTTGAATTCAGCTGCCAGCTCAGGATATTGCGCTTCATAAGCTGCAAATTTCTTATCCCACGCTGCTTCCTTAATTTTGCCTGCTTGTTTCGCATCCCACTGAGCGTAGATTTCCGACGGAATTTCAAAAGGACCATGCTCCCAACCAAGTTTTTCACGAGTTACTGCAATTTCTTCAGCACCAAGAGGTGCGCCGTGACAATCGTGCGTCCCAGCTTTATTTGGAGAACCAAAACCAATAATTGTTTTAGTACAAATAAGTGTTGGTTTACCTGTTTCTGCTTTAGCTGCTTCAATAGCTGCATTAATAGCTTCAGGATCGTGACCATCTACAGCTGGAATAACATGCCAACCGTATGATTCAAAACGTTTAGGTGTATCGTCTGAGAACCAACCTTCAACTTCACCGTCAATTGATATACCGTTGTCATCCCAAAATGCCGTTAGTTTACCAAGACCTAATGTACCGGCTAGTGAACATACTTCATGAGAGATACCTTCCATCATACAACCGTCACCCATAAATGCGTAAGTGTTATGATCTACAATCTCGTGACCTTCTTTATTGAACTGCTCACCAAGTGAACGTTCTGCCATTGCCATACCAACAGCATTAGCAATACCTTGTCCTAGTGGACCCGTTGTTGTTTCAATACCTGGTGCATAACCATATTCAGGATGACCTGGCGTTTTAGAATGTAATTGACGGAAACTTTTCATATCTTCAATAGATAAGTCATAACCACTTAGATGTAATAATGAATAAAGTAGTACAGACCCGTGACCATTAGACAAAACAAATCTATCTCTGTCTAACCAATCTGGATTAGTTGGATTATGGTTTAAGTGATCTCTCCATAAAACTTCTGCAATATCTGCCATGCCCATCGGTGCACCAGGGTGACCTGAATTGGCTTTTTGTACACTGTCCATGCTTAATGCGCGGATGGCATTTGCTAACGGTTTGCGATTCATAATATTCCTATTTTAAAAATTTTAATTATTTATACTATTTATTTTTAATCGTTATATTGCTGTAGTGTCTAGGCGAGATAGCCTAAAATCATATCTTCTAATTTCACTTGGTCGACAGCAAAGCCACGAATACCTTCAGCTAACTTATCAAATGCCATCTGATCTTGTTGATGTTCCCATAGGAACTCTGATTGAGTTATTTTTTGAGGTTGTGCTTTAGTTGCGCCATTATCTAGAAGTTTTGCAACTAGTGGCTCGTTACATTCGCTTAAATCTTGTAATAAAGCAGGGCTAATTGTTAGACGATCACATCCAGCTAGCTCAGTAATTTCACCAAGGTTACGGAAACTTGCTCCCATCACAACGGTTTTATAGCCATGGTCTTTGTAATAGTTGAAAATATTAGTTACAGAAATAACACCTGGATCTTCTACGGCTTCAAAAGTACGACCTTCTTTTGCTTTATACCAATCCATAATTCGACCAACAAAAGGCGAGATAAGGTAAACCCCTGCTTCAGCACATGCACGCGCTTGAGCAAATGAGAATAAAAGTGTTAAATTACAGTTGATACCTTCTTTTTCTAAAATTTCAGCAGCTCGAATACCTTGCCAAGTCGATGCTATTTTAATCAAAATACGATCGTTAGTAACGCCGGCATCATTGTACATTTGTATAAGTTTTCGCGCTTTTAATACTGTTTTTTCTGTATCGTATGAAAGACGAACATCAACTTCAGTTGAAATGCGTCCAGGCACTGCTTTTAGAATTTCTTTACCTATATTAACGGCAAGCATGTCACTAGTATCGATGACTTGTTGAGCTTGATCTTCACTTTGCATTTTTGCATAAGCAACTGAAGACTCAATAAGCGGTGCATAGCTTTTAAGCTGAGCGGCTTTAAGAATTAGAGAAGGATTAGTTGTTGCATCTTCTGGCTGATACTTTCTAATATCTTCAATATCACCAGTATCTGCTACGACTGTGGTTAATTTTTGCAGTTGTTCTAATTGATTACTCATTTTATTCGCTCTCTATAGTTTTTATATTACGAATTTGTCATTACAAAGTAATGCCAAATATTAGTAGGAATATGGATTTAAAAAAGATCTTTTACTTGAACATAAAGTTTTTGGAATGTTTCTCGCTTAACTGAATAGCTAGCATGGCTTTCGCTGTTAGGACTATGCGTTTGAATTAATCCTGGTACTGGACATACTTCTTCAATTTTTGCATTTTCCGTTGCACCTAAATGCGCAAGACGTGCAGCACCTAGTGCAGGACCGACATCCCCACCAGCACGGTAAACAAGTTTTTTATTGAACACGTCTGCGAGCATTTGACGCCAATAAGGGCTACGTGCGCCACCACCAATCAACGAAATCTCATCTGGTTCATTACCCGTTGCATGTAACGCATCTAAACCATCAGCAAAGGCAAATGCAACACCTTCTAATACCGCTTTCGCTAACTCTGGGCGCTTTGTTTCATGTGTCATGCCAAAAAACACGCCTTTAGCGTGCGGGTTATTGTGTGGAGTACGCTCACCCGATAAGTATGGAAGGAAAATAACATCTGAATCTGCAGCAGCTTCGGCTTCAACTTCAGCAAGCATCTCAGGAACACTTGCTGCCCCTGTTAGTTTTGCCACCCAATCTAAACAAGAAGCCGCACTTAAGATTACTGACATAGAGTGCCAAGAAGCTGGTAGTGCATGACAGAAAGTGTGTAATGCTGACTCAGGATTAGCAGCAAAGCCGTCTGTGACTGCAAAATAGACACCCGATGTACCCAATGAAAGCATTGCTTGACCTGGTTGGGTAATACCAACACCAATTGCACCAGCAGCATTATCACCTGCACCTGCAATAACAGGCACACAAGCCATACCCCATGCTTTAGCAATCTCTTTTGATAAAACGCCAGTAACGTCACTACCTTCATACAATTTAGGCATCTGTTCACGAGTTAGTCCTGTAGCAGCTAGTAACTCATCATTCCAATCACGTTTTGCTACGTCTAACCACATTGTTCCGGCGGAGTCTGACATATCTGATGCAAAATCACCGGTCATGCGGTAACGTATATAATCTTTTGGTAACAATACCTTAGCTATCTTAGCAAAGCACTCTGGCTCATTTTTTTGCACCCATTTAAGCTTTGGAGCAGTAAATCCCGGCATCATAATATTGCCGGTAATCTCTCTACTATTTGGCACTAACTGTTCAATTTCAAGACATTCGGCAGCACAACGGCCATCATTCCATAAAATAGCGGGACGAAGTACTTCACCGTTATCATTTAATAGCGTAGCACCATGCATTTGCCCCGCCAAACCAATTGCAATTACATGAGATAGGTCGATATCTTTAGCTAACTCTTTAACTGCTTGGTCTGTTGCACTCCACCATTCTTGAGGATCCTGCTCTGACCATAATGCTGCAGGTCGAGAAACAGATAATGGAACAGTTTTTGTTCCTAAAATAAGCCCACTTTTATCAAGTAGAATGGCCTTAACTCCAGAGGTTCCAAGGTCAATACCAATAAACATACAACGTTCCTTTTCTTTAATTAAATGTTTCATAATAGAGAGAGCAAGTCTCCCAATGTGAAATACGCTTTTCTTTAGAAAAGATACTCGTATGCCTTACATATCTACAATTACGTTTTTTGATACCGTCTTTCACTGATTTAATGATTGAGCCCTTGATCACAAAGATAGCAGGCGATAATCAGTTAGGCTTCGTATTGCTATATTAAAAACATTAATATTGCCAACAAGAGGATGGGGGCAGCGATATTACTCAACACCACCCCTTTAGATTTTAAATAAGGGTTAATTTCATATTTTAGTGTAGTAAGATTTTTCGTTCAAACGATGAACTAATCCATTGACTTCATGATCGTTTGTATTTAATCAAATTAATGCCAGCTTCGTTATTAATTTTATTCTTAACTTCCTATTATCTAAATATTTTCACAATACCTAGGCTGACAAAATAAAGGTCACTATATTTTTAGTAAATTAAAGACTAGACCTTTGTATTTTATCCTCCACATGTTTTTTAAATGCTGTGGCTGTAATCAATTTAATTAAGGGTCTTCCTGATGAAAAATAATTACCGTATTACTTTATTGTTTAATGCTAATAAAGCATATGATCGTCAAATAATTAAAGGGATTGGCGAATACTTACAAGCAACTCAATGTGATTGGGATATTTTCTTTGAAGAAGATTTTTGTACTAACCTTGAAAATATTCATGACTGGATTGGGGATGGTATTATTGCAGATTTGGATAACCCAGAAATTGAATCACTATTATCTCATTTATCGATTCCGGTTATTGGGATTGGAGGCTCTTATGAAAATGAAAAAAACTATCCCGACGTGCCTTATATTGCGACAGATAATGTTAATTTGGTTAATACCGCATTTCATCATTTAAAGGACAAAGGATTAGAGCACTTTGCTTTCTACGGACTACCTGAAGATAATAAAACCCGTTGGGCGAGTGAAAGAGAAAAAGCTTTTAACCATATTGTAAATCGTGAAGGGTATTATAGTTCAGTATATCGGGGGCACCGAACTGCACCACAAACATGGCAGTATGATATGAACCGATTAGCCGACTGGTTACAAAGTTTGCCAACACCTATCGGCATTATAGCGGTGACGGATGCGCGAGCTCGCCATTTACTTCAATTGTGTGATCATCTTAACCTGATGGTACCCGATCAAATCGCAATTATTGGTATTGATAATGAGGAGTTAACACGTTATTTGACAAGGGTTTCATTAAGTTCTGTAGGACAAGCCTGTAAGTCAATGGGGTATTCTGCAGCGCAATTATTACATAAACACTTGGTCGAGTTAGAGTCACCTGATGTAAATGAAGCCGGCCAAACAAAAGATGTTAAGTATCCTCGAATTCTGGTTCCTGCAGTGGAGGTATTTGAACGACAAAGCAGTGATTTTCAAGCTATTAAAGACCCTTATGTGATTAAAGCGATGCACTATATTCGTAATAATGCTTATAACGGAATTAAAGTTGATCAAGTTTTAGATTCGTTGAGAATTTCCAGATCTAATCTGGAAATACGTTTTAAAGAAGAAAGAGGACATTCAGTACATCAAGAAATACATAACTCAAAACTAAAACGCGCTTGTGAATTACTAGCTTCTACTGATATTTCGATTGCAGATGTCCCAGTTTTATGTGGCTATCCATCATTACAGTACATGTATACTGTCTTTAAAAAAGATATCGGTATTACGCCAAAGGATTATCGAATTAAGCATGTTAGTTATTCAATCTAACAGTATTGAGAATAATGATTAAAATAAGCAGCCAAATTTCCTGAATGATTTTAAAAAATGCTTCTTACTTAGAAGCATTTTTATATTATTAAGGGCAGTTGAAACTTATACTTCAACTATTTTGCAGGTATTGGTTGAGCCTGCATAGTGTTCATTACCATGAGTAATTAATACAAGCTCTCCTTTATTTAAGTATCCCGTTTCTTGTAATATTTCAATTGCATTGCGTGTAAACACATCATTATTAGTGGTCGTCGAATTAAAATTAATCGGTATTACTCCACGGTATAATGCACAATAATTCAACGTTTGAGTATTACTTGAAAGTGCAAAAATAGGCAAACCAGAGCTAAGACGTGACATTAATAAAGGTGTCGTCCCCGAAGCTGTTAAGGAAATAATCGCTTTGATACCCATTGTATGATTAGCTGTAAACATTGTAGTCATCGCCAATGCTTCAGTTGGATCATTAAACATATAATTCATACGGTTCTTTGAAATATTAATACTTGGATGCTTTTCTGCACCGAGGCAAACTTCACTCATCGCTTTAACCGTTTCAACAGGATAATCACCTGCGGCTGTTTCACCTGATAACATTACTGCATCAGTGCCATCTAATACTGCATTTGCGACATCCATTACCTCTGCTCTTGTTGGCATTGGAGCAGAGATCATCGACTCCATCATCTGTGTTGCGGTTATAACGACTCGATTTAACCGACGTGCTGTTCGGATCATATTTTTTTGTACGCCTACCAAACGTGCATCACCAATTTCTACACCCAAATCACCACGAGCGACCATAACAACATCAGAAGCGAGGATAATATCTTCTAACGCTTCCTGAGTTTCTACTGCTTCAGCACGTTCTACTTTAGCGACTATTTTGGCATGGCAGCCAGCCTCTTTTGCAAGCCGGCGTGCATAATGAATATCTTCACCATTACGAGGGAAAGACACGGCAAGGTAATCACAACCAATTTCAGCAGCAGTGATGATGTCTTTTTTATCTTTAGGTGTTAATGCGGCGGCTGATAATCCCCCCCCTTTTTTATTAATACCTTTATTATTAGATAAGAATCCACCAATCGATACCGTCGTGTGGACTTGGTTACCGATAACCTTTTCAACAACTAATTGAACTCGGCCATCATCAAGTAATAAAACATCACCTGAGGTCACCTCTTGCGGTAATGTTTTGTAATCAAGACCAACAGCTTGCTGATCACCCTGACCTTTTTGGATGTCACTATCTAGAATAAATTGGTCACCAATAACTAATTGAATTTTTTTATCTTTAAATGTGGATATACGAATTTTAGGGCCTTGTAAATCCCCCATAATAGCCACTTGTTTTCCTAAACGAGCAGCAATTTCTCGTACCTGTTTAGCACGTTTTATATGATCTGCAGGTTCACCATGTGAAAAATTCATGCGAACCATATCTGCTCCCGCAACGATAATTTTTTCAAGGTTATTATCACGGTCTGTAGAAGGTCCTAAAGTCGTAACAATTTTGGTACGTCGTAACATAATATATTCCTGTTAAAGTAATTTTAATTTCTAATCAGACTAAGAAGCTTAATTATTCTGAATTCGAAACTTGACGGTTTAACTATTTTCCAAACTCTCTACATATTATTATTTGAGCCTTTGCATTAAAAATATCAGACTCTGCACATTCCTTTGGGCTAGTGTGTTGAGATAGCAATTGATATGATATTTTTATCTAAAAAAGTATCACTCAACGGTTTTTTAGCCGCCTATTTTCATTTTTGATATACCTCCCTACTCTAAGAAATTTAATATCGATATTGTATTTATCTATAACCAAGCGATGAAAAAACCATTGCTCCATTTAGAACCAATTAACTTCGTGTTATTTTAAAAACGGTTTTGTGCGAATAAGGACGATGTGGGGAATAAATACAAGCTTGTGCAATCTCCGGCATATTCACTTGATCAGGGTAGTGTTGTGTTTCAAGGCATAATCCATAATAAGCATCATAAGCTTTACCTTCCCGCCCAATTTCTCCCGATAACCAATTACCGGTATAAAACTGAATGGCATTTTGATCGGTGTAGACCTCCAATTGTAACCCTGTAAATTCACAATTAACTTGAGCAGCTAAAGCAAATTCTTCTTGATTTAAACACCAACAATGATCGTAACCATTCACTAATTTTATTTGTTGCTCATTCGCAGTGATGCCTTCTTGGATGACTTTTTTGGTGCGTAAATCCATTGCCGTTTCGCTAACAGATTCTTTGCTAATTGGAATAGATTGTTCATTAATTTTCAAATAATGATCTGCAACAATCACGACAGAGTGGTCGACAATTTTCCCATGACAACCTGATAAATTAAAATAAGTATGTTGCGTTACATTAATCGGTACACCTTTATCAGTGGTTGCGCCATATTCAACAGAAAGCTCATTGTCATCATTTAATGCATACTTAACGGTAAAGTTGATATTTGCAGGATAACCCGCGTCACCCTCTTTCGTTTTGATTGCTAGGCAAATCTCTTGTTGGTTAAAAGATTCAACTGTCCAGCGCTGTTTGTCTAGCTGGATTGAAGCGCCGTGCAGATGATTGTTACCTTCATTTAATTCAAGCTCAATTGTTTTACCATTTAGTGGAAACTTACCGTTAGCAATTCGGTTTGCCCATGGCCCGACAACGCTACCAATATAAGCTTTGGTAGCCAAGTAATCTTGAGGTTGCTTAAACCCCAAAACAATATTCTGTCGCTGGTTGTTTTTATCATTGACAAAAAAATTAACAATGGTGGCACCAAGCTGTGAAATATCAACTTGAGTACCTTGCGTGTTTTTTAGGGAGTATAGATGAAAATCCCCCCATGCTTTTTTAACTGTTTGCGTCATGACTTGATCCTTTTCATAAAAAAAGTGCATGAGGTTAATACCATGCACTTTGGTTTATTATTTTTTAGTACTGTGGTCTTAGTTTAAGAACATACAAGGAATTTCATTTGGGTAACGCTCTGTTGCTGGTTGATTGTAATCAATATCTGTTACTCCCAGCAGATTCAGTACTTGGTACATTGTTTTACCAACATTAGCGAAGGCAACGCCGGCATGATGCGGATAACGCTTTTGAATCAATACATGGCGGTAAAAACGCTGCATTTCAGGAATAGCAAAGACTGCGATAGAACCAAATGATTGTGGGTCGATATCCAGAATGTCACCTTGAGCAACATAAGCGCGGAGCTTGGTATCTGCAGTTGACTGCAAACGGAACAATGTTACTTCTCCAGGCTTGATTTGACCTTCAAGTGTCCCACGTGTGATATCTGGTGCTTTACCTGGCTCCATCAGGCTGTGCATGATTTTTTGGAAACGCAATTGAGAATTTTTCATACAGCTAGATGCAGTGTTACCACAATGGAACCCCATGAATAGGTCTTTTGCAGTGTAGTTACCCATCACTTCAGCATTTGCTTCAACCATATCCGTTGGCACTGAGTTGTTGATATCTAGTAACGTTGCTGGCAAATTTGTTGCACAGGTGATCATGTACTCAGAAAGCGCACCATAAATATCCACTTCACAAGCAACAGGAATACCACGTTCAGCTAATCGTGCATTTACAAAGCATGGAACAAAGCCGAAGAATTTTTCAAATGAAGGCCAACACTTATTAGCAAATACACCAAACGTTGAGGCTCCAAGATTCGCTTTATGGAAATCAAGTAATGCGGCTTCATATTGTGCAAGCTTAGGCAGTAGATCAGGATATGGGTTGTTATCACCAAGTTCTGCTTCCATAGAGGCGATAATTGCAGGAATATCTTTATGACCCGCAGCCTCAAGGTATAGGTCGTAAAGGTCAAGTTCACTGTTTTCCATGATTTCAACACCAAGGTCAAATAACGCCTTGATAGGTGCGTTACAAGCAACGAAATCCTGTGGACGTGGACCAAAACTAAAGATCTTCAGACCTTTAAGGCCTAATATAGTACGCACTACAGGTACAAACTCACCAATCATTGTGGCAACTTCTGTTGGTGTACCCACTGGATACTCAGGAATATGTGGGCGAATATTACGCAAACCTGCGCTATATGAGGCATTTAACATACCGCAATACGCATCGCCTCGCTCATCAGCAAGGCATGCAGTTGACTCTTCTGCTGCAGAAACAAACATAACAGGGCCATCAAAACGTTGCGCCATTTGTGTTAAAGGGCCTTCAGGTCCAAAGTTACCAAGATAAATAACTAATGAGTTAATGCCAGCTTCTTTTGCTTCAGCTAATGCTTTTAGCATGTCATTTTCATTTTCGATAATCGTATTTAACTCAATAACGCTAATTTCTTTTTCAGCACATGATTTAACAACTGCTTTACGACGTTGCTCAGAAAGAGTGATAGGAAAACAGTCACGGCTTACAGCCACGATACCTAGTTTTACTTGTGGAATATTGATCATAATGTTGCTCCGAATAATTGTGATTAATTAATATAAGGACACTATGACGATTTAAAATAGAAAAAAAATTGTGAAAAATAACAAGTTAATTCTGTTATTTTGTTTTAACAAACAAGATCACAAAAACACTTATTATATAAATAAAATTGCTTTTAAAAATAAAATAAAAAGCGCCAGAACAAGAAGAAATACCTTATACTTCAACAACTTAAAATCACACAGGCATCAATAAAGAGTTCACTGCAAACGAACACAAAGATGATATTGATCAGGGTTTTATGGAATAATTAAGTTTTATCTATCGGAAATTAATATTTGATAAAACAAAAAAATTTATACATCTAATCCAGTTTAAAAACTCAGGTTAAAATGAACCTGAGTTTTTAACAATGCTATATTTGAGCTTCGTTATCATATGGTAGAATAGTTTGAATAGAACCATCTTCATTATGTACTAACTCTGTCATTTTTATGTTTCTCAGGTGTGTTTGGCCACCAGATAACGAACAGTCATGGTAGAACAGATACCATTTCCCTTCGAACTGAGCAACCGAGTGGTGGGTTGTCCAACCTAAAACAGGCGCTAAAATGACGCCTTGATAAGTAAATGGACCATATGGTGACTTGCTAGTAGCATAAACAATTTTGTGAGTATCCCCCGTTGAGTAAGAGAAGTAATAGGTATCATTATGTTTATGTAGCCAAGGGCCTTCGAAATAGCGACGATCCGTATCACCTGTCAAAATTAACTCGCCATTTTCATCCAAAATCTCGATACTACGAGCAGATTCAGTAAGATCAAGCATATTCTCAGATAATTTAGCAACTTGAGGTAATAGAGCAGGTTCATTATCTGCAGGATATTTTTCTTCACCAAATTCTACGTCACGCCAGTTTTGTAGTTGACCGCCCCATAGCCCGCCAAAATAAATATAGTATTGTTGGTCATCATCTTGAAATACTGCAGGATCAATACTAAATGTTCCTTCGATATGTGTGTCTTGTGCAACAAAAGGCCCTTCTGGCGCATCACCGACAGCAACACCTACATGAAATACACCATCATAATTTTTAGCCGGAAAGTATAGGTAGTATTTACCATTTTTTTCAGCTGCATCTGGCGCCCACATTTGACGTTCAGCCCATTTCACATCTTTTACGTCAAGTGCATTACCATGATCAGTCGACTTACCAAACGGACGATCGAGTGAAATCACGTGATAATCTTTCATATCGAAATGATCACCGTTATCATTTAATGGTTTACCTGTTTCAACGTCATGAGATGGATAAATATAAATCTTGCCATTAAATACATGTGCAGAAGGATCCGCGGTGTAAATATGTGTAACAAGTGGCGAGGAGATCGGTTTTAACGAATTTGCACGGTCAAGATCTCGTTTAGTCACGACTTCTGCATCGCTTAGATTTTGTTCTTTAATATCTTGTTTATTCATTGCATTTTACTCATAAAGTTATTGAAATTGATTTATAACGGAGTATATCCAAGGCTAGCTAAGGTTAAATTTCCGATAACTTTCACTTCTTTTATGTTTTTTAGTTTCTGTGACTTATATTTGAATTTATCGACGAAGCTAGCTTGATTGGGTTGAAATTACGGTAAAGAAATAAACCAAAGGGTAAGAAAGATTAAAATTCCTATGATTTTTACTACTATTATATTATTTAGTCTCTTTGATTTAGATTGACTCGTAAAAAAGGGGGGAAAATAAACATTCTTATTATCCCCCCTTATTGAAAATTTACGCCTCTATTTAAAAATGAGGTTGATGGCGTTAAGACTCTAAGTATTCAAGATAGTCGAAATCAGCAGATGCTTTCAGTCCGGTAATATCTGCAGCAAATAACGCCACAAAACTACCTGTAAAGCGGAAAATATCAGGGCCACCTTCATCAGATAAAGGTGTACTATTTAATGCAGGACCAATGGTCTGCCAAGTTTCTCCATCGAGAGAGTAACTGAATTTATACCATTGTTTATCAAGTACTAAGCGCATATATACAGCGCTGACATCACCAATGGCGACCTCTCCTGAATATTCCCCGTAGTTTTCATTAATGTTACCCACCACTTGCAGAACACGCTTGCCTTCATCTGTTGCGGTCATCTTGAGAAAATAGTGTCCATTTCTAGCGTAATACGCACATAACCCCGCCATTTGATAAGGTGTATTTGGACTAAACTCCATTTTAGTTTCGGCACTCGCATGATGAGACTGAAAGCGACGTGCAATCATACTTTGCTCGTAACGCGAAGAAAGATAGTGACGCCCTTTTAAGCGCAGGTAACCTGGACGCTCAGTTAATGAAACCCACTCTTCATTTATAGGTTCACGCAGTGTTTGATAATCAAGGCGCAGTATATTGCTGTCAAAATCATCACGTGCAGCGACGGTTGGCCATGGGCATAAAGCCAGATCTGGTGCATCCACCTCAACAACGGGGGTTTTTCCTGAGGTGACATATGGCCAACCGTCTTGCCAATGTGCTTTTTGTAGTGCAGTTTCACGCCCTAAAATGGAAAATCCATCGTTATATTTAGGCATAAATTGGTAACCTTCAGGATTACGAATTTGACGACCACACAGGTGACTTAGATACCATTCGCCCTTTTGTGTTTCGACAAGGAAACCGTGACCCGCACGAGAAAGCTCGGCTTCTTCCTGAAAACGACTGGTTAAAATAGGGTTGTCAGGGTGAACTTGATAGGGACCCAAGATATTTTTAGAACGGCAAACAGTAACCGCGTGGTCCTGTGCTGTTCCACCTTCTGCAGTTATCAAGTAGTAAAAACCATCTTTTTTCAGCATTTGTGGCCCTTCGGTGCAGCCTAATACCGTTCCTTCAAAAATCTTATGTGCATTACCAACCAGTTTGCCAGCAATGGGGTCAAACTCTTGCAATACGATCCCCCCGAAGAAGTTTCTATTTGCTCTGCCATCCCAGACCATGTTCAACATATATTTTTTGCCATCTTCATCATGGAATAAAGAAGGATCAAACCCATAATTACCAATTGAAACCGGATCACTCCATGGGCCTTCTACATTCTCCGCTGTGATGACAAAGCTCGGTGTTGCCATCCAGTTCCCGCCTCTACAAGCATGCACATTAGAAAAGCACAGCCAAAATTTCCCATCAGAGTATGTAAGTGCTGGAGCATAAACGCCTTCAGAATTGTCCATCCCTTTCATATCAAGTTGAGATGTTCTAGTTAAGGCATGACTAATTAGTCGCCAATTAACAAGATCCTTTGAATGATGAATCTGAATACCAGGAAACCACTCAAAAGTTGAAGTTGCAATGTAGTAGTCATCCCCGACACGAATAATAGATGGATCAGGATTGAAGCCTTTTAATATTGGATTTAAAATATTATGCGTCATAATTAGTCTCGATTATACTTATACCAGTATCACTGAACTGGTTGTTTAATAGATAACATGCAAACACAATATTCGCTAACTATCTGATAATAAACGAATACTGGTATTAAATTAAAAAAACGATCAGGTCTCTCATCGAACATACTCAGATTGGAACTAATAGTAACCTAGTCAAGTACCTAATCAATCTTGCTGGTAACATCATTGTTTTCAATCGAAGGCCTTGCTCAGAATGCTTTTGATTGAACAAAATTTGAATGAAAAAGGTTAATAACCACTAGTTTGGAATAATGTTTTAAATAATAATTACTTATCAACACAACATTTTCCTTATTCCCTTAGGAAACTGATTATTTCACTGCTATTGGTTCATCATCAACAATATCTTTGAGTAAATCATCATGACCGCAGTAATCAGCAAGGATCTTCTTGCCAAGGTATTCTGCACTGTGGCGTTCAAATAAAAGAGGACGAATTGAGTCTTTTTCTTCGTCATTGATTCTACCTACTTTTTTAAATAATCCCGTCATGCCTATGATTTTCCAGTTTAATTAATTGTGCATATAGTTCAGGATAATATTTGGCTTTTTAGTAGATTCATTCAATTATGAAATTTGATATGAAAACTCACCTATTTGTTTAACGTGCTCTACATCACAAAAATATTGAAGTTTTATCATCAAGAATAAATAAATAATTATATGTTAGGCAGCCTGTTTATCTAGGGCATGCTACTCGTCAATCATCGGCTTGACACCTAATGATCTATTCATGATCAGGATCACAGCATACAGAACATGAAGTATTTGAGTGCATCGGGTTATAGCGTAACAAGTGAAAATTTAAACATTTTTCTTTTGCAACAATAATGGCTTAATTACCTGTGTAATAATAACCGCATAAAGAGCATAACCATCATTACTTCCTGGAAGAGGTAAAATAGATATATTAATGACCATATTATTTAATGATAAGATATTTATATATGGGCCAAAGCAAATACGTGTGTCAATTCACACAATCAAACATTGGGGAAAAAACAACAACAAATTAACCATATTTTATACTGTTTCCGATTAAAAATACCTCGACACTGTTCAGCCATTAATTTGAGATAAATGAAATCAAGCTCATCTATACTCAATAATTACAAGAGGTTAACAATGAATAACGTTAAAAATATAATATTAGTGCTCGGCACAACAATAACATTAACAGGTTGCCTTTCCGGCGAATTAAGTGATGATCAAAAAAATGCTCAAACAGACAATCAAACAGAGATTGAAACCTCAGCGATAAGCAACCTATCTGAAATTGCAAGTAGAATTGGAGACGGTTTTCCAATCGGTGCAGCAGTATCTGAATCCAATATCACAGATACTAATATTAGTGCGATTGTAATACAGCACTTTAATCAGGTCACCGCCGAAAACATCATGAAACCAGAAGGTCTACAGCGTAATGAAGGTGATTTTACTTTTGATAAAGCGGATGCATTGGTAGATTATGCTGATGATAATGGTATGGCCGTACATGCGCACACTCTTGTGTGGCATAGCCAATCTCCAGCTTGGATGAAAGATTGTACCGATGTAGCAGATTGTACTGACGTGATGAACACACACATCACCGAGGTTGTGCAGCACTTTGCAGGAAAAAATATTGCTAGTTGGGATGTAGTCAATGAAGCTTTCAATGATAAAGATGGATCATATCGCGGTAGTAACGAGACTTTTGGCGGCATATCTTGGGCTGAGAAAATAGGTGAAGATTACATTAATATTGCCTATACAACTGCACGTGCAGCAGATACATCAGACTCTGCCGCGAAGCTTTACTACAACGATTACAATCTTGAGATGAATGATACGAAGCTTACCGCTGCGCTTACCATGATCGATGGACTACAAGAAGACAATCTCATTGATGGTATTGGCTTCCAAATGCATGTAACAGATACCTTCCCAACCATCGAAAATATTACTGCTGCATTAAAAAAAGCCGCGAATACGGGTCTACAGGTTAAGATCACTGAACTAGACGTTCGTATGAATAAAGATGCGAATGCAACTTCATTAACAGCAGCAATTGCTGAGACGCAAAAACAACGCTACAAATCAATCGTCGCAGCTTATTTAGACGTCGTTCCTGCTGCACAGCGTGGTGGTATTACGGTATGGGGTATATCTGATCCAGACAGTTGGATTATCAGCCTTTACGGCAATATTGACTGGCCATTAATGTTTGATGCTGACCTAAACCAAAAACCTGCGTTAAAAGGTTTTGCTGAAGCATTAAATGCTAAAACCGATACTGATTCTAATACCAATAATATTGTTGTTGATTTTGAAAATGATACTACTGCTTATACATTGGTAGGCAACCCTTCAGGCTCTGCTGTTGTATCTGTAGATCCAAGTGATGCTGCAAAAGAAGCATTAAAAGTAACAATTGTTTCAGATGATAAAGGATATGCTGCCGGCGTAGCAATACCAGTAAATATTCCTACAGGAAAAACATTAGCAGATTACTCTGCGGTTACATTTAAAGTTTATTATACTGCCGAAGGCGAAGCTGATATTGCAAATAAAAGAATACAGTTACTCGCGTTATCAGGCGATTTACCTGATTCAGTCCCTCTTATTCAGTATAATGGTACTTGGGCAGATGCGACAGAGGCACACTTAGGTGTGATGGATAATGCTAAAGCCGATACGACTGAATCAACTGCTTTTCAAACTTATATATTTAACTTATCCGATGGTAATGTAGAAGATTTAGACACTTCAGTAGACAGCTCATTAACGGAGGTAACAAAAGCACTAACAGGCAATATTAATATTGTATTTGCTTTCCCTCATGAAGGTTCTACTTACTACATAGATGACTTAACATTAGTTCAATAAAGTTAAGTCATCTGTAACCAATATTGTTTTTAATAGCATTGGTTTTTAATCTAGTTATAAAGCTACCTTCTCAGGAGGTAGCTTTATCAATGGCTTATTTGTTACTCACAAATATAACCATTTTTATCACTGAATAACCTAGACTCCTAATACAATGTATATATTGTTAATTATGAAGAATCAAAACATTGAATATTTGTTTAGCCAGATCAAAAAATAAAAAATACAGTAAAATGTTCATAAAAATCAGTCATTAAGGACACTATACGAAGACCATTTCATATAAGCAGAAGTAAGTTACAAAAATAACAATTCATAAACCATATTTCGTACTATTTTAGGTCAAAGAGATAATATAGCATAATGAGCTATATATTCTTTTCTGAGCAATAGTGGCTTCTTCATAAGCCTATGCCAGCAACTACCCTACTCAATTAAAACTCAATCAAGGTTTTTATGCTTAGTTCATCTTCAACACTCAATAAACGCATGAATATTGTAGCGTTAACTTGGCCCATTTTTATAGAAGTGTTATTACGCACAGCACTGAATACTACCGATGTTTTCATGCTCAGTGGCTACTCTGATCTTGCTGTTTCAGCAGTTGGCGTTATAGCCCAAATTTCGTTTTTTCTAATCATAATTTCTATGATGGTCAGCAGTGGTACAGGCATTCTTATAGCACAATACAATGGAGCATCACGTACATTAGAATCCGCTCAAGTAGGTGTTGCCAGTATTTTGTTAGCAGTTGTTGTTGGAGGAGCGCTTAGCATTACTGTATTTTTAGGCGCTAAATCGTTTATTTCACTTTTTGGCTTAGAGGATCAAGTAGCTCAATTTGGCTATGATTACCTGATCATTAGTGGTTCATTCACTTTCAACATAACCATTGGTATCGTATTGACAACGATATTGCGAAGTCACGGATATTCTAGATCACCTATGTTTATCAATCTTGTCGCAGGTATTGTTAATATTGTAGGTAATTATATTGCACTATATCAACCTTTTGGATTGCCTGTATATGGCGTAGCCGGTGTGGCCATTGCGACAGTCTCAAGCCAGATTGTCGCAACCCTTCTAATGTGCCAATTAATTCGTTCCAAAGATATTGAGCTACCATTTAAAGACTTTAGAAACATTCCTAATGCAATCTTCCAAAGAATAATAAAGATTGGAGCAATGAATGCTGGTGAGATACTTTCTTACAATATGGCTCAAATGACGATTGTATATTTTGTCGTTCAAATGGGAACATCATCCTTAGCCGCTTTAACTTATATGCAAAACATTACGCGACTATCATTTGCCTTTTCTCTCGCATTAGGACAAGCAGCACAAATACAAACAAGCTATTTTATTGGTAAAGGCTGGCACGATGATATTTTAATACGAGTACAAAAATATTTTTTAGTAGGTTTAATTGTATCTACTTCAGCAATATTATTAATCTTTACTTTTAGATATCCGATTATAGATTTATTTACACAAGACAAAGAAATTGTTGCACTCGTCGCAATACTGATAGCTGCATCAATTTTCATTGAATCAGGTCGTGTATTTAATCTAATCTTCATCTCTGCGCTCAAAGGGGCTGGTGACATTAAGTTTCCAGTTCAAATAGGGATCCTGAGTATGTGGGGTATCGCAGTTCTTTCAAGTTATATGCTCGGCATATATTGGGGATATGGTGTTTTAGGCGCATGTTTAGCTATCGGAATGGATGAATGGATTCGAGGCATTGTGATGTTTAAACGCTGGCGTTCAAAAACGTGGGTACGTTTTTCATTGATACAAAAGTAATGGTATATATCATTACTTTTAAACAAAACTCAATAGGACACTTTAAATGCAGACCTAAATATAAATTTAAAACGAGTAGTTGAAAGAGTTTAGCCAAATAGTATAACAATCACGGCAAGCTCTGAAATAAGTACTGTTAAAAAATCCAATATAAAGAATACTTTTTACACAAACCGACAGCGACTTATATCATTATAAAACAGGTAGCCTTAATAAAGTATTAATAACAGATTGATTATCACCCTGAATAATAAAACTACGTTCCACTATACTAAAAAATATAACGAACATGATTCAAGAGAGCCAATTAATATGTCAACCATAAAAACACTTGCACAATTAGAGATGCAATTAGGGGAATGTCCTCGTTGGAATGAACAAGAGGAATCATGGTATTGGGTCGATATTTTAGGTAAAGCACTTTATCGCTATGACACTTTAAATAAAAAATTATTCTCACGCATATTCGATTTCAACCCTGCTTGTTTTGCTTTTACCAAAACGAATCAGATTATTTTGACTGCATCATCTGGTCTATTTCTTCTTGAAAATTTCTCCTCTGCTGTTCAATTTATAATGGACCCTGAAAGTGATCAACCTACGCAAAGGTTTAATGATGGCGTACCGACTCCGGATGGGAATCTACTCGCTGGAACAATTGGAGATGCAACGACTGCGACTGGAAACTTGTATTATTTTGACATTACTAAAAATAGTGTTATCTGCGAAACGATAATGGAAGGCTATACAATTATAAATGGACAAGCATTCTCTCCCGATGGTAAATGGTTATATATTACTGATACGCCGAAACAAAAAATTTTAAAGTACCCTTATAATTCAACAACAAAAAAGCTAGGAAAAGCACAACTTTTTTATAAATTTACCCAAGAAGATGAATACCCTGATGGTGCCGCTGTAGACGCTGAAGGTAACTATTGGATTGCAATGTATGGCACGGGTAAAATTTGTGTTATTTCTCCTGAAGGAGAAAAAATTGATGAAATATATTTACCTATTAGCCAACCGACGATGATTGCATTTGGTGGAATAAACCTTAATCAATTAATTGTCACAAGTGCTGCACAGGGCTTAAATAAAGAAAGTTTAGAAAAAGAACCTCTTGCGGGTAGCGTATTGCTATTAGATATTAGTAAAAAAGGTGCACTTCCTTTTAAGCTAAATACTTACAAACCATCAGCGAACTAAAAGATAAAAATCCCTCAATTCTTTTAAGGTTGAGGGATTTTTTGTGTAAATCTTTATACAAATTAGGGACTGTATTCGTATAAATTATTACTTAGTAATTGATAACGTATTTCATGCGATTGCTCACCGGTTGCCAACAATGATGTTTTTACTTATTATTATTAAAGAGCCTGTTGATGCACCTCGACGTCAAATTAATAACGAAAAAAATCAGTAAACAAAACAATATTTTTATTGAATGTATCAGTTTTTCGTTCTATCAAATACTCAGTTTGCCCCTCCAAATAGGTTCTAATACAATAATAATGGAAGCATTTGCCGTTACGACATATTTAATTTCCAATGGCGGATGGCTTGTATTAGGTAATGTAAACTTGTCGCGATTAATAGACTCATTCCAAGCTATAGCCAAATATCAACACCGACAGTTCGAAGTAAAGCTCCATATAAGCTGAAATAAAAACCTCGATGATCCCGTTACGATTAACTGAATATCAGTTAAAAGAAAACGGCGAAATGCATTGTGCATAAAGACTGTTAAAATTAAAATATACTGCGAGTACAAGAGCGGAGCAAATAAACCAGATTTGACTGCTTGATTATTGGCAGCCATTACTGATAGACAATAACATCAACCCTGCTACTGCAATCGCAACGAAAACAAAAATATGCAAGGTGGTGCTAGCTTAAATAAAGGCCATGCGATTAATGGTACGAATAACATAGCTAAACTCATAATGTTCCAAGACAAGAATATATAATCGATATAATTTAATGATTAAACTTTATTTCACTGTTTTATAAATCGCAGCTATATCTTCTTCTGCATAACCGGCTTTGCGGGCCTGTTTATAAGATTCGTTTGTAATCGCTGCTGTAGGCAACGTTAAATTTAATTTATCACCTAAGTCGACAGCTAACCTCATATCTTTTTGCATATGTTTAAGTGGGAAGCTTGTTGTGTAATTTTCATCTAACAACATGGGTCCTTTCACTTTAAACATAGGGTTTGCCATTGCACCTGCATCAATAATATCTAACAACTGTTGACCATCAAGGTTTGCTTTAAGGCCAAGTGACATTCCTTCACTGAAAATACTTAACATCCCCCCCATAATCATATTAACGACAAGTTTCATTTTAGCACCCTGACCAATCTCACCGAGGTAAGGCGACATTTTCCCCATTATTTCAAAGGCAGGTAAAGCATCATCATAAAGAGACTTGTCACCTGCAGCTAAAATAATTAAGGTGCCATCTTCCGCTGGCTTTTTCGTCCCAGAAACAGGTGCTTCTAAAAAGCGCCCTCCCGCTTTTATGATTGCTGCTGAAATAGTTTGTGAAGTCGCATCGTCAACAGTAGACATATCAATGTAACTGCGACCTTCTCCAATGCCTGCTAATACACCATCAGGTCCATCGCAAATAGCTAACGCAGCGGCAGGGTCAGAAACGATAGTAAAAGTAATATCGCATGTTTCAGCAACTTGCTTTGGTGATTTTCCTTGATGAGCACCAAGTGCAACTAGCTCATCACATTTATCACTATTTCGATTCCAAACCGTTACATCTAATCCTGCTTTAACTAAGTTTAATGCCATTGCATTACCCATAATACCTAAGCCTATAAATCCAAATTTTTTCATCAATACACTTTCCTTAATTTAAATAGGTGAAAACACACTATTTTGATTGGTAACGAGTATAAATCGTTCATCTTATTTGGCTTGATAAGTAAATGATTCAAAGTCAGCAAAACAACCATCACCACTTATGTCCTCACAGTGTAAACCTACAAATGCACCGGTAAAGAAACCACGGCCATTAATATAGTCATCTGATAGCTTCCAAGATTCGAAATTTTTCTCAAACTGTATCCAGTTATCACCATCAAAGGAGTAACTATAGTAATAATCGAGACCTTCAACATCAACTTTCATCCAGACATGTGCAATATTATCAGGCACAATAATTTCATTACCATCATAATGGTGAAAAGTTGCAATCTGTTGGTCAATCTGAATCAGACGCAAGCAACGTTTACCTAACTCTTCATCAAAATCAATAAGGCAGTAAGTCCAATTACTCGTGTTGTAATAACAACAAATTCCTGCTGATTGCTGGAAATTTTCAGGTGAAAATGTCATTTTAGTTTGTGCGCTAAAATGGTGGTGACGCCAGCGTGTAGCAATCGTTGATTGCTCAAAGAGTGAGACTAAACTGTCATTTCCATAAAGCCTTAACACGCCTGATTTTTCAGTTAAACTGCCTAGTTTATCGGTAAAGGGAATACGTAATGTTTGCCAGTTATTATCTAGTTTAGAGTTATCAAAGTTATCAGTAAAATGTTCAGAGATCCCCCAATCACAGGCGGGTAAATTTGCTTCTGGAATTTGCAGTTTAGCATGTGGCCCACCAACGGCGATTGGCCAACCTTGTTGCCATTCGATTCTATCAATTGCAGTTTCACGACCCAAAGGACACATTCCACGACCATGCTTTGCAAGCAGCGGTTTATCAGGAAAGCGCAGTGGACGACTCGCTAAATAGGTAATAAACCATTCACCGTTTTGGGTTTCGACAAGTGCGCCGTGTCCTGCTTTTTGTATCTCGTTGCTAGGTGTATGCCACGTTGTAACTAATGCGCCATGAGGGCTTAGTTCGTAAGGACCGAAGAGATCTTGCGAACGAGCCACCGTTACTGAGTGCTCAAAGCTTGTACCACCTTCAGCAGTTAATAAATAATAATAACCGTCTTTCTTATAAATGTTAGGTGCTTCCGTATATTTGAGGTCAGTCCCTTCAAATATGGTAATTCGTTTTTTATCCAATCTATTTGTTTTAGCATCAAATGCTTGCATCACTATTTTATTGTATGGATCACTATGATTTCTTGGCCCCCAAGGGCGATACACATAATACTTTTGACCATCATCGCTATGAAACAATGACGGATCAAAACCGCCGTTCCCCATCGGGATAGGTTTACTCCATGGCCCTTCGATACTTGATGAAGTGACTAAGAAATTTCGCCCATTTTTCCAAGGGGCATCAATGACTTTCACATCCGTAAATAACAACCAAAATAAACCATCAGAATAGCTCAAAGCAGGCGCCCAAATTCCACCTGAGTCTGGGTTTCCTTTCATATCTAACATATCAACTGAATCTAACGGTGTAGCAGCAAGGCGCCAATTCTTAAGATCTTTTGAATGGAATATTCTAACACCAGGAAACCATTCAAAAGTAGACGTTGCAATATAATAATCTTCACCATTGCGACAAACAGAAGGGTCAGGATGAAAGCCTTTTAATATTGGATTGTTAATCATACTATCCACCGATTAATAAAAAATAAGTTGTTTTTAGACGATATTTTATTGTGCACCTTGGAAGTCCAAGAGTGACCTTTTTAACGAATCACTCATAACTTTCTAAATGTATTTAAGGTAAATTTATAAGGCTGGGCAATATGGATACTCAAGATTTTTTATGTCTTCTTTTTGCTAATACTGGAAAGAAGCAATACAAAGAAACACAACACAAAATTAAATAATGGAATTTGCAAATCAGAAGGCATTGAATAAATAATCAACACCGACGGGATCCAAATTATCCAGTTGGTAACCAATGTTGTTGGGATTTGTACGAATACAAACGACTTATCAACATTTGCAAATGTTTGACGAAAATTAAGAAGTTTATCCTTCCATAGGTATGCAATGGCCATGCTAGGTGCTGCCCATAATGTGCCATAAACAAATTGATCAACAATCGTCTTTTTCGCTAGCGTGCCTACATCATTACCAGTCCCAAACCAACTCTCTTGAAGTTGATATAAAAAATCTACCTCAACACCTTTATAAGCCCAAAATAGAACATAAAAAAAGCCGATAGCGACAATTTTTTCACGAATTTGCTTGGTTAAAACCAGGTAAATAAAGGGGATGAGCCCACCAAAAAGAGAAGTTGATAACATCGCATATTTCCAACCATATTGACTCTTTAAATCACTCAAATAGGTAAAGACTACAGCCGCTGGCTCATAATAGAAGTAGCACAAGGCAGTGAGCACCGCAAACAATTGCAATACCACCCCTGGCACTAAATTTTGTTTCAATGCAGATTTAACATTTTTACTCAGTGTTTGCATGCTTAAAGACCTTGGTAAAAAATTAATTAAGTACGGTTTCAAATTACTTGAACTTTTATTTTCAATAATAACCAGTAATTTGGGGCTTCTTATAAAAAAATGTAGTGTAAGTTACTGTGTAACGCTCCCTAAAATCAGATAAATTTGTTAATTAAAATGACATTACACTTTCCTTGATACTAACGATTAAAAGTCGATACAACTTTTATCGAATACCAATAAAATTAATATAGTGATCTGAGACTGCGCAGAGTAAATTATTTATAACAAGGCATGATTTTCTGAAGAAGGTTTTCTCATGTTCAAACACATCACGAAGTTAGTGATTATCTTAACCAGCAAAACGGTCACTTTTTTAGTACCCTTATCATTAATATATATCTATTAAGCGTACATCAATAACTAGTACTGCATGGGCACCTATTTTACCGCCATTGCCTTTTTTACCCCAAGCTAAATCAGAAGGTATTACAAATTCGTATCTCGATCCCAATGGCATATGTTGTAAACCTTCAGTCAACCCGTCAATGGCTTCTTCAAGGCTAAATTTTTCTGGGCTATTAACTTGGTAAGTATCAGCGATAACTGAACCATCAGTTAATAAAATTCGCTGGTGAATTTCAACACTGTCATCAATGGTTGGATAGCGACCTTCTGATTGTTCAATAACTCGGTACATTAACCCTGAATGAGAAAATATGACGCTATCTTTTTGTTGGTATTTCAGTAAAAAATCTTCACTTTTTTTGCGATTTTGACCAGCAGAGCCCTTTCCACTTTGTTTATCTTTTTTACGTGCCATAATCTATATTCCGAAATAATAAATTTGTAATAATTAAATTTATCACGACTTATCTCTCTTCCCATATTTATAGGAAAAGCATTTCAATCAAAAAATTTAACATTTTCTTCTTTCTAACTATTGTTAAAACAACTTGTGTAAATTTCGCTCATAAAACTAGATTCAACGCTTTAAATTATAAGTAAAATTTTTTATCTTAAAAATTGTGAATGCTCATACTTTCAGTTTGCCTAAAAGTATCAGTAATAAGAAAAAAAACAATTGTAATATATGGTTTTTGTATTTATATATTACTGATTGTTGCCAATGCGGAAACCGAATGCTCTAGCAGTTCTACTACAAGTTTAATTTTATTATTCGCATTACCTGCACCATTAAGTGTAAATCTTAGCTTCAAAAGCATACCCCCAATAACGTACATTGCATTAGCATACTAGTCTCGGAAAATACTTAGCGAAGGTGATCATCCATTTCTAAGGTAGGAATTGATCTTCGATATTTTGAGATTCATCTAAACACTCCAAGGCTTGTCATTTACTTTTTTATAAATAATCTCAGTTCAATAAGCCAATCGATACTGCACAGCCATTTTCGTGTGTTTCTGCGTTAAATTAGCTACCAATAACAAGTTATTGCTACGATGATTTTTCTGGAACTACACAAAACTATCAATACTGTACAGTGATAAATTTTAACCATTTGATTATTAAATAAATTTCGTTTTTATTTACCAGAGTTAAGGTTAAAAAGTTTAATTTCCCAGTTAGCTAGATATTACCCTTCATAACTATCTTCCAAAGCTATGTAGCAAAAAATCGATCAGTGCTTGAACGCGGAGAATTTTATAACGCGCCTGTGGGTAAACTAGCGACACTATACTGTCGTTTAATTGCCAATCGTCAAATACCGTTACTAAACGTCCTTGCGCTAGGTCATCTTTAATATGGTAATCGGTTAAACGCGCGATACCTTGATGATTTAATACGGCAAGGCGGCTGACATGTCCATTCGCACAGTGAAATTTTCCTTTTAGGGTTAACTCATAATGGTCACGCTCTTTTTCATTATTCCCTAACAAATTCAGCTTAGTAAATGGCCATTTATGAACTGATCCTAAAATGATGTTATGTTTGAGTAAATCTTTAGGATGACTAATTTTTTTGTGTTTATGTAAATATTCTGGTGAAGCGCAAACATGTGTTTTAAAACTTGTTAGCGGCCGAGCAATCAAATTTGAATCAGGTAAAGGCCCCATACGCACTACAATATCGTAGTGTTGGGCAATTAAATCGACATGCACGCTGCTAAAATCTAAGGTGATAATTACATCAGGATGTTGATCCATAAATAGAAAAAGTAACGGTGTTAAAATTTGCTCACCAAAAATACCACCTACCGCATTGATTCTTATTTCCCCTGCCAATGTTTGTTGATCTTCTTGTGCTTGGTCTATTGCTTGCTCTATATAGGATAAGCCCTGTGTGCATTGACGATAAAACTGTTCTCCAATATCGGTTAGCATAATAGATCGTGTTGAGCGATGTAATAACTGTACGCCTAAGTTTTTTTCTAGTTGGGTAATTAGTTGTGACACTCTTGAACGCGAACTGTTTAACATGTTGGCCGCTGCACTAAAACTTCCATCATCAACTACCCTAAGAAATTCAGGTATACCTTGCAGATTTTTTTTATCGATCATCTTTCATATCCTTATAGAGCTAACTTTTGAATAGATTGTTTAACATTATTAAACAATGAGTTTAAAGCATAGGTATATGTAAACAATATTTTATTAGGTAAACTAATATTATTGCTCATGTTTTTATTGATGAATTTGCTAATACTACTATCGACCATAGGGAGAAAAAAGATGGAACACTTTCGATGGGGTCTTATTGGACCTGGGCGCATTGCTGAAAACTTTGCTCAAGCATTAACCGTGATAGATGATGCCGAACTTTATGCGATTGCTAGTCGCAATGAACAAAGAGCGTCAAACTTTGCTAATAAATATAAAATTGAAAATATCTATTTAGATTACAATGAACTAGTGAACGATGGAAAAATTGATGCGGTTTATATTGCCACACCACATCGTTTTCATTATGAACAAATTAAATTATGTTTAGAAGCCGGTAAAGCGGTGCTTTGTGAGAAGCCATTAACAGTGAATGCCGCGCAATCGCAAGAGCTAATGTTACTGGCAAAATCTAAAGGTCTGTTTTTAATGGAAGCGGTTTGGACACGCTTTCTGCCTATTTATAAGCAAGTTAAAAATTGGTTAGATGCAGGTGTTATCGGTGAAGTGAAATCGTTACAGTCAAACTTTGGTTTTTGTATACCAAAAGATCTAGACGACCGACTATATAACCATGATTTGGCGGGAGGTACCTTGTTAGACATGGGTATATATAACATAACTGTCTCACAGTGGGTTTACGGGGAAAACCCTGAATCTATTCAAGCGACGTCATTATTAACTGAAACAGAGGTTGATGAGCATACCTCTGTAAATATGCAGTACAGCGATGGTCGATTTTCACAGTTTACTTGTAGTTTTATGGCAAAACACCGTAACGATTTTTGTATTTATGGTACTAAAGGCCAAATCAAAATACATGATATGTTTTGGTGTACAAATAAAGCCACATTAGTGACCGAAAGTGAAACATTAACAATAGATAAACCTTTCCGTTCGACAGGTTTTGAATACGAAATTGAAGAAGCAATGTCCTGCATTCGTGGGGGTCTATTAGAAAGCCCAGGCATCACTCACCAAGATACGCTCGGCACTATGACGGTCATGGATACTATTCGACAACAAGTTGGGCAAAAATACCATTTCGAATAATCAATTTGAGTACGCTGAATAATTAATTTATGTTCGATGAATAATCGTTCAGCAATGATTAGATACCTCCCATTTACAAGGTAAATAATAATGAAAAAAAGAATATTAGGTAGTACGGGCTTTGACGTTTCTGAAATTGGCCTTGGTTGCTGGCAATTGGGAAATGATTTTGGCCCTCTTGAAGACAAACAAGCACAAGAAATATTATCGGTAGCATCAGATGAAGGTATCAATTTATTAGATACCGCTGATGTATATGGTGGCGGAATCAGCGAAGAACGTATCGGAAGCTGGCTGAAAAAAAGTAAAGAAAAGCCTTTTATTATCACTAAGGTGGGCCGAGGGGAAACGTTGTTCCCTGCGAGTTACACAAAAAATAAAGTAAGAGAAAATATACAAGGGTCGATAACGCGCTTAGGCCTTGAGGCTTTAGATTTAGTGCAGTTACATTGTATTCCGCCTGAAGTATTACGAAATGGTGAAATATTTAATTGGTTAGAAGACTTTCAACAACAAGGACTAATTAAAAACTTTGGTGCCAGTGTTGAAATGATTGACGATGCCATATTTTGCTGCCAAGTACCCAAACTTGCCACGGTACAAATTATTTTCAATATTTTTAGACAAAAGGCGATCGAAACATTATTACCAAAGGCGGCGGAAAATAATATCGGCGTTATTGTTCGTTTACCATTAGCGAGTGGGTTGTTGAGCGGGAAAATGGCTAAAGATCAGAAGTTTTCAGAGCAAGACCATCGTAATTATAATAAAGACGGTGCAGCATTTCACGTCGGCGAAACGTTTAATGGATTACCGTTTAATAAAGGGGTTGAATTGGTCGATCAGCTTAAAGCAATGCTGCCTAGCCATTTAAACTTATTAGAGACCTCGTTACGTTGGTTATTAGATCAACCACAGGTCAGCACCATTATTGCTGGAGCAAGTAGCCCGCAACAGGTAATAAAAAATGCACAGGTAAGTAACTTGGCTCCCCTTGATGAAGAACTTGATAAAAAATTAAAAATGTTTTATCAATCTCAAGTAAAACAACATATTCGTGGTGGTATATAATTTCACGAAAAAACCTGTTGCCTAGCGAGAATTTATTCAATATAAACAGATATTTATATGAAAATCTATTTTGAATTAACTTGTTTGCCCTATCTAATATTAGGTCAAAAATAGTCAGACTGGTGTAATATAAATTTTAACTTCTTTTAAGTGAATGCTCGTACTTACATCAATCAACACAACTCATTTAATTTAAATGCACAGTTAATAGTCAATACTTTAATTGTGTTTTAGGAGTAGTAAATATGTCAAACACCCCATTAACGAATTATGAAGATACTGCTGAAAGACTTGTTTTAGCCTTTGGCAGCAAAGACAATATCACTGACATTGACGCCTGTTTTACTCGTCTACGTGTAAAAGTAGATAAAGTAAAAATTGTTGACCAAAAAACAATAAAAAAACTTGGCGCTTTAAAAGTAATTATCGTCAAGAATGAAGTACAAGCTATTTTTGGCAATAAAGCAGAGCAACTAAAAAACGACATGCAAGAATGGATTTCTAACAAAGCAGATGCAAAACTAGCTAGTGATCTTGTTATGGCTTTGGGTGGCAAAGAAAATATCTCCAACATTGACGCCTGTTTTACTCGTCTACGTGTAAAAGTAGATAAAGTAAAAATTGTTGACCAAAAAACAATAGAAAAACTTGGCGCTTTAAAAGTAATTATCGTCAAGAATGAAATACAAGCTATTTTTGGCAAAAAAGCTGAGCAACTAAAAAACGACATGCAAGAATGGATTTCCAACAAAGCAGGTAAAACTAATATCTGATGTTACAAAGTATAGACGAAGTTGATCCTTACATGGCTTGCTTAATTTGTAAAAGACACTCCATAAATCGATTGTGGCGATCTAAAATCAACAAAAATAGCAACCTAAGATGTAATGCTGATCAGTTAATAAAAAGTATTGATTTTTAGGTATATGTAATCAAAATCCGATGTTCAAACAACGTCGGTATTTTTGTGACTTTAGATTACGACTTTCACCCTATTGAAGCCTTCACTCCTGAACATTACAATTCATTATCTGAAGTCCTTTCTCCTGTTTGAATTGCCCAATGCCTTAAAGAACAAGATGCTATTACCTTGATAAAGACAAGCTACCACTTGAAATGATGGTGTAGGGCATTGTTGGTAGGTAATACTTAGACACCTTCCAATGAACGATATAATCAACCTGTTGGACACTATATAACTCAGCAAACGTTCCTTTTGTCACAACAAGTGCCTTTGTTTAGTAATTAGAGCGGCATCAAATAAATGGTCAAAACTGTTCAACAGCGGAGAGCTACGATGAGCTGGTTTATAATAGAGTTTGAAGACCGCTTGAAGAATCATCCTTGGATTCAGATTATAAGTGCATAATTTGAATTGGTAGAAAAAGCGGCCAGCTGAATATATGCTTATCGCTTTTTCTCCGGCAAGAGATGCAACAATGAAAACATATAAACAACTGACCTATGGGCTAAGATGCCAGATTTATGCTTTAAAGAAAATAGGTCTGAGTCAAAATAAAATTGCGCAACAGTTAAAAGTCAGTCAATTAACTATCAGTAGAGAGCTTTCTCGTAATACAGGTAAGCGAGGATATCGCATTAAACAAGCCCAATCGTTTGCACATCATCGTCGATTACATTCTCGTAAAGCAATTAAAATGACGAGTAGCCTCATTGCATTAATTAACTCAAAGATTCGACTCGAATGGAGTCCCGAGCAAATATCAGGATGGTTGCGAGAAGAACACAAAGTGCGGATTAGCCATGAAACGATTTATCTTTATATTTGGTCTGATAAGAAACGTGGAGGTCAGTTATTTCAATACCT
>NZ_WTKU01000006.1 GCF_011378715.1 Psychromonas sp. SA13A | reverse complement strand
TATGCTTATCGCTTTTTCTCCGGCAAGAGATGCAACAATGAAAACATATAAACAACTGACCTACGAACAACGATGCCAGATTTATGCGCTAAAGAAAATAGGCATGAGTCAAAATAAAATAGCTAAACAACTGAATGTGAATCAATCAACGCTTAGTAGGGAGCTTTCTCGCAATACAGGTAAGCGAGGTTATCGAATTAACCAGGCCCAACAAGCTGCAGTTAAAAGGCGTATTGAAGCGCGTAAAGCGATTAAAATGACATCTACTCTGATTGCATTAATAAATGTAAAACTAGGTGAAAAATGGAGTCCTGACCAAATCTCAGGATGGCTTAAGAAAGAGCATGGTACCAGTATTAGCGATGAAACTATTTACCAACATATTTGCTCCAATAAGCGGAGTGGTGGTCAATTATTCCAATATCTGCGTCGAAAAGGCAAGGCTTACCAAGCGCGCAATAAAGATAAACAAGCTGGTCGAGGTTTTATCAAGAACCGCGTCAGTATTGATGAGCGACCTAATATCGTTGATACACGTAGCCGAGTTGGTGATTGGGAAATAGATTTAGTCATTGGTAAAGGGCACAGCGGCGCATTAGTGACTATTGTTGAGCGTAAAACGCGTTTTACAGTATCGACACGTATTGATGATAAGTCAGCAAAGACTGTCACTGCGGCCACACTTGCATTATTAAAACCATTTAAAAATGCAGTATTAACCATCACCGCTGATAACGGTAAAGAGTTCGCTTATCACGAAGAGTTAACCAAAAAATTAAAGTGTGCAGTCTATTTTGCAGACCCATACTGTTCATGGCAACGTGGTTTGAATGAAAATACAAATGGTTTGTTAAGACAATATTGGCCCAAATCTACCGACTTTAAAAAAGTATCGAATTCATTAGTAAAAGAGGTAATATTGAAACTCAATGACAGACCAAGAAAGAAATTAGATTACAATACGCCAGCCAAATTAATGGCTGAACATATGGTAGCTATAGCTGCTTAGTCGTTATGCACTTCAGAGTTGAATCCGCCTATGATTACACTCAGCCCCAATTCATTCAGAACGTACGAACCCCTTTAAAACTCGCGCTATCTAAGATCTAATGAAGATCTTTTTTTTGTTTATGCTCGCCAATCTATCGCTAGTGTCGGCGGTTGATACTCATAATTATTGTTAATATTCACGGACTTTATAGCGCCCTTAGATTGGCATAAGTAGTTTGATAATATCCCACTAATACCATTGCCCCTTCTTTAATATCAATCCTCTAAATTTCTATGCCTTTAGCCGCTACAAGCCGTCGCGTCATTTTTTAGTGGCGGTAACAATACACCGCCTCGATTTTTTGACTTTCTGAATATCTTCACCGAATTGAGTATTTATTTAATATCAATAACTTAATGTTGTAATTGTAAGTTACTAATATTAAATAAATTTATTTTAATTTCTCTCGATAGAATATTAAAAATAAAAGTTGGCATAAAAATCGCTTTACAACCCTTGAGAGTAAAAAATTGACGGCAAAACGAACAAATCTTGCCGATTTCCCCAATAAGGGACTGAAGGAACAAAGGAGCAATTTATGTCACAAGTAATCAATACTAATATCATGTCGCTAAATGCACAGCGTCAGTTAAATAAAAGCCAAATTACACAAAATGAAGCCATGGAGCGTTTATCTTCTGGTTTGCGTATCAACAGCGCAAAAGATGATGCAGCGGGCCTTGCAATTTCAACTGGTATGCAATCACAAATTAAAGGAATCAATCAAGCAGTTCGGAATTCAAATGACGGCATATCAATGACGCAAACAGCAGAGGGGTCAATGGATGAAATGACCAACATCCTACAGCGTATGCGTGAGCTATCAGTACAAGCGGCAAATGATACAAATTCGTCTGAAAATAAAGCCTCAATTCAACAAGAGGTTGATCAGTTATACAGCGAATTAGACCGTATTTCAGAAACGACACAGTTTAATGGTAGAAATTTATTAGATGGTTCAAATCCATCCACCACATTGCAAATTGGTGCTAATTCAGGTGAAAATTTAACTTTTTCTATCCCTTCTGTAACCACTGCTGCACTTGGACTTGATGGTGGTGTTAATAAAGGCGATTTAAATGGTGGTCGTGTAGGTACTACAGGTACTGATGCTGGTGATGTTGCAATAAATGGTATCGATATTAGTGCTGTTGCAGCAGATGCTGGCGCAGAAGAGATGGCGCGGGTTATTAATTTAGCAACAGCTTCAACTGGAGTGTTAGCAGATGCATATAATGTAGTTGAAGGAATGAGTGATAGTACAACTAGTGGCATAACAAATGGACTAGAAATCTCTGTTGGTTCAGGAAGTACAATAACACTCGGCGCAACATCATCAATGGCAAATCTTGCTGAAACAATCAATCGTGATGTGGAAGGTGTGACTGCTACAGTGGGCGACGCAGGTAATCTTATCCTTAATAATGATACGGGAGAGTCAATAACTATCGGAGGGGATGTTGGAGCTTCTGGCTTAGAGGGATCGCCGACAACTTTTGAAGGTTATTTAGGATTAACCAGTCAAAGTAACGAACCGATACAAGTTAGCCTGGGGAGTAGTGGTAGTACAGGTGATAATGAGCAATTTGGATTTATGGTTACTAATGGTAGCGCCGTTACAGGCAATCAAATCACTGGTATTGCTCCTATAGCTGCTGCTGATGCTATTTCTATTAATGGTGTTCCATTAGAGATATTAGGTACACCCTCGGCCGCAGATAAAATAGATGCGATTAATGCCTTAACAGACCAAACGGGGGTTACTGCTACACCTTCGGGGAGTGCTGGTATATTACTAACTTCAGCTGATGGTGGGGATATTGTTGTAGAAAGTGGTCAAGCCGCTTTGTCCGACCAAAAAGATTCTTTGGAAAAATTAGGTTTAATTGATGTTGGTGGGACAGGAGTAACAGATTTAAACTTAAGTGTAACGACTTCTGAAAAAGCGGTTAGAAGCTTAGATAAAATCGATAATGCTTTACAGCAGATTTCAGAATCCCGTGCAGGGTTAGGTGCGATTCAAAACCGTTTAAGCTCTACTATTTCTAACTTAGAGAATGTATCGCAAAATTTATCGGCATCTAACTCGCGTATTCAAGACGCAGATTTTGCAGCTGAAACCTCTAAAATGAGTAAAGCGCAAATATTACAACAAGCAGGTACCTCAATGTTATCGCAAGCGAATGCAAGTACACAAAATGTACTGTCATTACTGCAAGGATAAAGTGAGTTGATAAACTCGTTTAATAAAGGCAATTTATTGCCGACTTAATTCGATTTATCATTACAAGTAAAATGGGTGAATATCTTACAGGTTTTTACTCTCATTTTCTCCTCAGTTCCCACCCATTTAAAGGCAGCCTAGGCTGCCTTTTTCTATACTAGTTACCACGACCAAAGCCATTAACTACAAGAAAACCTTTAAAAAATTAAAAAACATTAAAGGGTTACAATAAATAAAGTGTTTTAAGATTTTGACCTTACTTCTTCACCCTTCGTGGTTAAATCGCTTTTGACCTTGAAACCGCAAACCCCATTAACCACGAAGCCGCTGCGCTGCACAGAGGACACGAAGAAAACCCTTAAACAGGTTAAAAGATTAAAAAATAAATAAGGTATTTAGGTTGCCCTAATAAAATTATTTTGTGGGTCTTAGGTCTTGACCTTACTTCTTCATCCTTCGTGCCTTCGTGGTTAATTGCTTTTGCTTTTGCTTTTGCTTTTGCTTTTGCTTTTGCTTTTGACTTTGACTTTGACTTTGATCTTTATTTTCATATTCCAAGTTTCGTGGTTAATAGCTTTTGGTTTGGTATATCAGAGTCATCCGATTGCAGATAAATTAAAGCTTAAATCGCTTAATACCATTTTTCAAAACAACGGTATTAAAATTGATTAATAAACCTGTTTGTATATTCGCTAGTTTCATATAAGTGATAATTTGCGCTTCATGTATCGCAGTTAAATGCTGAACACTTTTAAGTTCGACAATAAGCTTGCCCGCAATGACTAAATCAAGTCGATAAGCACAATCAATTTCAACGGACTTATATTTGATAGGTAAAGTAAGCTGTTGTTGATAAGGTATGTTGAGGCATGATAATTCATAGGCTAGGCATTTCTCATAACTAGACTCCAACAACCCTGGGCCCAATTGTTTATGAACCTCAATCGCACACCCAATCACTTGATACGATAAATCATCAAAATCCATATTCATATCCTCCGTATTTAAAGTAATTATGATTATAGATAGCTAATGCTAATCCCACCATTAACCTAAAGATCCATTTACATGAAGAAAACACTTAAAAAGCTAAAACCGTAAAACCCATTAACCACGAAGCCGCTGCGCTGCACAGAGGACACGAAGAAAAGCCTTAAAAAATTAAAAAACGTTAAAGGGTTAAAAATCAATAAAGTATTTTAAGGTTTTGATCTTACTTCTTCACCCTTCGTGCCTTCGTGGTTAAATTGTTTTTGATCTTGAAACCGAAACCCCATTAACCACGAAGCCGCTGCGCTGCACAGAGGACACGAAGAAAACCCTTAGAAAATTAAAAAACGTTAAAGGGTTAAAAATCAATAAAGTATTTTAAGGTTTTGATCTTACTTCTTCACCCTTCGTGCCTTCGTGGTTAATTTGCTCTTGACCTTGACCTTGACCTTGACCTTGACCTTGACCTTGACCTTGACCTTTACAACCATAATTTCGTGATTAATCGGTTTGATTCCCAAGGAAGGCCACAGAGTAGCTATCGCCACACAAAGAACACGAAGAAAAACCTAATAAAATTATTTTTTAGGTTTTTGACCTTACTTCTTTACCCTTCGTGCCTTCGTGGTTAATTAGCTTTTGACCTTGACCTGGCTTTTACACGTAAAATTTTGTGGTTAATGCTTTTGATTTTCACCCCAGAAACCCTCGGTGGTTAAGGGCTTTAGATCCTTTTAAAAAATAAAACGATCTTTTTTTAATCTACCCCTAAAGTAATTGTTTTGTCGGTCGATAAAGTTATTAAGTCCGAACATCGACTGTTTTGAAAATGAACCGTTTAGCTAGAAAAATTTTTAATTAAACAAAAACATTAAAGTTATTTTTTAAGCGGTCGATACTAATTACATACTTAATCAAACTGATTAAAAGTTTTATAAACAACTTAAGTCAGAAATAAATAACCAAGGAGCACATCATGGCCTCAGTAGTAAATACAAATGTAATGTCAATTAACGCTCAGCGTCAATTAGGCAAATCACAAGCAACACAAAATGAAGCAATGGAACGTTTATCTTCTGGCTTACGTATCAACAGTGCAAAAGATGATGCAGCGGGTCTTGCTATTTCAACCGGCTTTCAATCACAAATTACAGGTATTACCCAAGCAGTTCGTAACGCCAATGATGGTGTGTCAATGACACAAACCGCTGAGGGTTCAATGGATGAAATGTCTAATATCCTACAGCGTATGCGTGAGCTATCAGTGCAATCTGCGAATGATACCAACTCATCTTCTAACCGTGCGGCCATTCAAGAAGAGGTTGATCAATTACACAGTGAATTAGACCGTATCGCAGAAACAACAGAATTCAATGGTACTAAACTATTAAATGGCACTGCAGGTGAAACAACATTGCAAGTTGGTGCAAATTCAGGTCAAACATTAAGCTTCTCAATTGATTCTGTTACAACCAATGATTTAGGTCTTAATGGTAACCTTAATAAAGCTGAGTTAAATAGTGGTCGAGTTGGGATTGCTGATACGGCTGCTGATGAGTTTACTGTCAACGGAACTGATATCGGTGTTGTAAACCTCGATGAAGGTGACTCAGCAGTAGCATTGAAAGATGCTATTAATCTTAAAACATCTGAGACGGGCGTCACTGCTAGTGCTTATAATGTAGTGCAAGGCGATGATGCTAGTGCAACTGTAACAGGCATTACAAATGGGCTTGAAATTTCTGTTGGTTCGGGTTCTGCAGTTACACTGGGTGCTACCTCATCAATGAGCAGTTTAGTTGAAACAATTAATCGTGATGTAGCCGGTGTAACAGCATCTTTGGGTGATAAAGGTGAGCTATTACTAACTAATGATACTGGTGAAGATATTGGTATTAAAGCTAGTGCCGCTGACAAAGCCGCTGCTGGTTTTAGTCAACAAACAGATGATACCGAAAAAGTTTATGCAGGCTACATAGCTTTAGATTCTGCAGATAATACTGATATAGCAGTAGATGGTACATCGGCTGCCAAAGCTGGATTTGCTGTATCAAATGGTGCAGATTCAATTACTGGAGCTGGGTTCACACTAGCGGAAATAAAAGCTGAAGATAAATTGCAAATAAATGGTGTTGATATTGGTGCTATTGGCGATGGTTCTGCGCCAACAGCAAGTGAACTTGAAGACCATCTTAATAGTTATTCAGATCAAACTGGGGTTACTGTAACTGTTGATGCCTCAGATGGTATACAATTTTCTGCTGAACCTGGCGTTGGTGTTGAAGTATCATCATCAGCTTCTACACAAGAACTTCGAAGCACCGCCCTTGGTAAGCTTGGAATGGGCGGTGAAATGGGCGGTAAAGTTATCGACTCTTTAGGCACTAACGTATCCACAATGAATGGCGCAATGGACTCTATTGATAAAATTGACTCTGCTTTAGAGCAAATCAGTGCTTCACGTGCAGGATTAGGTGCAATTCAAAACCGTTTAAGCTCTACTATTTCTAATTTAGAAAATGTATCACAAAACTTATCTGCTTCTAACTCACGTATTCAAGATGCTGACTTTGCGACAGAAACGTCTAAAATGAGTAAAGCACAGATATTACAACAAGCAGGTACATCAATGTTGTCACAGGCTAATGCTTCAACGCAAAGCGTACTTTCTCTTCTTGGTTAGAACGCTAGGGCTCTTAATTGATTGATTTAATAGCTCCCTAGCAATAGGGGGCTTTTTTGCTTATTAGGTAGGCTAAAAGAGGTTTATTATGTCAGAACTAAATATTGCAACATCGGCAGCGGGATATACAGGAATAAAGCAAGAGAATTCAGTTGATTCTTTAGTCAAAGCTTCCATTTCCCCTTCAGAAGCGGTGGTTACTGAAGCAACTCAAGCAACAAATGCACTGCAAATAGATAAAGAATTAAAAGGGATGCCTTTAGAAAAAGAGCAACCTCTCACTGATAAAGAAGTGAACGATACAGTAGATGAGTTGAATAGTTTTTTACAGGATATGAAACGTAATTTATCATTTTCTGTGGATGATACATCAGGTGAAAGTGTTATCCTTGTTAAAGACTCTGAAAGTGAAGAAGTGATCCGCCAGATCCCTTCTGAAGAGTTAGTGGTTTTACGTAAAAAAATGGATGATTTAACGGGGCTGCTTTTTGATACTAAGGTATAAATGATTAATTTTTAATCATTATTTGTTAATTGCTAAATAATTAGAGTAATTTAGTTTTTGCTTAATGGTTTCATGTGATTGAGCAAACTAGCGCAAATTAATTTTTCAACATGATATTAGTTTTATTAAATATGGTCATAACTTTATTTTATGGATTGATTCTTGCTTATAATTTTTAATGAAAAAGTATAAGCGGATTAAGGGGCAATAATGACATCAATTACTTCAACTGGCTTAGGTTCTGGGCTTGATATTAACAGTATCGTTACTGCCATCGTTGATGCTGAAAAAGATCCTGCCTTAGCCTCGATGACAAGTGCAGCAGCTGCTGCAACGGCAGCTATTTCTGCTTATGGTGTATTAAATAGTGAACTATCTGCATTTAAAGATTCCTATGAAGATCTTTCTCGCAGCTCAACCTTTTCAGCTGCGACGTCTTCAAGTAGCGACAGCGGCATACTAAATGCCACTCTTGGTATTGGGGCTGCAACAGGAAGTTGGAGTTTTGAAGTTGAGCAACAGGCGAAAGCACAAACAATTGTTTCATCTTCTGCTAATTCCTATACTGATTCTGCCTCTGAAGTGGGCACAGGTACTATCTCTCTTAGCTATGGCTCATACGGAACTGATGGTTCATTCTCGATCAACCCAGATAAAGCAATAGAAACATTAACCATTGATGCCTCAAACAATTCACTGGGCGAATTACGTGATGCTATTAATGAAGGCGATTATAGTGTTTCTGCTTCCATTATTGATGATGGTAGTAACTATCGACTAGTATTAACCAATAAAGAAACAGGCGAAGAAAACGCAATGCAATTGACCGTTGTCGATGATGATGGTGATAATAGTGATGCAACTGGTTTATCTGCATTAACTTACTCTGCTGACGTCAAACACATGGATCAAACATCTACCGCTCAAGATGCAAAAATCATTATGAATGGCATTGAAATAACCCGTTCGACTAATGAGATAAGCAGTGTTATTGAAGGGGTTACCTTAAATATCGGTGGTGAAACTGAAGTGGGTGAAACGGTTTCTTTAACTATCACTCAAGACACCAGCGCAGTAGAAGAGCAGATTAATGCTTTTGTTGAAAATTACAATAATACTATTACGCAGATGAATTCGTTGACTGCTTACGGTGGAGAGTCTGGTTCTGATGGTGCTCTTAATGGTGATTCAACGGTACGTAATATTCAAAATCAAATGCGAGCTGTGTTAAATACGACTGTATCTCACAGTGGAGGCGTTGTTCAAAGTTTTGCTGATTTAGGTATGTTGACCAACTTAGATGGTACATTATCGTTGGACGAAGATACTTTAACCGCTGCGATGAATAATGATATGGAAAGTATTGCTAACTTTTTTACTGCCTCTGGTGGTGCAAGTGACTCATTAATTGATTTTGAAAGTAAAAGTACTTTTACAGTGCCTGGCACTTATGATCTGGAAGTAACAAAGCTCGCCACGCAAGGCGTGTTAACAAACTCTGCTCCGACGATGCCATTCACTATTGATTCGAGTAATGATACTTTTAAAATACGTCTCGACGGCTTTCTTTCTAATGATATTGTATTATCCGCGGGAACTTATAATACGATGGAAGAATATACGACTGAACTGCAGTCTAAAATAAACTCCGATGCTAACTTTGTCGAAAATGATTTAAATATGAGTATTCTTGAAAGTGCAGGAGTACTTTCTTTTACCTCTAATAGTTACGGTTCGTCATCTACGGTTGCAATAACAGAAGTTGAAAATGCAAGTCTAGGCTTAACTGTTGGTGGTGGTATTAATGGCGAAGATGTTGAAGGGTTAATTGCTGGTGTGATTGCTTCTGGTGAGGGACAATATTTGTTATCTAATAGTGGCGACTCCCAAGGTCTCAAGGTACAGGTGAACGGTGGTGATTTGGGTGATCGCGGTACCGTTACTTATTCTCAAGGAATGAGCTCAATGTTTGATGATATGCTCGATGGTGTTATAGACAGTAATATTAGCTCATCTGAAGGTGACACAGGTACAAGTGGCACCACCATTGATGGAAAAGTTGATTCACTTTACAAAAAAATAGCATCGTTAGAAGAACAAGAAGAGAGTTTGACTTATAAAATGGATAAATTAGAGACTCGTTTATACACTCAATTCAACGCCATGGATATTGCTGTGTCTAGTTTAAATAACACGATGTCATACCTTGAATCTACTTTAGATGCATTGCCTGGATATAGTAATGATTAAACTTGATAATTTATTACTTGCTTACATAAAAAAGTAGGTTGTGACATAAGCAATCGTTGATAGTTTTTCTATTGCAGACTAATACCTCGGACCTTTCATTTATAAGTAGTTAAGTTAGCAGTAATATTACTGCTAACTAATTGTATTTTAAATAGCATTAGTGAAACCCTTAATTCATTAATACTATTTCCTTGTAGTTGAGTTGAACTTTAGACTTTTCATTATATTTTCTTTTTATCGTCATATTGACCCTCCTATCTGTATAATAACTAACTAAAATAACCATCTGCACTGAATGATTAAACATATACGAGTGCTTAGTGTAAGTAAGGAAGCCAATATAATGCAGTCTCAAAAAATGCTGATTAAATTAAAAAAAGCACAATCAGAGTTTCAAAAAGGTAATTACTCAAAGTCGGTTTCTGCTTGTAAAAAAATACTTGAAAAAGAAAAAGGTTATGTTCCAGCTTTAAAACTATTAATTACTAGTTTAATTAAATTAAATCGCTTTTCAGAAGTCGAGATTGCTTTACATAAGGTAATAAAGTTAGTTAATAAAGAGGAGGCTTACCCTTTATTGCATTTGTTGGGTTGTAATTATATAAGTCAATTCAAATATTCTATGGCTTTAGGTATATTGGAAAAACTATTTAATCAAACTGGCGAGAGTAAAGTCTTATTAGATATTGCTTTATCCTACTTTAAACTTGGTAATTATGAAGCTGCTCGTGATGTATATTTTAAATTAATTGAATTAGAGCCAAATAACCATCAAGCTAAATTTAATCTTTATCCTATTTTATTACATTTTAAAGACTATAAAAATGCATGGGTTTGTTTCCATAGCCGGCTTCAACGCCAAGAAATAATTGATCAAGTGCATTGGTTCGCTCCTCAATGGAATGGTGAGTCACTGGTAGGAAAAAAAATATTAATTTACCCTGAGCAAGGTATTGGTGACAACTTGTCTTATGCTGAATGCTTTGAAGAGGCTATTTCTGACGCTCATGAAACCCATATCGTTTGCGATAAGCGCTTGAAAGATCTTTATACACATAATTTCACTGATGCAACAATCCTATCTTATGAAGATATCAATAGAGAGCAGTCCATCAATGCTGACTTTGACTGCCAAGTTTTAGCTGGGTCACTGTCATATTTATATAGAGAAACTGCTGAGTCATACTCCAATCAAAAGAGTTTACGTATCGAAAAAGGATTAGTTACTGAAATTAACAATTTGCTTTCCAAAAAAAATCTACGTGTAGGACTTTCTTGGTTTCATGGCCGCAGAAATGATGGCAATGAGTATTCTATGTATCTTGAAGAGTTGCTACCAATTTTAAAAATAGAAGGTATTGAATGGGTTAATTTACAGTTTGGTGAGTGGCAAGATGAAATAGAAAATATGAAGGCGAAGCATGGTATAACTATCACACATATAGAAGAGTGCTCTGCGGCTGGTGACTTTAACCAATATGGTGCATTGATTGCTAATTTAGATTTAGTCATTGCTTCTAGTAATGCTGCACTAATGTTTGCTTCTCGCCTAGGGATAGATACTTGGGTATTTTTACCTGATATTAATGATGAAGTGCAAATAAATAGCAGCCGAGATCCTTTGGCTATTAAACACGATCGTGCATTTTATAATGGAAATACAAAAACATGGGATGTTGTTATTCAACAATTTAGAGAAGAATTACTTTCGCGTTTAGAAAAGCTTTCCCATAAAGAGAATAGATGAAAAATATTGCAATAATTCCGGCTCGTGGTGGTAGTAAGCGTATTCCTCATAAAAATATTAAGCTTTTTTGCGGTAAGCCAATTATTGCTTATAGTATTGAAGTCGCGTTAAAATCAAAGCTATTTGATGCAGTTTTAGTGTCAACTGATGATGAAGAAATAGCTACAGTTGCTAAAAAATATGGAGCAGAAGTTCCTTTTATGCGACCTGAACACTTAGCGGATGATTACACTGGAACGACAGAAGTTATAAAGCATGCTATTGAAGAATACCAAGGAATGAGACATATTATTAATTTTGCTTGTTGTATCTATGCAACAGCTCCTTTTTTGCAAGAACAGACTATCTTAGAAGCAACGTCTCAATTAGTAGATCATCCAAGCAAACGTACTGCTTTTACTGCTTGTAAATTTAACTACCCTATACAGCGTTCATTTACGATTGATTTTCCTGAGCAGAACGTTAAACCTATTGATGAATCCTCGCTCACTAAACGCTCTCAAGATTTACCGAGTGTATATCATGATGCTGGACAGCTTTATATTGCAAAAGCCGAGGATTTCTTAAATGGTACATTTAATATCTTTTCCGATACGTCTATTCCCATTATTTTACCTCATTATTTAGTACAGGATATTGATGATGAGGATGATTGGATAAGAGCGGAATATATGTATCAAGCTTTTCTTAAAGGTAATCATTAAATCATGTCTGCATTTTTAGTTTTGTCGGAACAGTCTCGGCATAAAATATTATTTGAAAAATTATCCAATACATTAATGGGTGACTGGTATTTCATTGATAATAAAAGTAATTTTAATTTACAGATCATCTCTCAAATTAATCCGCTTTATATTTTTATTCCTCATTGGTCTTATAAAATCCCATTAGAAATAACGGAACGTTTTGCTTGTGTCATTTTTCATATGACAGACTTACCTTATGGTCGCGGGGGAAGCCCCTTACAAAACTTGATTGTCCGTGGGTTTAAAGAAACTAAATTGACCGCTTTTAGGTGTATTGATGAATTAGATGCGGGCCCTGTTTATTGTAAAGCTACATTGATACTCTCTGGCACTGCAGAAGAGATATTTAAAGAAGCAGACCAATTGGTTATGAAATTAATTTTTGACATCATTCAGAATGACTTAACTCCCAAAGAGCAGCAAGGCGAGGTCGTCTCATTTCAGCGGCGAACACCTCAACAAGGTGATATTATACTATTAACTACGCTCAATAATATTTATGACTATATTCGTATGTTAGATGCCGATGGTTATCCTAATGCATTCATTGATAGTAAATATTTTAAACTTAATTTTTCTAATGCAAGCTTTGAAAATAATGAACTGACTGCAAAAGTGGTGTTCAAGGAATTAAATAATGACAGTTAAACTTAACAATGAAGTCTTTATCCAAAATAGAAAAATTGCATTAACAGAGGCGCCTTTTGTTATTGCTGAATTATCGGGTAATCATAATCAATCATTAGATCTTGCGTTTAAAATGATAGAAGCCGCTGCAGGAGCTGGCGTCGATGCGATAAAGTTACAAACCTACACAGCAGATACAATGACTTTAGACTGCGATGCTGATGATTTTCAAATATTTGAAGACAGTAACCTCTGGAAAGGTAACTCTTTATACAAGTTATACCAAAAAGCTTATACCCCTTGGGAATGGCATAAAGCATTATTTGGGAAAGCAAATTCATTAGGTTTAATTGCATTCAGTTCGCCCTTTGATATTAGCGCCGTTGAGTTTTTAGAAACATTAGATGTTCCCTGCTACAAGATTGCTTCATTTGAAAATAATGATATTCCTCTTATTAAGCGAATTGCTCAAACTGGCAAGCCCGTCATTATTTCAACAGGCATGGCATCATTAGTTGAAATCGCGGAAGCGGTAGAAACATTGAGAGAAAATGGATGTTCACAAATTGTATTATTAAAATGCACCAGTGCTTATCCTGCTTTACCTGTTCAGGCTAACTTAAAAACAATCCAACATTTAAGAGATACATTTCAATGCGAAGTGGGTATTTCTGATCATACTTTAGGTATTGGCGTCGCGTTGGCAGGCGTCGCTTTAGGTGCTTCGGTGATAGAAAAACATTTTGTATTATCGCGTGATGCTGGTGGTGTTGACGCAGCTTTTTCATTAGAGCCAAGCGAGCTTAAAATGCTTGTGTCAGAAAGCCGTTCGGCTGCATTAGCTGGCGGTAACGTTTTATACGGGGGTGACAGTAGTGAGCAGGATTCTAAAAAATATAGACGCTCAATTTATATCTCTGCAGATGTCGAAGGTGGCGATGTTTTATCGTCAGATAATATTAAAATTGTTCGACCAGGCTTAGGATTAGCACCAAAATATTATGATCATGTATTAGGGCGTAAAATTGCTAAAAAGACAGCAAAAGGAACTGCATTGACTTGGGAGTTGTTTAAAAATGACTAATGTACTTGTTGTTGTCGCGCATGCTGATGATGAAGTTTTAGGCTGTGGAGGAACAATCGCTAAACATAGTGAAAATGGCGATCACGTTACGTTACTTGTGATGACTAATGGCGTTTCTGCACGGGAGCAATGCCATAAAAATTCACAATTAATTCGTGAGAAAGCATTAGCAAATTCTTGTGAAATATTAGGTATTAAGTCGGTAATTCAATGTGATTTTCCAGATAATCGAATGGATAGTATCGATTTATTAGAAATCGTTAAAACAATTGAAGTAAAAACAAGTGGATTAAATCCCAGTGTTGTTTACTGCCACTCTCCTGCAGATTTAAATATTGATCATAAGATATGTGCTCAAGCGACTTTAACGGCTTTCCGACCACTACCAGAAACATCTACAAAAACGATATTAGCCTTTGAAGTACTTTCGAGTACAGAGTGGGATTTTTCTTCTGTTTCTTTTCAAGCAAATTGGTTTGAAGATATCTCTGCATCTTTTAATAAAAAGCAACAAGCACTCGCTTGTTATGAAGATGAATTACGATCGGCACCTCACCCTCGCTCGTTAATTATTTGTGAAGCACTTGCTAATCTCCGAGGTTCAACGATTGGGGTAAATAAAGCAGAGGCATTTCAATTACTGCGACATCAAAGATAATGTCTGAGCTTTTATTGTTTAGGTTTGATGCATCAAGTGAAATGGGTATTGGTCATGCTTTTCGCTGTATGGCACTGATAGAACAATTAAGCTTACAAGATAGAGTTCAGTGTTTAGTCATTGCAAAACCGCCACCACAATTTATTGTTGATCGGTTAAATGTATTACAAGCATCATTAGTGTTACTTGAGGTAGACATCTCTACTGAGGTAGAGCTAGCGGTGATCGAAAAAGAGTGTTCGGCGCGAAGTGCCAAGGCGATTGTGTTAGATGGTTACCAGTTTACTCAAGACTATCGAAAATCACTTTTTAGTTTAGGGCTTAATGTGATCGTATTTGATGACTGCAATGATTTAGAACGATTATTCTGCCATCTTGTGATTAATGCATTGCCCTTTGCCTATGAGCTTGGCTATGAACATAGTGCACCGACAGCCTTACATCTATTAGGGTTAGATTACAGTATCATTCGCCATGAATATTTAATCGCAAAATCGCTTCCCTTTCAGTCTCGTGATAAATTATTAATTAACTTTGGTGGCAGCGACATTGCTGATTTAACCTTGCCACTGATTAAAAAATTAATGGCCGCAGAGTTAGTTGATACGCCTGAGGATATTATCATCATCACTGGCGGCGCTTATGCTAAACAGAGTGAAGTAGCTAAGTTATCGGCTTTAGGTGGATTTACACACATTCATAACTGTACGAACATGTCTGAAGTATTGCCTTTATGTAAAATGGCCATTTGTGCCCCTGGAAGTATTGTCTATGAGCTTGCTTTTTGTGGGGTTCCAAGCTTATTTTTGACTGTTGCTGATAACCAGTTATTATCTGCAAAAGCACATCAAGAACTTGGCTGGTGTAAAGTTGAAAATGGTTTAAAGAGACAGGGAATGGATAATACTTTAGATCATTTAATTTCATTGTGGCCACAGGAGAAGGTATTAGAAAAAATGTCATCTCGTGCAAATTACTTGATTGATGGCAAAGGTGTTAAGCGTATTTGTGATGAAATTAAAGGACTATTACCATGATGCTGAGTGGTTATGGTATTGAGTTATCCTTGGTTACCGAGGACAAGATAGAAAAAATAAGAGGGTGGCGTAATCATCCCGAGATTATTGATGTGATGCTAGATAAAAATGAAATATCGTCAGAGGAACAAAAAGCTTGGTTTCAATCCTTAAAAGAAAAGCAACATTGTTTATATCTACTCATCAGCTATAAAAATGAAGATATAGGCATGATTTATGCTCAAGTAGGTGAGAATCTGTCATTAACAATGGCAAAGAGTATTTCTCCTGGACTCTATATTGCGCCAGATTGTAAGTATAAAAACAGTGTATTAGCATTTTGCCCTTCGCTTGTTTTTATTGATTATCTATTTAAGCAAGGTACTTGTGAAGAATTAGTCGCACAGGTTTTTGAGTTTAATGAAAGTGCGATTCGATATAATAAAATGCTAGGTTATCAAACGGTTGGAGTGGATGAGCAAGGTCTATTGACAATGAGACTTAATCGCAGTGATTTTGAATTTGCTAAAAAAGAGTTAAGTAAAATATTACGTTTTTAAAAACGTCACAGGATAAGCCAGTTATGACAGACCAAATAAGATTAAAAAATGTATTCTCTACTGCGTTAGAGTTACCGATTAATGAAGTTGATGATGAGTTAAAATACAATGCAGATCCGCGTTGGGATTCAACTGCCCATATGATTCTCATTGCACAGCTAGAATCAGAATTTGATGTGATGCTTGATATTGACGACATTATCGATATGAGTTCATTCCATCAAGCGAAAATCATTCTGCAAAAATATAATTCAGATTTATCGTTTTAGGCGAGGTGTATAGATTGGTTATTCTTATAACAGGCGCTTATGGCGGTATTGGTCGTGATATCTGTTTATCCTACCTAAAAGTTGCGAGAGAGTTATTCATCACAGGGCGAGATCCAGTAAAGCTTAATCAATTAATGGATGAATTGAATCAATTCTCAGACGTTCCTATTCATGCAATTCCTGCTGATGTTAATGATGACGTCACCATCACTAATATATTTCAACAAATTAATAACCAATGTAAACGTTTAGACGTACTTGTACACTGCGCAGGAATCTTAACTCAAAAGTCGTTAATGATGACTCGATTAGCTGACATACAACTTGATATTAGTACTAACTTGATTAGCAGTATTGTCTTTTGCCAACAGGCAAGCCGGTTGATGTCGAGAAATAAACAAGGAGTGATCACCTTGATGAGTTCTGTTGTCGCGAATCAAGGTAGCGCAGGACAAAGTGTTTATGGTGCATCAAAAGCAGGTGTTGAAGGATTAGTAAAATCCTTAGCGAAGGAATTTGGCCCGTTAGGTATTCGGATTAATGCTATTGCACCAGGGGTGATTAATACAGAGTTAGTATCTGCTTTTACTGAACAAGATAAAAGTAAATTAGCTGATAAAACTTGTCTCAAACGATTGGGAGAACCAGAGGATATAACACCAATAGTTCAGTTTTTATCTTCAATGGGAGCTACCTATATTACAGGACAAGTGATAGCCGTAGATGGTGGGTTAGCCCTTTGAGCGCTAATGGTGCATTTTGGAATACTGAACAGTTAGCTGAACAGTATGGTAATAATATTGCCTTAATTGAAAGAGTTAATAACGTTGATAATGTAGTGACCTACTTGCAATTAGATCATCTCGTTACTTCAGCTAAAGTTGTATTGTATAAACGTTTACAAGGGGAGCCTGAGCAAAAAAAATTGTTGATGATGGTTGCACACAATTCAATTAATAGCATTGTGTATTACTTGGCTGCTTTACAATTAAAACTGGTTATCTGGTGGGTCGATAAAAATAGCGATGAAGCCCGTTTACAGGAGTTACAACAACACTATGCCGTTAACTTGTTTATTGATAATGGCGAAATAACAAAGCTTAGTAATCACGTTAATCGATTACACCCTGACTTAGCAATACTCATCACTACTTCTGGTAGTACCGGTAGTCCAACACTTGTTCGCTTAAGTTACAAAAATTTAGCGAGTAATTGTCATGATATCGTTCAAGCATTATCATTAAAGTCACTTGATAACACCATAACGACATTACCGCTTCAATATAGCTTTGGTTTGTCGATTGTAAACACTCACTTACTTTCAGGTTCAGCTATCGTTTTGAACGAGCATTCTTTCGTTAGTCGCGACTTTTGGAACTTGATGACAGAGCATAATATTCAGTGCTTATACGGTGTTCCTCATAGTTTTGACATGTTATTAAAGTTGTCATTACCTCGTTTGCCTTTAAAATCATTACGATTTATGGCGGTTGCTGGTGGGAAGTTATCTGCTGATAAAGTTTCTGTTATTAATGATTATTGCAGTGATAATAATAGCCAATTTTATGTGATGTATGGTCAAACGGAAGCAACGGCAAGATTAACGATTTTATCACCCATTAAAACAGCACAAAAACCTTTTTCGATTGGCAAAGCAATTAATGGAAGATTGTGGTTAGAAAGTGATGATAAAGTTATTGATACTGCTGGTGCTGTTGGCGAACTTTGTTACCAAGGTGATAATGTGATGATGGGACTTGCTGAAACGGTCGATGATTTAGCACTACCTTTAATGCTGTCAATATTACATACAGGTGACCTTGCACAGTTTGACCAAGAGGGGGACTTTGAAATAGTCGGGCGCTTAAAAAGGATCGTAAAAGTAGCGGGACATCGCATCAATTTAGATGAAATTGAAAAGTACTTTTCCGCACAACATCGCAGTGTTGCCTGTACAGGTCAAGATGATAAAGTATTTTGTTATTTATTAAATGAATCATCTCATGAGCAAAGCCAGTTGAAACAATATAACAAGCAATTGAGTGAATATTTATCGATACATTCAAGTTACTTTGATTGGATTTGCGTAAACACGTTCCCTTACCTCACATCAGGAAAATTAGATTATCAACAACTTGATCAAATGCATCTGAGTAGGGAAAAGTCATGAATTGGCAAAACTTACTGACATTGCCAGTTTATGATTTAGCGCGAAATGAAAAACAAAGTATATTTTCTCCTGCGTTATTAACATTAGCTAAACATCATTATCAACATAGTGATGACTATCGTGCGATTATTGATAGTGTCTACCCTGATTTTTTACAACGTGGCGAAGTACCAGCGCTTGCCGTTCGTTTATTCAAGCACCATCTACTCAAAAGCATTACAGAACAAGAAATTTTTAGAATTACCACTTCATCTGGTACAACCTCGCAGCAGGTTTCTCAAATTGTATTAGATAAAGAAAATGCTATGCGACAACAAAAAGTCTTAGCGACAATAATGAAACAGTGGTTAGGCAGTAAACGTTTGCCGATGTTAATTATTGACCATCCCAATGTAATCAAAGATAAATTCTCTTATTCAGCTCGTGGCGTCGGTATTCAAGGTATGTCATTGTTTGGTTTTGATCATACTTATGCATTAAATGAAGATATGAGTATTAACCTTGACGCAGTAAGTCAATTTTTTGACAAACATAAACGTAAAAAAATATTAATTTTTGGTTTTACCTTTATTATTTGGCAGTATTTCATTCAACAACTTAATGAACTCAATATTCATTTTGATGTTGATGAAGCTGTTTTATTACATAGTGGTGGTTGGAAAAAGTTACAGGATAAAGCCGTTTCAAACAAAGAATTTAAATCTGAACTTAATCATGTATTAAGCAATACTAAAATTCATAACTTTTATGGCATGGTAGAGCAGACTGGAACTGTTTATGTCGAATGTGAAGCTGGTTATCTACATTGCCCTATTTGGAGTGATATCAGCATTCGTAAAAAATCAGACTTAACTGAAGAAAAATCAGGAATAGAAGGCATTATTCAGGTGAACTCATTACTGCCTTCTAGTTATCCTGGGCATTCACTATTAACAGAAGATTTAGGTGTTTTATTAGGTGAAGATAATTGTACCTGTGGCCGAAAAGGCAAGTATTTTCAAGTTAATGGGCGATTAGCGAAAGCGGAAGTAAGGGGTTGCAGTGATACTCAATCTTAAAGCGATACCTGTCAAAATATTATTACCAGTAGCTCATTCAGGTGACATAGAAACAACCTTAATTTGTACGCCATTTTCAGATAAATTAATTAATGAATTAAGCCTATTAGGTACCTATTTAATGTCTCGAGGTCGCACTACTTCTAGTATTGTTGCTACGGGGTATTGGCTGAGAAAAAGTCATCTGTTATCAATAAAATCACAATATCCAACGGATGAACTGCAAGCTAAAGGCATGGTCTTTCATATCGCACCGGGTAATGTTGATACGCTCTTTTTCTATTCAATGATCATTTCAGTATTGTGTGGCAATCAAACCTTATTGAGAATGAGTAATGATTTAAATGAAGATGCACAGAAGCTATTAAAATTTATTAATCAATTTTTGAGTGAGTCTTCAAATATTATTTTATTGCCATCATTAATGACGGTTATTCAATATAAATATAACGATCAAGTGACTGCTGAAATATCGGCTTGCTCAACTGCAAGAGTAATATGGGGAAGCGATCAAACCATTGAAAATATTAGTAAATTTCCACTTTCAACAATATTACAAGAAGAGTCAGAAGTAAGTTCAAATAACATCTGTTTTCCCGATCGATATTCCGTAGCTATTATCCAACTGGATGATGAAACAGACATTGAAAGTGCATCCGAAAATCTACTGCGTGATATCAAACCCTACTTTCAACAGGCTTGTTCATCCCCTAAAGTAATTTATTGGTTAAATACGGCACAAGGCTTGCAAGATAAATTTTGGAAAAGAGTGAGTCAACATTTAAGTGCACAAGAAAAGCTAGATGTAGCCGATCTTATGTCACAGTTATTATTCGTGCAAAGACTACCTTTGTTGCTTAATACTCAAAAAATCAATAAAAACAAAACTTTATTAAAAAAATATGATGTTATACAAGTAGTTGAGGTTGAATCCCTTACCTTAGATAGCATAAAGTCACATACAGGCTTATGGGTGTTATTAAGTAAACAAATTAAACACTTAGATGAAATTAAGTTATTTGAACATTGTCAGACCGTGACAATGTCAGGCTTAGACCAATCAGATTGCTTGAGTTGGAAAGAAACAACACCGCAACCAATGAAACGCGTTGTACCGGCAGGGCAAGCACTAGCTTTCTCTCATGTGTGGGATGGAGTTGATTTAGTAAAGGAGCTAACTATTAAAAGTTTCTAAACTAAGTTATTGAGCTAGTTATTTGAGTGAGTGGTTTAGATGCTTTTTCCTATTTTAAAAGAGAACGTTTCCCATGTTAAAACTAAGTGTCATCGTGCCCGTTTATAATCTAGAGAAATATGTAGAGGAGTGTTTGTTAAGCCTTCTCGAACAAAAAACTGATTTTGTTTATGAAATCATTGTGTCAGATGATTGCTCAACTGATAGTTCTTCCTCTATTATTCGTGATCTTCAAATACAATTCCCCAATAAACTAAAGTCTATTATTAAGACAAAAAATGAAGGCTTAGCAGAAAATATTCGTAGCTTATTAAAAGCAGTAAAAGGTCAATACATTGCTTATATTGATGGTGATGATCTTGCTTTACCAAATAAATTACAATGCCAAGTCGATTATCTAGATGAACATGAAAAATGCGGCATGGTTTATCATGAATCAGATGTATTTGATTCTAATACCAATTTGTCTTTAAAGAAATATAGCCGAGATTATTATAATTGGCAGTACATAGAGACTAAATCAACGGTTAATGACTTAATATTGTATGGGACGTTTTTGCAGGCAGGTACGGTCATGTTCAGAAATCATTCGCGGTTACTTGAGTCTGTATCTGAACGGTCACAAATTATTCTAGATTATCCTTTTTATATTTCTCATGCTGCGTTATTAGGTGGCTCAATTGATTTTATCGATCAGATGCTAGGGCGCTATCGTATTCATCAGGATAGTTTTGGACAACAAACACAACACTCTGTGGAGCGACGTTTGCAATCTCTAAATGACATGTGCTATGCCTGTGAAAGGGCTAGTAATTTTGGTATTGATGAATCGGTTATTCAAAAAGGGGTTTACCATCATTATTACTCTACCGCATTGTATTTTTTAAAAAAAGGTAACCTAAAACAGTTTTTAGATTTGATTATTCAATCTACAGATAGTATGTGGTTTTTTGATGATAAGCATAAATTTACTTATCAAAATAGACTTTCACCTTCACTGGTCTATAAGCAATTAGGCTTCAAATAAATGCAAGTTAAAAAATATGATGTCATTATTGTTGGTGCTGGATTCTCTGGTGCGGTAGTCGCAGAACAATTTGCTAGCCAAATGAATAAGAAAGTTTTAGTGCTTGAACAGCGAAATCACGTGGCTGGAAATTGTTTTGATAAAATAGATTCAAATGGCGTACGTATCCATCAATATGGTCCTCACCTTTTTCATACTCGTCATGTAAATGTATGGAACTATTTAAGTCAGTTTACTAAATGGCATAAATATGAGCATAAAGTGTTAGGCAGTATCGATGGAAAACTAGCACCTGTTCCTTTTAATTTAAACTCTCTACATGTATTTTTTCCTAAGGAATTAGCCTCAATTTTAGAGAGAAAGCTAATTGCTAAATATGGGGATGGTGCAAAAGTTCCAATTCTTGAACTAAAGAAAACAGATGATACGCAACTGCAAGAGCTGGCCAAGTTTATTTATGATAAATTATTTGTTAATTACACATGTAAACAGTGGGGATGCAAGCCTGAAGAAATAGCACCTGAAGTTACTGCTCGAGTCCCGGTTGTGCTCTCTCGTGATGATCGATATTTTCATGATAAGTATCAAGGTGTACCTGATAAGGGATATACCGCTTTAGTTAAAAATATATTAATGCATAAAAACATCACAACTAAGTTGAGCTGTACTGCAAGTGAGTTAGTTAAGCTTGATATTATAAATAAAAAAATATTAGTTTCGGGAGAAGAATTTAACGGCGTTCTCGTCTATACCGGAATGTTGGATGAGCTATTTAATTATAGCCTAGGGGAATTACCTTATCGTTCCCTTAAATTTAAATTTGAACAACATGATAAAGAATACTATCAACCAGCGACAACTGTAAATTATCCAAATGAGCACAAGTATACTCGTATCACCGAATTTAAACATTTACAGCCCAATTTATCTGGCATTCAACAAAGTACAACCATCGTTAAAGAATTCCCATTAGACTATTGTAGGCACGATTTATGCAAAAGTGTTCCGTACTACCCAATTTTGAATGATGCTAATAATAGTAAGTATTTGGATTACGAATGTTTAATTAAAGAATTTTGTAACGTATTGATTGCTGGGCGTTTGGCGAAATATAAATACTTCAATATGGATGACACAGTGTTAAATGCAATTGAAGCATTTGAAGAATTTAGAGGAAAATATAATGAATAATAAATGCGTGTTTTTTTCTTTACATATCACTCGGTTGGTTAAAGGAATTAGATAATGAAAAAAGCACTGATATTTGGAGTTACTGGCCAGGATGGATCATATTTAGCTGAGTTATTGATTGAAAAGGGCTATGAAGTACATGGAGTAAAGCGACGTTCTTCATCTTTTAATACAGTTCGTATTGAGCATTTATATCAAGATATTCATGTCAAAGGAAGAGCATTCCACCTTCATCACGGAGATATTACTGACTCCAGTAACGTAGTGAGATTGTTACAAAGTATTCAGCCAACTGAAGTCTACAATTTAGCCGCACAAAGCCATGTTGCTGTTTCTTTTGAGCAACCAGAATACACCGCTAATGTAGATGCTGTTGGCACATTGAGGATTTTGGAAGCTATTAGAATTCTTGGTCTTAAAAACAAGACAAAGTTTTATCAGGCTTCCACTTCTGAGCTTTATGGCAAAGTTCAAGAAATCCCGCAAACTGAATCAACACCTTTTTATCCTCGCTCACCTTATGCTATTGCTAAATTGTATGCTTATTGGACCACTGTAAATTACAGAGAGGCATATGGAATTTATGCATGTAATGGGATTCTATTTAACCACGAGTCGCCAAGACGGGGGGAGACCTTTGTTACACGAAAAGTGACAATGGCATTAACTCGAATAAAGTTAGGTCTTCAAGAAAGGTTATACTTAGGTAACTTGGATGCACTAAGGGACTGGGGGCATGCTAAAGATTATGTTCGAATGCAGTGGTTAATGTTGCAACAGGATAAACCTCAAGATTTTGTTATTGCGACAGGTAAGCAGTATTCAGTTAGAGAGTTTGTTAAACGTGTTGCAGATGAATTAAGTATTAAACTTACCTGGAAAGGAACGGGTGTAGAAGAAAAAGCATATAGCGAAGATGGTTCTGTCATTATAGAAATCGACCCAATGTATTATCGACCTACTGAGGTAGAAACTCTGTTAGGTGACCCTTCAAAAGCAAAAGAAGAACTAAATTGGGAACCTGAAATTACTTTTGACGAACTTGTAAAAGAAATGGTTGCTGAAGACCTCAAAAAAGCAGAAGTAGAATATTTAATTAGTAAAAATAAGAGTGGTACTGGGCATGAATAAAATAAGTGTGTTACTTGTTAACCCTCCCTGGTATCAACAACCTCAAGAAAAAATACCTGGTTGGCATGGTGTTAGGGCTGGTTCTCGCTGGCCTCATGATTTTCCATATTATTCTCATACAGTAAAAAATGGAATTGTCTCTGAGTTATTAGGAACGTACATACCTTTCCCATTTTGGCTGGCAACTGCTTCTGCATTGCTGAAGGAAAATGGGTACGATGCTTATTTGCACGATTCAATTGCTCTTGGGGAAACCTATGAGAGTTTTACAAATTTTGTCCAAAATTACAATGCAGATTTCATGGTGTTTGAAACAGCTTCTGCTACTTTGGAACATGATTTATCGATAATAGATAAAATAAAAAAGTATGACCCTAGTGTGGTTATAATTTTGACTGGTCTTCACATCGAGCTGGAAGATCCTTCTTTTTTGCAAGCACATCCTCAAATAGACTATATCGTGTATGGGGAGTATGAAGGATCCTTGCTAAATCTAATGAAAGCATTAGAAGGAGAGGGGGCTCTTACAAATGTTTCAGGGCTTGTTTATAGAGATAGCCTAGGTAAAGTTAACAAAACAAATTTTATAGAAGTATCCAAATTTAACCATTTACCATGGCCAGATCGCTCAGATAAAAACTGTTTAAAAAATTACAATGATACTGCTTCTGGTTTACCGACACCTCAATTACAAATTATGGCAACGCGAGGTTGCCCTTATGGCTGTGTGTTTTGTATTTGGCCACAAATTTTTTATAAAGGTGGAAAATTCCGTAAACGTGATGCTGAAGATGTCGTTAGTGAGCTTTCTTTTTATATGGAGGGCGGTGATTATAAAAGTTTTTATTTAGATGACGATACTTTCAATATTAACCGAAAATTTGTTATTGAATTGGCAGAAAAAATTTCAGAAGCTGGTTTAAACAAATATCCTTGGGGGGTAATGGGGCGGGCAGACCTTATCGATCAAGAACAGTTGGATGCGTTGCATAAGGCTGGATTACACAGTGCAAAATTCGGCGTCGAATCTGCTTCGCAAGAAGTATTGGATAATGCCAAAAAACATATATCGATAGATAAAGTAATTGAAGGGATTAAGCTAACCCATGCGATGGGAATAAAGGTTCACTTGACGTTTACTATTGGGTTACCTGGAGACACTAAGAAATCAATTGAAAGCACTATCGAGCTAGCTTGCCAGCTACCCTGTGAATCAGTGCAATTCTCAATTGCGACGCCATACCCCGGTACTACTATGTATGATAATTATAAACAGGAAGGCTGGCTTGTTTCTGATAAATGGAGTGATTATGTTGGATCATCAAGTGCAGTTTGTAGGACTGAAAACTTTTCAGCCGCAGAGCTTGAGTATTATGTTCAGCATGCAATGTCTCGATATGCAGAGGCTGATTCTCTGAGAAAGCTAGGTTGCCCTAACTTCATAAGTCGCTTAGAAAAAAAATTGAGTAACACGCTAAAACCTGGTGCGACTATTGTTGTTTTGCAAAGTGCTCGAGTCTCCTTTACCTGCGAATTGATTAAAGCGTTAATAAAATTGGGTTATCAAATTAGTGTGTATACACACCATCGTTTTAATGAAAGCTTTGAGTTAATTAAAGGGGACCTTCGAATTCATTCTTTTTCTGAGTCGAGCAATTTTGAGTTAAATGCATTAAAGCAAAATATCGACGATCTTCTTCAAAAAAATAAATTTGAGGGGGTTGTTATCCCATATAGCCATCGCTTTGGTTCCGGTTATGATGAAGTCGAAAATGTAGCTAAATATCTTGGTGGAAGCATTGTTGCGGGTATTAATTTGGATGGGGAAATCATTAAGTAATGGCAAAAATATTAGCGATAGGAGCATTTAATTATCCATATGTTAGGGACAATTGGTTAACCCCTATAAAAGCTCTATATGGTGACAATGCGATATCTGTTGATGTTAACACGCTACTGTCAGATCACAATATAAAGTGGCTTGAAGAATATATATTTGATTTAGTCAATGATCATGGCGTTCAGCTAGTTCTTTTTTATCACGATATTATCTTTGCTGATTTCAAGCCTTCTTTTTTTGACACATTAAGAAAGCATAAAGTAACGATTAGTGCTTTTTATGCTGATGATGAGCCATCTATTTGGTACCAAAGGAATATAAAGTACGATGGTAACTATGATTTTGTAGCCTCTCATTCTAAGGCAGGTGCAGAGCTTCGTGCGGAGCAATTCCCTCTACAGCGCAGTTGTTATCTACCTTGGGGATACAGCTCTGAGCAGTTTTTTCCTCATTTCAATGAAAATTATAAATACGATGTTGTTTTTATTGGCAAAAATAAACAATCAGTTAATCAACAAGGAGTGTACATAGAAGACGGAAAAGAAAGAGATAACCTGTTGGAAAAATTAGCTGATATGTGTGATCGTCATCAATGGGGATTTAGTATATTTGGTTTTGGCTGGCAACATAATAAAAAATTATGTAAATATTATCGGGGACAACTCGACGAGCAACAGTTGCTAAACGTATTACAGCAAACCAGAATTGTATTCAATCCTGCATTTTCGAGTGATGGTCAAAAACAATCAGCCCAAACAAAATTACGACATTTTGAAGTTGCAGGTAGTGGCGCAGTACAACTTACTAACTACAACAAAGAATTAAGCGCTCTTTTTAAAAGTAATCATGAGATATTGGTTTTTGAAAATGATAAAGAAATTGAGCCAATTTTAAGTGCATTATTGAGTGATGATTTGAGATTGAAGCAGATTGGTCGCAACGCTTATGATTGCGCTCATAAAAAACATTTAATGTCACAAAGAATTGACTATTTGGTAAAGCAGTCATTTGGAAAAAAAATAGATTTTTTGAATAGTTCAAGAAAAAAAGTTGCACTCTTAGGTATTGATGACATTAATGAGATGTTTGTTACTGGATATTTGGACAATTATAAGGAATATGATTATCTACATATTATTCCCAAAGCGGTCGAAGTAGATATTGATTATGCTTTTTTAGCTCCCCAGTTAGATTTAAATCCTGAATTATTAACTTTTAGACTGAATTGTATTTGTAATAACCCCAAAAGAGATTGGGTGCAACCGCGCAGGGAAGAAATATACAGCCAACTGCTAGAAGGCTTTTCGTCTTCTAGCATGCTCACTCAACCAATAATACTACAAAATAAAGTAAGAGAACTATTTTCATATCCAGAGCTACCAGACAAAGTGAACCTTGCTGGGTTATTAATAAAAACTAAAAATGCCAAGGAAATCATCCAAGCAATTATAACCGATGGATTCTATTCAAAAAAAATGGTTAGCAAAGCAATCTGCGGAAGTATTTATCTTAATGAAAATTATTACCGAAAGGAATTGGGCAATCAGCCTAAATATATTAATTCCCTTGTTGAGGCCTTGACATATGCATCAACCTATAATGCTTCTGTTGCAATTTATGGGTTGCGCGGGGACATGTCTGAAACTGTAATGGCTCACTTATGTAAATGTACTACTGTGAATATTTGGGGGCTGATAGACAATGGTCTGAAAGGGCAGTTCTTTTTAGACTGGCAAGTCAGAGGACAAGAGGCATTAGAATTATTGGATAAACCTGATCTCTTATTTATTTCAGCTGCAATTTCTGGACCTTCAATATATCAGGCGATAAATCATCTACAAGATTCTATAAAGATAATGCCTTTATATGATTTATCCAATCCTATATGGGAAACAATGAAGGTGAAAATATGAGAGTAATTATAATTGGTGCGAGTGGTTATATTGGCAGCATCTTGTCTAGAGGGCTTGGTCCTACTTTTTCTATATTAGAGATAAATGGGCCAAACACTCGCAGTGGGTTAAGTGTTGATTTTACAAGTTTGCCTCAAGTTGATGAATTTAAAAAACTCGTTGAACCAATTGACGTAATTATAAACTGTATTGGTTTTAAAGATATTAATCGTAGTGAACTTGAGCCTGATTTAGCTTACAGAATAAATGTACTTACAGTAAAAAATCTGCTGTCCATATTTTCTGAACACTGCAACATAATCCATTTAAGCACCGATTTCGTCTTTGGTGGGAGCTCTGGAAAATATAAAGAAAGCGATAAATGTAACCCCTTAACTGTTTACGGAAAAACCAAGCTTTCTGCTGAGGCTTTAATACGGGAAAGTGCTGCAGAAGGAGCGATTGTTAGGATTTGTGCCCCTTTTGATAATCAGGCAGCGTTTCCTAAGTTTATTACAGAGTCTATCTCGAAGAATAGGGTTATTGATTGCTATCAAGACGCATACTATTCGCCTTTGTCAGTTTTACATTTTGTAAAAATGATGGGTAACCTCATTCTTTCACTGGAAGGTGCCTTAAAAACACTCCATTTTTCTGGAGAAAGAATAAGTCGATACCATTTTGCAAAGTTATATTCAGAATCACTTGTCGGCAATAGTGAATTAATCTCTCCAATCAACAGAGAAAAAACTAATTTGTTACCCATGTCTGATATATCAATTGATAATCATTACACTTTGCAGTTTTTAAAATATGCGTTGCCACCTATAAAAAAGCAAATTGAGCGTGAGGTAAGGTTTGAAATATGAAAAAAATTTATCCGTATTTTATTAATAAAGACGAACGAGGGGTTATCAAAGGAATCTGTAACCATTTGAAGATTGAGGAAATTAATTTTGTTAAATCTGAAGCTAATATAATACGGGGGGGGCATTACCATAAGGATACCCAGGAACTTTTTTATATTATAAATGGTGAAGTAGAAGTAGAAATTCAAGATTTGAAAGGAAATGTTTTAAGCTCTGATAGATTCATATCTGGGGATATATTTGTTATTGAACCCTATGAGCTTCACACATTTAAAGTTTTGGTTCAATCTTGCTGGATAAATGCATTAACTAAAAAATTCAGCTTAGATTCACCAGATATTTATCAACTAAATAAAAAATAAAAAATAAAAGGATAAAAAGATGAAAGTTCTATTTTCTAATCCACCTTGGCATGAAAAACCTGTTGATGGTAATTTAGGCTGGCGTGGCGTTCGAGCTGGTTCTCGATGGCCACATACTTTTGAGTACGCTAAACATGAGCCTGTTGATGGAATAATCCCGGAATTAATAGGCGGATACCTTCCATTCCCATTTTGGCTTGCTACGGCGGGAGCGCTTGCCAAAAGACATGGCTTTGATGCTTATACGAGAGACTCTATTGCCTTAGGTGAAACTTACGAATCATTTTATAATTTTATTACTGAGTTTATGCCTGATTTTTTCATCATTGAAACAGCTTCTGCAACATTAGAGCATGATTTAGAAATTGTGCGTAATGTACGTAAAATTCAGCCGTCGGTTAAAGTTGTGTTTACTGGCCTCCATACTGAGCTTGAAGAAACACAGTTTCTATTGGCACATAAAGAACTTGATTATGTTGTATACGGTGAATATGAAGGATCCGTTATTACTCTGCTTGATAGGCTCAGAGCCGGTGAGTCAATTTCAGAGGTTCCGGGGTTAATTTTCAGAAATGATTTAATTGGGGCTCAGAAGAATGAATTTGGGAAATTAATCAAGCTAGATGAATTACCTTGGGCGGAGCGAGAAGATGGTGTGCCAGCAGAAAACTATTTCGATGGTGTTTGTGGTTTAAAACGGCCTCAGTTACAACTGATGTCGACCCGAGGGTGCCCTTATGGCTGTATTTTTTGTGTGTGGCCACAAATGTTTTATAAAAGCGGAAAATTCCGTAAACGTTCGCCTCAAGATGTAGTAGATGAAATAAAAGCTAATTTGGAAAAAGTGGATTATAAAAGTTTCTATATCGATGACGATACATTTAACGTAAACCGTCGCAACGTTATCGATCTCGCAAACTTAATTAGAAAAAATAATTTGCATACCATTCCTTGGGGATCAATGGGCCGTGCCGATCTGGTCGATGATGAACAATTAGATGCTCTGGTTGAAGCTGGCATGTTCAGTGTTAAGTATGGCGTTGAGTCCGCTTCTCAGCAAGTTCTTGATGCTGCCGATAAGCAAATTGACTTAAAGAAAGTGATAAAAGGTATTGAAATGACAGCCGCCAGAGGCATAAAAGTTCATTTAACGTTCACCTTTGGCTTACCTTTAGATACCGTAGAAACAATTGAAGATACCATTGCACTCGCTTGTCGATTGCCTTGTGATACCGCCCAATTCTCAATTGCGACTCCTTATCCCGGGACCGTAATGTATGACATGTATAAGGAAAATGGCTGGCTGACGAGTGAAGACTGGAAAGATTATGTCGGGTCAACGAAAGCAGTCTCAAGAACAGAGCATTTCACTGGTGAAGAGCTGGAGTTTTATGTCAAGGAGGCTTATAGACGTTTCAATGAATCGCGCTGGGCTAAATATCTCCGTGATGGAAGTTTTGATCAAAAAGTGATCGAGTTACTCGCAACTAAAAAGGGCAATGGAAAAGTCGCTATTTTTCAATCTGCTCATTTGAATTTTACAAAATTTCTTATTGAAACGGTTCAATCTGCAGGAAGAGAAGTTGTGGTCATTTGTCACGAACGATTTAAAGATAACTTTAATAAGTTACTAAAACCTAATGAAATGTATACCTTTGACAATGTATATAACTTTGAGCTGGCTAGCTTAAGCTCATTCATTAATGAAATTAGTACATTGGGAGTTGTTAGTGATGTTATCACACCTTATTCAAATGATGATGGTGAAGGTTATGAACAGGTTGATGCTTTAGCTAACTGCTTTATAGGTACTGCAGTTACTAGGGTCACGATGTCTGGAAAAGTGATTGAGAAATAATATGATTTTAGCGATAGGTGCATTTAACATAGAATATATTCATGATAATTGTCGGGAACCTCTTAAGCACATATATGGTGACAGTATTACTACGGTTAATGCACTGCCGTTAATTTTATACTTAGGTTTAAAAAAAACAGAAAATATTATTTTTCAACAAATTGAAAATAATCATGTGACAACAGTTTTTTTCTATCATGATTGGATAAAAGGCAGTTTTAGTGAATGCTTTTTTACAGAGATACGTAATTTAGGTATCAAAACCGCTGCTTTTTATCCTGATGATGAACCTGAGTATTGGTTCAATGATAACCTAAAGTATGATCATCATTATGATGTGATTGGAACACACTCTGAGCAAGGTTGCTTAAGAAGACTGGAAAATAATGATAAGTGTGATGTTATACATGCACCCTGGGGGTTTAACCCTAGGATTTTTTCGAGCTTAAATATAGCTAAAAAATATGATCTGATTTTTGTCGGTAAACACAAATCATTAAAAGAAGATGGACAAGCTAGAACCGCTTTTTTAGAAGAAATAGTTAAGTTGGTTGAGCTTAACGGTTGGAGCTTTGCTATCTATGGTTATGGATGGCAACGTCACCCTACGCTTGCTAAGTATTGGCTAGGAGCGGTAACAGGGGAGGAATTGCCTAAGGTAATTTGTTCTGCAAAAATAGTTTTAAACCCTGCATGGTCATCAGACTCAGAAAGCCCTAAACCTCAAGTGAAATTGCGTCATTTTGAAGTGTTGGGTACCCGTAATATTCAATTAACTAATTTCAATAGTGAATTGCTACAAACGATTGGTCCTGTTCCGCACGTTGTTTATTACAAAGAACTTTACGAGCTTGATTATGTTATTTCTGATGTTTTAAATAGAGATGATAACAAAGTTCAAATAGAACCTTATGAAAAACTACATAGTATGGATGCTCGCTTACAAAAAATAATTGAGCATGCCAAAAAAAATGATTTAAGCGCAGTGAGCGAGTTATCTCAAGTTAAAGTAGAAAAAGTGCGATATAGCTTATTTGAGAACCAAGAAGACTTCACTAATAAGGTGCTGCAATTAGCAAAGAGATGTGATTATCTGCATTTTATTAACGATGGTTTTTCAGATAATTATTGCGATTATACAAATTACAATTTATCTAACGCTTCTCCTGACTCATTTATTAAAATAAATTTTTCAATAAATTTTTCAACGCATCAAAAAAACCATTTGCATACTGATGATGCCAATAATGTTTTTTGGGAGTTCTTTGATCAACACCGCGACTATAATTATTGGCAGTGTAAATACCCCCAATTTCTAGAAAAAATATCCCGTATTATTGAGTTAAATAGCGAAAAAATACCTATTGAGGGTGTTCTAATTCCCTCTTCAAAGCTTCACTCTTTTTTAGATTGGAAAAACAATATTTTCACTGATTGTAACGTTGAAACTCAACCTGATAGTTATGGCGTTGAGTTAACTCCCTTAAATGAGTTTGTAATAGCATCTAAGTTTGATGACTTTACGTTAACAAGTTTGTTTGAGTCAAAGATTACTTTGTTAGTTGAAAAGCTTTCAAAAAATAACATATCTTTCGGTATTTATGGTGCTCGAGGACATGTGAGTACTACGCTACAAAAAATATTGTCGCAAAGAGCAATAAAACCACATTTAATTATTGATAACGGCATTGTTGGCGAGTATGTCGGTTCTATTAAGGTACAAAGTCATTTTGATTTGTTAAATAACGCTCCAAAAGTGATGTTGATTTGTGCTGAAGTATCAGGCCCAAGTATTATTAGTTCCATTGAAAAAGATGCTATTCAATGTGAAATTTTGACGGTTTACAATCTGAATTAACCTTTTGTAAATAGCTTTCAGATTAACGAATACGAAGTATCGATATGCATATTAATTAAAATATTACGCCTATGGGAATAATGAAGCTAAATTTTTTTACAATATAATTACAAGGAATTTTTAATGAAAATCATTTGTTTTGGAAGGGGATATGATATTTATGATGTCCATTTAATGGAAAAAGAACGAGAATTTGAAATAGTCGAACTTCTCGAATGGTGTGATACAGGGTTAAAGTTGACCGTTGCAGATAAAGTTATATACGATGAAGATATAGATTTCTCCAGTTTTGAGTTCGATTACATTTTAATTATGAATGGTGCATATGCTCGATATGAAGAAATATTGATCAATAAAGGTATTTTAAATAATCGTATATTATCCATTTATCGAGATGAAGCTTTTACCTTACGCATTTTAGGTCAGAAGAAAAATTTAGTCTTTAGGATGAAAGGAAAGCGGGAAGAGTACGTAAGCTATAAAATTGGCAAAAAAAATGAGCCGGCAGTTAAACCTGGCAATGTGGATGAACGAAAAACGGTATGTTCTCGCTTAATAAACGTATTTGAAAAACAAGTAGAAGATAGAGCAGGGGTTGATCAAATATACCATATAGGTAAAAACTGGCAGGGACATTTACTGGAAACAAGAAAAGAATTCTATCATGCGCTGGAGTTGTCAGTAGATGTGAAAAACACTCTTATTTTTGAAATGATTGATGATTTTTTTCGGACATGTATGGGGGAAGGCATGGCTGGTGGGAAGGCCGCTTATGCAGGTTATAAAGTTACTGACGAGTATTCGCTAGCAAAAAGCCTAGAAACTAATATGCGAATTTGGTATTACGGGCTTGATGAACATTTAGATATAAAAGAGTTAGCCGATAATGGAGTTGGTGGTCCATTGTCTTTAGAATTAAATGGCATTTCTCTACATATAAATACATTCTTCAATCATAGTCGTATGTGCTCTTTTAAAAGGTTTTTACAAGAGGAAGAGCACCCTGTAATTGCGGAAATTGGTGGTGGATATGGAGGCTGTGGATATTTTATTTCTAAAGATATTCTTAACGCGACTTATATCAACTTTGATATTCCAGAGATACTGTTGGTTTCTTCATATTACTTATCAACACAATTTCCAAACAAAAAAATTCTGTGCTACGAAGGTATTGATATGGACTTATCCCCAGAACGTATTAAGTCTTATGATATTGTGCTATTACCCAACTTTATGATTGAAAAATTTCAATCAGACAGTGTTGATTTATTCTTTAATACTATCAGTATGGGGGAAATGGAAATTAATATAGTCAATAATTATATAGAGCAAGTTGGGCGGATCAGTAGTAAGTATTTTTATCATGAAAATCTAATTGAATTCCACTCTAGCTATAGTTTTAACCCGTCAGATTTATATGAAGCTACAATTAACCAATATTTTGATCTTTTTTATAAATCAGCTGACCGTTGGCCATTCTTTAATTTGGAAACTAAAGTTCACCGGTTTATGGAAAATCTTTACATTAAAAAGTGACTCTAAAATAGTGGTCAACTAGATATGGCCACTATTTTTTTATTCAAGGATAAGGTTCTGTAATGTAATTCCCTTTAAAATACAAGTAACATATTTTACAGTATCAAGGTGACAACTTGCTTCTACATAACAACGTAACTCTGGTGCATTACCCGATATTCGTAAGTGAATAATAATTCCATCAGTTAATGTTATTCTAAGCCCATCAGTTGTATCCAACTCTTTAATATTTACTTGCTTAAAACCAAACTGTATTAACATCCTTTCTGGTGCTTGTTGGATGCCTTCGATAATTGCTCGGCTTTTCTCTGGTGCAAAATTCTGTATACGGTCACTGTGAGTAAAACGCTTTGGTAGATCATTAACTAATGTGGAAATACTATTATTGTCCGCAGAGGCTAATAACATAATTGCAGGAAGTACCGCATCACGTGTAGGCAATGCTTTTAATAGTTTACCATTTAATACGATACTACTAGCAAGCATGAACCCACCATTTGCTTCAAAGCCAGCTACTGTTGTAAATTTTTTTGATAACCTTTCAAACTCAGCGATGACATAAGGAGAGCCAATTCTAGTGCGTTCAATTTCTTTAAAGCATTTGCATAATTCAATGGCGGTATTACAGTTAATTGGAACGGCAATTGCTTCAATGTTTAAAGCCTTTGCGGTTAGCAAGCCTAAAATATCTCCACGTAACCATTGGCCGTTTTCATCAGATATTAATGGACGATCACCATCACCATCCGTTGAAAAAATAGCGTCAAGTTTGTACTTCTTAGACCATATTCTCGCCATAGAAATTTCTCTGTCTGCTACTGCCTCGGTATCAATTGGAACAAAGTGCTCTGTGCGATCTAATGAAATAACTTCAGCGCCTAGTTTTTCAAAAATGCGATAATAAAGATCTCTACCTGCACTTGAGTGCTCATAAACCCCTATTCTTTTTCCCTTTAAAGGAGTGTCAAATAATGACGTATAACGCGCAATATATGCTTCTGAGGCTCGATTAGATATATTCAATATTCGAAGGTTTTTAAGATGGTAGAATTCAATGTTTTCAGAGAGAATTGATTTCTCATCGGCTTTACTAATTTCACCATCAGGGCGATAAAACTTAAGGCCATTTCGATCAAAGGGGATATGGCTTCCTGTAACCATTATCGCTGGGATTTTATCCTCCATGGCGATGTTTGCTAAAGCGGGGGTTGGTACAACACCAAAATAAATAACTTTAATGTTTAGCTGCGTTAAAGCACTTGCGCAAGCCTGTGCCATTGCATAGCTACTTGGGCGATTATCAATGGCAATCGCGATTGTTTGAAAGTTGAACGTTCTTTTTATACTGCCAACAAATGCGACGGTAAAAGCTGCACAAACCTCTGCGCTGAACTGTGAAACTAATCCTCGCACACCACTAGTTCCAAACACAATTCCACTTTCTCTCATTACCTTTGCACTATCTAACATAAAGTCATTAATCATCGTTATACCTTAAATTCGTCCGTAACGGTCTTTAAAACGAACAATATCGTCTTCGCCTAGGTATGTACCGGATTGCACTTCAATCATTTCTAAGGGAACTTTCCCCGGATTTTCTAGAGCATGAATAATACCAATAGGAATAAACGTTGATTCATTTTCAGCGAGAAGGAATGTGTTATCACCATTGGTAACTTTAGCCGTACCTGAAACCACTATCCAATGCTCTGCTCTATGGTGATGCATCTGAATTGATAATTTTTCACCAGCTTTAACTGTAATTCTCTTCACTTGGTAACTATGACCGTTATCAATAGACTCGTATTTTCCCCAAGGGCGGTAAACTTCGCGGTGAATCTTATATTCATCGCTATTTTTATTTTTTAGTTCTTCTACAATATTTTTGACATCTTGAACTTTATCTTTTGATGCCACTAATAGCGCGTCTTTGGTATCAATGATGATCATTCCTTCTAAGCCTACCGCCGTAACAAGACGCTCTCCCGCATGAATCAGACAGTTTGAAGTGTCCTGTAAAATAATATTTCCAATGTTGGCATTTCCTCGTGAATCCTTGTCATTCATTTCCCATAGGGCAGACCATGAGCCAATATCATTCCATCCCGCATCTAACGGTACTACAACCGCATCATCTGTTTTTTCCATTATCGCGTAATCAATTGACTCATTAGGACAGTTACTAAACTCTTGTTCATCTATGCGTATAAAATCTTGATCTCGAGATGTCTTTTCTAAAGATTTTTTACAAGCTACGTATATATCGGGGCGAAATTTTTCTAACTCTTGTAGATAACGACTTGCTCTGAATAAAAACATGCCACTGTTCCAATAATATTCACCAGACTCTAAATATTGTGTTGCTGTTTTAGAGTCTGGCTTTTCGACAAATTCAGCAACCTGATAAGATTCACTTTGAGTTTTTTCTATTATCGTATTATCGAGAGATTTCCCACGCTTTATATAACCATATCCGGTATGTGCTTCGGTAGGTACAATTCCAAAAGTAACCAGTTTACCTTGATTAGCGAGTTGGACTGCTTGATTAACTGCATGGGTAAATGCAGCCTTATTTTCAATGGTGTGATCAGCGGCTAATACGAGAAGTAGAGGGTCGTTATTATTTTTGGTGATCTCTGCTATTAGTGCGACAGCAGGTGCTGTATTTCTACCAACAGGCTCTAATATAATCGAGCCATTACTTTCTATTTCACGTAATTGCTCGGCAGCAATAAAGCGATGGTCTTCATTGCAAACAACTTGCGGTGCGCTAACGTCTAGGTTTGATAACCTCAACACCGTTTCTTGCAACATTGTTCTATTTCCCTGTAAAGCTAGAAACTGTTTAGGGTACAAGGAACGACTAAGTGGCCATAAACGGGAGCCTGAACCACCTGCTAAAATAATGGGCGTTATCATAAATTATCCGAGAGTATTATGTATGAATGTCGACGAAACAACTTCAGTAAAAATAAGATTCAGTATTAACTCTACTCGTTCCATATCAATGAAGAAAAAATGCAACATGAGATAAGTAATTTACTATAATTTTTCTTTCAATATTATATTTAAATACGAGATCACTGCCTGTAGTTCATTATCAGAAAGCTGAACAAAAATTGGAATGCTAAATGCACTAGAGTAATACTTTTCCGCATTGGGAAAGTCACCCGCTTTAAACCCCATATTTTGGAAGTAGGGTTGCAAATGTACTGGTATATAATGCAAGTTAACGCCAATACCATTTTCTCTAAGTTCATTAAAAACTTGTTGATGAGTTTTATCTATCTTATCGAGTTCTAATTGAATGATATAAAGGTGCCAAGCAGAATCTGTAGTTTCTAGTTGTTTAGGTAAAATAATGGGTAATCCGGCCAACTTTTGACTATATAGTGCAGCAATTGCTTTTCGCTTTGTTACAAACTCAGTTAAGCGTTTCAACTGACTGATGCCTAACGCTGCATGCAAATCACTCATGCGATAATTAAAACCCAATTCAAGCTGTTGGTAGTACCAATCACCGTGAGAAGGTTCGGTCATCAACGACTCTTCTCTAGTTATGCCGTGAGAACGTAATCGCTGCATTGATGCAGATAAGTGCGGACAATTAGTGGTGGCTACTCCACCTTCTGCGGTTGTCACTATTTTAACTGGGTGAAAGCTAAAGACGGTTATGTCGCTATAACGACAATTACCAATAGGTTTACCCTGATATTTTCCGCCAATCGCATGAGCCGCATCTTCAATGATCTTAAAATCATACTCAATACTGAGTTGGTGGATCTTTTGCATATCGGATGATTGACCGGCTAAGTGAACAGGAATAACAACTTTTGGTAGTTTGTTTTGTTGCTTGGCAAGTTTGAGTTTCTTTCTTAATTCAATAGGGCACAGATTATAAGTTTGTTTATCAATATCAACAAAATCGATACTAGCGCCACAATATAAAGCACAATTAGCGCTGGCAACAAAGGTAATAGGGCTTGTCCAAACAATATCACCTTTACCCACACCTAAAGCTAAACAAGCAATATGTAACGCAGAGGTAGCTGAGTTTACTGCAACAGCATGCTCACTTTGTGTTACATCATTAATCGCTTTTTCAAAGGGAGGAACCTGAGGACCTTGTGTTAAAAAGTCAGATTTTAACACACCAATAACAGCATCAATATCATGTTGATTAATATCTTGCTTACCGTAAGGAATCATTTTTCTGCTAACTCATTAAGCTTTAGTAATTCTGATTGTGTTAAGAAATGGGTATTATTTTTAGAGTTATATTCATAACCATGTTCAACAAGCTTTCCTTTTTCATTAATGTCATTAATGGTGAAGTCATTACTACGATTAAAAAACTTAATTGAAGGCGCAATAATGAAATGATCGTCATATTCATAGGTATGGTATGAGTCATCCGCTGGACACATTATTTCATGCAGTTTTTCACCTGGGCGAATACCTACAATTGTAGTGTTTAAATTAGGAGCCATTGCTTTGGCTAGATCCAGTATGCGCATAGAAGGAATTTTAGGAACAAATATTTCACCACCTAACATGCGTAAAAAATTCTTTAAAACAAAATCCACACCGTCTTGTAATGTTATCCAGAAACGAGTCATTTCAGGGTGTGTGATCGGAATTTCTGTTGCACCATCATTAATTAATTTATCAAAGAAAGGGACAACACTACCGCGAGAACCAGCAACATTTCCGTAGCGTACAACAGAAAACAGAGTTTGATGCCCACCTGACATATTATTAGCTGCAATAAAAAGCTTATCGGAAGCCAATTTAGTTGCTCCATATAAATTAATTGGGTTAGCGGCTTTATCGGTCGAGAGTGCGATGACTTTTTTGACGTTGTGATGAAGCGCTGCATGAATTACATTTTCAGCCCCATTGATATTTGTCTTTATGCACTCGGTCGGATTGTATTCAGATGCAGGTACATGCTTCATGGCTGCTGCATGAATAACATAGTCAACACCATTCATTGCTTGAATTAAGCGGTCTTTATCACGTACATCGCCAATAAAGTAACGCATACAAGGGACATTGAACTCTTGCTGCATTTCAAATTGTTTAAGTTCATCACGAGAAAAGATAATTATTTTTTTAGGTTGGTAACGCTCGAGTAATGTTTTGACATACTTTCTGCCAAATGAGCCAGTCCCACCGGTTATTAAAATAGATTGGTTGTTAAACATGATGACCTTAAAAATGAGGTAGCGAGTGTGATTAAATAAATTTTATTTATATGCTTTTATTTTTTTTTTGTTGCGTTGCAATGCTAGTGATTTATCTTTTAAGATTTTGACGCTATTATCGGCTTTTTCTTGCAATACACTAATTTTTTTCTTAAGTCTTTTAAGTGGCTCAATCACACTTAATAATTCATTTTCAGAGTGTTTAGTGAGGAAATCTTTTAATAAGTCTCCAAAGAGATCTTGTTGTTGTCTAAATGATTCGTACTCTTCCTCAACTATCAATAGATTGAGTTTTTTTTCAAATTCAAATAGTACTTCAAGTTTAGCGTTGATGTTAGTCATTAAAGATCCGATTTAAGCGTTTTATTAGCGATTGTGTATTTAACGAATAGTATTAACGGTTATATTGCTGACGAATATCTTGTGGAATGCCATCCCAACCGGATTTTATTTCAGTGATTAAAGCACCGACTTCGGTTAATGGTTCTGTTGTATTTTTTAAGTTCGCTTGGTTAACTTGGCGAACCATATAGCTGTACAAGTCATATAGGTTAGTTGATAGATCTCCACCTTTTTCCATATCTAAACTATTTTGTAATTCACCAATTAAGCCAATCACTTTTCTAAGCATTTTATTTTTATTTTCAAAATCTTTACGATCAATTGCGCCTTTTGCACCTGCTAGATTACCCAGTATATGCTGCATTATCAGGGATATAAGGGTATGAGGATCTGCTTGTTCGATATTGTTCATATTGGAGTTTTGATATTGTTGGACAGAGCGACGCATAGTTATTTCCTTGCTAAAAATATTTAATCTATCGTAAGCAGTGTACTTCTAGTTTCTATAATTACACTGTTATTTATATTGTTTTTTTAAGCCTTGTTGATTCTCGGTATATTTTGTCATTTAAGCGAACTTGTACACTCGTATAGACAAGCCATCGTAGTATTAATCTACATATAGTAGGTCAATCTCCAGCTAGGTTGTACTAAAGCAACATATAATGGGAATACAAGCAAAATATATACCATTTTTATTTTTTTAATGATTTTCAATTATTTTACTTATGACAGTCGTATAAATATTGTTATTTATACTACCTCTAAAGGTTTATTGTGTCATTTTACAGGCATCGTCATCTTTTTGACGATTTTTCAATGCAAATATTAAAAATTGTTCTATCATAACCTTCACATCTTGGTTTCTTTGATATGAGTACTGATTATGCCACAACGCCCGCCGATTTATTTAGTCGATACAACCGCTCAACAGGTAGAGATATTACAAACTGTTTTACATTTTGTTGGTGAAGCTTATCAAACGGTTGCTGTTGAACAATTAGCGCAACAGGTAGAGCAACAAGCGCCTTTGTGCGTTATTTATGGCAATCAACATCAGCAATTGGATGCACTACTAAATAGCTTTGCTAAGACTCCTTTTATTAGTATCTCTGGGCAAGTGGCGAGTGTCGACAGTAATCACATCGGTGTGCTTCATTTACCTATCGTCTATTCAGAGTTGACGCAGTTATTACATTATTGCCAAACCTATTCGAATCCAAATCATAAATTAAGTAAAGCCAATAAATATTTAATTACCTCTTTAGTGGGCAAAGGGTTACGTATTCAAGAAATTCGTTATTTAGTAGAGCAAGTAGCTGAAAGTAATGCCAATGTGTTGGTTCTAGGCGAATCAGGAACTGGTAAAGAGGTGGTTGCGCGTGCTATCCATGAAGTATCTGGCCGAAATAAAGGGCCTTTTGTACCGGTTAACTGTGGTGCTATTCCCGCTGAACTATTAGAGAGTGAATTATTTGGGCATGAAAAGGGCGCGTTTACTGGCGCTTTTTCTGCTCGTAAAGGGCGTTTTGAGTTGGCTGAAGGCGGGACGCTATTTTTAGATGAAATTGGCGACATGCCAATGCCGATGCAAGTGAAATTATTACGTGTGCTACAGGAAAGAACCTTTGAAAGAGTCGGTGGCAATAAATCTTTGCAGGCGGATGTGCGCATTGTAGCGGCAACCCATAGAAACTTAGAAGAGATGATTATTGCAGGTTCTTTTCGAGAAGATCTGTTTTATCGTTTAAATGTATTTCCTATTGAAAAGCCTGCATTACGTGATCGCCAAGAAGATATTCCTTTGTTGCTACAGGAGTTGTTATCTCGATTAGAAAAGGAACATAAAGCGACACTGCGTTTTACTCAACGTGCGTTAGATTCATTAATGAAACATGCTTGGCCTGGAAATGTGCGTGAGCTGTCTAATTTATTAGAGCGTTTATTAATCTTACACAGTAATAAAATAGTGGATGTGACTGAGTTACCGGTTAAATATCGTTACTTAGATGAGCAGGGTGAGGCGGTTGAACATATTCACTATAACCCAGAAGAAGAAGCATTGATGGAACGTGATGCGTTATCGGGTATGTTTGGTGATGCGCCTATTTTATCCGACGAAAGTGAAATGCACGATGAATCACTTGGATTTTTAGGGCATTTGCCTGCGGAAGGCATGAATTTAAAGAATAAGTTAGTCGAGTTTGAAATTGAGATGATTCGTCAAGCGATTGACTCTCAAGATGGTGTGGTGTCACATGCTGCTGAGTTATTATCGATGCGTCGAACCACCTTGGTAGAAAAAATGAAAAAATATGGGTTGAATAAAGAAGGCTAAGCTATCTATTAAGCTAATCATCAAACTGATTAGCCAAACTAAGTATTAAAGTCATCTTCAAAAAGTAGCATCAAAAGTAATATCAAAAGTTAAGCTGAATATTTAGCGATACTTTTACATCAGAAACCGCGCTTTTAATTGTGCGGTTTTTTCATTTTTAGCACTGTCATTTTTATGGCTATTTACTTTTATCTTACTGTAAAGTAATCGGTTTATTCGATTGGCATAATAACTGCTTAGTAGTGATATCTATCTTAATTTTTAGGTGTTGCTATGACAACTTCACAATCAACAAATAATACGCCATTACAAACTGAACGTTATGTCGGTGAGCTGCAGCAGTTACGTGCTCAAGCGAACTACATGGATCAATTGTATAAAGAATTGCCGTCTGGATTGATTGTGATTAATGGTAATGGGATTGTGGAGCAAGCAAACCGTGTTGCCGTGCAGTTGTTAGGTGAACCCTTAGAGAATATGCTTTGGGGTGATGTGATTAAACGCTCTTTTAGCCCTAAAAATGACGATGGCCATGAAATATCATTGAAGAATGGTCGCCGTATTCAGTTATCTATCTCCTCTTTGCAAGGTCAGCCTGGCCAGCTTATTCTACTTACGGATCTTACCCATACTCGTCAACTACAAGAGCATGTTGCAACATTAAAACGTTTATCCTCTTTAGGTAAAATGGTGGCGTCATTAGCGCACCAAATCCGCACTCCATTATCGGCGGCTATGTTATATGGCGCTAACCTTGCCAATAAAACTTTAAATGAAAGCTCTCGTGCTCGCTTTCAAGGCAAGTTAATGAACCGCCTGCAAGATTTAGAAACACAAGTGAACGATATGTTGTTATTTGCCCGTAGTGGTGAACAGAAGATTGTAGAGGAAGTCTCCGTTGCAACATTATTAGAAGAAGTACAAGAAGCCAGTGATGCGATGTTATTAAGTGTTAATGGCCATTTGCAGTGTCGTTTACCTAATCCTGATCTATTTATTCTGGCTAATAAAAATGCATTAACCAGTGCCATGACCAACCTTATCTCAAATGCAATTGAAGCTACCGGTGAAGGGGCTCAATTATATATTAGTGCTGTGCAACGAGGTGCTTCGCATTTAGAAATCTCTGTGATGGACAATGGGCCTGGTATTGAAAAACAACGTTTAGCGCAGGTGATGGAAGCTTTTTATACCACTAAATCTCAAGGCACAGGTCTTGGCCTTGCGGTGGTGCAAAGTGTTGCTCAGGCGCATAGTGGCACGGTGGAAGTAAAGTCGGAAGTCGGCAAGGGGAGCTGTTTTACTTTAGTGTTGCCCTTGCACCGTATTGCTGAGTTTAGAGAAAAGAACAATGTACAAATGAGCAAGGTAATAGGAGCTTAATTATGTCGCATAATCAATCACAGGGTCGATTATTAGTGGTAGAAGATGATGCTGGATTACGTGAAGCGTTAATTGATACTTTGTTATTAGCAGGTTATGACTGTCAAGAAGTCGACAGTGGCGAAGCGGCGTTGGTTGAACTTAATAAAGCATCACTTGGTAAATCACGTTACGACTTGGTGATCAGTGATATCCAAATGGGCGGCATGAGTGGTTTAACCTTATTGCAAAATATTAAAAGCCTTCATCCTGAAATACCTGTTTTATTGATGACGGCTTACGCAACTATTGATGATGCGGTCAAAGCCATTCGCGATGGTGCCATTGATTATTTAGCAAAGCCTTTTTCACCTGAGGTGTTATTAAATCAAGTTAGTCGTTATGCGCCTGTACATAAAGTGCCTTCGTGTACGCCTATATTTGGCGACCCTAATACTGCGGCTTTATTTAAAATGGCTGAAAAAGTGGCGGTTTCCGATGCCTCAGTAATGATCACTGGCCCAAGTGGTTCAGGTAAAGAAGTGTTATCACGTTATTTACACGATAAATCATCGCGTAAGGATGAAGCTTTTGTGGCGATTAACTGTGCGGCTATCCCCGATACTATGCTTGAATCTACTTTATTTGGTTATGAGAAAGGGGCCTTTACTGGCGCTGTTCAAGCTTGCCCTGGTAAATTTGAACAGGCGCAAAACGGCACGATTTTATTAGATGAAATTAGCGAAATGCCCTTAGAGTTACAAGTTAAGCTATTGCGTGTTTTACAAGAAAGAGAAGTGGAGCGTTTAGGCTCACGTAAAACGATTAAATTAAATATTCGTGTATTAGCCACCAGTAATCGTGATATTAAAAAAGCGGTAGAAGCGGGGACTTTCCGTGAAGATTTGTATTATCGCTTGAATGTTTTTCCACTACAGTGGTTACCGCTAAAGCAGCGTAAAGGCGATATTATTCCACTTGCTGAACACTTATTATCACGTCACGCAAAGGAGCAATCTTCTGCGATCCCTTCATTATCGGAAGCGGCTAAGCAATGTTTATTTGCTTATTCATGGCCAGGCAATGTGCGTGAATTAGATAATGTAATGCAACGTGCCTTGATTTTAGGTAATGATGATGTGATTGACTGTGACGCGCTGATTTTAGAAGATCAACAATTTGAGCATATGCAACAACCAAATACATCAACGACCACAGCGCAAGCTCAATCAGCAGCAATGGATGCTGTTTCGACAGGTCACGTTGATTTTCGCTCTGAGGGGCTAGTGCATAGTAATAGTACCAACAATAATAATAGCGACTTTGATAGTGACCTTGGTAAAAACCCTACTAGCGACTCTGATAACGCAACAATAAGTAGTAATGCAGTAAGGACTGAAACTGAAGAGCCAGAAGCTTTAGGGCAAGGTCTCAAACAGCAAGAGCAAAAGATTATATTAGAAGCATTACAGACCTGTCGTGGTAAGCGTAAAGATGTGGCAGAGTTACTGGGTATTAGTCCTCGCACATTGCGTTATAAAATTGCGCGGATGAAAGAACAAGGCATTGCTTTACCTGCGTAAAAAATAATAACCTTAGATCACATACAACGATCTTTGACAGAATATGACACTTTTTATGCATTAATTGGGCTATTACACTTGTAAATAAGAATTGTTATCATTAGAATGCCGTTCTATTGATCATCACGCTTATTTATGGGAAACAATATGTCTATTAAAAAAAGTTTAACAGTTTTGTTAGCAGGTACATCGGCACTTGCGAGTTCAATGTCTTTTGCTGCTGAAGAAGTAAACGTATATTCGTATCGCCAACCGTTTTTAATTGAGCCGATGATGAAAGAGTTCACCGCTGAAACGGGCGTTAAAGTGAATATTCTATTTGCTAAAAAAGGCCTGATTGAGCGTATTAAGCGTGAAGGTAAATTATCTACAGCCGATCTTATGTTAACGTCTGATTTTAGCCGCTTAACTATGTTTACGGAAGAAGGTCTAGCACAGCCAGTTGATAGCGACATTCTAAATAAAAACATTCCGAGTCAATTTCATGGCGCTGAAAAACAGTGGTACGCATTAACTAGCCGTGCACGTAACATTTATTCTTCTGTAGAGCGTGTTGGTCCTGCTCCTACTATTACTTACCAAGATTTAGCGACACCTGCTTTTAAAGGCAAAGTATGTATGCGCTCTGGTAAACACCCTTACAATGTTTCTTTGTTAGCGTCTATTATTGCTCACGAAGGTGAAGCAAAAGCAAAAACTTGGTTAGAAGGTTTAAAAGCAAACTTAGCACGTAAACCACAGGGTAATGACCGTGCACAAGTTAAAGCCGTTAAAGAAGGTTTATGTGATTACGCTTTAACTAACAGTTACTACTTGGGTAAAATGTTAAACGATCCAAAACAAGTTGCTTGGGCTGAATCAGTTCATATCAATTTCCCTAATCAAGCTACGACGGGCACACATGTTAACGTAAGTGGTATTGCACTGACTAAGTACGCACCTAATAAAAACAATGCTATCAAATTGATGGAATTCCTATCGGGTGATGTTGCACAGAAGATGTATGCTGAAATCAATTACGAATATCCTGTAAAAGAAGATGTACAACCTTCTAAATTGGTTGCATCATGGGGCAAGTTTAAAGCAGACGATATCAAACTATCTGATATTGCTGCGCAACATCAAGCCGCCATTAAGTTACTGGATGAAGTGAAATTTGATCTCTAAGTCGTTCAACCTGTACAAGTTACTGCCTTGGGTAGTAACTTGTATTTTGTTATCCCCTGTTCTTGCTATATTTTTCAGCGCTTTCTCTGTCGACGAAAGTGGTAGTTTTCAACACCTGATTGATACCGTTTTATCAACGTATATTAGTAACTCACTGTTAGTTATAGTGTATGTTGTTCTATTAAGTATTCTGTTTGCTTTGCCCTGTGCTTGGTTTGTGGCCTGTTGTGAGTTTCCTACTCGTGAGAAGTTACAGTGGATGCTGATGTTACCCCTCGCTATGCCGCCCTATATTATCGCGATTGTTTATACCGATTTATTAGACTTTGCTGGCCCTGTACAGTTAACGATACGGGCTTTGTTTCACTGGCAACCTAGCGATTATTATTTCCCTGAAGTGCGCACCTTATTTGGTGCTTCTGTTATTTTAGCGTTATCGCTTTTTCCTTATTTATATCTGTTATTACGTGGCGCTTTTTTAACGCAATCTGCGGGATTATTTCAAGCGGCAAGAACCTTAGGTGTCCCTCCTTTACGTGCCTTTTGGCGAGTCAGTATTCCTTTATCTCGTTCTGCGATGGCAGTGGGCGTCTCATTAATCGCCATGGAAACATTAGGTGATTTTGCCACGGTTAACTATTTTGCTGTGCATACGCTAACCACCGCCATCTACGATACTTGGTTAGAATTAGGCAGTTTGACTACCGCCGCCAAAATATCGTCTTTAATGCTGTTAGCGATTGTGATTCTAATCTCCTTAGAAAGTTATAGTCGCCGTAAACAACAAGTTTATCAGCGTAATGGTAGTGGCAATACCGAGTTACGTTTTGTATTAACGGGTTGGCAAAAGTGGGGCGTATTAGCATTCACTTGGTCGTTATTAGCTTTCTCTTTATTTATACCGATTGCGACGCTTTTATATTATGCGGTTAACTATTTTAATGCTTCGTTAAACAATGACTTAATGCACTACACCCTAAATAGTCTGTGGTTAGCTTTTTTAGTTGCAATACTGGCTATATTAGTGGCGCTGCTGGTTAACTTTTATCAACGTTTAAGCCCTGGCTTAGGTGCAAAATCTAGCATTCGCCTGTCTTCACTTGGTTATGCGGTACCGGGGACTGTGGTTGCGATTGGTGTGTTGATCCCGCTTACGAGTATCGATTTATGGTTAAATGATGTGTTGCTAGCTTGGGACCTTAAACCTGTTGGGTTGCTGTTATCTGGTTCATTGGTTATTTTAGTATTAGGTTATTTAGTACGTTTTAGTGCTATTGCGGTAGGCAGTATCGATAGTAGTTTAGTACAGGTTTCACCGTCGTTAGATCTTGCTTCTAGAACCCTAGGTAATGGCCCTGTTAAAACACTTTGGCGGGTTAATGTTCCATTAATTAGAAAAGGCATGCTTACGGCTTTTATTTTAGTTTTTATTGAATCTATGAAAGAATTGCCTGCGGCGCTTTTATTGCGACCTTTTAATTTTGAAACATTAGCCACTTACGTTTATCAATTTGTATCCGATGAGATGATAGAGCTAGCAGCATTGCCTGCGCTAATGATTATTGTATTAGGCTTAGTTCCTTTTATTGTGGTAAATCGTTTGTTGGAGAAAAAAACTTAATGAGTGCGTTAAATATCCAAAATTTAAGCTGTTCTTATCAAAAAACAGCGGTCTTAGAAAACTTGGATCTGAGCTTACATGATAATGAAATTGTGTGCTTATTAGGTGAAAGTGGCTGTGGTAAAACTACCTTACTAAGAGCGGTTGCCGGTTTGCAAACAGAATTAACCGGGCAAATTAGTATTCGTCAAAAAATATTAAACGATCCACAAACCTATGTTCCACCTGAACTGAGAAAAATAGGCCTTATTTTTCAAGATTATGCACTTTTTCCACATTTAAATGTTTTTGATAATGTCGCTTTTTCACTAAGCAAAATGACTAAGCAAGAAAAACAACAGCGTGTGCAGGAAGTCCTGGCGCTAGTGCAATTAAGCGACCTTAGTGCGCGTTTCCCGCATCAATTATCTGGCGGACAACAACAGCGTATCGCTATTGCACGTGCTTTAGCTTATCAGCCTGATTTAATGCTGTTAGATGAACCTTTTTCTAATTTAGACCAGCATGTACGTTTTCAATTAATCCATGAGATCCGTCAATTATTTAAGCAGCGTCAAATGAGTGCTTTATTTGTGACTCACTCTAAAGAAGAAGGTTTTGCTTTTGCTGACCGTATTGCACTGATGCAAGCGGGAAAAATTGTACAAATAGATACGGCTCAAAAATTGTATCGTAAACCTAACTCTCCCTATGTCGCTAATTTTATGGGACAAGCTAACTATATTGATGTGCAAGTGGTGGACAAATACAGTTACCAAAGTTGTTTTGGTTTATTAGGCAGTAATAGCGTGATTGAACAAACGATTGGTAAGCAGTTACGTTTGTTATTACGTCCCGAGCATATTGAGATAACCCCTGACCTAAAAGGCGAAGCAACGGTCAAACAGGTTGATTTTCAAGGTGCATTACAACAAATCAGTGTGCTATTCGCTGGGCAAGAGTTCACCGTGAGATACAGTAATAGTAGTAGCGAATGTTTAGCGTTTAGTGTTGGTGATAGAGTTTCTTTGACTATATTGAATCATGAATTTGTTACCTTTGAGAATTGCTAGTCGACGCTGACTCTGAGTATCGTCTGACTTTAATTTTTGATGTGCTAGATGATAGCTTAGTGAATTACTAGCTTATAGATTACTGGGTTACAGGTTTACGCTAGTAAATTAATTAATAGCTTAATAGTGAGCAGAATAAGAAAAGCCAGCGATGCAATGTATCGCTGGCTTTTTGTTTTTCAAGCGTACCTTTTTAAAGTGCGCTTGTTTCTAGTGTGCGATGGCAGTGACAGTAAAAGTAAAAAAGAAAATAAAGTGCAAGCGATTAAGTACTTGGGCTTAGCTCGTACATTAAACTCGCCTTTAAGCTCTCTTCTTGCTCTTTTGTCAGTGAATCCCCGTCAGCAGTGGAGACGATAAATAAATCTTCTGCACGTTCGCCTATGGTCGATATTTTCGCTGTATCAAGCATTAAACCGTGATCTACAAATACAGTTCCTATATTAGCCAGAATACCGGGCGCATCGAATGCTACCACTTCAATCTGAGTGCGTTTACGACGTGTTGGTAGAAACGTTATTTTAGGCTCAAATTTAAAGGGACGCTTAACTCGCTCCAGTCTAATGATGTTGGAGTTAACCACATCTGGTTTTAATAACGTATCTGTTATCGCTTCTCGCAAACGTTGAATTTTATCGTCATCAATATGCTCACCATCTTCTTCTAATACGGTAAAGGTACTGAGTGAATAATTATCTCGGCTAGAGAGAATTTTTGCATCGTGCACACTTAGTTTCTTATTATCTATTTCAGTCACAACGGAAGAGAATAAAAGTGGCATATCTTTATGATAAACAAATATCTCACTGCCCCCGCGTGCGTTATTAGTACTGATCAAAACCAAAGGTTTAGTGTGGTCTTGGTGATGTAATAAGTTCTGCGTGTGCCAGCAAATCTGTGCCGAGGTATAACGGAAAAAATAATTGAGCCTAAAGCGTTTCCATAATGGCTTCACTTTTTCTTCGCTAATTCCTAACTCAGCTAAAATACCCAATGCTTTTAATTGGCGATCTCTAATACGATCACGAATATCCGGTGGATTTTCTAAACCACGACGTAACATGGTCAGTGTTTTGTAATAGAGGTCACGTAATAAAGTGCCTTTCCAGCTATTCCATGTTTCCTCGTTGGTTGCACAAATGTCAGCCACGGTTAAGCAATACAATAAGTTAAGGTATTTTTCATCACGCACGGTTTTAGCAAAGGTAATAATAACATTAGGATCACTGATATCACGGCGCTGGGCGGTAACAGACATGGTTAAATGTTGTTCTACTAACCAAGCAACTACTTTTCCTTCATGGCGAGTAAGTCCATGCAATTCACAAAACGCTAAGGCATCCACTGCACCTAATGTTGAGTGATCACCTTGTTGGCCTTTAGCAATATCATGGAAAATAGTGGCTAAGAATAACAGCTCAGGTTTTTCTAACTTTTTATATATTTCATGGGCTAGTGGATGCTCGGCTTTGCTTCTTGGGTAGTTATAGATGAATTTAGCGAGCTTATGCGTATGTGCGTCCACCGTGTAAGCATGAAACAGATCGAACTGCATTTGCCCGACGATACGGCTCCATTGTGGAATGTAAGCGGCTAACACACCATATTCATACATTAAGGTAAAAGGGATGCCCATGCCGCGAGGATGCCTAATAATTTGCATAAATACAGCGCGACATTCTGGAATATTTTGCAACCAATGGGTCAAGCAGCGTCTTGCCTCACGCAGTTCGCGTAACGTGCTTGAATAAATACCTTTAATACGTGAGTCATCGGCAATATGCACAAACAGTTGTAATATCGCTTCAGGGTTATCCTGAAAGTAACCGGAGGTGGTTAGCTCGATTTTATTACCACGGATTCGAAAATTGTCATCGATATCATGAAATTCAGTAGTCGTTACATTACCTAAAATCGCTTCATCAAAATATTGTAGTAACATTTCGTTAAGCTCTTTTACACGGCGAATAGTTTGATAGAACATCTTCATCATCTGTTCTACGGCTTCATTGCGCTGACCTGTGTAGCCTAATAGCTTTGCTACTTCACTTTGGAAATCAAATAGTAAGCGGTTATCTGGGCGGTTTGTGACTGTATGTAAAGCAAAACGTATGGTCCAAAGCTGCGACTGACAATCACTAACTTCGTGGTATTCACCCTGTGTGATATAACCGTAAGTAGTTAATTCTAATAGGCTATGAGCATCAAAGTGACGTTTGGAAACCCAGGCAATAGTCTGAATATCTCGTAAACCACCACAACCATTTTTAATATCTGGTTCTAGGTTATATCCATCACCTCGGCAGTTTTTATGGCGTCCAAACTGCTCTTCTTTTTTGACTGTAAAAAATTCATCCGATGGCCAAAAGTCATCTTTACTAATCAGCTCTTGTAGTTTTTCAAAGGTACTTTCATTGCCTTTAATCAAGCGAGATTCAATCATGCTGGTGGCAACAGTAATATCGGCTTTACCCTGCTCTAAACAATCCTTTAGGGTGCGAACGCTATTACCCACATCCAGTTTTAGATCCCAGAGTAGGGTGATTAATTGCCCTATTTTTTCTTCTGATTGTTTACTAAAACCATGGTCTGAAAGTATTAACAGGTCGATATCAGATTTGGGGTGTAGTTCACCACGGCCATATCCACCGACAGCTAAAAGACTTAAATCATAGCTTTCATCTAATCCGACTAAGTTCCATAAACGACTTAAAAGTTCATCAACATAACGTGCACGTAAGGACACAATTTTATTAATGTTTTTTTTCGCTTTGAATTGTTCAAGTTGCCAGTCAGAAAATCGTTTTAGATGTTTTTTGATGAAAGGAATAGTGAGATCTTGTTGTTGAATTTGTAGCGGGGAATACTGTTCAAAGTCCATTTAATGCCTCGATTTTATGCCTTAACGTAGTGCCTCAACGAGATGCTTCGATATTAACGGCCCGATATTAGCGCCTTGATAATAGCCAGTACGTTATTGAAAATGTGCTGGCTATTTACGTTCATTCTTTAAATGCTACTTACGCTGGGTTAATGATTCGTTCAATGGTTTCTTCTGGACGTAATGTTAAAATTTCAACACCCGTTTCAGTTACCAATAAAGTATGTTCCCATTGTGCCGATAGTTTTTTATCTTTAGTCACAACAGTCCATTCATCTTTTAATACTTTACAATCACGTTTGCCCGCATTCAGCATTGGTTCAATGGTAAAACATTGGCCTGCTTTTAATACTTCGCCAGTGCCTTTTTTACCGTAATGCAATACTTGTGGTTCTTCATGGAAACCAGCACCGATACCGTGTCCGCAATATTCGCGAACGATTGAGTAGTTGTGGTTTTCAGCATGCTTTTGAATTGCAGCACCGATATCACCTAAACGAGCACCAGGCTTAACCATATTAATCCCAATGTATAAACATTCTTGTGTTACACGTGCTAAACGTTCAGCCAGAATAGATGGTTTTCCGACCATGAACATTTTAGAGGTGTCACCGTGGTAACCATCTTTGATAACGGTGATGTCTATATTTAATACATCGCCGTCTTTCAGTGCTTTATCGTTAGGAATGCCGTGGCATACAACATAGTTTAATGACGTACAGATAGACTTAGGAAAACCATGGTAGTTCAACGGAGCGGGAATGCCTCCTTGTTCATTAACGATGAAATCATGGCAAAGCTGATTTAGTTCGTTAGTAGTTACCCCTTTTTTAACATGAGGTTCAATCATGGTTAATACGTCAGCAGCTTGTTGTCCTGCGATGCGCATTTTTTCTATTTCTTGAGCAGTTTTAATGAGTCCAGACATATTATATCTCTATACTTTGAATAAATTGTTATAGGACAACTATAAAGAATTTTAGGCGATGGTGCTAGATAAAATCTATTTCAGAAAGCCTTACAATGGGCAAGGATTTGAATGTTATTTTGAATGTTATATAGGGGATTAGAAAATATCTTATTTAGTACGCTATTTATTGAGATAATTCGGTAACTGTGGTATAAAGCGCACCGAGATTGATAGATTAATTTTTTAATCGCTTTCTCAAATAATCAATATAATCCATTCAAAACATTCAATGTATTGAATAATAAGGATTATTACTTAAATAACACACACGCATCGACACGTCACTCGGGGTGCCTTTTTCTGTATAAGAAATTAATGGTCGAGTGTATGGGATGTGTGGAGGCCTAACCCCCTAAAAGGAAATTCAAATGGCAACAGTATCAATGCGCGATATGCTACAAGCAGGCGTTCACTTCGGTCACCAAACTCGTTACTGGAACCCAAAAATGAAACCATTCATTTTTGGTGCTCGTAATAAAGTTCATATCATCAACCTTGAAAAAACAGTTCCAATGTTTAACCAAGCGCTTAACTTCTTAGAAGCTAAAGCATCTAAAAAAGGTAAAGTCCTTTTTGTTGGTACTAAACGTGCTGCATCAGAAGCGGTTAAAGAAGCAGCTATTGCTTGTGACCAATTCTATGTTGATCACCGTTGGTTAGGTGGTATGTTGACTAACTGGAAAACAGTTCGTCAATCAATCAAACGTTTGAAAGATCTTGAAGTTCAAAGCCAAGACGGTACTTTTGACAAGTTAACTAAGAAAGAAGCGCTTATGCGTACTCGTGAATTAGAGAAGCTTGAAAAAACACTTGGTGGTATCAAAAACATGGGTGGTATCCCAGATGTAATCTTCGTAATCGATGCAGATCACGAGCACATTGCAATTAAAGAAGCGAATAACCTAGGTATTCCTGTTATCGCTGTTGTAGATACTAACTCTTGCCCAGATAACATCGATTACATCGTTCCTGGTAATGATGATGCTATCCGTGCAGTTAAGCTTTACTTAAGTGCAGCTGCTACAGCTGTTAAAGAAGGCCGTACTGCAGAAGTAGTAGTAGCTGAAGGTTTTGTTGAAGAAGAATCAGCTGAGAAATAAGTTCTTCTAATAATAGAAGCTCTTATTAACCAATCATTGGTTGGTTATCAGGGGTCTATATGACCCCTTTTTTATAGAATAAAAATAGGAATTCGAACAATGGCTATTACAGCTCAGCAAGTTAAAGAACTTCGTGACCGCACTGCTGCGGGTATGATGGATTGTAAAAAAGCATTAGTTGAAGCAGATGGCGACATCGAGCTTGCAATTGAAAACATGCGTAAATCAGGTGCTATCAAAGCAGCTAAAAAAGCAGGCCGTATTGCTGCTGAAGGCGCTATCTTTGCAAAAACTAACGGTACTACTGCATTAATCATCGAAGTTAACTGTGAAACAGACTTCGTTGCAATGGATAAAAGCTTCTTAGCATTTGCTGAAAAAGTAGCTGATATCGCGCTTGCAAATAAAGTAGACAGCGTTGAAGCATTAAACGCACTAGCATATGACGATTCTACAGTTGAAGAAGCGCGTGAATTGTTAGTTGCTAAAATCGGCGAAAACATCTCTGTACGTCGCTTACAAATCGTTGAAGGTGAAAACCTTGGCGCTTACGTACACAGCCGTAAAATCGGTGTTGTCTCTGTGCTAACTGGCGGTGATGCTGACCTAGCTAAAGATATCGCGATGCACGTTGCTGCAGCGGCTCCTCAGTTTGTTAAACCTGAGAATGTACCTGCTGACGTTGTTGCTAAAGAGAAAGAAATCCAGTTACAAATTGCTATCGAAAGCGGTAAACCTGCTGAAATCGCAGAAAAAATGGTTTCTGGTCGTATGGCTAAATTTACTGGTGAAGTAAGCTTAACTGGTCAATCATTCATTAAAGATCCATCAATGACTGTTGCTAAACTTCTTAAAGGTGCAAATGCAGACGTTGTCTCTTTTGTTCGTTTAGAAGTTGGTGAAGGCATTGAGAAAAAAGTAGAAGATTTCGCTGCTGAAGTTGCTGCAACTATGGCTGCTTCTAAGTAATCTACTTTATAAACAATAGGTAATGTTTTTTAGCATTGTTCCGTTGTAAAAAAGAACCGCGGCATGCCTGCGGTTCTTTTATATTCAGAAGAAAGTGAATATAGCTGCTTAATAAACCAATTTGAGACCTATTTTTTAAAATATCTTGCATGATTTTTTAAAAAATCGGTATTATTTCAACTTAAGGAATGAAATTATGAGCACTAACCCTAAATCAGCATATCGTCGTATTTTATTAAAACTGAGCGGTGAAGCCCTCGTTGGTGAAGAAGGGTTTGGTATTGATCCTAAAGTATTGGATCGTATGGCCTTAGAGATTAAATCTTTGATTGAATCTGGTGTACAAGTTGGTTTAGTGATCGGTGGTGGTAATATTTTCCGTGGTGCGGGCCTTGCTCAAGCTGGAATGAATCGTGTAGTAGGCGATCACATGGGAATGTTAGCGACGGTGATGAATGGATTAGCAATGCGTGATGCATTACACCGTTCACACGTTAATTCTCGTTTAATGTCTGCTATTCCTTTAAATGGTGTTTGTGACGATTATAACTGGGCCGAAGCAATTAAATATTTAAAATTAGGCACTGTAGTTATTTTTGCTGCGGGTACAGGTAATCCTTTCTTTACTACCGATTCTGCTGCTTGTTTACGTGGTATCGAAATTGAAGCGGATGCAGTACTTAAAGGTACTAAAGTTGATGGTGTTTACGATGCAGACCCAGTAAAAAATCCAGATGCGAAATTATACAGCGTATTAGATTACCAAACGGTACTAGAGAAAGAGCTACAAGTAATGGATTTAGCTGCATTTACCTTAGCACGTGACCATAGCCTGCCAATTCGTGTTTTCAACATGAATAAACCCGGTGCATTAAGTCGTGTTGTTTTAGGTGGTGATGAAGGTACAACTATCACCCACGCACAGGAAAATATTTAATTATTTATTTATCGATTACAACGCTAAATAAAGTTGTAGTCGTTAAAAGCAGTGACTATTTGTAAAGTATGGCTATTTGTAAAGTATAACGAATAAAATATCGTGGTTATTGCTAAAGCGATATTGATTAAAAGCGTACTAGTTAAAAAATAGTTGCCAATATAGATAACAAAATTTGATAATGAACTAACAAGTTAGGAACTAAATATGATTAACGAAATCAAAGATGATGCTCAAACTCGCATGAATAAAAGCATCGAATCATTTAAAAGCCAATTAGCTAAAGTACGTACAGGTCGTGCACACCCTAGTTTACTTGATGGCATCATGGTGCCTTATTACGGTTCTAATACACCGTTACGTCAAGTGGGTAATGTATCAACTGAAGATTCACGTACATTAACAGTGACAGTATTTGATGCGACTTTAATTGCAGCAGTAGAAAAAGCAATTATGGGATCTAACTTAGGTTTAAACCCTATGTCTGCTGGTACTGTTATTCGCATTCCTTTACCGCCATTAACAGAAGAGCGTCGTAAAGACTTAATTAAAGTGGTTCGTGGTGAAGCTGAAAATACACGTGTTGCTATTCGTAATATTCGCCGTGATGCTAATGGTGACTTTAAAGATCTAGAAAAAGAAAAAGAAATCAGCGAAGATCAACAACGTCAAGGTGAAGAGTTAGTACAAAAAGTAACTAATGAAAGCATCAAAAAAGTGGATGAAGTATTAGCGGTTAAAGAAGCTGAATTGTTAGAAGTATAAAACTAACTAGTGTTCAAAAATGCACCCTCTAGTGACTAGTCGGTGCATTTAATTGTTAATAAAGGATTATTGTGAGATCAGAAACACTTAAAAGTAATTTCCCTAGACATGTTGCCATCATAATGGATGGAAATGGCCGTTGGTCAGAACAAAAAGGAAAACACCGAGTTTTTGGTCATAAACACGGCGTAAAAGCGCTACGTAAAAGTATTGCTTTTGCCGCTGAAAAAAATATTGAAGCATTAACCATCTTTGCTTTTAGTAGTGAGAATTGGAAACGTCCTGAACAGGAAGTGAATATGCTGATGGAGCTGTTTTTTACCGTACTTGGTAGTGAAGTAAAAAAACTCCATAAAAATAATATTAAGTTAACTATTGTTGGTGATATATCTGGTTTTAGTGATCGCCTGCAAAAAAAAGTACATGCAGCACAGTTATTAACTGCAAATAATACCGGTTTAGCATTAAATGTAGCTGCTAACTACGGCGGCCGTTGGGATATTGTTAATGCAACCCAAAAAATAGCGCAACAAGTAAAAGAAGGTGCCCTAGAAGTTGATAGTATCGATGAACAATTATTGACTGGCACACTGTCTTTAGGTGAATTACCTGATGTTGATTTGATGATACGAACGGGAGGAGATTACAGAATAAGTAATTTCTTACTATGGCAACTTGCTTATGCGGAGTTATATTTTACCGATATATTATGGCCTGATTTTGATGCCAAAGCCTTTCAATTAGCTCTAGATGTATTTTCAGGTAAAGAGCGACGTTTTGGACAAACCAGTGCACAAGTAAATAACTAATTTTTACCCAACAGATATAACGGGATTTCTCTGTGAAGCAACGAATTATTACCGCGCTTATATTAGCGCCACTAGCCATTGCGGCTATTTTCTTTTTACCTCTTCAATTTTTTATGCTGTTTGCTGCTGGTATTTTTTTACTCGCTAGTAAAGAGTGGGCCGGTTTTGTTAGTAAAGAACCTTCTTCAGCTACCCTTTATATCTTTGGTTTGATACTCGGTATTACGCTGATGTTGATGCCTATTGGCTTGATCTGGGGACCTGAACTACCTCATCATTATATAATTACTGGATTAACTGTGGCTGCGGCTTGGTGGTGTGTTGCCTTAGTGATGGTTGTGCGTTATCCGACTTCAGCAACACTTTGGCGAAACAGTAAACTCCTAAAAAGCATTTTTGGGTTACTTACTTTAATTCCTTTTTTCTGGGGATTAGTAGTATTACGTTCAGTGAATATGCATCACGACTTCTATTTTGGTGCGGAATTATTGATGTTTGTATTTTTATTGGTGTGGGCTGCTGATTCTGGTGCTTATTTTGCGGGAAGACAATTTGGTAAACATAAGTTAGCACCTAATGTAAGTCCGGGTAAAACCATTGAAGGATTATTAGGTGGCTTAGTGAGTGCCGTTATCGTTGCTTATTTTGCGAGTCATTACTTTGCTATTCCGGCTGAAAAATTAGGATTGTTTTTTGCGGCTTCAGTGATCACTACTTTAGTCTCTGCATTAGGTGATTTAACCGAAAGTATTTTTAAACGAGAAGCTGGTTTAAAAGACAGTAGTAATTTATTACCTGGACATGGTGGCATTTTAGATCGCATAGATAGCTTGACCGCTGCTGTTCCGGTGTTTGCTCTTATTTATATTTATTGGCTTGTTTAATGATGACCAACAATACAACCAACAATAACGCACTAAAGCAATCAGTGGCTAAAAACTTAGCCGTATTAGGTGCAACGGGATCAATTGGTGATAGTACTCTGAGTGTCTGTCGTCATAATCCTGAACTGTATAATGTGCAGTTTTTGTATGCGGCAAGCAATATTGAAAAAATGCTCGCTCTTTGTATCGAGTTCAAACCTGCCTATGTTGCGTTATCAAATCCGCAAGCGGCATCACAACTAAAAATCTCATTACAAGAAAACAAGCTTAATTGCCAAGTGTTACCTGAATCTGAAGTACTGGCATTATTAGGCAGTGCTGAGATTGATTCTGTGATGGCTGCAATTGTAGGTTCAGCGGGTTTAAAAACAACGCTGGCAGCTGTACATGCAGGGAAAGAGGTTTTCTTAGCAAATAAAGAATCTTTAGTAATGTCCGGTGCATTATTTATTGATGCGGTTAAAAAGTCGGGTGCAACACTGTGGCCCGTTGATAGCGAACATAACGCTATATTTCAATCTATGTCGCCGAACTTACAACAAACTATTGGCCACTGTGATTTAACTGCTGAGGGTGTTTCTAAGATTTTATTAACTGGCTCTGGTGGACCTTTCTTAACCAAGCCGTTGCACGAGTTTTCAAGTATTACCCCTGATGTGGCGATTAAACATCCAAATTGGAGCATGGGCCCTAAAATCTCTATCGATTCTGCAACCATGATGAATAAAGGCCTTGAGTACATTGAAGCAAGGTGGTTATTCAATACCAATAAAGATCAGTTACAGGTGATTATTCATCCTCAATCAGTGATCCATTCTATGGTGCAATACCAAGATGGTAGTGTCATTTCACAAATGGGTAACGCAGATATGCGCATACCTATTGCACATGTTATGGGTGGTAAAAAACGCATTAAAAGTGGGGCTGCAGAGTTTGATTTTTTTAACACGGCAAACTTTACCTTCGCTGAACCTGATTATGACCGTTATCCTTGTTTAAAATTAGCGATACAGGCTTGTTATGAAGGGCAGCATGCGACCACATCACTGAATGCGGCTAATGAAGTAGCAGTGCAAGCCTTTTTAGAACAACGTATTAAGTTCACGGATATTCCACGTATTGTGGATAGTATTTTAAATACATTAGAACATCAAAAAGTCTCGTCCATTGAGCAGTTATTAGAAATTGATAAGCAGGCTAGAGCCGATGCGATAAAATTGATTAATCGAGGTGGAGTTTGTTAGATTTTATATGGAATACATCGGCATTTATTATTGCGTTAAGTATTCTAGTTGCCATTCATGAGTATGGACATTTTTGGGTTGCTCGTCGCTGTAAAGTAAAGGTACATCGTTTCTCCATTGGTTTTGGTAAAGTCCTTTTTAAAAAATTGGATAAGCATGGTACTGAGTTTGTGATTGCAGCTATTCCATTAGGCGGTTATGTGAAAATGCTTGATGGGCGGGTTGAAGAAGTGCCTGAAGCATTATCTGAATTCTCTTTTGATAAAAAGTCAGTATGGCAACGCATTGCCATTGTTGCAGCAGGGCCTATTGCCAATTTCCTATTAGCTATTATTGCTTTCTTTTTAATGTACATGATTGGTGTAGGAAGTGCTAAACCCGTTGTTAATGGTGTACTTGAAAATTCACCAGTTAGTGTGATCACAACTCAATCCCCTTTTCAGGTGAGTGCGGTTAATGGCCGAACCGTTAATGATTGGGAAGCGCTAAACCTTGCTTTAGTTGCACAGATTGGAGAGCCAAGTGTCGAGCTCAGCGTAACGCCTGTTAATTTGTTTGACCTGAGTTCAAACTCTCAATCAACACTGAGCGAGAATAGGGAACCAAGTCAAACTTATACAGTCTCATTAGCTAATTGGAAATTTGACCCTAAAAAAGAGTCGATTATTAGTAGCTTAGGACTTATTCCTTACTCTCCCAAAGTACATTTAAGTGCCGCCAGTATCGCTGAAAATGGTGCCGCACAACGAAGTGGGTTAGAAATTAATGACAAATTAATCGCCATTAATGGGATCCAGTTAGACGATTGGCAACAATTTGTTAAGTTGATTCAAGAAAATGCAAATCAACCATTACGACTAGTGATTGAAAGAGGGGCGATAAAACACACGCTAACACTTGTCCCCGACGCTCGTGAAAGTGCTGACGGTACATTACGAGGTTATATCGGTGTTGCTCCAAAGGTTGACCCTTACCCTGAAGAGCTTAGAGTAAGCTTAAAATATGGACCGATTGACTCTTTCTTAAAAGGAGTTGATAAAACTTGGCAGCTCAGTGAGTTAACTTTTTCGACATTAGTTAAATTAGTGACCGGTGATTTATCGGTAAAAAATCTCAGTGGGCCTGTTGGAATTGCTAAAGGTGCCGGAATGAGTGCGGACTATGGATTTGCATACTTCCTAGGGTTTATTGCTTTAATTAGCGTTAATTTAGGTATTATGAATTTAATACCTTTACCTGTTTTAGACGGTGGTCATTTGATGTATTACTTTGTCGAAGCGATTACGGGTAAACCAGTTCCTGAAAGGATCCAAGAGTTTGGTTTTAAAATTGGTGCTGCGGTTTTATTCACATTTATGTCAATTGCTGTGCTGAACGACTTTAATTTATTGTAAAAGAAACAATAAAATTTATTATAGAATATAAACAATGAGATAGTGCTACTTTCTAACACGATTTGAAAGTAGTATTCACTACCCATTGACCTGGATATTTAAATTGTTTTGCACTGATGTGCAGTAAAGGATTTTGTAGATAATGTTTAAGAAATATTTGTTAGCATTGACATTTACTGTCACCAGCTGTTTTTCTAACCTTGCTTTAGCTGAAAAATTTACCGTCTCTGACCTACAGTTTGAAGGACTCCAACGAGTAACACTGGGCGCTGCATTATTGAGTCTACCAATCCGTGAAGGCGATGTGGTCGATGAATATGATCTATCGCAGGCTATTAAAAAAATGTATAGCAGTAGCTACTTCGAATCGATACAGCTATTCAAAAATGAGTCTGTACTTATTTTTAAAGTGAAAGAACGCCCAACGATCAGTGCCATTGAATTAACAGGTAATGACAAACTTACTGAAGAGCAAATATTTGATTCCTTAAAATCTTCTTCTATCCAAGTTGGTGATGCGTTAGATAGAACCGTTCTTACCAGTATTGAAAAAAGCTTAGAAGATTTCTATCACAGTGTGGGTAAATACAGCGCACAAGTAGAAACGATTGTGACACCTTTACCTAGAAACCGTGTTTCTATTCAATTTGTATTTCGTGAAGGGTTGACGGCAAAAATCGAACAAATCAATATTGTTGGTAATAATGTTTATTCCGATGAAGACTTGTTAAAGCGATTAACATTAAGTGATTCTGCTGGTTGGTGGGATCTTTTTGCCGACGATAACTACCAAAAACAAAAGTTAGCCGGTGATTTGGAAGTTATTAAAAGTTATTACCTAGACCGCGGTTACATTCGTTTTAAAATTGATGAAACGCAAGTAGCACTTAGACCTAATAAAAAAGGGGTTTATGTTACGGTCAATGTTAACGAAGGTAATATTTATAAAGTGTCAGATGTAACTTTTATTGGTGATCTATTAGGGCACGATGCAGAAGTAAAAAGCCTAGTCGCGTTTGCTAATGGAGATACTTATGCCGCATCTGACGTGGCTGCCTCGGAACAAAGTATTCGCAAATACTTTGGCCGTTTAGGTTACGCATTCCCAGAAATCAATACTTACCCTGAAATCGATGATGCAACTAATACCGTTGTGGTTAATTTCTCCGTAGCTCCAGGGCAGCGTGGTTATGTTAGACATATTAATATTTCAGGTAATACCACTACCAAAGATGTTGTGTTGCGTCGTGAAATGCGCCAGATGGAAGGCGGATGGTTATCTAGTGAAGCAATCGAAGCATCTCGCGCGCGTTTAAACCGTTTAGGTTTCTTCTCAACCGTTGATATAAATACCGAACGTGTCAGTGATGATTTAGTTGATGTGAGTGTTAATGTAGCTGAACAAGCGTCAGGTAGTTTTAATGCCGGTATTGGTTTTGGTACAGAGTCTGGGATTAGCTTAAGCGGTGGTATTCAGCAAAATAACTTCCTAGGTAGTGGCGATAAAATTGGCTTTCAAACTAAGTTTAATGACTATAGTGTCAGTGCTGATATTAGCTACGATACCCCATATTTAACCAAAGATGGTGTTAGTGGTGGGGCTCGAATTTATTATGATAAATTTGAAGCGGGCGATGCGAATATTGTCGATTACACCAATACGACTTATGGTTTACGTTTCAGTACCGGTTTTCCTGTTAATGAAATAAACCGTTTAGGGTTCAGTGTCGGCTGGGAAAATAACGGTATTTCTCAGTTAAAAAGTTACGAGCAATTAAGTACTTTTTGGGATATCTATGGTTCAATGCAAGATGATGATGGTGGTGCTGACTTTAGAAACTTTGACCTTACCACTACCTGGTCGCGCAATAACTTAGACCGAGGTCAACTAGCTACGCAAGGTATGTCACATACTTTACGTGGTAAAATAACGATTCCAGGTTCAGACCTGCAATACTTCAAACTTAATTTTGATATTCGTAATTACCAACGTATTACCGAAGACGGTGATTGGACTACCCTGTTACGCGGTAGTTTAGGTTATGGTAACGGCTACGGTAAATTTGAAGGTAATGATCAAATATTGCCGTTCTTTGAAAACTATTATGTAGGTGGTTACCGAACTCTTCGTGGATTTTCTAGCAATACGGTAGGGCCTCGTGCATTGTATACTGGCGAGCAGAATGGTAATGGTAATGCTACTTATACCAACAGTGCAGTGGGCGGTAATGCAAAATATACATTAAGTGCGGAACTTATTTTCCCTGTACCGTTCTTAGATGAAGCCTATGCACGTCAAGTGCGTAGTAGTTTGTTTGTTGATGCCGGTGAAGCGTGGGATACCGAGTTCGATTATGATGCGTATAAGGATATGTGTGCGTTCAATTGTGATTACGCTGGTGACTACTCTAAACCTGGACGTATTCGTGCATCGTTCGGTACTCAGTTGACTTGGGTTTCTCCAATGGGACCGTTAGTATTTACATTTGCCGTTCCAATAAAAGATTATGCGGGGGATAAAACCGAAGTGTTCTCATTTAACATTGGTGATGTTTTCTAAGTATATTTAATGGATGTTCGAACAATGCCATTGTATCGACATTAAAATGTGCACTCAGTGCACGATTTCTTTTTTATTTTATTACAGATTTATTAATACGGAGTTATAGCATGAAAACCATGAAGACCTTTTTTAAAGTAATTACCTTAGCCGCTGCAATGGTATCTGTGTCAGCAGTTCAAGCCGCAGAAACATCAAAAATTGGTGTTGTATTCCCATCAAAAGTGATGAAAGAGTCTCCGCAACGTGCACGTATTATTAAACAGTTAGAAGGTGAGTTTAAAGGCCGTTACGAAGAGTTACAGCGTTTAGAAAAAAGCATTAAAAAAATAGAGACTAAAATTAAGAAAGATGGCGAGCTATTAAATAAAAGTGAAGTCACTGCTTTACAACGTGATATCGAAGGCAAAATCTCTGAGTACAAATTAAAACGTAAAGCTTTCGAAGAAGATAACCGTCGTCGCCAAGGTGAAGAGAATCAAAAAGTCCTAGCTGTAGTTAGTAAAGTGATTAATGAAGTGGCTAAAGAAGGTGGATACGATTTGATCTTAAACGGCGAACAAATTGTTTTCTCAAAACCTGCTTTAGATATTTCAGACAAAGTTATTCAAAAAATTAGCACTAAGTAGGTTTAGATTATTATGGCTTATTCATTAGCAGATTTGGCACTTCAACTTTCAGCGCAATTAAGTGGTGAAGAAGATCTACAAGTATTACGTTTAGCGACCTTTGAGTCCGCTACACAAGGTGATATTACTTTTGTATCTGACATTAAGTTATTGGCTCGCTTAGATGAGTGTAAAGCGAGTGCAATTGTATTGCCTTCATCAATGCAAGACAGCTATAAAGGCAATGCGTTATTTATGGATAACCCTTATGTTGGTTATGCATTGTTAGCGCGTTTGTTTGATACCACACCCAATTTACCAGTGCTTATCGCTGAGTCAGCTCAAATTCATGATACAGCGGTGATCGGCAATAATGTGGCTATTGCAGAAAATGTGGTGATTGGAGCAGGCGTTACGATTGGAGATAATACGCAGTTATTTGCGAATTCTGTGATTGGAGAAGGCTGTCAATTAGGTTCGGGCTGTAAAGTTTACCCGAATGTGTCTATTTACCATGCTTGTGAAATTGGCAAAAATGTCATTATTCATGCGAATGCTGTTATAGGATCCGATGGGTTTGGTAATGCCCCTTACCAAGGGACTTGGGTTAAGATCCCACAAATTGGTAAAGTAATTATTGGTGATAATGTTGAAATTGGATCGAATACGTCAATTGATAGAGGTGCGTTATCGGATACTATTATTGGTGACGGCGTTAAGATTGATAACCAGTGTCAAATTGCCCACAACGTACAAATTGGCGACCACTCTGCTGTGGCTGGCGGTACCTGTATCGCTGGTAGTACCAAAATAGGTAAGAACTGTATTGTAGGTGGTAGTGTTGCGATGAATGGTCATATTACCATTGCTGATAATGTTATTATCACCGGTGACAGTATGGTTATGCGTAGTATTAAAAAAGCAGGTGTTTATTCATCTGGTGTACCTGCTCAAGAAAATAAAGCATGGCGTAAAACAACTGCTTATACATTAAAAATTGAAGAGTTATTCAAGCGCGTTAAGCAACTTGAAAAACAAATTGAAGATAAAAATTAAGGAAAATCATCGTGTCTAACGAATTAAACAGTCTTGATATTAAGGAGATCATGGATCTTCTACCGCATCGTTACCCATTTTTATTAATCGATCGTGTAGTTGATTATGTACCTGGTAAAACACTATCAGGTTACAAAAATGTCTCTTTTAATGAACCACAGTTCACAGGACATTTTCCAGGCACACCTGTTTTCCCCGGAGTGATGATTTTAGAAGCATTAGCGCAGGCAACGGGTGTATTAGCATTTGCAACTTACGGCAAACCTGCAGAAAATGAGCTATATTTTTTAGCGTCTATTGACCAAGTACGTTTTCGTAAACCGGTTGTACCTGGTGATAAATTAGAGTTAGAAGTTATTTATCTTAAAGAACGTCGCGGTATGGGCAAATTTGAATGTATCGCTAAAGTTGACGGCGAAGTCGCTTGTCAGGCAATGATCATGTGTGCAAGAAGAGAAATTTAATGATTGATTCTACAGCAAAAATTCACCCAACAGCGATAGTTCATGAAAATGCAATTATTGGCAAAAACGTAGAGGTCGGTCCCTATAGCATCATCGGCGATAATGTTGAAATTGGTGATGATTGCTGGGTCGGTCCGCATGTTGTGGTTAAAGGCCACACTAAAATGGGTAAAAATAATAAAATTTACCAATTTGCTTCGGTCGGTGAGGATTGCCAAGATTTAAAATATAATGGCGAAGTTACCTATCTTGAAATCGGTGATAATAATGTTTTCCGAGAAAGCTGTACTATTCATCGTGGCACAGCGCAAGATGAAAGCTTAACTAAGATTGGTAATAATTGTTTATTAATGGCGTATGTACATGTCGCACATGACTGTATACTGGGCAACAATATTATCCTGTCAAATAACGCAACTTTAGCTGGGCACAGTAAACTGTCTAATAATGTGATTATCGGCGGTTTAACGGCCTTGCATCAATTCACTCGAGTGGGTGAGTATGCAATGATTGGTGGTTGTTCTGCAGTTAATAAAGATATTCCGCCTTACTTTATGGCATCGGGTAATTACGTTCAAGCTCAAGGAATTAATTCCGTTGGCTTAAAGCGTCATGGTTTTAGTAGTGCGACAATTATGCAAATTAAACGCGCTTATAAATCAATATGCCGTAACGGTAATACGTTAGCACAAGCCAAAGCTGAAATAGCAGAAAATGCTGCAGATTGCCCAGAATTAAAAACGCTTTTAGATTTCATTTCAGATGAAAATCGCGGTATTGTTAGATAAGCCACTTTCTTAAAATATCGTAAAAAAAGGCTCTTTTGGAGCCTTTTTTTTTAACTTCATTATATAAGAGTAGATCATGACTAAACCATTGCGTATTGGATTGATAGCCGGTGAAACATCTGGTGATATCTTAGGTGAAGGGTTAATTAAAGCCCTAAAAAAACAATATCCTAATGCTATTTTTGAAGGTATTGCCGGCCCTCGAATGATGGCGCAAGGATGCACGGCTTTGCATCCTTTAGAAGCTTTATCAGTAATGGGATTTGTTGAGGTATTAGGTAAATTACGCAGTATTTTACGTATTCGAAAATCAATTATTGAACATTTTATCAATAATCCCCCTGATATATTTATAGGCATTGATGCACCTGACTTTAATTTGACGGTAGAATTAAAACTTAAACAGCAGGGCATTAAAACCATTCATTATGTGAGCCCTTCGGTGTGGGCTTGGAAGCAATGGCGTATCCATAAAATTGCCAAAGCAACGGATCTTGTTTTGGCTTTTCTACCTTTTGAAAAAGCCTTTTATGATAAGTTTAATGTGCCATGCCAATTTGTGGGGCATACTCTAGCGGATCAACTGCCGTTACAGCGCGATAAATCAAGCGCACGTGCGCAATTAAATATTCATCCTGATGAAAAAATATTAGCCTTATTACCGGGCAGTCGTAAGGCTGAAGTAGAGATGCTTGGCCCTATATTTTTGCAAGTGGCACAAGTTATCCATCAAAAATACCCCGACTATCGATTTATTGTGCCGGTGGTCAATGATCGTCGCAAACAGCAATTCCAACTGCAAATAGAGGCGTTGTCAGAAGCACTTCCTATTACTCTGATTGATGGTCAATCCAGTGCTGTTTTACAGTCTGCGGATACTGTGTTGTTAGCATCTGGTACTGCCGCATTAGAAGCTATGTTAGCTAAAGCTCCGATGGTGGTTGCCTATAAAGTCTCACCAATCACTTACCTGATCGCTAAAGCGTTAATAAAAGTTAAATATACTTCACTACCCAATTTAATTGCTGATAGGGAAGTGGTTAAAGAACTAAGTCAAGATGATTGTACCGTAGAGAACATAGTGGCTGAATTAGAGCGTTTAATTGCACATGACGGACAAGCAATGGTTGAAACCTTTACCGAGTTACATAAACTTATTCGATGTGATGCGGACACTCAGGCTGCGAATGCAGTGGTTGAGTTATTAAATAGAGATAATAAATAATGGTTGCTAAAAAGATACAATATCCAGACGTTATTTACCCAGACGTTGCCTTTATTGCTGGAGTAGATGAAGTTGGGCGTGGTCCTTTAGTAGGGGATGTTGTCACTGCGGCTGTTATTTTAGATCCTAACAAGCCAATCGCGGGGCTAGCTGATTCAAAGAAATTAAGCGAAAAAAAATTAGCTTCATTATTTGAACAGATAAATGCTAATGCGTTAGCAGTGAGTATTGGCAGAGCATCACCGGCTGAAATCGATGAGCTAAATATATTGCATGCGACTATGTTAGCCATGCAACGAGCAGTGCAAGGTTTAACAATAACTCCCGAATTTGTTTTTATTGATGGTAACCGTTGTCCTTCATTAGCAATGCCTAGTGAAGCGATTGTGAAAGGCGATTCACGTGTTGCTGAAATCAGTGCTGCATCGATTATTGCTAAAGTTACCCGTGATAGAGAAATGGTTGAGTTAGATAAACGCTACCCAAATTATGGTTTTGCTCAGCATAAAGGTTATCCTACTAAAGCGCACTTTGCCGCCTTAGAAGCGCACGGTGTGATTGCTGAATATCGACAAAGTTTTAAACCTGTTAAAGCTATTTTAGCTTTAACTTCAAAATAGGTTCTTGAAAGTATAATGTTATGTCTGAAATGAGTACCGAAGCATCTGAGTTATTACCTGTAGAAGCAACTGCACCTTTAATCAATCCTAAGTTTGTGCATTTACGTGTGCACAGTGATTTTTCAATGGTTGATGGTTTAACTAAAATAAAACCATTAATTGCTAAGACTGCTGCATTAAAAATGCCGGCCATAGCGATCACTGATCAAACTAATTTTTGTGGCTTAGTTAAATTTTATACCGCGGCACATGGTGCAGGTATTAAGCCTATTGTGGGTGCTGATTTTTGGGTTAAAAGTGAGTTATTAGGTGATCAACAGTTTCGTTTAACGGCATTAGCGATGGATGCTGTTGGTTACAAAAATATTACTGAGCTTATTTCAAAAGCGTATTTACGTGGCCATGTTAAAGGACGTGCGGTATTAGAGCAGTCTTGGTTAGCCGAACATCAACAAGGTGTTATTTTACTATCGGGAGCCAAAGACGGTGACTTAGGAAAAATGCTCTTAAAGGGGAATACTGCGGCTGCTGTTGAGATCACTGAATTCTATAAAACGTATTTTCCAAATAGATATTATCTAGAGCTAATTCGTACCAATCGTGTTGCTGAAGAAAATTATTTACATCTCGCCATTGATTGGGCTGCTCAATACCAACTCCCGGTTGTTGCGACTAATGAAGTCGTATTTGCAGACCGCTCATTATTTGATGCGCATGATATTCGTGTTTGTATTAATCAAGGGTATGCACTCGGTGATGAAAAACGTCCCAAAGATTATAGTCCTGAACAGTACTTACGAAGTGAAGAGGAGATGTGTGAACTCTTTTCTGATATTCCCGAAGCTTTGCAGAACAGTGTTGAAATAGCAAAACGATGCAATGTCACGTTACGTTTAGGTGAATACTTCCTGCCCGACTTTCCAACCGGTGATTTAGAGATCGATGAGTTCTTTTGTAAAGTTTCTCGTGAAGGCTTAGAAGCTCGCTTAGAATTTTTGTTTGATAAAAATAGTAAAGATTTTGCAGAAATAAGAAAACCCTATGATGAACGCTTAGAAATAGAGCTGTCGGTTATTAACAAAATGGGCTTTCCGGGTTACTTCCTGATCGTAATGGAGTTTATTCAATGGAGTAAAGATAATAATATTCCAGTTGGACCTGGCCGTGGTTCAGGTGCCGGATCGTTAGTGGCTTATGCATTAAAAATCACTGATCTTGACCCATTAGAATTAGAGTTACTGTTTGAACGATTTTTGAATCCCGAACGTGTTTCTATGCCCGATTTTGATATCGACTTTTGTATGGATAGACGTGATGAGGTGATCGACCACGTTGCACAGTTATATGGGCGTGATGCGGTATCACAGATTATTACCTTTGGAACCATGGCGGCAAAAGCGGTTATTCGCGATGTGGGACGTGTATTAGGTCACGCCTATGGTTTTGTTGATGGTATTTCAAAGTTAGTGCCACCAACACCAGGTATGACGCTAAGCAAAGCCTTCGAAGAAGAGCCTCGTTTACAAGAACGTTATAATGCGAGTGAAGATGTGCGCGCATTAATTGATATGTGTCGTACTTTGGAAGGTACCATTCGTAATGCAGGTAAACATGCCGGTGGTGTTGTTATATCACCGACCACTATTACTGATTTCGCGCCCTTATATTGTGATGATGAAGGCCGCAACCCAGTCACACAATTCGATAAAAATGATGTAGAAACAGCCGGTTTAGTTAAATTCGACTTTTTAGGATTACGTACTTTAACGATTGTGCAGTGGGCTTTGGACATGGCCAATGCACATAAACATGATCGTGGTGAAGAACCTATTTTTATTGAAAAAATAGATCTAACTGAACCTGCTTGTTTCGAGCTGTTAAAGCGTTATGAAACTACTGCAGTATTCCAATTAGAGTCGCGCGGAATGAAAGATTTGATCCGTCGATTACAGCCTGACTGCTTTGAAGATATGATCGCCTTGGTGGCATTATTCCGTCCGGGTCCACTTCAATCGGGCATGGTAGATAACTTTATCGAACGTAAGCATGGCCGAGAGGTGGTGTCCTATCCAGATGAAAAGTGGCAGCATGAATCTTTAAAAGAGATCCTTGCACCGACCTACGGTATTATTTTATATCAAGAACAAGTAATGCAAATTGCACAGGTATTATCGGGTTATACGCTTGGTGGTGCCGATATGTTACGTCGTGCAATGGGTAAGAAAAAACCAGAAGAAATGGCCAAACAACGTGCGACTTTTGAATCGGGTGCGATTGAAAATGGTATTGATGGCGAGCTAGCCATGAAGATCTTTGACCTGGTAGAAAAGTTTGCAGGTTACGGGTTTAATAAATCGCATTCTGCAGCTTATGCGTTGGTGTCTTATCAAACCTTATGGATGAAAACATTTTATCCATCCTATTTCATGGCGGCGGTAATGTCTGCGGATATGGATAACACTGATAAAGTCGTTATCTTAGTGGATGAATGTCAAAACATGGGGTTAACTCTGTGCCCGCCGGATGTTAATGAAGGTTTATTTAAATTTAACGTCGACAAAGACCTGCGTATTATTTATGGAATAGGGGCGATCAAAGGCGTTGGCGAAGGGCCCATTGATGCCATTATTGAAGCTAGAACTGAAGGCGGAAAATTCAAAGATTTATTTGATTTTTGTACACGGGTTGATTTAAAGCGTTGTGGTAAACGTATTATTGAAAAGCTAATTTTAGCCGGTGCATTGGATAACTTAGGGCCACATCGTGCGGCGTTAATGAGTAACTTGAGTGATGCACTGACTGCTGCATCACAATACAAAAAAGCAGAGTCATCGGGACAATCGGATTTATTTGGCGTATTAACCACTGACCACGATGAAATCGAACATAAGTTTTCTGTGGTTGAAAAATGGCCTGAAAAACAATGGCTGAAAGGTGAAAAAGATACGCTAGGATTGTATTTGACTGGGCATCCCATTAACCAATATGAACCACATCTGCGTGCGATTAACTGTGTCAAGCTAGGTGCGTTAACGGTTAATGGTCGAGGTCAAAATAGCCGTGTCTGTGGCTTAGTGTTGGCAATGCGTGTGATGGTCACCAAAGCGGGTAAGCGCATGGGGATTTTGACCTTGGATGATAAAAGTGCGCGTATGGATGTGACGGTTTTTGCTGACTTACTGGACCAGCATGAAGCTTTATTGTTCACTGACAATATTGTGGTTTTACAAGGTCAGGTAAGTGAGGATTATTTCAATGGCGGCTTGAAAATGAATGCCCGTGAAATAATGAGTATTGACCATGCTCGTGAACGTTTTGCCAGTAAATTACGTTTAACAATTACTTCTAATGTTCTGCAACAGCTATCATTGCCACAATTTCAATCTCGTTTAAATGAAATATTAGCGCCCGCTTCAGGTGGTTTATGTCCGGTTTTTATTAACTACCAAAATCATCAGGCACAAGTTGAAATTGAACTCGGCATTGAGTGGTCTATTACCCCAAGTGACGATCTGTTATTTGAATTAGGGCGATGGTTAGGCGAAGACAATGTGACTTTGCATTTTGATCAAGGTTGATGTTAGCAATGCAGGCAGATATATTTAAAAGCTTTGATAAACACTTTACTGAGTTACTGGCTACGCTAACCGTTAGTTCAGCAAAAAGCATTAACAACAGTGATGATCACGTTATCTTAGGGTCGCTTAAGCCGCGTATTGTAGTGGCGTTAAGTGGTGGCGTTGATTCCGTTGTGTTGTTACATTTATTATCTCGTTATCAGCTTGTGCATAAAAATATCACTGTGCTAGCACACAATGTTAATCATGGCTTGAGTGACAATGCTGAAAATTGGGCTGCTTTTTGTACTGCCTATTGCCAACAGCTGGATGTTAAATTAATTTGCTCTCATGTCCATATCCAGAAAAAAAATAGAACTAGCTTAGAAGCGCTGGCTAGAGATGCGCGTTATCAATGTTTTCAAGAAAAAATGCAATCTCATGATGTGATTGTTACTGGTCATCACCAAGACGATCAACTTGAAACATTGTTATTAGCTTTAAAAAGAGGATCTGGTAGTACAGGGTTACAGGGGATCCGCCTTTTTCAGTCTTTTTTTAACGGTTATTTATTACGGCCTTTATTAAACTTTTCTCGACAGCAATTAATGGATTATGCTCAGCATCACCACCTGCAATGGGTTGAGGATGAGAGTAACCTAAATATCGATTTTGATCGTAATTTTATACGCCAACAAATCTCACCGTTACTAAGCGCTCGTTGGCCTGCTATTGCACAGTCAGCATCGAGAACTGCTCAGTTATGTCAAGAACAGCAAAGTTTATTAGATGAAGTGGCGAAGCAGGACTTAAACCTTTGTATAGAAGAGCGTTTTACACAACAAACATTAACTATTGCGGCACTCTCGCAATTTAGTGAAGCAAGACGAAATAATATATTACGTTATTGGCTTAAAAGTAATGGCTTGCAATACCCTAGTAGCAAGCAATTAATGGTTTTATGGAATGAAGTTGCACTGGCACAGAGTGATAAACAACCGAAATTACAGTTACCTATGGTGGCTATTTGTCGTTATCAAGGCCAGCTATATATTGTGCCTGATCAAACCCTAAACATCCCTGAATATCCCATCTTGTGGTCCGGTGAGCCTATATTATGGTTACAATCGGGTTATTTAAGTGTTGATTTTTCGCAGGTAGATAGCGAACTGTCAAAGCGTTATAAAGTGCAGTGCTGCTTGAGATCTCATTTGAATGCTCAGTTAACTTGCTTACCTGAAGGGCGAGATAAAAAACGAAGTATTAAGAAGTTATTACACGAATACCATGTGCCGCCTTGGTTACGTGACCAAGTGGTTTTTATTGTTGTCGATGGTCAACTACTGGAAGCCTTAGGGTTGTGGCGATGCCAAATCAAAGACATGCCACAAATGCAGTTATCTCAGCACTTTTGTTGATGCTTTATGATGGTATAAATTTTGGTCTGCAGATTCAAATAGCTGAATTGAACTCATACCAATTTCCCAATGGCTATGTCCTAAGCTAAATGTACAACCTATCTCTTTTAAAATTGTATTTTTAAGTATCGCTTGATTGATACGCCTATGCACTTTAGCTATAGAGCAGTTTTCAGAGGGTTGTAATATGATAGCAAACTCATCCCCACCTAAACGAAATGGCATATCCGAAGCTCGCACACTCTGCGTTAATATTCGTGCAAATTCTTTTAATACTTGATCACCCTTGAGGTGGCCGTAAGTGTCATTGATAGGTTTAAAGTCATTAATATCTAATATCATTAATGACAGTCCTAGATGAGTACGGTTACTTTGCTCAATGGCATACTGGATAGATTTTTCATAATAAGCTCGGTTACCAATGCTGGTTAAATGATCTTGATAAACCATTGTATTTAATTCAGAGAACTTGAGAGCATGCTTTAAACTGGGCAATAATAATTGGTGTAGTTCGGTTAATAATTTATCTTCGTCTAAGGTTAATGCAACTTCACTTTGATAAGTGATAGTACCTAATCTAGTTGATTGCCCCATTGAGCCTAAATTAAAACTTTTACTAAAACTGTTACGTTGCATTTGCACTAAGCTAAAGAAACCATGAGCAGATTGAAAACGAATATTAAAAGGGCGGATAAAGTCTGCCACTAAAGCGGCAAAATTGTTCATCATCTCTTTTAAGTCTAAGTTTTGTTGCAGTGATTCTAAACTAGAGAGTTTATCTTCAATACTTAGTAAAGGTTCATTGGAAAATACAGTAAACAGCGGCGCAGTATGTTCGAAAGTACTGTGGTTTGTGTTTGGTATGGTTTCCATGCGAGTTTCCTTATCTATGTCACAATTAGTATTTTGCTAAGTGTGTAACGAAACCTTTGTTACTTTTTAGCACCTACTTTTATTTATTACTACTATATGAATAGTATTTAAACAATTCTTTGCAGTATTTATGCCAACTTTTAATTGATCAATGGCGATGCAAACAGGTAAAGATCTTTACCTGATCTTCAATGATTTATAATTAATATTTATCAATCTTAGGCTCGCATAATAAGTTGTTGTCATTTGTTTTTTAGTAAACTAAAACAGTGTCTTACATCTATATTTTAAGTGGATGATAACTGGTATCTTTTGTGTAATAGCTTCACTGTAGTTATAGAACGAATGCTCTAAAATAGAAGTCATATTTTTTGAGTGTGATAATAAATAACATTTATTTGTTATATCTTCTTAAATCGTCGTGAAATTGACAGCCTTTAGTAAATGGCAAGCTGTAGATGAATAGATGAATGAATAAACGAAGAAGAACTGAATAAAGCATCTCGATTGATAACGGGTATATATAAAATCAAGACTGTTAAGTCTGAGTAGAATTTACTTATTCGAGATCAGCTTAATGGATCGTACGCTATTAATTGTTGTGTTTTGTCATTGTTGGCAATTTTTAACATGTTATTCTAAGTCACTACACTCGGTTTTATTGGGTGACAAACAGATTACAGTAAGCTTTGTTTGAGTGTGATTAGAGATTATTTTCGTGAACTTTTGCTCTGAACTATTTTCAAATAAGTTGATGCAGCACTAGCTCGAGATTAAGTTTACTAACTCGTTTATTGAAATATTTTAAACTCCGTTATTTAATGGGAAATTTATGTCTGAGAATTTATCTGAAGTTTTATTTTCTGAAAAGTTTAATGTGCAAGAAACCTCTACTTTGATAGCAAATAGTGGTTCTAAGAAAAATAAAAAATTGTATAACTCAACCATGGACGGTGAAGAAAAGGTGGGGTGGTATCGACTGCTTAAATTGCTGCAATGGGCTTGGCAGGGATTAGATATTATTGACTGCTATGAAGTGCTCGCCAAAATAAGTGCTTCCACTAATAAGCGCAGTGATCCCGATTTATTAGATACAGTGGTCGGATTCCGTTCCGGTAATTGGAGTTATGAATGGTCAAAAAAAGCCATGCAATTTCAAAAACAGGCTAATGAGCTTGTTCAATACGGTCAAAAAGAACAAGCTAAAAATGCTTATTATCTCGCTTCTCAATATTATAGTGTGGCCAGTTACCCTCACCTTAAGGGAGATGAAAGCAGTATTCAGGCGCAAACCTTAGCATTTAGTAATTATCGTAAAGCCTTTGAACAAGATGAAAACGCGTTGCTTAAAGAGATTGATGTTCCCTTTAAAGGCAAAACTGTGCGTTGTTATTTACATTTACCGCACGATGAAACTATTCACCCAGTGGTTATTGTGAGCGGTGGTATTGATACTTTACAGTGTGATTTATTGCCTTTATTCGAAAAGCAGTTAAAACCTGCCGGCATTGCAATGTTAACGGTAGACATGCCTGGAGTTGGTTTCTCAAATCATATTAAATTAGAGCAAGACACTTCTAATTTACACCAAGCGGTATTGCATCATATGGATAATGTACCATGGGTGGATCAGTCTCGTGTTGCATTAATGGGAATGCGTATGGGTGGCAATGCACTAAATCGCTTGGCTTATGTAGAGCCGAAACGAGTGCGTTCGGTGGTGAGTGTTGGCGCAGCTGTGGGTAGTGTGTTTGATAGCTTTGATAACTTTTCAAAATTACCACCAATGACCTTAGATTGCCTTGCTAGTCGTATGCAAATGAGTCATTCCGATGTGGCAAGTTTATATCAACTTTGTGTTCCTTTTTCATTAATTAAACAGGGGTTGTTGGGACGCAAACGTATTAATACGCCGATGCTGAGTATTGGCCATTCACAGGATATTATGTGTAATGAGCAGGACTTGAAATTAATTGCACGGGCAAGCTATGGCAGTGAGTCTAAGATTATTGATAAACCTCCCATTTTTGACTCTTATTTGAGATCTTTAGAGTACTCTGCACAATGGTTAACAAAACATTTACAAGAGTAAGTGATATATTGAAGATATTATTGTTCGCTATTAAATTATACAAGGAAGCCTCTTAACATGTCAGATACTCTTATAAAGGGACCATCACGTGGGCGCTTATTCAAATTATTTACTGATTTTGGACCTTTTTTCCGTAAATTAAAATCAGATGAAAAAACGTTCTTTTTTGATTGTTTAGAAATATGTGTTGATGATAAAAAAGAGCCAGAGGAAAGAATCTTTTTAGGCTGGTGGGCGGAATTAACACGTAATGGTAATACATTTACTTATCAGCGCTTTAATGGACTGTATGATATTGAAGGCAATTGGGTTAGCAATAAAATAACTAAAAAAGAAATGCTACAAATTGATCAATCATTTAATACTTTTATTGAAAAATTAACTGAAATGATTGATGTCGAAGTGGGCTATGAATTAACAGAGCAGATATAGCTAGTTAGATGTTCAACTTTCTGCCTAGAAGCTAATCACCTCACAACTTGCTGAACTTTGCATCTTGAATGGTAACGGGTATATATGCGTAAGTTTTAAGCTCCCTCTATTTTTGCCCCTTTAATTTGCGCAATAATGGTATACTAATCAACAGCAGCTATTTAAGTTGCTGTTTTTTTTTGAGCTCAATGACGGTTATTATTGGTAGATCACCTCATATAAATTGAGCTTTTTTATTTTTCTGAAATGAAGCATAAATAAATGAACGCGAATAAAAAAACAATTGTAATTAAATTGGGTACCAGTGTATTAACTAGCGGAACAGCTAAGTTAGACCGAGCGCAAATGGTTGAAATAGTTCGCCAGTGCGCGATATTACATCAACAAGGTCATCCTATTGTAGTGGTCACTTCAGGCGCAATTGCTGCAGGTAAAGAGCATTTAAATATGCCCAATATTGAACCCACTATTGCCAATAAACAGATGCTAGCCGCAGTGGGGCAAGGGCAGCTTATTCGGGAATGGGAAAACCTATTTAAAATATATGGGTTACATGTTGGACAAATGTTGCTTACACGTGCAGACCTAGATGATAAAGGTCGTTTTCTCAATGCACGTGATACACTTAATACGTTACTAAAACATCGTATCGTGCCATTAATAAATGAGAATGATGCTGTTGCTACACGTGAAATAAAAGTAGGTGATAACGATAATTTGTCGGCATTAGTCGCTTTATTAGCTGATGCAGATCAGTTGATACTATTAACTGATCAACCCGGGTTATTTACAGCCGACCCTCGCAGTAACCCTGATGCAAAATTAATTACAGAAGTAACTGAAATAACAGAAGCTATTCATAGCATTGCCGGCGGAAGTGTTGGTGGGTTAGGAACGGGAGGTATGGCAACCAAGATCGAATCGGCGACGGTTGCTAATCGAGCAGGTATTGAGGTAGTGATTGCCTCTGGCCATCGTAAAAATGTTATTTTAGACGCCGCTAATGGTCTACCAGTTGGCACAAAATTTGTGTCTGCAAATAACCGTTTAGAAGCAAGGAAAAATTGGATCTTCGCTGGCTCTCGCCCAGCAGGATTGATTTTTGTTGACCCAGGAGCAGAGCACGCCATTATTAACGGTGGTAGTAGTTTACTTGCAAAAGGTATTAGCTCTGTGCAGTCGCACTTTTTACGAGGTTATGTGGTCTCAATTTGCAACCATAAAGGTAAAGAGATTGCGCGCGGTATCGTGCGTTATAAAAGTGTCGATATAGAACGAATTAAGGGACAACATTCAGATCAAATTGAAAAAATATTAGGTTATGAACACGGTACTGTTGTTATACACCGTGATGACCTAGTTATTTTATAATAAAGACTCGTTAATTATGGAGTCTGTTTTAAAGGAGTAGAAATGAATTTACAACAAATAGGTCAACAAGCGAAAGAAGCAAGTTACGAGTTGGCAATCACTGATACGACTACAAAAAATGCAGCGCTTGAAGCGATTGCGATTGAATTAGAAAGTAATGCGGCAGAAATAGTCGCAGCTAATCAAAAAGATATTGAAGCAGGTAAAGCGGCTGGATTAACCGACGCTTTATTGGATCGCCTGTTATTAGATGAAACCCGCTTAGCCGGTGTTATTAGTGATTTACGTAGTGTGATTGGACTTTCTGACCCAGTTGGAGAAGAATTTGATAGTAAGCTATTAGAAAATGGCTTAAAACTTTGTAAGCGCCGTGTACCTGTAGGCGTGTTAGGTGTTATTTATGAAGCGCGTCCTAATGTAACCATTGATATTGCTGCATTGAGCTTGAAAACGGGTAACGCTAGTATTTTGCGTGGTGGTAAAGAAACCATTAACTCTAACTTAGTGCTCGTTAAGTTTATTCAAAGCGCATTAGTAAAAGTAGGCTTACCAAAAACGTCTGTGCAATATATAGAAAATACAGATCGCGCATTAGTAGGCGAGTTATTAAAATTAGATAAATACGTGGATATGATCATTCCTCGTGGTAATGCGGGCTTACAAAAATTCTGTAAAGAGAATAGTACTATTCCTGTGATTATTGGTGGTATTGGTATTTGTCATTTATTTGCAGAGAAAACGGTTAATGTTGAAAAAGCCTTAGCGATTATCGAAAATGCTAAAGTACAACGTCCAAGCGTTTGTAATGCGTTAGATACGTTATTAGTAGAAGCTGATATTGCTGAGACTTTCTTACCTAAATTGGCTGCACACTTATTACCGCTAGGTGTTACGTTAGTGGCAGAAGAAAAAGCGAAAGCTATTTTAGGTGATGATGCACAGCTTGCTCAAGAAGGCGACTTTTCACGTGAGTGGTTATCTCTAAACTTAGGCGTTAAAGTGGTGGCTAATTTACATGAAGCCTTGATGCATATCCGTGAGCATAGCTCTGAACATTCTGATGGCATTTTGACCAATGACTTTACCGTGGCGAATAAATTTATCAATGCGGTTAACTCGGCGGCGGTTTATGTTAATACCAGTACTCGGTTCACCGATGGCAGCCAATTTGGTTTAGGCGCTGAAGTAGCAGTATCAACCCAGAAGTTACATGCACGTGGGCCAATGGGCTTACCTGAATTAACTACCTATAAATGGATCGGGACCAGTGATAATTTAATCCGTTCTTAGGAATGTAATACGAAGCTAAATTTTTAGCTGAAATAACTAAAAAGGGCTTGATACAATTTGTATCAAGCCCTTTTTGTTTTTTATTAATTAATACATTTACTTAGACTGTAACAATCAATCAATCAATCAATCAATCAACCAAACAACCATATAATTACATGTTTACATCAGGACAGTTTTAAAATAACTACAGTTTTAAAGCAACTACAGCTAAATAACCTGCGCTTTAAACTGCCCTTTATCAAGGGTCACTTCAACTGTTTCTCCTACTTTGAGTTTTGCAGGATCAGTGCTTACCTTGCCTTTTTCATCTTTAACTATTGCATAACCACGGGCTAAGGTTGCTAGTGGACTAAAGGCATTTAGTTGTTGTATTTGATGATGTAAGTTCTGTTCCGCGTTATTTAATTTTGCCGTCATTGCTTGTGTTAATTGACGTTTTAATTGTTGTTGCTTTTGCAGTTCAATATTAATGTGATGAGCAGGACTAGCCTGTTGTAATCGATTTTTTAACTGTGAAGTCTGGTGTTGTTGCCATTGCATTTTTTGTTGCATAGCATGTTGTAAGCGTAAACTTAATTCATCTAAGTTTTGTGCCTGCTGTTGTAATTTATGTTTAGGATCGTGTTGTAATAAGGTTTGTTTTAATACACTTAGCTGGTGGGTCTTATGTTGCAGCCTATTTTGTATAGACTGCTTAAGGCGTGCGACTAAGTTATTGAGTTGAGTAGAAACAAAGGTTTTATGTTGACTTACTAACTCAGCTGCTGCTGATGGCGTCGCAGCTCTGAGATCGGCAACAAAATCACTAATGGTTACATCTATCTCATGCCCAACAGCGCTAATTACAGGTAATTGGCTATTATAAATAGCATAGGCAACATCGGGCTCATTAAAGCACCATAAGTCTTCTAAAGAGCCGCCACCACGGCCGACGATTAACACATCACATTCATTACGAATATTCGCTAAGGCAATTTGAGCCGCGACGGAGAATGCACTACCTTGTCCCTGTACTTGAGTCGGATAAATAACCACTTGCAAACGTGGATCTCGACGTTGTAAAACACTCAGTATGTCATGTAACGCAGCACCGGTTGATGAAGTAATAATGCCGACACGTTTGATAATCTCAGGTAAAGATTTTTTTATCGCTTCAGAAAATAAACCTTGCGCAGCTAATTGGCATTTTAATTCTTCAAATTGTTGTTTTAATAATCCATCACCTTCTGGTGCCATGGTTTCTGCGATTAACTGATAATCTCCACGTGCTTCGTACAAGCTTAATTTTCCACGCACTAATACTTGTTGCCCGTGTTTAGGTGTAAACCCCGCACGGCTATTATTGCCTCTAAACATGGCACATTTTATTTGCGCGCCATGATCTTTTAACGTGAAATACCAATGCCCTGAAACTGCGATAGTTAGGTTAGAAATCTCACCAGATAACCAAATCACCCCTAATCCTGTCTCCAGTAAGGATTTTGCGGCTTTATTGAGTGAGCTTACGCTGTAGATGTTGTTGTTTTTTATCGCCATAACAAAAAATTTTACCAATTAAATCAGGGGCTAAATATTAACACAGTAAAAACTGTGTATAAAAACATAAATTGTATTGTACTTATCATAATTTACGATTAAAATCCCACCGCAATATCATACCCAAGCAATTTTGGGTATATCTAAAATGCTCCCAACTATAAGTGAGATATTGCAATGCTAAGAATAGCAAAAGATGCGTTAACATTTGACGATGTATTATTAGTGCCAGCCCACTCGACAGTACTACCTAACACTGCCGATCTAAGAACTCAATTAACAAAAAATATCTCGTTGAACATTCCTGTCGTTTCTGCGGCAATGGATACAGTTACAGAGGCACGCTTCGCTATTGCTTTAGCTCAAGAAGGCGGCATGGGCTTTATCCATAAAAATATGTCTATTGAAGTACAAGCTGAACAAGTTCGTTTAGTAAAAATCCACGAAAGCGGTGTGGTAGCTACGCCTATTACTGTTTCTCCTTCTACAACCCTGGGTGAAATTAAAGAGTTAACTGAAAAACATGGTTTTGCCGGTTACCCTGTAGTTGAAGACTCTGGCGAATTAGTCGGTATCATTACTGGTCGTGACGTCTTATTTGAAACTGATTTAACAAAACCTGTTTCTGCTGTAATGACAATAAAAACCGACCTAGTTACTGCAAAATCGAATACTCCTCGTGATGAAATCGAAGCTTTAATGCATAAACACCGTATCGAAAAAGTTTTATTAACAGATGATAACTTTAAGCTTAAAGGCATGATCACTGTTAAGGATTTCCGTAAAGCAGAGCGTAAACCAAACGCATGTAAAGACGAATTAGGTCGTTTACGTGTTGGTGCCGCTGTAGGTGCTGGTGCAGGTAATGAAGAACGTGTTGATGCATTAGTAGAAGCGGGTGTTGATGTCTTATTAATTGACTCTTCTCACGGTCATTCGCAAGGTGTTTTAGATCGTATTAAAGCAACTCGCGCAGCATACCCAAACCTAGAAATCATTGGTGGTAATATTGCAACAGGTGACGGTGCTAAAGCATTGGTTGCTGCTGGTTGTAGCGCTGTTAAAGTAGGTATCGGCCCTGGTTCAATCTGTACTACACGTATTGTTACAGGTGTAGGTGTTCCGCAAATTACTGCTATTTCAGATGCAGTGGATGCATTACAAGGTACTGGTATTCCTGTGATTGCTGATGGCGGCATTCGTTTCTCAGGTGATATTGCTAAAGCACTGGCTGCTGGCGCATCATGTGTGATGATGGGAAGTATGTTTGCTGGTACTGAAGAATCGCCAGGTGAAATTATTTTATACCAAGGTCGTTCATACAAATCATACCGTGGCATGGGCTCTTTAGGCGCGATGTCTCAAGGTTCATCGGATCGTTACTTCCAATCTGATAATGCAGCAGACAAGTTAGTACCTGAAGGTATTGAAGGACGTGTTGCTTATAAAGGTAAAGTAAAAGAAATTATTCATCAGCAAATGGGTGGCGTACGTTCATCGATGGGGCTGACCGGTTGTGCAACGATTCAAGAAATGAATACTAAAGCAATGTTTGTAAAAATTACCAGTGCAGGTATGGGTGAAAGCCACGTGCATGATGTTGCTATCACTAAAGAAGCGCCTAACTACCGTAGTGGTGGTTAATTAATGTAATAAGCGTTCAGGTTTGTGTAATGTAGAAAGCGGCTTAATCGTTAGCAAATGACATTACACAATAACACTGAACATCTTATGCCGTTAATTTAGCTTCATTAAAGCATCAATTTAAAGACGATATTTATCGTCTTTTATTATTTTTAGCAATAAAAATTTAAGTAAGATAAAGGACAATATGATGAGTACAAATATTCATGAGCAACGCATCCTAATATTAGATTTTGGTTCTCAATATACACAGCTAATTGCACGTCGTATTCGTGAAATTGGTGTTTACTGTGAGCTTTGGAGCTGGGATGTTGACGAACAAGACATCAAAGAATTTAATCCTAACGGTATTATCCTTGCGGGTGGTCCTGAAAGTGTAACCGCTGAAGGTTCACCACGAGCTCCTGAATATGTATTTAACGCTGGTGTGCCAGTATTAGGTATTTGTTACGGTATGCAAACTATGTCGCATCAATTAGGCGGCGCAGTGATTAAAGGTGAAGGCGAGGGTGAGTTTGGCTACGCAAAAGTTGAAGTGCAAGCTGAATCTGCTTTCTTTAATTCGATTGAAGATGCGATTTCAGAGCAAGGCAAACCTTTATTAGACGTATGGATGAGCCATGGTGATAAAGTGTCAGCTATTCCTGCTGATTTTATTACGGTTGCTAATACTGCGACTTGTCAATTTGCTGCTATTGCCAATGAAGAAAAACATTTTTACGGTGTGCAATTTCACCCTGAAGTAACACATACTCGCCAAGGTGAGCGTATGTTACGTAATTTTGTCGTTGATATCTGTGGCTGTGAAACACTATGGACGCCTGCATCAATTATCGATGATGCAGTGGCTCGTATGAAAGAACAAGTCGGTGATGATGAAGTTATTCTAGGTTTATCTGGTGGTGTTGATTCATCGGTGGTGGCGATGTTATTACAACGTGCTATTGGTGATAAGCTGACCTGTGTTTTTGTTGATAACGGTTTATTACGTTTAAACGAAGGCGCGCAAGTAATGGATATGTTTGGTGATCATTTTGGATTAAATATTATCCATGTTAATGCTGAACATCGTTTCCTAGAGCAAATGGCTGGCGAAAGTGATCCTGAAGCGAAGCGTAAAATTATCGGTCGTGTATTCGTTGAGATCTTTGATGAAGAATCTAAGAAATTAGCCAATGCAAAATGGCTTGCACAGGGCACTATTTACCCTGATGTAATTGAGTCAGCAGCTTCTAAAAACGGCAAAGCACATGTTATTAAATCTCATCATAATGTTGGTGGGTTACCTGATGATATGGCGATGGGCTTAGTTGAACCTTTACGTGAATTATTTAAAGATGAAGTACGTAAAATTGGTTTAGAGTTAGGCTTACCATACGATATGCTATACCGCCATCCATTCCCTGGACCAGGTCTAGGTGTGCGTGTACTAGGCGAAGTGAAGAAAGAGTACTGTGATTTATTACGTCGTGCAGATGCTATCTTTATTGAAGAGTTACACAAAGCAGAGTTATACCATAAAGTAAGCCAAGCCTTTGTTGTATTCTTACCTGTACGCTCTGTGGGTGTAATGGGTGATTGCCGTAAATATGACTGGGTTGTGTCATTACGTTGTGTTGAAACTATCGACTTTATGACGGCTCGTTGGTCACACTTACCATATGAATTAATCGGTCACGTATCTAACCGTATTATCAATGAAATTGATGGTATCTCACGTGTTGTTTATGATGTATCAGGCAAACCACCTGCGACGATTGAATGGGAATAACCATTAATAGAAAGTAACTATTTATTAGAAAGTACTATTTAATAAAAAGTAACTATTTCATAGAAAGTGCTACTTAATAGAAAGTACTATTGAAGTTAAGTTAGGTTATGATCTATAACTATAAAAGGTGGCTACTTAGCCACCTTTTTTGTTGGATTTTTTACTTTTTAGCTTACGATTTGTTTTGATGAGGAATAATAATGATCAACTCACTTGGTTTATTGAGTACTGCACAATTCATTAAAAGCCCATTTTATAATCAACGTCCTGTTGAGGCTGACATTAGTTTATTAGTGATCCATTGCATTAGCTTACCGGAAGGGCAGTATGGTACTGAACATATTAAGAACTTATTTACAGGATGTTTAGATTGCGCAGCTGACCCTAGTTTTGTTGATTTGCAAGGATTAGAAGTGTCTGCGCATTGTGTCATTCGTCGAGACGGTTCAATAGAACAATATGTTCCTTTTACAAAGCGTGCATGGCATGCCGGTATTTCGAACTTTGAGGGGGTAGCAGGTTGTAATGACTATTCAATTGGTATCGAGCTAGAAGGAACTGATTGCACTGCCTACACAGAGTTACAATATCAAGCGTTAGTTGATGTTACGTTACAAATACAACAGCAATACCCTTTAATTACTAAGCAACGTATCGTTGGCCATAGTGATATTGCACCTAGGCGAAAAACCGACCCTGGTAGTAAATTTGATTGGCACTCTTTTAAGTTAAGCCTAGCCCTTTAAGCTACGTTTAGCGCTTTAAATTATTTTTAGGGCTTTAAATTACGTATAGAACTTTCAGTTATTTTTAGAAAAATAATTCTCGTTCAGAGAACGTTATCAGCAGTGTTTAGAAAACAATCTCGGTGTTTACTAGAGTGGATGAAGTTACCTAGGTCTATGGTAAACTTTTCATTTGTTATCAACGCTGATGCGGAGTAACACCAATCAGTTCATCTCTTTGATTAAAAATTTAAGTGCTGCATTGCCCTGAATCCTTATGATTAGATATTCAATAATCAACTAGCTGACCTTAACTATCTTTCCTTAATTATCTTTTCTTAACCATCTTTTCTTAACTACCTTTCCCTAACAAATTCATCACTCTTCATTCATCACTCTTCATTCATCACTTAGGGCATCAAAATCACGATTAACGGTGGTCTTAGAGTGCCACTACAACCTTATCGTTTAGATCTTATTGTTTGATTTATTTTTTATGGTTTTTCAGGTGTTAATTGTTAGTTTTTCTATGCTTGTATTTGATTCTGATTATCTAGTAACTGTTTGTTAAGTAATGTTTATATATTATTAATTTGATCTAGATCAATAGGTGAATTTTTGTTGCAATTTTCAGCTTGCTTGTTTAACTTATAAAGCGCTAAATAGTTATATATTGCTTTAATGTTGACTTTTATTGTGATTGATTAAGGTTTAGCTAAAGGGAGGGGAGTATGTTGAATAACGATCAACGATATATAAGTAATTTGAGTAAAGATACCTATGCAATTATTTTAGCGGGAGGGCGCGGTAGTCGTTTATTTGAGCTAACTGATCGTCGTGCTAAACCCGCCGTTTATTTTGGTGGCACATTTCGTATCATCGATTTTCCACTTTCTAATTGTTTAAACTCAGGTATTGGCCGTGTAGGGGTTGCAACCCAATATAAATCACACTCTTTAATTAGTCATATTCATCGTGGATGGGGTACTTTTAAGGCTGATCTATCAGAATTTGTTGAGGTATTACCAGCATCGCAACATAAAATGAATGATTGGTATTCAGGCACTGCCGACGCAGTTTATCAAAATATAGAGATTATTCGCACTCACAAACCTAAGTACGTTTTAATTTTATCTGGTGACCATGTTTACCGCATGGATTACGGTAAGTTACTTATGCAACATGTAGATAATAAAGCGGATATGACGGTGTGTTGTATTGAGGCAAGCATTGAAGAGGCTGCGGGTAGCTTTGGTGTGATGACGGTGGATGAAACAGGTAAAGTGATTGCATTTAATGAAAAACCAAGCTCCCCTAATGAAATCCCCGGTAAACCTGGTTTCTGTTTAGCATCAATGGGAAATTATGTTTTTAATACTGATTTTCTATTTGAGCATTTAAATAAAGATGCGGCTAATCCTAACTCAAGCCATGATTTTGGTTTAGATGTTATTCCTTCTATTATTAAAGAATATAATATATTTGCTTATCCCATTGAAGACCCTGATGCAGACAAGCAAGCTTATTGGCGTGATGTGGGTACAATAGATTCACTTTGGGAAGCTAATATGGAGTTAATAGAGCCTGAGCCACAGTTTGATCTTTATGATCGATCATGGCCTATTTTTACTTACCAAAGCCAGTTACCTCCTGCTAAATTTATCTTTGATAATGAGACTCGTCGAGGTACCGCACTTGATTCCACCGTGGCTAGTGGTTGTATTATTTCTGGATCAACTATTCGTAAATCAATATTATATTCAAGTGTACATACCCACTCTCACAGTTTAATCGAACAATCGGTATTGATGCCGGAGTGTGATATCGGTGAGAACTGTAAATTGTTTAGAGTTATTGTTGATGCTAACTGTCATATTCCTGCAGGGTTCATTATTGGTTATGACAAAGAAAAGGATGTTGCTAGAGGCTTTCGAGTCTCAAATAAAGGCGTTACTTTAGTGACTAGTACGATGATTCATGCTCTCACTAAAAAAGAAAAGCAGCTTATGGCACATTAAATCGTGCATTGTGCAGACAAAGATGATGTCTGCACTGATCGTGCGTAGCTAATACTATTAAATTGCGTTTATTAAATTACTGGCTATTAACGACCTACCTATTAGACCCCCTATCTATTAGTTTCCTATCGATTCATCTCTTATCAATTGTAAATTTTGCGATTAAATCTTCATTTATTAAATTATCGCAAAGTGAAGTCATGTATGACATTTAATTTTTTTTAGTACAGGAAAATTGTAATAATGAGTCGAGATGTAAAACTTGTTTATTTAAATAAATACCTCGTTGTTACCTTTATTCTATATATGATCATAATATCACCCTACTTAAAATGTAATTTATAGAAACACCTAATCATTGCTTTTTTAAACGATTAAATCTAAGGATGAGGAGTGATGTGAATTTAAGTTTATGATTTTGTTATAAATTAAATTTATTTCCTAAAGCGCATATCTCTTGTTAATTAACTTTTTTATGTAAATTTGCTTTTAAAAGTTAGATTCTAGTAAGTCAATTCTTGTCACTAACGATTACTTCTAATTTGAGGTATAGCTCTCATAATCGGTTGTGTAACAAGAGCCAACTCACAAAAATTACCGCGCTTACTTTCGATTATATAATACTACAATACTATTAAATAATATCTAAACAGAAGGAATATGACGTGATATCGCACAAGCAGTTAGCAATTGATGCAGTTGAGTTAGTGACCCCTGCAATTGAACGCCTTTTTGAGAGGACTAATCGAAAAGAGCTTCATATTGTCATTATGGACCCGACTATAAAACCATGGGAGTCATGCTTTGAAGATGCCATTTTGTATCAGTCTTCTCTCGGTAACCCTGAACAATGGACCATTCCATTTGATCAGCTTGCTAGAAAAAAAGCACATCAAGCATGGCGAGAAGGTAGTGCCAATATGAATCTTCAAACATTGCATCCAACATCGTTGCACCAAGGTGACGTCCTTTTTTATGGATCATTTGTTTACGGAAATATTGTAGTTGCTTGCAGTGGCGTCGAACAGTGGTTTGATATGTTAGTAAGTGGTTGGATTGCTGTAGCTATTGAACAGTTAGCAATACATGACTATCAAACGACAAAAGTAAAAAATCCAACTCAAACCTATAGAGATTAATTAGTAGAATTTATTTAATACAAAGGGAATATAAAATGAAAAAGTTATTGAAAACAGCCTTGATCAGCGCCGGATTATTAATGTCAGCAAGCTCTTTTGCTGCTGATTATCCATCAAAAAACATACGCTTAATTGTGCCGTTTGGCGCAGGTGGTGGTACTGATGCAGTAGGGCGTACATTAGCAAATAGCGCTAAAGATATTCTAGGTACAAGTATTTCAGTCATGAACCGCACAGGTGGTGCAGGTGCAGTGGGCATGAGTTTTGGTGCTCGTCAACGTGCTGATGGTTACACATTAACCGTGGTAACTCGTGAAATTGCTTCTTTACCGCAAATGGGATTAATGCAAAATACCGCCGACGATTTTAAATTAATTCGTATGGTTAACTTAGATCCTGCTGTTATTTTAGTACCTGCTGATAGCCCATTCAACACGGTTAATGACTTAGTGGCTGAAGCTAAAAAAATGCCGGGTAAAGTTAAATTTGCATCAACTGCTGCACCAAACTTCTACTTAATGGCTCTAGAGCAATCGCAAGATATTAAACTTAATGCTGTTCCTTACAATGGTTCATCGGAAGCGATTCCTTCTGTATTAGGTCACCACACACAAGTCACTATGGTAACGCCTGGTGAAGCAATCGCACAATTACGCTCTGGTCAACTTAAAGCACTAGGCGTGATGTCGGAAGAACGTATTTCTTATATACCTGATGTACCAACATTAAAAGAGCAAGGTATTGATGCAACTACGGGTACATGGCGCGGTATTGGTGCACCGAAAGATACACCAGATGAAATCATTGAAATCTTAGGTAATGCCTTTGACCAAGCAATGGCGTCGGCAGAATTTAAAGACTTTATGGCAAAAGGTGCGATGACAATTCACCCACTTAAAGCACAAGAGTTTACTGATTTTGTAAAAAAAGATGAGAAAGTGTTAAGTCAATTTATTAAATAACCCCTACTACAAAAACCAAGGAATAGGCCTTGGTTTTTGTTTCTCATGACTAAGCGCAATAGCGTTTATTAGCGAGTTTATTATGCTTAATCGTAATATTTTTTTTCCCAGTTTAATTATTTTACTGAGTCTTATCTTCTTAGTGTTTATCTCTCAATTTCCTGAGCCTCGATACCAAGATGCACCCGTTGGAGCTGGCTTTTTTCCTGCCGTAATAGCGGTCCTTCAGATTATTATTTGTAGCGTGTTAATTTTTCAATATAAGCAAAAACAAAACAATCAACAGGCAGATAAGCAAAAACAACAAGAAACAAACGAGATCCCACTAGTATCCAAACATTCCATTTTTGGTTTTACGCTGTTGATTGGTTATGCCGCGCTGATAACGCTAGTCGGTTACTTACCAGCTAGTTTGGTTGGTTTTACTTATTACTTGGTCTATTACCGAGTGAAAAAACCACTTTATTATGCAATTGCGTGGATATTTGTATTCACTATCTATTTTCTGTTTGGTGAAGTTTTTGTTATTTCACTGCCAGAAGGTTTACTTTTTTTCTAGGTTATTATTATGACAGAATATTTATTAAGCGGTTTTGCTTCTGCGTTTAGTATGGCGGTTTTCCCTGTCCTAGTGTTTGGAGTATTGGGGGGCGTAATATTAGGTGCCTTACCCGGTTTAACTGCAACCATGGGGGTAGCTATATTACTACCTTTTACTTTTGGTATGGACGCAACACCCGCATTAGTGATGCTGATTGGTGTCTACATCGGTGGTATTTACGGCGGTTCGATTGCAGCTATTTTATTAAAAACACCAGGCACTCCCGCTTCAGCAGCTACTGTGTTGGATGGGCATACCATGGCTATTAAAGGCTTAGCAGCAAAAGCGTTAAGTATTGCCGCGGTGGCTTCTTTTATTGGTGGATTAATCAGTACCATAGTATTAATTGCGGTAGCGCCTATTTTAGCTGACTTTGCACTACGTTTTAATGCGCCAGAATATTTTGCATTAGCCTTATTTGGTTTAACTATTATTGCCAGTGTCTCCGCTAAAAACATAATGAAAGGTTTGTTAGCAGGGACCATCGGATTGTTGGTGTCAATGGTGGGTTTAGACCCTATTAGTAGTGTGCCCCGCTTTACTTTTGGTGTAATGGACTTATACAGTGGTATTAATATTATTCCGGTGTTAATTGGTTTGTTTGCGATTGCAGAAGGGTTAAATCAGCTAGAAAAAATGTCTAGCGATAAACAAGAGATGCCGCCTAAATTTAGTTACAAACTACTTAGTTTTGCTGATTTTAAAAAGATATTACCGACCACCATAAAAAGTGGTTTAATTGGTACTTCAATTGGTTCTGTTCCCGGTGCCGGTGCAGACATTTCAGCCTTTGCTTGTTATAACGAAGCTAAGCGTGTGGCGAAAAATCCAGAAGAGTTTGGTAATGGTTCAATGCATGGATTAGCGGCAGCAGAGTCTGGTAATAATGGTGTTACTGGTGGTTCTTTAGTGCCGCTACTCACTTTAGGTGTACCAGGTGATGCGGTATCAGCTGTATTATTAGGTGCTCTAATAGTACAAGGATTAACACCTGGGCCGTTGCTGTTTACACAAAACCCTGAAATTGTTTATGGTATTTTTAGCTCGATGATTGTGGCAAATATTGTGATGCTGATTATTGGTTTTCTGGGTATTCGCTTCTTTTGTCGAATTATTGAAGTGCCAAAAATCCTGATGATCCCGATTATTATCTTTTTGTCTGTGATCGGTGCTTACGCTATCAATAACTCTATGTTTGATGTGGGTATTGCTATTACTTTTGGTTTATTAGGCTTCCTATTAAACAAATTAGATATTCCTTCATCACCTATTTTATTAGCGATTATTTTAGGGCCGATGGCAGAAACAAACTTACGTAAATCATTGATTATGTATGAAGGCAGTTGGTCTTTTTTATATGACCGTCCGATTGCTTTAGCATTTATTTTGTTTGCTATCTTCTCGGTTTATTCAACGATTAAGCTTAAAAAGAAAGAGCGTCTAGCAGAGAAAAAGTAAGTGTTCCATAAGCTAATTTTTTAATATAATAAAGGCCCAGTGAAAGATTGCTGGGCTTTTTCTTATTAATAATTGGCGTTATCTTTGTATTGATTATTTAGCGCATGAAGTAGGTTAAAAATAATGTTAATTTAACGCTTTATTTGTTTTATAAAAGTGATCTTATTTTTTCTTTTTTTTGTCATTAATGCAAATGGTCTTACCAATTGTTTGTTTTCTAGCAACTTCTAGGTATAACTGCCTTTATTCATCATTTAAGTTTGATTTGGATCATAAAATTCTAGACATAAATTGTTAATTTTGTTAATTTCTATGCCTAATTATTAATTGGTAATACCATTTTACATTTTGATGTTATTAATGCATCTCAATAACCTGTGCGATTAACTGATTTAGGGCTTTCATGACTTACGCAAAAATTAAACAACCTAAGCTTGCAGATGTGATTGAATCACAGCTAGAAAGCATGATTTTAGAGGGGAGTTTAGAGCTAGGTGAGAAGTTGTTACCTGAACGTGAGTTGGCTAAGCAGTTTGATGTATCTCGTCCTTCATTGCGTGAAGCTATTCAACGTTTAGAATCCAAAGGTTTGTTAACACGTCGTCAAGGCGGTGGTACTTATGTTAAAGAAGAGCTACGAGCACAATTAACGGATCCATTATTTGAATTATTAAATACCCACCCTGAATCAAAGTATGACCTATTAGAATTTCGTCATGCAATTGAAGGGTTTTCTGCTTATTACGCTGCTTTACGTGGCACTTCTGATGACTTTAATAAAATAAAAACAAGTTTCACTGCTATTGATATCGCTAATGCTGCTGGTAACATCGAACAAGAGATTGCGTCGGTTGCGCAGTTTTATCTTGCGGTTATTGAAGCATCGCATAATGTGGTATTTTTACATTTAGCGCGTGGCATTAATCCATTATTACATCGTAATATCTCGGATAATGTTAAACAATTGTATTTATATCCTGAAGTGGCTAAAAAAATTCATCAACATCGTTTACAGTTAGTGGATGCTATTTTATCAAAGCAACCGATGAAAGCGAAAGAAGCATCAGATCAACATCTGAATTACATTGAAGAAACACGTTTAGTTATGTTATGCGAAGAGAGTGCCTTTAAACGCGAGTTAGGTGGCTTTTGAAAAAAACTGCCGTTTTATAGTATAACGGGCACAGTTTTACTGTGAAAATATACTTATATAAATAACTATTTAGATTACTTATTGCCGAAATGGCATACAAACGTGCTGTGAAGCAGGTAGTGGTTAATGTAAATAATTATAAAACAACGCTTGGCTTTCGAGCTGAGATTATCTAGTGATATAGAAGGAAAGTGTCATGACTGACATCCTAAAAGATATTGATGCGCAAGAAACTTCTGAATGGCTTGAAGCATTATCAACCATTCTTGAAGATGAGGGCTCAGAACGTGCTCAATTTATCCTTGAGCAAGTGATGGATAAAGCACGTAAAGAAGGTGTTAATTTGCCACACGGCATTAACACTAATTATGTGAATACTATCCCATCTGACCAACAACCTGTTTACCCAGGCGATCTAAAAATAGAACAACGTATTCGTTCAATCATTCGCTGGAATGCGATCATGATTGTTATGCGTGCTTCTAAAAAAGATTTAGATCTTGGTGGACACATGGCTTCTTATCAGTCAGCTGCTGCATTTTACGAAGTATGTTTTAACCACTTTTTCCGTGCTCCAAATGAAACAGATGGCGGTGATTTAGTTTATTACCAAGGTCATATTTCTCCTGGTATTTATGCGCGTGCATTTCTTGAAGGTCGCTTAACTGCTGAACAGTTAGATAACTTCCGTCAAGAAGTAGATGGTAAAGGTTTACCTTCTTACCCGCACCCTAAACTACTTCCTGAATTTTGGCAGTTTCCTACGGTATCAATGGGTCTTGGCCCAATTGCTGCTATCTACCAAGCGCGTTTCTTAAAATACCTTGACGGTCGTGGTTTAAAACCAACGTCTGCACAACGTGTTTATGCGTTCTTAGGTGATGGTGAAATGGATGAGCCAGAATCTCGTGGTTCATTATCTTTTGCTTCTCGTGAAAAATTAGATAACTTATGTTTCTTAATTAACTGTAACTTACAACGTTTAGATGGCCCAGTAATGGGTAACGGTAGCATCATTCAAGAGCTAGAAGGCCTATTTACAGGTGCTGGTTGGAATGTTGTTAAAGTTATTTGGGGCGGTAACTGGGATGCCTTAATTGCTAAAGATACGTCTGGTAAATTATTACAGTTAATGGAAGAAACTGTTGATGGTGATTACCAAACATTCAAATCTAAAGACGGTGCTTATGTTCGTGAGCATTTCTTCGGTAAATACCCTGAAACAGCTGCACTAGTTGCAGATATGACCGACGAGCAAATTTTTGCACTTAAACGTGGTGGTCATGATTCATCTAAACTGTACGCTGCATTTAAAAACGCAGAAGAGACAGCGGGTAAACCAACAGTAATTCTAGCTAAAACAGTTAAAGGTTACGGTATGGGCGCTGCGGCTGAGGGCAAAAATATTGCTCACGGCGTGAAGAAAATGACTGAAGAGCATATCGAAACGTTACGTGATCGTTTAGGTTTACAAGACTTATTAAGTGATGAGCAAGCTGCAACACTGCCTTACTTAACACTTGAAGAAGGTTCTGAAGAGTACAACTACTTACACGGTAAGCGTGAAGCATTATTAGGTTACACACCTAAGCGTCTTCCTAAGTTTACTGAAAAACTAGCTGTGCCTGAATTAGATAAATTCTCAGCGCTATTAGGCGAGCAAAAACGTGAAATTTCAACAACAATGGCTTACGTACGTATTCTAAATATATTGTTGAAAGATAAAGGTATCGGTAAAAATATCGTTCCAATCATTGCCGATGAAGCGCGTACTTTTGGTATGGAAGGTTTGTTCCGTCAAGTGGGTATTTATAATCCGCATGGTCAAGATTACATTCCTGAAGACCGTGGCGTCGTTTCTTACTATAAAGAAGCAACGTCTGGACAAGTATTACAAGAAGGTATCAATGAACTAGGTTCTATGTCTTCTTGGGTTGCTGCTGCAACGTCATACAGTACTAATGACTTACCAATGATTCCATTCTACATTTACTACTCTATGTTTGGTTTCCAACGTATTGGTGATATGGCATGGATGGCGGGTGATCAACAAGCACGTGGTTTCCTATTAGGTGCTACTGCTGGTCGTACTACATTAAACGGTGAAGGTTTACAGCATGAAGATGGCCACAGCCATATTCAAGCAAATACTATCCCTAACTGTATTTCTTATGACCCAACATTTGCGTACGAGCTAGCGGTTATCGTTCAACACGGTATTGAGCGTATGTACGGTGAGAAACAAGAAAACATATATTATTACTTAACGGTAATGAATGAAAACTATGCAATGCCAGCTATGCCAGAAGGTGCTGAAGAAGGTATCCGTAAAGGTATTTACAAATTTACTTCATTGCCTGGTAAGAACAAAGTACAGCTATTAAGTTCTGGTACCATCATGAACGAAGTACGTGCTGCTGCGACTATTCTAAGTGAAGAATATGGTGTTGCTTCTGATATCTTCTCTGTGACTTCATTCAATGAATTAACACGTGACGGTCAAGACGTTGAACGCTTTAACATGTTAAACCCTGAAGCTGAGCAAAAAGTACCTTACATCACATCTGTATTAGGTGATGAGCCAACGATTGCTGCAACGGATTACATGAAAAACTATGCAGAGCAAGTACGCGCATTTATCCCTGCTGATTCATACAAAGTACTAGGTACTGATGGTTTCGGCCGTAGTGATAGCCGTGAAAACTTACGTCGTCACTTTGAAGTTAATGCCGGTTACGTTGTTGTAGCTGCGTTAACTGAGTTAGCAAAACGTGGTGATGTTGAACGTAAGGTCGTTACTGAAGCGATTGCTAAGTTTGATATCGATGTAAACAAAATCAACCCATTATTTGCATAAATCAGTCTCGGTGTTAGTCAAACCTAACACCGACTTTTATTGATTAGGAAAATTATTATGTCTGAATTAAAAGAATTTTTACTACCTGATATTGGTGCTGATGCGGCTGATATTACTGATATCTTAGTTGCAGTTGGCGATACCATTGCTGAAGACCAAGATGTATTAACGATTGAAGGCGATAAAGCGTCAATGGACGTACCTTCATCAGTTGCTGGTGTAGTTAAAGAAATTAAAGTAAGCGTTGGTGACAGTGTTTCTGAAGGTAACCTAGTATTAATCGTTGAAGTTGCTGGTTCTGCAGCTGCTGAAGCACCTGCAGCCGCTGAAACGCCAGCTCCTGCGGAAGAAGCTGAACCTGCAGTAGCTACTGCGACTGCTGTTAAAGAATTATGTGTGCCTGATATCGGTGGTGATGAAGTTGAAGTGACTGATATTCTTGTTGCTGTTGGCGATACGATCACCGAAGACCAAGATGTTATTACTGTTGAAGGTGATAAAGCATCAATGGACGTTCCTGCACCATTTGGTGGTGTTGTAAAAGAAATTAAAATCGCAACAGGTGATAAAGTATCTGAAGGGACTTTGATCCTATTAATTGAAGCTGAAGGCGATGCGCCTGCTGCTACTCCAGCTGCTGCCTCTGCTCCTGCTGAAGCACCTAAAGCTTCACCTGCTGCGGCGCCAGCTGCTCCTGCAAAAGTTGAAGTTGCACCTGTTAGCGCTGCGATTAAGGCTTCTCCATCGGTACGCCGTATTGCACGTGAGTTTGATTTAGACTTAAATGCAATCGCTGCTTCTGGTCCTAAAGGCCGTACAACTAAAGAAGACGTACAAAAATTCGTTAAAGCACAATTACAAGCTGCTAAAAACGGTGGCGGTGTTGGCGCAGGTGGTTTAGCTGTTGCTGCTTCACCTAAAGTAGATTTTGCTAAATTTGGTGAAGTGGAAGTTAAAGAACTTTCTCGTATCCAAAAAATCTCTGGTCCTGCTCTACATCGCAACTGGGTAACGATTCCACATGTTACACAGTTTGATGAAGCTGATATCACAGATTTAGAAGTGTTCCGTAAAGAGCAAAATGCAATTGCTGCAAAACAAGATCTTGGCGTTAAAATTAGCCCATTAGTATTCATGATGAAAGCAGTTGCTAAAGCGTTGGCGTTATACCCTAACTTTAACTCTTCTTTATCTGAAGATGGTCAAAGCCTGATCCTTAAAAAATACTACAACATTGGTATTGCAGTAGACACGCCAAATGGTCTAGTTGTACCGGTTGTTAAAGATGTATTAAACAAAGGTATTTTTGATATTTGTCGCGAAATTGGTGAAATTTCTAAGAAAGCACGTGCAGGTAAATTAACATCTAAAGATATGCAAGGTGGTAGCATGACTATCTCTAGCCTTGGCGGTATTGGTGGTACACAATTTACACCTATCGTTAATGCACCTGAAGTAGCTATTTTAGGTGTTTCTAAATCTGCTATGAAACCACAGTGGAATGGTAAAGAATTTGAACCTCGTTTAATGGTTCCTCTTGCGCTTTCTTATGACCATCGTGTTATTGATGGTGCTGACGGTGCACGCTTTATTACTGCTGTTAACAACTACTTATCTGATCTACGTACCCTGATCTTATAATCTTTGTTAACTAGGTCGGCATTTGTGCCGACCATTCATTTTACATTCATATAACATTTGAATAGACTATAAACCCTATTTTGAGTGTTCGTTTATTGAGGTCAACATGAGTAAAGAAATTAAAGCACAAGTTGTTGTATTAGGTTCTGGCCCTGCGGGATACTCTGCAGCTTTCCGTGCAGCAGATCTAGGTCTTGAAACTGTATTAATTGAAAAATATGAAACGCTTGGCGGTGTTTGTTTGAACGTTGGTTGTATTCCTTCTAAAGCATTACTACATGTGTCTAAAGTAATTGAAGAAGCAAAAGCATTATCTGAGCATGGTGTACTATTTGGTGAGCCATCAACAGATATCGATAAAATTCGTATCTGGAAAGAAAAAGTAGTATCACAGCTAACTGGCGGTCTACAAGGCATGGCTAAAATGCGTAAAGTAACCACCGTTAACGGTTGGGGACGCTTTACTGGCGCGAATACTATCGAAGCTACAAACCGTGAAGGTGAAGTAACAACAATCACTTTTGATAACGCAATTATTGCTGCCGGTTCTCGCCCTGTTAAACTTCCGTTTATTCCACATGATGACTCACGTGTTTGGGATTCTACTGATGCATTAGAGCTTAAATCAGTACCAAAACGTTTACTTATTTTAGGCGGTGGTATCATCGGTCTTGAAATGGGAACTGTTTACAAATCATTAGGTTCTGACGTTGATGTTGTTGAATTTGCAGACCAATTAGTACCTGCTGCCGATAAAGATATTGTGCAAGTTTATACTAAGAAAGTTAAAAATAAATTCAACATCATGCTTTCAACTAAAGTAACTGCTGTTGACGCAAAAGAAGATGCGTTATACGTTTCTTTTGAAGGTAAAAATGCACCTGCTGAAGCAAAACCTTATGATGCTGTATTAGTTGCTGTTGGTCGTGTACCTAACGGTCTTACTATTGATGCTGAAAAAGCTGGCATTAAAGTAACAGAGCGCGGTTTCATTGAAGTTGATAAGCAAATGCATACTAATGTACCGCATATCCATGCTATCGGTGATATTGTTGGTCAACCAATGTTGGCTCATAAAGGTGTGCATGAAGGTCATGTTGCTGCTGAAGTTATTGCTGGCAAAAAACATTACTTTGATCCTAAAACAATTCCTTCAATTGCCTACACAGAGCCAGAAATGGCATGGGTTGGTGTAACTGAAAAAGAAGCAAAAGAGCAAGGTCTTAACTACGAAAAATCAGTATTCCCTTGGGCGGCTTCTGGTCGTGCAATCGCGTCTGATTGTTCTGATGGTTTAACTAAGCTTATCTTTGATAAAGATACTCACCGTATTATTGGTGGTTCAGTGGTTGGTACTAACGCAGGTGAACTACTAGGTGAAATCGGTCTAGCAATCGAAATGGGTTGTGATGCTGAAGATATCGCATTAACTATTCATGCTCACCCAACGTTACATGAGTCAGTTGGTTTAGCTGCAGAGATTTATGAAGGTTCAATTACTGATCTTCCAAATGCTAAAGCAGTAAAACGTAAATAATACTCGTTTATTTCTAGCATATTAAAAAAGCTTGTTGCCTTAGGGTAGCAAGCTTTTTTTATGGGCGAAGGTTTTTCAGCGCTTTATCTCATATGGTTTATGCATTCCTGTTTTCATTAATGCTGTTTTCATTGATACAGAACGATATTGTAGTGTTTGATATTGTAATGACTGATAGTACCTTGATCGAAATATTTCAATAAGTTAGTAAGAGCGATTGCTAGAATCAGAACCTAATAGGCGTAATATAAGCGACTTTCGTAACGCTTTAATACAACTAGGTTATACAAACGCATTATACGGGCTTGGCTTGCAATAAGGTGCTTGACGGGCGAAGGTGATATGACGTTGGAAAATATGAGTTAAAGCGGTGAGATTGTTATTAATTTTATAAAAAAGGGCTACTTATTATGGTTGATTATAAGATTTCTCTTAATCAACCAAAATAAATAACCCATATTTATTTTAAGTATTTTAATTATTATTCAAGTAACTATTCAAATGACTGTTCAAGTTACTCTTTAATAAATAATATGTTACAGCATTCTAACAGCAACAGGTTTGCCAGTGTATTTAGTGTTCATCTCTTGTGCAGGTGGCACAAAATCAGTTAGGTTAATACCTTCTACTGCTTGTTTGTACTCTTCAATCGTAGGGAATCGACCTAATACGGTTGCTAGCACAACTAAAGGTGTAGAACCTAACAATGATTCACCTTTCTTCTCGCTAGTATCTGCTACCACACGACCTTGGAATAAGCGTGTTGATGTTGCAATAACAGTATCACCTGGTTCAGCTTTTTCTTGGTTACCCATACACAAGTTACAGCCTGGGCGTTCTAGGTACATAATATTTTCATATTTAGTACGCGCCGAACCTTTAGGGTTAGCGTCATCGAATTCAAAACCTGAGTATTTCTGTAAAATATCCCAATCGCCTTCAGCTTTTAGCTCATCAACAATATTGTATGTTGGTGGGGCAATAACTAATGGTACTTTAAATTCAACTTTGCCATTATGTTTTTCAATGTTGCGTAACATTTGAGCGATGATTTGTATGTCACCTTTATGCACCATACATGAACCAACAAAGCCTAAATCTACTGGTTTATTATTGTAGAAAGAAAGAGGGCGGATCACATCATGTGTATAACGCTTAGATACATCGTCATTATTTACATCTGGGTCAGCAACCATTGGCTCATCGATAGTATCTAGGTCAACAACTACTTCTGCGAAGTACTTCGCATTGTCGTCCGGTGATAAAGCTGGGTTTGTACCAGATTTGATTTCTTCAATACGTTTGTCAGCTAAAGCGATTAAACCGTGTAGTGTTTTCGCTTTATTTTCCATTCCCTTGTTGATCATTATCTGGATACGGCTCTTAGACAGTTCAAGAGACCCAATTAATGTATCATCCTGAGAAATACAGATAGAAGCTTTTGCTTTCATTTCTGCAGTCCAGTCAGTGAAAGTGAATGCTTGGTCTGCTAATAAAGTACCAATGTGTACTTCAATTACGCGGCCTTGGAAAACGTTATCGCCAAATTGCTTAAGCATTTGCAATTGAGTTGCGTGTACCACATCACGGAAATCCATATAAGGTTTCATATCACCTTTAAAGGTAACCTTAACTGATTCAGGGATAGGCATTGTTGCTTCACCTGTTGCAAGTGCAAGTGCAACAGTACCTGAGTCAGCCCCAAATGCGACACCCTTAGACATACGCGTATGAGAATCACCACCAATAATAATCGCTTGGTCATCAACGGTTATATCATTCAATACTTTATGAATAACATCGGTCATTGGAGCATATACACCCTCTGGATCACGGGCGGTGATCAGACCAAATTTACTCATGAAACTCATCAACTTAGGGATGTTAGCCTGTGCTTTACTGTCCCATACTGATGCAGTGTGACAACCAGACTGGTAAGCGCCATCAACAATAGGAGAGATTACCATTGCTGCCATTGACTCTAGTTCTTGAGAGGTCATTAATCCCGTTGTATCTTGAGAGCCAACGATATTCACTGTTACACGTACGTCAGAACCCGCATGTAGATCTGATTCTGAAGCAACACCTACTGCATTTTTATTGAATATTTTTTCAACTGCAGTTAAGCCTTGTCCTTCATGAGAAATCTCTTTAGAAGGGGCATAAACAGGTTGTAGTGGAACACCTAGTGTTTCAGCTGCAAAGTTTTGTAGTTTTTTACCAAAAACAATTGCGTAAGAACCACCGGCTTTCATGAATTCAACCGATTGCGGTGTGAATGCAGAAGAGATATCGACTAGCTCTTTATCACCGTTGTATAGTTTCTTAGTTTTGGTGTTAATAGTCAGTACGGTACCTGTTGCTACTGAATAAACTTCTTCTAATACAGGGTCACCATTGTCGTTAAGTACTGTTTTACCATCGGCATCGGTCTTTTTAACCCAGTTTTTAAGATCTAAACCGATCCCGCCAGTTACACCAACTGTGGTTAAAAATATTGGAGAGATACCATTGGTACCGGCTACAACGGGAGCAAAGTTTACAAATGGAATGTAAGGACTTGCTTGTTCACCTGCCCACAAAGCAACGTTGTTAACACCAGACATACGAGAAGAGCCCACGCCCATTGTGCCTTTTTCAGCAATCAACATTACTTTTTTGCCTGGGTATTGCTTTTGCAGTGCTTGAATGTCTGCTTGTGCTTCTGGAGATATTAAGCACTTTCCGTGTAGTTCACGGTCTGAACGTGAATGCGCTTGATTACCTGGCGATAATAAGTCAGTAGAAATATCACCTTCACCAGCGATGTAAGTAACAACTTCTATTTTTTCAGCTATTTCAGGAAGTTTGGTGTAAAAGTCTGCTCTGGCATAACTTTCAAGAATGTCTTTAGCAACAGTATTACCTGCTTTGAAGGCTTCCTCTAAACGGCTTGTATCTGCTTCATACAAAAATACTTGTGTTTTTAATACTTCAGCGGCGGGGTGTGCAACTGATAAATCGTCAGATAATGCTAAATCAAGAAGAACTTGAATTGAAGGCCCACCTTTCATGTGTGACAACAACTCAAAAGCAAATGTAGGGGTAATTTCTTCTACTACTGACTGACCTAAAATAATTTCTTTTAAAAACTCAGACTTAACACCTGCAGCGCTAGTTGTGCCCGGTAAGGTGTTATAGATGAAAAAATGCAGTGAATCTTTACGATACTCATTATTTACATCTTTAATTTGAGCAATTATTTCAGATAATAATTCAGCACCATCAATCGGCAGAGGAGCCAATCCAAGATCCTTTTTACGACTTTCAATTTCCTTGATGTACTCTATATATAGATTCATTTAAAACTCTCTCTAGCTATAATGTGCTAACAATATTGTCATCATTAGCAAGGACAAAATTCAGCAGTAGTTTACCTTATTTTTCTACTACTAAGAATCATTTGCTTAATTTAACATTAAATTAACATTAATCTTGTGATTTATGCCTGATAGAATAGACACTTATATTAATCTTATTAAATTATTACTCATTCCGTTAACGCTTTTCCTTGATCTCTCCTATGTGTATTTATTTTTGCTTATTGAATGGTAACGGCCATACATAATTAAAAATTTAATGTCTAAGAAAGGTACGATTTTACTATAAAAATGGCTCTGCTTAATGATAACTGCGCCGCTTATTTTCTTTTATTATGAACTATTAATAGTTATAAATGTGATTATTTATTGGTCATACACTAAGCATTTAAACAAACACCATGATGAAGCGGCTTATAAGGGTGTTTGTACTAATATTAGGGAAATTATTTGCTTAGCAACTGAGATAAAAAGGGATCAAATAAAAAGCTGATTTAGTAAAGCTGATACAGTGCTAGTGACTTGAAAGGCTGAGTTTTTAATATGGCATTCATACTATTTTTAGAATGAAAAAGCGTGCTTAGGTAACTAATTTGGTTTTTTATTTGCATGATATAAAACTTACCCTATAGTAAATGTTTATGATAAAATTATTACAAAATTATGATGATCATGAAATACGTTTGTGTTTTTATGTTAATTTGATAATATGTTTGAGATTCTATAAGAGATTGCTCAAGCAGTCCGAAAATTAAAATAAAAAATGGTCAAATCCACAGAGATTGGCATTTATATAAAACAAAAAATGGGTACTATTATTATGTTAGAAAAAAGTTTAGTTGTGGGTGAATTCCACATTGATACAAGCCAAAACAGTTTAATACACGGAAGTCGAAAAGTTTATTTAGGTCCATTGCGTACATCACTTTTACATTTTCTATGTAAAAACGTAAACACAGTGGTTACTCGCGAAGATCTTGCTCAACATGTATGGGGACGTCTAGTTACAGACCATACTATCAACCAACATATATCTCAACTACGCAAGAGTGTAGGTACTTTAAGTCTTCATGGTTTAAACATTTCTACTATCCCTAAGCGTGGCTACATTGCGCGTATGGAAGGGTTAGCTGTTTCTGAAAGTACAGTATCTCCAATGGCTCAAGGCGATTTAACTGCAAACGCGATTACAAATATGAAAGTATTAGTCGTTGAAGGTGAAGCTGAAGGTCGTATTCAACTGATTGAACAACTTGAAGCATTGAATGTTTCTTATGTTGAAGGTGTTGCTACTCGCGTAGAAGCAGAGCGTTCAATCGCCCTACAGGATTTCGATTTAATCATTGTTGATGCATTATTAGCTGATTGCTCTGGTATCGAGTTAATTAAATCAATTCGTACTGGTCAAACATCAGCATCTGCTGATATTAGCATCCTAAACTCTCACCACGACGTACAACGTGAGTTATTAGGGTTAAATAGCCTATTAGACGTTCAAGGTTTATTGTTAAAACCATTTGAATCAAACCGTTTGAAACAAATGTTGATGGTAGCAAGTAAATCTAATGTTGTTTTAAAACCACAAGCTGCTTATGAATTAATACCAACTAATGTTGTGGCAACTGCACAACTAAAGGTAGCAGTTAACTCTTAGTAGTTAACGTATATATAAAAAAAGCCTTTGCATCAGCAAAGGTTTTTTTTTGCCTAAAATATCATTGATATTCATTAACGACTACTATTACCCATCAAAACTATTAACTTATGGTTTCGCATAAATTTCCATGCAGCTATTCTAAAACTGTTTATACTTCTGCTATTAAATAAATCAAAAGAGATTAACGTAATGGAATTTGACTTTAAAAAAGACTATTTCAGTGATAAAGCGACAGTGAAACTGTCCATGGGTCATGAAGCATTTGGGACTTGGTTAGAGCAAGAGGGTCAAAAGAAAGACTGGGTAGAAACATTAATTACTGTGATTAAAAAACTACAACAACGTGAAATGAAAGAGTATAAATTAATAGGTAGTGAGTTTTGTTTATACTTAAATACAGAAGAAGCAAGTATCATCAATCATAGTTTACATCATTCAGAGTCTGATTTAGAGGATGCAAATGACTTGAATTTTTATGATCAAGAAATCCAAGCTGAATGTGGCTTGGAAGACTTTTTGAATTTATTAGAATCTTGGTTAGACTTTATCTGATCCTGTCATCGCTAAAAATGATAACAAATAGACAGTTATTTATTTCAACCATTTACTTTAATTAAAAAAGTAAATGGTTGTTTATTTCGGCTAAATTTTAAATCTTACCTTTTGAAGTTATATCGAATCTTTAAAAAATAGGACTAGTGGCGTAATACTAATGTAGCCATTCCTAAGAATGAGAATAGACCAATAACATCCGTTACCGTTGTTAATGCCATACCACCCGCTAATGCAGGGTCTATTTTATATTTATGCATCAATAGCGGAATACATACGCCCGCAACACCTGCAATTGAAAGATTGATGAACATCGCGCCAGCAATAATATAACCAACTTGCATATCACCTTTCCATAGAACAACCGCAGTAGCTACTAACACTGCCCAAATCATACCATTTAATAGGCCAATGGCGGCTTCTTTACCAATTAACCAGCGCGTATTACTACTACTTATGTGTCCAACGGCAATGCCGCGTATGACTAAGGCTAAGGTTTGATTACCGGCAATACCGCCCATACTAGGAACAATGGTCATTAATACAGCAAGTGTTGCTACTTGCTCTAAAGTGGCTTCAAACATATTGGAAACAGAAGCGGCGATAAAAGCGGCAATCAAGTTAACTGATAACCAAACCGTACGACGTTTAGCACTGGGTAAAATGGGAGCGAAGGTATCTTCATCGTCATCCATACCCGCCATACCCATCATTGAATGTTCTGCATTCTCTCGAATGATATCAACGACATCATCGATGGTAATACGACCTAGCAGTTGCTTATTATTATCGATAACGGGCGCTGAAATCCAATCATGCCGTTCAAATAGTTTTGCTATTTCATTTTCTTCCATTAACACTTGTAGTGGTTCAGTGTCATGATTCATCACATCGCTAATAATTGAGGTTGGTTCAACGGTAAGTAAGGTTGATAGAGAAACATCACCGAGTAATTTGTTATCAGTGTCGACTACGTACAAGGCATCCGTAGTATCTGGAAGTGAACCTTTTAAACGTAAATAGCGTAAAACCACTTCGATAGTGACATCGGGACGAACGGTTACCGTATCGGTATTCATCATTGAACCGGCGGTATCTTCTGGAAAGGCCAGAGCTAATTCGACTCGTTGTCTATCTTGAGCATCCATTTGCTCTAATACAGCACGGTAAACTGTATCGGGAATACCACGAAGGACATAGGCTAAGCCATCGGTTTCCATACCTTCAGTCGCTGCGACTAGATTATCGGTGCCCATTAAATTAATGATGCCATCTTTTGCATCTTCGTTTAATTCTTCGAGGATTTCCCCGTGTTGATCATGGTCAGTTAAATTCCATAATACTTTACGGTTAGCAGGGGGAGAGGACTCTAATAGAAAGGCAACATCACAGGCTGGCATTTTGTCCAAAATACTACGTGCTCGGACAAACATTCCACTATCGAGTGCTTTATTAACTTCTTTAAGTCGTAGCTGGGTATTATCAACCTTAGTGTTTTCCAGCATACGAACTCCTTTTTACTATTCTTCTTCTAAGAACTTATTTTCAATGAGTTCTGTGACGGCTTGCATCGCTTGTTTTGCTTCTGGGCCTTTCGCTTCAATTTCAATTTCTTGACCAAAACACGTTTCTAATACTAATAATCCTAAAACACTACCAGCATCAGCTTGTTTACCATTATGAGTGATGATAATTTGCGCATCAAAAGCATTGACGAGTTCAACTAATTTGATGGTTGCTCGAGTGTGCAGACCTAATTTATTTTGTATTGTAATTGTTTGCTTAATGATATCCAACAGGAATTACTCCTTTAAACATTTATGTTCAATTTGTACTTGGTATTTGTGTTTGAAACGGGCTGCTATTTGCTCTGTAACATAAACTGAACGGTGTCTACCACCGGTACAACCGATAGCGATTGTTACATAGTTTCTGTTGTTTTGTTCTAAATGTGGTAACCAAGTAAGAAACAAGTTTTCTATATTCGTGATTGTTTCTTTGACTAAAGGAAATGTATTCAAATAATCTTGGATCAGTTTGTCCTTGCCAGAATATTGTTTTAAATTCTTTTCCCAGTAAGGGTTAGGCAGAAAACGGACATCAAAAATATAATCAGCGTCTTCAGGGTGCAAGTGTTTAAACCCAAAAGATTGAAAAATCACTAATACATTGCTTTTACTAGAGCCTTGCAAGTAAATCTTAAGGTGTTCATTTAGGTTGTGGACGGAGAGCGAGGTGGTATCAATTGAAAAAGCGGCCAATGCTTTTAAAGGAGCAAGCATTTCATTTTCTAACTCTAAGGCCTGAGATAAAGATAACTTTTGCTTAGACAGTGGGTGTAAACGTCGAGTTTCGCTATAACGTCTAATTAATTCACTGGTTAATGCGTCGATATAGATAATTTCTAATTCGACTTTTTGTTGCAGCGACTCAATCAGTTTTTTTATTGCATCAACGTCAGAGGGCATATTGCGGATGTCTAAACTGACTGCTACTTTGTTATCTTTAGGAGCTACCGTATCAACTAATTGTTCTAATAATTGATACGGGACCCCATCAATGCAGTTGTAACCTAAATCTTCCAGGACATGGAGGGCAATTGTTTTTCCTGAGCCTGACCGACCACTAATAACAATTAACTTCATATGTTCTCCTAAAATTTTATAGGGTTAATAACTCAAATAGCTCTTCATTAGTCTTTGCGCAACGTAATTGACGCAGAAATTGCTTATCTAACAGCTTTTGGCTTATTTCTGACAGCGCAGCAAGGTATTCTTTACACAGATCCTCTGGAACAAATATAGCAAATAATATATCTACTTTGTTACCATCATATGAATCATAATCGATGCCTGATTCACATTGTAAAAATACAGCTGTCGCAGGGGAGTCGCTAGATATTTTAACATGAGGGAGAGCAATGCCAGAACCTACACCAGTAGAGCCAATTTTTTCGCGGGCAATTAAACTTTCGAATAATTCCTGAGCATCTAAATTTAATTGTTGTGCAGCAATAATACTGATTTTTTCTAATGCACCTTTTTTACTGGTGCATGCCGTTTGGCAGAAGACTGAATCTTTATTTAATAAAGTAGATATTTTCATAATATATTTAACTGTATTTAACGAACGCGCGAGTTTAGCAGGTTAGTATTAAATGACTATAGTTAATCTCATTTTTATTTGCATTGCTCACTATTTAAAGTAATTGTTTACGTTGGTTAGAAGGCGGAATACCTAAAGATTCACGGTATTTTGCAATGGTGCGTCGTGCAACCTGAATACCTTTTTCTTCCAATAATTGTGTTATTTTATTATCACTTAAGGGTTTATTTGTCGGCTCTGCTGCGACTAATTTTTTAATTAATGCACGAATTGCCGTTGATGAACATTCGCCACCACCATCGGTTGCGACATGACTTGAAAAGAAAAATTTTAATTCATAAATACCGCGAGGAGTGTGCATAAATTTTTGTGTTGTCACTCGGGATATAGTCGATTCATGCATTTCTACTTCAAAGGCAACATCATTTAATACCATAGGTTTCATGGATTCATCGCCATATTCGAAAAAGGCTTGTTGCTGTTGAACAATACAGTTAGATACTTTTAATAAAGTTTCATTACGGCTTTCTAAGCTTTTAATAAACCATTTTGCCTCTTGTAAATGACCTTTGATAAATTGTGAATCTGTTTTACTGATATTACCTTTACAAAGGCTAGCATATTGTTCATTTATAGATAAGTTAGGGTCACAATCTTGATTTAATGAAACACGCCACTGGCCGTTAATTTTCTTAACATAAACATCAGGCACTATATATTGCGTTTCACTGGTTTCAATGCTGTTACCAGGCCTCGGTTCTAGGCTCTGAATTAAGCGCATTATTTCAGATAGTTGGCTTTCTTTGAATTTGCTTTTTCTGGCTAATGTTCGATAGTCTCGATTACCGAGTAACTCCATATATAGCTCAAGAATTAAAATAGCTTCTTCACGCCAAGGAGTGGTAACGGGTAATTGGCGTAGTTGAATTTGCAAGCATTCTTGTGTTGAACGTGCGGCAACGCCTAGCGGGTCAAAATGTTGAATGCGCTTTAATACAACTTCAACTTCATCCAACTCTAAGCCTTCAAGATCTGCTTCTAAACTTTCTAAAATACTGTCACAACTTGTCGTTAAATAACCGGATTCATCAATGGAATCAATAATCGCCATGGCAATGACTTGGTCGGTTTCAGTAAAGGGAGTGAGTTGCATTTGCCATAACAAGTGATCCTGTAATGAAGTTGAGGACTCACCTTGGTAAACGGAGTCTTCACCATCATAGGCTACAGCATTGGAGCTAGTGCCTGTAATAGGTGTTGACGTGTAAGACTCTTCCCACTCTTTTTCTGCCGGTAAATCATCGGAAAATTCTTGTTGTGAGATAGCGTCAGAAGTATCAAGTTGGCTACTGTCAGATTCTTTGACTGTTTCTTCTGAGCCCGTTTGATCGTCTTGTTCTAAAAGAGGATTGGAATCTAGCGCGTTTTGAATCTCTTGTTGTAGATCGAGTGTTGAAAGCTGCAACAATTTTATTGCTTGTTGTAATTGAGGGGTCATCGCTAATTGCTGACCCATTTTCAATTGTAAACCTTGTTTCATCAAAACATATATTCCTAGAACTTATTGCTCAATTAAAAATAACTATACCTTAAAGTTTAAATTCTTCACCTAGATAAACGCGTTTTACATGATCGTTTGCTAATATTTCGTCTTGCGTCCCAATAGCTATAATTTCTCCGTGACTTACGATATAAGAGTGCTCACACACATCCAAGGTTTCACGTACATTATGATCTGTAATTAACACACCTAACCCACGGTCTCGCAACTGTTGGATAATATTCTTAATATCAATAACCGAAATAGGATCGACACCAGCAAAGGGTTCATCGAGTAAAATAAATTTGGGTTCAGTAGCCAGTGCACGTGCAATTTCAACACGGCGTCGTTCGCCACCTGATAAGCTCATGCCTTTATTATCTCGAATATGAGTAATATGAAACTCTTCGAGTAGCGTATTCAATTTCTCGTCTCGCTCAGCCTGCGTTAATTCTTTACGGGTTTGCAGAATACCCATGATATTTTCTGTCACAGTTAAACGACGAAAGATAGAAGCTTCCTGTGGTAAATAACCAATACCTTTTTGCGCGCGAATATGCATAGGATCACTGGATATATCTTGATCATCAATGATAATAGAGCCTTGATCTTGTTTCACTAAGCCAACAACCATATAAAATGAGGTGGTCTTACCTGCACCGTTAGGCCCTAATAACCCTACGATTTCACCTGTTTTAACGGTTAACCCTACACCGTTAACAACAGTTCGGCCTTTATAGCTTTTTACTAATCCCGTCGCACGTAATTCAGCCATCGTTATTTTTCCTCTTCTATTGTTTTTGGTGTAGAGGAATTAGATGACTTTTTAGTTTTATCTTTTTCAAATTGAGCGGGTAAAAAAACTGTTTGAACCCGTTCTTGTTTTGCTTTATCGGTGCTGACATTAAGTTCTTGAGATTCTAAAAAATAAACAATTTTAGCGCCATTAATTTGGCTATCTAGTTGTTTTACCTGCGCATTTTTAGTCAAGGTTATGGTGCCTTTCGCGACATCATAGAGAATATGTTTTGCTTGAGCATCTAGGGGTTTTCCATCATCCTGCGTTTGATGAAAAGTAGCCACATTACCTTCTGCTATCATCGTTTCATGGTTAGGTTTATTACCACGCACAACAGTAAGCTTATCGGCTGTAATTTTAATCGAGCCTTGTGTGAGTAAAACTTCATCTGTGAAAATGACAGTATTGCTCTTCATGTTTGCATGCTGTTTTACCGATGAAACATGGATCGCTTGATCAAAATCAGATTCTAATGCTAGGGTGCTTGCACTGAACAATGTGATAGTAATAAGTGAAACTGCTAATTTATTTAGATTCATTAAAATATACCGCTTTTGTATTCGAATTAAGTGTCATTTCTTCTGTTTCCATCGATGCCCACATTCCAACGCCTTGCTGGCGCATTTGTGGCCCAGTCCAGTCGACTTGTAATGGCGTGGTGATAATTTTACTATCTAGCATTACCGTGGCTTCATCGGTAGACATTGTTTGTACAATCTGATCTTTACTTAAGTTTTCAATCAATACTTCACCTGAAAGTACTAATTTATATTTATCCGTTAACGTACCCTTTAGGCTAGTTAATTGCCATGTAGAAACGACACCGGTTTGTGTGTTTTTGTTATAAACGATTACTTTAGGCGACTCAAAATGAGTTGACTCATCTTCCGAATAGTTAGTCATCTTATCTGCAAAAACACGATAATCATTGAACCCTAGTTGATCATAATGCTGGCTTGTAACATCATCGGCGATATAACTTGGATGGTGTTCAGGTAATGAGGGCGCCTCTGTTTCTGGTTTAATATACACCCAAAATACAAAGGCGACGATTAAAGCAATAAAAGGAATGCTTTGACGTTTATTCATTTATTCACTTTTACCTTGCGTCATAGATAGTTGACCATGGCATTGTAGGAATAGGTCACATATTTCACGTACCGCACCAAATCCGCCTTTAATCGTTGTCACTAAATCTGCCTGCTGAATAACCAACGGATGAGCATCATTGACAGCAACACCTAATCCAGAAAGTACCATGACAGGCAAATCCACAACATCATCGCCGATATAGGCCGTTTGCTCAGGTGTTAATTGTAATTGTTCAAGTAATGACTGATAAACCGTTAACTTGTCATCTTTACCTTGAAAAATATGTTTAATACCCAATGCCGTCATTCTATTTTTTACGATGTTAGATTCTCTGCCTGTAATAATGGCAACATCAATACCTTGTTGCATGATCGCTTTTAATCCAAAACCATCTTTTGTATGAAATGCTTTTAATTCTTCGCCGTCATTTCCCATATAAATCCGACCATCTGAAAAAACACCATCTACATCACAAACAAAAAGTTTTATTTTTTGTGCTCGTTGAAAATTAGTTGTGCTGATTTTTCCATAGGGTGTATCGATCATTTATAGGCTCTTTTTTAAATAGGTGGTGATTTAAGGGTAAAAATATCAAAATGTGTACATTAAGGCGAGCATTGTTTACTTGAGTATTTAACTGTCATCATAACAAGACTGCTTATTATTAAATAGCGTAAACAATACTAATACTTAGATTATTTAATTAATTTACTAACTAAGTAAATAATGAAAACAAAGAACAGCCTATGATAATTGAAAATAACCGCTATTCTTCGACTAATTTTTGCTTTTTTAGAACTTTATGGGGTAAATTCGCTCTAAATTGATACTTTACTGACTTTATAGTCGATTATTAATTGCCTTTCTTGTCTGAATTATTAGACTGAGCTTTCGTTTCCTTAGAGAAAATGTATTCATGCCAACATCACACATTGTTATTAATCAACTTAGTTTCTCGCGCCAGCAAAAGAAAATATTTGATAACCTCGATATGCAATTTGAACGAGGTAAAATTACTGCCGTGCTTGGGCCAAGTGGAATAGGTAAAACTACTCTATTAAAATTAATCGGTGGACAGATCCCCGCGGACAGTGGCGAGGTCATTTTTAATGGCACATCTATTCACCAATGCTCGCAAAAAGCGCTTTATGACGTTAGAAAAAAAATGGGCATGTTATTTCAAAGCGGTGCTTTATTTAATGATCTCACGGTATTTGAAAATGTCGCTTTTCCGCTACGAGAACATACTCAGTTAGACGAAAAGCTCTTAACAACATTAGTGTTAATGAAATTGAATGCGGTCGGTTTACGTGGTGCAAAGGATCTGCATCCTTCGCAATTGTCAGGAGGGATGGCAAGGCGTATTGCGTTAGCGCGTGCGATTGCACTGGATCCTGAAGTGGTCATGTATGATGAGCCCTTTACTGGTCAAGATCCTATTTCAATGAATGTATTATTGAAACTAGTTAAACAACTTAATGATACCTTAGGTTTGACTTCTATTATTGTTTCCCATGATGTCAACGAGGTACTTTCGATTGCCGACAATGTGTATGTATTTGCAGAGAAAAAAATCATCGCTGAAGGCTCTGTCGAGGAAGTGTTAGCGCAAAAAGATAATGCATTATTACAACAATTTTTAGCCGGTGCAGTGCAAGGTCCTGTTCCATTTCATATGCCTGCTGATGATTACCAAGCAGACTTAGAAAAGGCGAATTTATAATGCTACAAGGGGGACTGCAATTGTTACAAAATATTGGTGCATTTACTTTACAACAAATCGAGGGTGCCGGGAAATCAGCGTTGATGTTTTATCGTACGTTGTTTACTAAACCTCATCCTAAATTATTTAGTTTGTTTATTAATCAACTATATCATTTAGGTATTTTATCCTTGCCTATTATTGTTACAGCTGGCTTGTTTATTGGTATGGTGCTGAGTTTACAAGGTTATTATGTTTTAGTGGATTATGCAGCGGAAGAAAGTTTAGGCAGTATGGTCGCGCTATCATTATTACGCGAATTAGGGCCTGTGGTTGCAGCATTGTTATTTGCGGGAAGAGCTGGATCTGCGTTAACTGCTGAAATTGGCCTTATGCAAAGTACAGAGCAAATTGCGAGCATGGAAATGATGGCGGTGTCGCCATTAAAACGTGTTATTGCACCTCGACTCATTGCTGGTGTGGTGGCATTACCTTTATTAACACTTATTTTTAATGTGGTGGCTATTTGGGGCGGATATTTAATTGGTGTGAGCTGGATGGGAATAGATGGTGGTGCTTTCTGGTCGGTAATGGAAGGCAGTGTTAATTTCGGTCCCGACGTGCTCAATGGTATAATCAAAAGTCTGATCTTTGCTGTTATTGTTACTTGGGTTGCTTTATTTAATGGCTTTCACGTTATCCCTAATGCACAGGGCATTAGTAGAGCAACCACAAAAACCGTGGTGTTAGCTTCATTACTCGTTTTAGGAATGGATTTTTTACTAACTGTTATTATGTTTGGAGGCTAAAATGCCACAGAAAAAATTAGAAATATGGGTCGGATTATTTGTTGTTGCAGCGATAGCCTCTTTTGTCGTGTTAGCATTTAGTGTTGCAGGACTATCATTTAAAGGTGAAGGTAATAGTTATACGTTACAAGCTAATTTTAATAATGTCGGTGGGTTGAAACCTCGTGCACCGGTTAAATTAGGTGGTGTTGTTGTTGGCCGTGTGGAATCTATTACCTTAGATAAAGAGTCTTATACACCGCTAGTGACACTTTCAATGTTTGAAAAACAAGGTTTTTATCCAGAAACTTCTTCACTTGCCATTTTAACTTCTGGTTTATTAGGTGAGCAATATGTCGGTATTAAACCTGGTTTTATCGATGACGGTATTGAAATGTTAGCCAACGGTGACATGGTTGAAGATACTAAGTCTGCATTAGTGCTTGAAGACCTAATTGGGCAGTTTATTTACTCTATTAATAATAAGGACGACTAATGCGTTTATTTATTTATGTTTTTGCATTTTTATATTCTCTATCATTTTCACTGATCGCAAGTGAGAGTGACATTACCAACCCTAATCAAGTACTACATTCAGTCTCAACGACCACGTTTAAGCGCTTAAACGATGAAAAAAGCCGCTTACAGAGTGAGCCTGAATATATTAAAGTGATCATCAAAGAGGAACTTATCCCTTTCTTTGATTACAAATACACTGCCTATAGTGTGGTAGGGCCTAATTTAAAAAATACCACCCCTGAACAGCGTGAACAATTTGTAGATGCTTTTCTTGCATATTTAATCAATGCTTATGGACACATATTAGGTAAATACGAGCAACAATCACTGTTGATACTTGATATTAATAACTTTAAGGGTAAGAAAATTGTCAGTATTCCTGTTAGAATGACCGACAATAATGGACAAGTAACGCAATTAGATTTTAAATTGCGTAACAATTCAAAAACAGGTGAATGGAAAGTTTTTGATGTGATTGCGGAAGGTGTCAGCATGTTAGATACCAAAAAATCTGAATTACGACCATTGATCCAGAAACAAGGGATTGATGAAGTGATCAAACTACTATTAGAGAAAAATAGTGAGTTTGTATCATGAGCAACGACCTGTTGCTTAGTCTAGATTTATTGCTCGCTAATTTAAGTGAGCAAACTTACCCTGCGATAGAGACTTACCAAACGGTTAATAATGTCGATTTATCTCAAATAAATAAAATTGATTCCGCTGGTGTCGCTTACTTAGTGCAAATTAAAACCAAATACCCTGCGCTGAAGTTGATTAATGCTTCGGACAAATTACGCATTCTCGCTGAGCTTTATGGTGTAGAAAACCTTTTTGAAAAATAGTGGTTTATTATGAATACAGAAACAATTAAAGAGAAATTGGAGCAAGCTTTAACATTAGATGTTTGTATTGTTAAAGGGGAAAGTGGCACTTTTCAAGTGATCGCAGTAAGTGAGATGTTTATTGACATGAGTCGTGTTAAAAAACAACAAACAATTTATGCTCATTTAGCGGATGATATTGCTACTAATGCAATTCATGCGTTAACCATTAAAGCATTAACGCCAGATGAGTGGCAAAAACAAAAACATTTTATTTAGTAGGTTAATAAGGATTTTCATGGGTCAATTTATTATTCAAGGTGGCTGCCAGTTAAATGGCGAGGTAACTATTTCTGGGGCAAAAAATGCCGCATTACCAATCCTATTTGCTACTTTATTATCTGAAGGTGATATTACATTAAGTAATGTACCTCTATTAAAAGATATCTCTACAACGCTTGAGTTGTTGCAAGAACTTGGTGCAACCACACAACAGGATAAGCACACTGTAAAAATTAATGCTAAAGGCGTTAAAAATTACACCGCTTCTTATGAGTTAGTAAGAAGTATGCGCGCTTCTATTTTAGCATTAGGACCATTGGTTGCGCGTTTTGGTGAAGCAGATATCTCGCTACCTGGTGGTTGTGCAATTGGTGCTCGCCCTGTGAATCTACATATTCACGGTTTAGAGCAAATGGGTGCCACAATCAAAGTTGAAGACGGCTTTATTAAAGCACGTGTTGACGGACGGTTAAAAGGTTGTCATTTATACATGGACCTAGTGAGCGTAACAGGTACGGGCAACTTAATGATGGCTGCTGCGTTAGCCGAAGGTGTTACTACCATTGAAAATGCAGCGAAAGAGCCAGAAATTGTTGATCTTGCTAATTTCATTAATGGTATGGGTGGTAAAATATCAGGTGCTGGTACTGATACCATTACTATTGAAGGTGTTGAGACTCTAGGTGACTGCACTTATCAAGTACAACCTGACCGCATTGAAACCGGTACCTTTTTAGTTGCTGGTGTAGTGAGTGGCGGTAAAGTACGTTGTGTCAAAACTGATCCTCAGCTATTAACCGCTGTTCTGTCTAAGCTTGAAGAAGCAGGTGCATTAGTGACAACCGGTGATGACTGGATTGAAGTTGATATGACTGGTCGTACTTTAAAATCAGTTAATATTACGACTGCTCCACATCCTGCGTTCCCAACGGATATGCAAGCACAATTTACGCTACTTAATACGGTTGCACCAGGCACAGGTCGTATCAAAGAAAATATCTTTGAAAACCGCTTTATGCACGTACCTGAATTAATTCGTATGGGCGCTAATATCGAGCTAGATGGCAATTTAGCTATTTGTGGTGATAATGATAAGTTAAGCGGGGCAATCGTTATGGCAACTGATTTACGCGCATCTGCTAGCCTTGTTATTGCTGGTTTAATTGCACAGGGCGAAACAATTGTTGATGAAATTTATCATATAGACCGTGGCTATGAAGCGATTGAAGATAAATTGATTCCATTGGGCGCAAAAATGCGTCGTGTAGAGTCTTAATTGATATAGCGTATTCTCGCTATTGATGAGACAGATAAAAAAGAAAGCTAAGGCTTTCTTTTTTATTATCTAATTTTTACGAATAATGGATCATGCTTGGGCTTTATTAACAGAATGAAGTAGCTAATTTGGCTACTTTAGTACTGAAATTGTCGTAGCTGTTTTACTTATTTTAGTCAGTGAAGGTGTTGTAGTTGCTTTGGTTGTTTTAGTTACTGAGGGACTTGTAGTTGCTTTGGTTGTTTTAGTTGCCGTAGATTCTTTAGCTGCTTTGGTTATTTTAGTGAATATAGTTGTCATAGCTGCTTATGCCTGATCTAAAATCAGACATATTATTGTTCGCTTTATTGTTGCAATTCACCAATCATGACATCAAGGACTTGTTCTTTACCCTCTCTTAAGATTGTTATTTTTGTTGCAGAGCCAGGTTTAATTTTAGCTATTTTATCCATCGTTACAATTAAGTTAATTGCATCTTTATCATCAATTTTTAGAATAATGTCATTCTTTTGCATGCCGGCTTTTTGTGCTGGTCCGTTGTCGATTATTTTTTTAACTATAATACTATTTTTAGCCTCTAGCCCCCATAAGCGAGCTAGTAAAGGATCTAAATTCTCCGCTTCAATGCCTAATGAACCACGAATTACTCGGCCATCTTGAATTAGACTCTGCATTACAAATTTTACTAGACGGTAGGGGATTGCAAAGCTAATACCGTAAGTCACATTACGTGTACCTGTGTAAAATTCTGACGTATTAATGCCAACCAGTTCTCCGTAACTATTGATCAATGCACCACCGGAATTGCCTTCATTAATCGCAGCGTCGGTTTGAATAAAGTCTTGTCGTCCTGTGCTGCTCATTCCGCTGCGACCAGTTGCACTGATCACGCCTTGAGTAATGGTTTGGCCAAGATTGTAAGGATTGCCAATAGCTAAGACTAGATCTCCGATTTCTGCAATATAATCAGAGTTTTGTGGGATCACTGGAAGGTTGTTTGCTTCAATTTGTAATACTGCTAGGTCAGTGATCACATCACTACCAATGACATTAGCCGTGAATAAGCGACCGTCCTGTAAAGCAATTAAGATTTGATCTGCCTCAGAGATAACATGGTGATTAGTGACAATATAACCTCTCTTATCAAGGATAATGCCCGAGCCTAATCCCGTAGGTTGTAACTGTTGTTTGGATCCCACACTAGAGTCTATATATTGCTGAGAGTATATGTTAACAACTGATGGTGCTGCTTTTTTTACTGCATCTGAGTAACTAATAAGTGCAGGTTTATAACTGCGATCATTTTCTAAGCTCTTATATATTTTTGGCCCATAAATAATCAGCGCGGCAAGAAATAACCCCCACAGAACAGGTTTAACTAGATAATTAACGTATTGTATTAGCTTCATATTTTTGACTAATGGGTAATGAATACAAAAAATGGAAGCTTAGTATATAGAAAACTATGCACAGACGGAAAATTAGTTTTTAATTAATGGGAATTTGCACAAAAAAAAACATCGCCCTGAAGCGATGTTTGATTAATTTATTTTCTTATTTCAATCGCTCAAATAGCGACTAATCATTAAGAAATAACGTGTACAGAAGAAGTATTAGTTGTACCAGAAGAAACTAGCGCACCAGTTACCATCACGACTTTATCGCCAGTAACTACTAAACCTTGCTCTTTAGCTAAATCCATACCTAATTTGTAGAACTCTTCCATTGATGCTTGTTGTTCGATAACTTTTGCAGAAACACCTTTAGTTAATGCTAATTGTTGACGAGTTTTAGCATTACTAGTTAGTGCTAAAATAGGCATTGATGGGAAATATTTACGAATTGAACGTGCTGATTTACCTGCACCTGTCGCAACGATAATTAATTTAGCACCTAGTTGCTCTGCATTTTTAACTGCACCGCTACATACTGCTTCAGTAATACGAAGGTCCGCATCTTTTTCTTCTACTACTGGGTGAAGTACACTGTCAGTACGTGCACAGATAGAAGCCATAATTTCCACTGCTTCTGCAGGGTATTTACCTTTAGCTGACTCGCCTGAAAGCATTACTGCATCAGTACCATCGATAATTGCATTCGCAACATCACCAGCTTCAGCACGTGTTGGACGTGGGTTTTTGATCATTGAATCAAGCATTTGAGTTGCTGTAATAACAGGCTTACGTGCTTTATTTGCTTTCTCAATCATCATTTTTTGTGCAAAAATTACTTCTTCAACCGGAATCTCAACACCTAAATCACCACGAGCAACCATGATTGCGTCAGAAACCGCTAGGATCTCATCAAAGTTATCAACGCCTTCTTGGTTTTCAATTTTAGAGATGATTTGAATGTTTTCGCCGCCATTTGCTTTTAATAGCTCACGAATTTCTAGTACGTCTTCTTTCTTACGAATAAATGATGCTGCAATGAAATCGACATCTTGCTCACAACCAAAGATTAAATCGCCTTTATCTTTCTTAGACAATGCAGGTAGTTGAACTTTAACACCAGGTAGATTAACACCTTTGTTTTCGCCTAGCTCACCCGTATTCATTACTGTACAGATAACATTAGTATCAGTGATGCTTTTTACTGTCATTTCAATTAGACCATCGTCTAACAATACAGTGTTTCCAATAACAAGATCTTTTGTTAAGTTTTCGTAAGTTACTGCAACGATAGTGTTATCACCAACGATTGTTTGGTCTGTAGAAAGTGTGAATTCTTGACCTGCAGTTAATAATACATCATTACCGTTTTCTAATTTGACAGTACGGATTTCTGGACCTTTAGTATCTAAAAGAACAGCAACATTTTTACCAGTTTCTTCACACACTTCGCGGATACGTGTAATTCGAGTACCATGTTCGATGAAGTCACCGTGTGAAAAGTTAAGACGCATTACATTCATGCCGTTCTCAACTAGTTTTGTTAACATTTCTTTAGATTCTGATTTTGGACCTATCGTACATACAATTTTAGTTTTTCTCACCGTCTTTTCTCCAAGAGTGATTGTGCTTTTATTACTTATATTATTTATAGTTTTCTTTAATTTTCTTTTTTATTCTTTAGGGCGCGTATTTTACAAGAATTTTTTGAATAAAAAATGATTTATGATCAATAAATCTCCGTTAAGTAGATATTTATCCAAATTAAGCAGATATTTATCTAAGTTTTTGTAAATTTCTGTAAATTTATTACATTTTCTAGTTGAGCCTAGTCCAAAATAATATAAATGAGTCGGTTATTCCGCATTATATTTAATGCTCTCATATTTTGGGCTTGCTCCAGTGCAGAAACAAGTTCCGCTTGATTACTGATCGCAGTCTTATTAACCGCTATTATTTTATCATCTTCAAGTAAACCGATACGGCTTGCCATTGAGTTTTGTTTTACTTCAACTACATTAACGCCAACGACTGATTGCCCAGGTGCTATATCCTTTAAGATCGCACCTTCAAAAATAACCGGCAGGATAGGTGTTAATTTTGCTTTTGCAGTTGCTGTGTTGCCGCCTAATATAACGTTAATATTTTTATATTTATTGTCCTGAATCACGCTTAGGCTTACTTTTTTGCCTGCACTTAACGTTCCTATTTTTGCACGTAATGCTGCAAATGATTTTATAGCGGTTCCATTGATCGCGGTAATTACATCTCCTGCTTTTAAACCGGCTTTATCGGCAGCTGAATCAGGAGTGACTTGATAGATAAAGGCTCCTTTTGTTACATCTAATGAAAAGCTTTTAGCTAAATCTGGTGTCACTTCCCCACCCTTAATACCTAGAATACCTCGACGAATTTCGCCAAACTCCAATAATTGTTGTGTGAGGTTTTTAACCATGTTTGATGGAATAGCAAAAGCAATACCAATGTTGCCGCCATTAGGACCCAAAATAGCAGTATTAATACCAATTAATTCGCCATTTAAGTTAAGCAATGCACCACCAGAATTACCGCTGTTAATGGCTGCATCTGTTTGAATGTAGTTTTCTAGGTTTTGTAAATTAAGACCACTTCGCCCTAATGCACTGACAATGCCCGAGGTAACCGTTTGCCCTAAACCAAAGGGGTTGCCGATAGCGATGGTAAAGTCACCGACCTGCAATTGGTCTGAGTTTGCAAATGTGATCGCAACTAAAGGCTGCTTACTTTTTATTTGTAATAATGCAATATCACTTTGTGGGTCTTGCCCAATCACTGTGGCTTTATATTGATGCCCTGAAGTTAGACTGATAACGATATCATCTGCATTTTCAATTACATGATAATTAGTGATGATATATCCCTGCTGTGCATCAATAATTACACCGGAACCTAATCCTGAAAATTGTTGTGGAGGGCGTTGTGGTTGTAAAAATTCTAATAACTCATTGGGTACACCTGGTGTTGCTGTGCTTTCACCAAACACTGAAATATCAACGACGGCGGGACTTACTTTTTTAATCAGCGGTGCGAGTGTAGGTAATGCTTTACCATTGATGTTATTAGGTAAGGCGGCAATGGAGTTAAAGCTAGTGATTACTAAAATCACCAATAAAAGGGAATGTTTAAAAACACGCATTGGGGCTCCTTGTAAATGATGTTCAAAGCATCTGTTATTTATTCATTATAAAAGATAATAATGATGATTGATGACATTTCAACTTTTTTAATAATGTGACTACTAACCTTTATTAAGTTGTTAACCATTGCATCAGTATTTCGAGAGATAAACCGCAAAACCTATTTCCGTTTGCCTTTGGTACTATTTAAATAGTGCCAAAATATGTTATATAAAGATTAACTTACTGAATTATTAAGACATTAATGTGACACCACTTTCTTTATATCAAGCCGACTTATTAAAACCCAACTTTTTTGCAGATCCTGCTCAATTGCAAGCCGTTACTATGTTACAACGGTTATATGATGATTTATTACAAAATCAGACTAAGCCAGTACAAAAAAGTTCACTATTGCAACGACTATTCAAGACCACTAACTCGTCTAAATCCGAGATCAAAGGTCTGTACTTTTACGGTGGAGTAGGGCGCGGTAAAACTTACCTTGTCGATTTATTTTTTCATGGCCTCAAAACAGAGCGTAAGCAACGTTTACATTTTCATCATTTCATGCTGCAAGTCCATAAACAGTTAACCTTATTGCAAGGGCAATCAGACCCATTAAAAGAAATTGCTAAGCAGTTTGCGAGTAAAACAGATATTATCTGTTTTGATGAGTTTTATGTGGAAGATATTACCGATGCAATGATATTAGCCGGTATGTTTGAGGCATTATTTGCACAAGGAGTCGTACTAGTTGCAACCTCTAATATACATCCCAACAATTTGTATCGAAATGGCTTGCAACGGGCGCGATTTCTACCTGCGATTGATTTAATTAATCAGCATTGTGAAATATTTAACCTCGATGGTGGAAAAGACTATCGATTAGGACGATTAATTGAAGCTGAAATTTATCACTATCCGTTAGATAAAAATGCAGAAACTCAAATCAAAAGTAGTTTTGAAACCTTTGCTGCCGGAGATAAAGAGTATCAGCAAACGATTGTTATTAATGACCGTTCGCTAAAAACAATCGCCTTTAGCAACGATACATTAAGCATTGAATTTAGGGAACTGTGTGATGGTCCTCGAAGTGTGCATGACTATATCGAGCTGGCTATTTTATATCGAACAGTATTAGTGTCGAATATTCCTAAAATGGATGACCAACATAACGATCTAACACGCCGTTTTATTGCTATGGTTGATGAATTTTACGACCGCAATGTAGTCCTTATTATTTCTGCAGAAGTGGATGTATTAGATCTATATCATGGAACTCGTCTTGCTTTTGAATTTCAGCGCTGTGTTTCTCGGTTATTAGAAATGCAGAGTAAAGCCTACCTAAGTAAAGCCCATCACCTAGATTTATAGACCTTGCTTTATAAATTTTGAGTTCTATTTTCATCAAAAAGTAGAACTCAAATAATGTGTTTTTATGGGTAATCGCGATAGGCATTTTAGGTCCGCCATGAAGCTTTTATAATGCTAAATTCTTGCCTGTTAAAAACTTGTACATAAATATGTAATAAACAGGTGATCTCTGTTGTTGTTTTCTATACAATATGGCCGCCCACGTTATCCACCTCCCCAATTGTTATGGTGGATCTGTTTACGCTAGACGTATTCGAAGGGATACGGAAAGGCGAAAAATACATTTTTGACTGCAATTATGCTGTCATATTTTTTTAAATCATTAATTTGGGTATAACTTAATGAAAACTTTTGTTGCAAAACCAGCTGAAGTAAAACGCGACTGGTTCGTAGTTGACGCTGAAGGTAAAACACTAGGTCGTTTAGCTACTGAAATCGCTTTACGTTTACGCGGTAAACATAAAGCTGAATACACTCCTCATGTTGATACTGGCGATTACATTATCGTTATCAATGCTGAGAAAGTTACTGTAACTGGTAACAAAGCTAAAGGTAAAATTTACTACCACCACACAGGTTTCATCGGTGGCATTAAAGCAATTAGCTTTGAAGACTTAATCGTACGTGCTCCTGAGCGTGTTATTGAAAAAGCTGTAAATGGTATGTTACCACGTGGTCCTTTAGGCCGCGCAATGTACCGTAAATTGAAAGTTTATGCTGGTTCTGAGCATCAACATTCTGCACAGCAACCACAAGTTTTAGACATCTAATAGGAATATAAAACAATGGCAAATCAATACTACGGCACAGGTCGTCGCAAAAGCTCTACAGCTCGTGTGTTTATGAAAGCAGGTAGTGGTCAAATCACTATCAACAAACGTAACTTAGATGAATACTTCGGTCGTGAAACTGCATGTATGGTTGTTCGTCAACCATTAGTGTTAGTAGACTCTGCTGAGAAATTCGACCTAAACATCACTGTTAAAGGTGGTGGTACAACTGGTCAATCTGGTGCAATCCGTTTAGGTATCACTCGTGCATTAATGCAGTTTGATGAAACATTACGTTCTGAATTACGTGGTGCAGGATTTGTAACACGTGATGCTCGTAAAGTTGAACGTAAGAAAGTCGGTTTACATAAAGCACGTAAACGTCCACAATTCTCTAAACGTTAATTTCGTTTTCACGAATTGCAAAAAAGCCCAGTTTATACTGGGCTTTTTTTTGCTTGTTTTTTAGTGGTATGAGCCTTAAGGTTAGGCAATAAATAATAAGAGGAGAAAATAATGCTGAACGTGGCGATGGTTGAAAAGTTGAATGAGCAAATTAACTTAGAGTTCTACTCTTCAAACTTGTACTTACAAATGAGTGCTTGGTGTGAAGATAAAGGTTATGAAGGTGCTGCGGAAATGTTGCGTAAGCATGCAACAGAAGAAATGGAGCATATGAATCGCTTATTTACTTACGTTAGTGAAACAGGTGCATTACCTATTTTAGGCTCAATTGATGCGCCCCCTGTAGGTTTTAAATCATTGAAAGAAGTATTTCAAGAAACCTATGAACATGAATGTTTGATTACTAGAAAAATAAATGAATTAACGCATGTCGCTTTCACTACTCATGATTATTCAACATTTAATTTTTTACAGTGGTATGTTGCTGAACAACACGAAGAAGAGAAATTATTTAAAGGTATCTTAGATAAAATCGATTTAGTTGGAGAAGATGGTAAAGCGCTATATTGGATTGATAAAGATCTTGCTGAAATGGCAAAATCGGGTGCAACTTCAATTATGGATAGTGCTGTTTAAGCTGATAAAATTGAGTCGTTTCTTGCTTACAGAGCAAATCTAATGAGAGCATGGTCAATTAAGCCATGCTTTTTTGTATTTCCCCCTCAAAAGTAATGTTAATGGCTTGTAAATGGCAAGCGACTTCTTTAAAATTCAGCGAGTTTTTATGCAAACATTCGTAATTCATGATTCAACGGATTGATGTATACCCCCCAGTTTTGTATTTTTTGAACTGCTTTTTTAGTAGCTCACAATGGAGATGGTTAAATGAGCAATGCGCCTGTTAATTCTGGTCGTCGCAAGTTTCTGACACTAACAACAGGAGTTGTTGGTGGAATAGGGGCTGCTGCAGTGGCAGTACCTTTTGTGAAATCTTGGAGTCCAAGTGAAAAAGCTAAAGCTGCTGGTGCGCCAGTTAGTGTAGATATTAGCAAAATCCAGCCAGGTCAGTTAATTCGTGTTGAATGGCGAGGTAAACCTGTATGGGTTGTCTCGCGTACACCAACAGTAATTGAAGAACTCGCTACGTTAGATAGTAAATTACGAGATCCTGAATCTAAAGAACCTCAACAACCTGAATATGCGAAGAATGCTGGACGTTCTTTAAAACCAGATTTATTCCTTGCTGTTGGTATTTGTACTCATTTAGGTTGTTCACCAACTTATCTACCGGATTCATTCAACGAGCAAGTTGAAGGGGTAGAGTCTGGATTCTTCTGTCCATGTCATGGATCAAAATTCGATATGGCAGGACGTGTATTCCAAAACGTACCAGCACCATTAAATTTGGTGATCCCTCCGCATTATTATGTGGATGAGACAAATATTCTCATTGGCGTAGACAAAGGAGATGCCTAATGCTTAAAAAATTAGTAATGGACGGCATCGATTGGATCGATACTCGTATCCCAATGACGGAAACGTGGAATAAACATCTTGCGCAATATCCAACACCCGTTAACTTTAATTTTTGGTACTTTTTTGGTTCATTAGCGATGTTAGTGCTAGTTAATCAATTATTAACAGGTATCTGGTTAACAATGCACTATAACCCTTCTGCTGAAGGTGCATTTGCGTCAATTGAATACATTATGCGTGATGTACCTTACGGTTGGTTATTGCGTTACATGCATTCAACCGGTGCATCTGCTTTCTTCGTGGTTATCTATTTACATATGTTTCGTGGATTAATTTACGGATCATATCAAAAACCACGTGAATTAATTTGGATCTTCGGTATGTTGATCTTCTTAGTGTTGATGGCTGAAGCATTCATGGGTTACTTATTACCTTGGGGACAAATGTCTTTCTGGGGTGCGCAAGTAATTATTTCATTATTCGGTGCTATCCCTGTTATTGGTGATGACCTAACACTTTGGATTCGAGGTGATTACGTTATTTCTGGTGCGACGCTTAACCGCTTCTTTGCATTACATGTGGTGGCATTACCACTGGCTTTAGTGGCCTTAGTCTTCTTACATATTGTTGCCCTACATGAAGTGGGTTCAAATAACCCTGATGGTGTAGAGATTAAACAGAAGAAAGGTTCTGCCTCAGAAGAAGCTAAAGGCAAGTTCACGTTCCACAAACAATACAGTGGTAAAAAAGATATTATTGATGCAATTCCGTTCCACCCGTACTTTACGGTGAAAGATATCATGGGCGTGTCAGCATTCTTAATCTGTTTTGCCGCAGTGATATTCTTTATTCCAGAGGGCGGCGGTTTCTTCCTTGAGCCACCTAACTTTGAAGCTGCAAATGGTTTGAAAACACCTGCTCACATTGCACCAGTTTGGTATTACACGCCGTATTACGCCATTTTACGTGCGATTCCAGATAAATTAATTGGTGTTGTGTTCTTTGGTGGCTCTATTGCGATCCTATTCTTATTACCATGGTTAGATCGCTGTAAAGTTAAATCAATACGTTACCGTAGTTGGATTCATAAACTAAATATTACACAGTTCATTATCTGTTTCATCGTATTAGGTGTGCTAGGTGCCTTACCTGCAACACCGTTATATACGCTTATTGCACAGATTGCATCTGTCGGATATTTTGGATTCTTTATTGCACTGTTCTTGTACAGTAAAAATGAAAAAACCAAACCACTACCAACGAGGTTGACACACTAATGAAAAAATTATTGATCGCCTTAGTGGCATTTTTACCAAGTTTAGTATTTGCATCGGGTGCAGCGATTCATTTAGATAAAGCTAACTATGATTTAACGGATAAAGCTTCACTGCAAAATGGTGCAAAATTATTCATGAACTACTGTTCTGCTTGTCACTCAACTGCACATCAACGTTATCAACGTGTTGCGACTGATTTAGGGATTCCTGATCAGTTAATGAAAGACAACCTAATTTTTACAAATAGTAAAATTGGCGAGTTAATGAAAAACAGCATGGATAAAAAAGATGCGGCTAAATGGTTTGGTAATGCACCATTAGATTTAACCTTAGAAGCCCGTTTACGTGGCCCTGATTGGATATATACTTACTTACGCTCTTTCTATAAAGACCCTAATCGTCCATTCGGCGTAAATAATGTTGTCTTTAAAGATGTGGGTATGCCACATGTATTAGAAGAACTGCAAGGTATTCCAACGGCTATTATTGAAACTCACGTTGATGAGCAAGGTGTCGAACACCATACCGTTGTCGGGCTTGAAAGTAGCGGTACAGGTGAGATGTCATCCGATGAGTATGACCGAGCGGTGTTAGATCTGGTAAACTTCCTAGTCTATTCAGGTGAGCCGAATAAACTAGAGCGTCAAAGCTTAGGTTTCTGGGTAATTGGTTTCTTAATTATCTTATTTGTACTGAGTTACTTATTGAAGAAAGAGTACTGGCGCGATATTCACTAGTCGTCACAACACTTTCTCTATTATCTTATCGGCAATGGTGTCACTATGACGTCATTGCCGTTTGTGTTTTTTAAACACTTAATTTTTTAACTACTAGGGGTATTCCATGGCCGTAGCTGTAAATAAACGTTCAGTAATGACGTTGTTCTCAGGACCATCTGACTTATATAGTCATCAAACTCGCATCGTATTAGCTGAAAAGGGTGTCAATGTTGACATCACATCAGTAGACGAAGAGAACCCATCTGAGGAGTTAGCTGAGTTAACGCCAAATAGTGATGTTCCAACATTAGTTGACCGTGAATTGGTTTTATATAACTCACGCATCATCATGGAATATTTAGATGAGCGTTTCCCGCATCCACCATTAATGCCTGTATACCCAGTTGAACGTGCTAAAAGCCGTTTACTGATGCAACGTATTGAAAGTGAATGGTATCCTTTAGTAGCACTAATAATGTCAGGTAATGAAACTAAAGCTGAGCCTGCTCGTGTAAAATTACGTGCTAAAATTCTTGAAGTTGCACCTGTATTTGAACATTTCGCTTATTTCATGTCTGAAGAGTTTACGATTGTTGATTGTTATATGGCTCCTTTACTATGGCGTCTACCTGAGTTGAAAATTGACTTAGGTTACGACAATGTAACTGGCTTGAAGAGTTATATGGTTAAAGTATTTGAACGTGAATCTTTCCAAGCTTCAATGACTGAAACTGAACGTGAAATCCGTATCGGTGCTTAATTCTTAATTTTGTAGGTATTTTATATGTCGGAAATGTTAGTACAACGTCCTTATTTAATGCGCGCTTTCTATGACTGGATAGTTGATAGTGAATGCACGCCTCATGTAATTGTCGATGCGACCAAACCACATGTTGATGTACCATTACAATTTGTAGAAAATGGCAAAATTGTATTAAATATTGCGCCACGCTCTGTGCTTGATTTTTCATTAGATGATAATGCGTTATCCTTTAATGCTCGATTCTCAGGCATACCTACACAAGTTTATGTGCCTATGTATGCTATTGAAGGTATTTATGCGCGTGAGAATGGCGCAGGTACTATTTTTCCCGATGAGCCAGCGTATGATGAATATGATGCGCCTATGCAAGCCGTTGAAGATAAGAAACAAGTACAGCAAGATGCAAAAGGCACTAATACAAAAGGTACTAACAAAAAATCGTTTCTTACTGTTGTTAAGTAGCTAAATACTAGTGGTTAAGTAGTTAAGTAGTTAAGTAGTTAAGTAGTTAAGTAGTTAAGTAGTTAAGTAGTTAAGTACTTAACTACAGTATATAAAACTTTTAGTTATACCTTGAAAAACCGAGCTTACTCGGTTTTTTTATAACTTTTAAAGTCAGTAAATCAATGGCTTAGGAAGTTGCTGACGAATCTGAGCATGCGGATTTATGCATTAAAAAATAAATAATCAAAGATTAGCTTATGAAAGTAAAAAGCCGATAACAGGATATGTTATCGGTTTTTTCGTATGTGCTGAGTCAGCCTTTAAAAAGAATGCTACTTAATATTTAATTATGTTCACTCTGTTTCTATTAAGGGCGTTTCTGCAAAATGTTGTTTAGAAAAAGCAACGCGCTCTTCCACGGTCATTTTGTCTGCATCCTTTAAACTTTCCACTAATTTAAGGCGAGGCAAGATGCCGGTGCCATTAGCAATTTGAATAGCCAATCCAGGGCGAGCATTGAGTTCTAATAGCATTGGTCCTAAATCGCGATCTAATACCATATCCGTTCCTAGGTAGCCCATCCCTGTCATCTCGTAGCAACTAGCTGCTAAGTAAATCAAACGTTCCCAGTTAGGCACTACAAGCAATTTTAACTCTTTATCTGTGTCAGGGTGGCGTTCAACAGGTAAGTCGAACTGAACCGCATTAATGGCTTTTCCTGTTGCGATATCAATGCCAACACCGACAGCACCTTGATGTAAATTTGCTTTGCCATCGGAAGCGGCCGTTGAAAGGCGCATCATTGCCATCACAGGAAAACCTTTAAATACGATAACACGTACATCAGGAACACCTTCAAAGCTAAAACCATCAAATGCACTATCAAATTGAATTAAACCTTCGATCACCGCAACATCTGCGCTACCACCTAAGCTGAATAAGCCCGCTAAGATATCCGTTACATGACGTTTGATCTCTGAAAGGCTTTCTTCATTACCATTGGATTTATAATAGCGACCATTTTCAACTTTAGTAATAACAAGAATACCCTTACCACCACTGCCTTTAGCGGGTTTTATTACAAAGCCTGGAGTATTAGTAATGAATTGTTCTACAGTTTCTACTTCCGCTTGCATGGTGATCACACCTAAAAGAGCAGGGGTAGTGACATTTGCATCGCGCGCAATAATTTTAGTTTTTAATTTATTATCCACTAAAGGATATAAACGTCTAGGGTTGTAACGGCCGATATAGCGGCTATTACGTTCATTCATACCCATTATGCCTTTTTTCTTTAACTTAAAAGGGCTACTGAAAAACATGCGCTACTCCTTGTCCACTAATGGCTTGAAGCGGCGTAATTCTAATAAGCGGTAACCAGTGTAACTACCCAGTAATAATACTAGCGCCATGACCACAAATTGCAGTCCGATAAAGTTAAACATTAGGTGTCTAGTGACATCATTACTCATTACAAAGTAAGCAAATACAGCCACGATCAAACTACCGCCACCTTGCTTGAATACTTCTTTAGCACCTTCCTCTTCCCATAACACTGACATGCGCTCGATGGTCCAAGATAAGATGATCATTGGGAAGAAGGTGATTTTGAGGCCTTCGGTTAAGCCAAGTTTATAAGACAAAACACCAAATAGGGCGATTAGTAAGATAACCATTATTATCACTGTCGATATCCGTGAAACGAGTAATAAATTTAGGTGAGAAAGATAGGAGCGAATGAATAAACCTACTGCCACCAACATCACAAAGCCGACAATACCAGTGATTAAGCTAGTTTGAATAAAGGCCATTGCGATCAATACCGGCATGAAAGTACCAGATGTTTTTAAACCAATCAAAACACGCATCATAACTACGATCAGCACACCCAATGGAATCATTAAGATGCCTTTAAACAAAGACTGATCTTCAATAGGTAAACTATGGATCGAGAAATTGAATAAATGTTCGTTGTCATTCTTTTGCAAAATAGCCGCTAACGCTGGTTGGTCTTGCTGAATCATTGAGAAGCTGACTTTAGAGTTCACTCCTCCAGTTAATTCTAATAATGCTTTACCACTTTGATCCCACAGTAATAGATCTTTGCGATCCACCTCTTGAAGGCTTGAAGCATCAAATAAGCGAGATTCAATTTTTCCATTTTTTTCTTGGAAAACTTCAACCAAAGGTTGCAAATGCTGACGACGACGACCATCTTCTAAAGCTAATGCTCCCACTTTTTTAGTAGGAATTTTAGCTTCGTTAAGTAATCCAATCAGAATGTTTGTTTTAGAGCTTTTAGACGCAAGGACTAATCTTATGCTTTGATTAGGCTGTTCAGTGTTTAATTGCTTTAAAATTTCGCGGGTGAAACTAAAAGCATCTGCACTAGTTTTAAAGGCATCTTTAATAATATCAGTGCCAGCGGCTAAGCCAGCAGCACCATATTCAGTATCAAATAACTCAGGCATCTTAGTGATGGGTTGATCCACACTATCACTATCAACTAACAGCTGAATATTATAATAAAGTGTCTGAGGACCTGTCGCTTGGCGGATTGTCCATTGTGCTTGTGGTTTATTATCTTCATATAAAAAAGATAAACCGTAACCCGGAGAAGCTGCATTTTGACTGATTTGCGTATAGCCCGCTTGGCTATTTGGCGTACTCAATGAGGCGAGTACAGGTTTTCCAGTCGCTTCAAATTCAATCTTGGCATCAATATTCCAGACCGACCGTGTTTCACCTGGCATCCAAGGAATATCAAAAGCCAAATGGCGTTGTACTGTTTGAAACACACCCAGTAAAAAAAGTCCTGCTACTAAGGTGAAAAAGAAAATACGAGCATTCATGGGGGTTTCCTATTTATTATCTTCAGCTTGATACTTAGGATGAATATAATCTTGGCTAACATCAACAATCATCACGTCTTGTATAAAGCTACGCCCAATGAGTACTGCATAGTCCATATGTTGACGGTCGGTTAAGGTAAATTCAGATTGTTGAGTAATACCACCCATACGAACATTAAGCTTGATCACTGGACGTCGATCTCTTTCACCAGGTTCACTAGACTGTAATATTTTCACGTAACGATCTATTCTTGCTTCAATGATGTTGGCTTCTGCATCTTTATCGTGTGCGATGTTAAATCGAACCCAATTTTTACCATCACGTTCAAAATGTTGAATATTCACCGCGTTAATTGACGAGGTAGCGGCACCAGTATCAACACGTGCTCTAAAACTTTTCTTCGCTTTATTGATATATAGCCATTCAGTTTGACCCAATACCGTTTTATCTAGATAAATATCGCGTTTGCTCACTTTGCTAACTACAACATTGCTTCTTTTGGGTGTTTTTGCTGCAGCAGCTTTTTGTTTTGCTATTTGCTGAGCTAATTGTTGGTTAAGTGTTTGCGCTTCTTTTTGGGTTTTTTCTAAGTCAGTTTGTACAGCTTCTAATGAGTTTTGTTTTTGCTCAATATCTGCTTTAGAAGTCATTAATTCAGTTTCTAACTCTGTAATTTTTGTCGCTTGTTCGGTGAGTGTTTGCTGAATTTTTTGTTCAGTTTCAGTAGTAGAAATAGAGATACATCCAACGGTCAAAAATAGTGAAGTAAGTGTTATAATGGCCGTTTTTTTTAAAAACATGCGATTTCCTTAGCGTTAGTTAAAAATCAAAAAAATATGGTATCAGTTTGCGTTATAAATAGCAGTGATAAATTGTTTGTGACGCCCTTTATCGTTCAGGTTTAAGTAGGTAATACATTCCTAAGCCAGTGTTTTTTGTGCACACGATGAATGACTAATATTACTTTTATTAACTCTTCGGAAAGCGTAACAATATAAGCTTCTACTAAACTGAAATTATAATAAGTAACTGCAACGTAAGTCAGTGGAATACCAACACACCACATGCAAAAAATATCCATAAACGTACTGTAATTGATATCTCCACCGCTGCGTAATACGCCAATAATACCGATAAAGTTCACAACACGAATAAACAGGGCACAAGCAAGTACCAGTAACACTTGTGATGCGCTCGCATTAGCGGACGCAGAAAGTGAAGGAAATAGCGATAATACCGGCTCTCTAAAATAAATGATCAGCGGTATAAATATAAATGCTAAAACCGGCACAAATAAAATAAATGTCCAAGCCTGTTGCCAAGCTCTATCGAATGCTTTTGCTCCTAGCTCATGACCAATCATGGTACCACTCGCAATTGCTACGCCGATAAATAAGGCGAATATCGTTTGTTCTATCGTCGATACCATGCTCATTACTGCTAGTTCTTGCACACCAATCATGGCAAAGATCAGCGTGTAAACAAAAACACCTAAAGCCCATCCGCTATCATGCAATATCATTGGAATTGCAAGTTTCAAATAACGTTTGATGTCTAACAGCGATAAAGCAGTCTTTATCTCTACTAAACTGGCTAAGATAAAAGGCCTTTTTTTAGCAATAAATAATATCAATAATAGCATTTGAATAGCGCGAGCTAAAAAAGTTCCCCAAGCACTGCCTTCTACTCCCATAGCGGGGAAACCAGCATGCCCAAATATTAAGATATAGTTAAAAAAAGCGTTCAGTGGCAGCACTAAAAAACTAATATTCATGGCCGTTTTAGTATCGCCAGCAGAACGTAGTGCGGTTTCTAATGGTAAGACGACTGCGATAAATAAAAAGCTGTAGGCTGTGATTTTTAAATATTGGTTAGCAAAAACAAGCAATACAGGGTCATCACTGGCTAAACTTGTGACAGTGCTTGGTGAGAGCACATAAAATGCAACAAAAGGTAGGGTGACAACAAAACTAATTAATAAAGAGGTGATTAAACTACGACGTAAGCCTGAAAGCTCTTTGGCACCAAAATATTGAGCGGCGAGCACACCGCCTGCATGGCTGACACCGACCATCATTAATAAGTTAAAGAAAAATACTTTATTACCTAAGCCGACGGCAGCAATTTCAGATTCGCCAAGTTGACTCACCATCAGAATATCTACTAACCCGAGAAATGAATAAAGTAGTGATTGTAGAGTGATAGGTAGTGCCAAGGTCCACAATTTTTTTTGAAAGCTTTTATCGCGAAACGTAAGGATTTTATTTTTCATAACACGCCTTAATCAACCTCTGAGAGAGCAGTTTAGGAAATAGTTTTTGTGAAGGTACTGACGATTAAGCGGTTTGTCTTTTGTTTAAAATAAAAGCTGATAATAAAGCAAAAAAACAAAAAATAAATAAAGGGATTTGGCCCATTTTTTGATAGGGGGTTTGTCCATAGGCTGGCTGTATTGAACGTCTTAATACTGCGGCTGTATTTGATGGTAATCGCCCTAATTCATTACCCTTACTGTCATAGATAGCGGTGATCCCGTTATTGGTACTACGTAATAACGGACGTCCTAACTCAATAGCACGCATTCTGGCTATCTCTAAATGTTGTGCAGGGCCAATTGAGTGTCCAAACCAAGCATCATTGCTCAGGGTAATAATCATGCCCGTTTCTATACCAACATTTTTTCGCAATAGTTCGGGAAAGGCAATTTCATAACATAGTGAAGGGGCTAAGGTTGTTTGCTCAAAGCTTAGGTTTTTTTGCACTTCTGGGCCTCGATTAAAACTCGACATGGGTAAATTAAAATAAGGCGCTAACGGGCGTAAAATATCTTCAAAGGGCACAAACTCACCAATCGGTAAAAGGTGATGTTTATTATATCTATTTGGACTTATTGGTGAATAACCTTGTCCTTCAGGGAGTTTGCCAAGCATGATAATGGTATTAAAATACTCATTCTCTCTAATATTATAATTAATAATTCCGGTTAATAGAGTTTTTCCTTGTAGTGCCAACTCTTTTGATAAAGGTTGTAAAAAACGCTGCATGTCTATTTCCAAGCCTGCAATAGCGGATTCAGGCCAAATGATTAACTCATTATCATTAGTCTGCGCTTGGTTACTCTTTTGCGGAATAGTATCAGGGCTGTTTTTATTTGTTGCAGGAGAAATGAGCTTCGAACTTGCCTTGGACAAGTCTAAATATTTGAACAAAGAAGGGTACAGCTGGTCTGCTTTCCATTTTTCATTCTGATCGATGTTACCTTGCACTAATGCAACGTTGACCGCTGGTTGTAATTCGGTAAAGGTCAGTTGTTTTAAAGCATAACCACTCGACACTAAAAAAATAATTAACAAGCAAGATAAGCGCTGAAATTGTTTGATTAATATTAACGTCAGCGCACAACAAATAAGCATTACCGCTAAAGTGATGCCTTGCACACCAAATATAGGAGCAAACCCTGCTAATGGGGTATCTGCATGGCTGTAACCAAGGTAGGCCCAAGGCATACCCGTTAATACCCAACCCCGTAACCAATCCGTGAGCAACCACAAACTAGGTAAAATGAGTAGCAACCTAATAGCTGAACTATTTTCTGGTAATTTAATTTTATAACTTAACCATAACGCGAGGGTTGGAAATAAGGCGAGATAAGCACACAACACAACAATCAATAAGCCGCTAACAATACTCGGCATTCCGCCAAAAAGATCCATGCTGACATAGATCCAATGCATAGTGGCAATGAACATTGATAAGTTAAAACTAAAGCAGACTAAGAATAATTTTTTGTTTACTAATTGCGTTTGTTGCAGCAATAAAAACAAGCCAACAAAGGATGGGTATAAAACCCACCATTGTTGAAAAGGTGCAAAAGCAAATACTTGTATCGCGCCTAACAATACTGCAATTATTAATTGCGCGGCCAGAGAAGAGATGATCTTGCCCTGTAATTTGCTTAAGCTTTTTTTCAATCTCTTTTGAGCTCTTTTTTAAGTTCTTTTGGAACACGTACTTGTAACTGTACTAAGCGACGATTATCTGCATTAGTGACTTTAAACTTATGCTCTGCAATAGTTATTTTTTCACCACGGCTAGGTAAGTGACCTAGCTCATGCAAAATTAAACCGCCAATCGTATCTTGAATTTCAATATTATAATCAGTTTCAAAAAAAGCATTAAAATCAGCCAGAGTGGTGAGTGCACTTACAGTATAAGTACGTTTACCTATTTGACGAATTTCATCTTCTTCTTCGTAATCAAATTCATCTTCAATCTCACCCACAATCACTTCTAAAATATCTTCAATAGTGACCAAGCCAGATACACCACCGTACTCATCGACGACGATAGCCATATGGTAACGTTGACTGCGGAACTCTTTTAATAGGGTATCTAAGCGCTTACTCTCAGGCACCACTACGGCTTCTCTGAGAATATCTTCTATTTTAAAATCATCTGGATCCGAGCTGAAACCATATTGAATCAAGTCTTTTGCCAATAGCAAACCGACGACATGGTCTTTATCTTCTGTGATAACAGGAAAGCGGGAGTGTGCAGATCTGATAATTTCTGGCAACAACTCTTCAACAGGCTGATGTAAACCTAGGGTTACCATTTGTGAACGTGGGATCATGATGTCTCGAACGCGCATCTTAGATACGTCGATCACACCTTTTATCATTTCTTTGGTTTTTTGATCGATAACTTGGCGCTGTTTAGCGCTATCAATCACATCTAATAACTCTTCTTGACTCTTTGGCTCGCCTTGGAAAAGGTTGCCGATTTTATCGAGCAGGCCTTCTTTAGGCTGCTCGTTGCTAGAATGATAATCTTCCGACATTAATTTTATTTACTCTTTTTCGCTTAAATAAGGGTCACTGAAACCTAACTCAATCAGTAGTTTAGTTTCAATGCTTTCCATCTCTTCTGCTTCATCATCATCAATATGGTCGTAACCTAATAAATGCAGCGTACCATGTACTAGCATGTGTGCCCAATGTGAGGTCAACGCTTTCTGTTGTTCCATTGCTTCTTTTTCAACCACCTGTTTACAGATTACTAGATCCCCTAATAAGGGTAAAGTGATCCCAGGCGGATTTTGGAAAGGAAAAGATAAAACATTAGTTGGTTTATCTTTGTCTCTATATTGGTGATTCAACTGCTGACTTTCTTCACTATCTACAATACGCACCGTTAGTTCCGCATCATCGCGCATTTCATCGCTAGCTGCAAGGAGGGTTGTACTTATCCACTTTTCTAATTGGGCTAAGTCTGGCAGTGCTTGTTGGTCTTCAGTCGCCAGCTGTAAATCCACATAAAGTTCCATTACGCGTTACTCGCTTCACTTTCTGCAATTTCTTTTTTTCTATCAAAGGCATCGTAAGCTTTCACAATACGCGCAACAACCGGATGGCGTACTACGTCATCGGCTAAGAAAAAGTTAAAACTGATACCTTCATCGACTTCGCCTAATACTTCAATGGCATGGCGTAAACCAGACTTTTGATGACGTGGTAAATCAATTTGCGTGATATCACCGGTAATAACCGCTGTAGAGTTAAAACCAATACGGGTCAGAAACATTTTCATTTGTTCTGTTGTCGTATTTTGGCTTTCATCCAAAATAACAAAAGCATCATTTAGAGTACGTCCGCGCATGTAAGCCAACGGTGCAATTTCAATGATATTTTTTTCAATTAGCTTTTCAACTTTTTCGAAACCTAACATTTCAAATAATGCGTCGTATAAAGGGCGTAAGTACGGATCTACTTTTTGTGATAAATCACCTGGTAGAAAACCTAGCTTTTCGCCTGCTTCAACCGCTGGGCGTGTTAATAGAATACGACGCACTTCTTGGCGTTCTAAGGCTTCAACTGCACAAGCCACAGCTAAGTAAGTTTTACCCGTGCCGGCAGGGCCAACACCAAAGGTAATATCATTACGTAAAATATTACTGACGTATTTAGTTTGGTTTTCACCGCGCGGTTTAATCACACCACGTTTAGTTTTAATGGTTAAACTTTTAAAACCAGGATCTTCAGAGGCTGGTTTTACTTCTAACAAACGATGTTCACTGAATAAATTCTGTAAAGCTAAATGTACATCTTCATCGGATAAGCGCGGTGCTTTGCCTTTAATAGGCTGTGTTTCAATGTACAAGTCATTTAATAAATCACTGCAAGCTTGGGCATAACGGTGTTCGCCTACTACTTGAAACTGCGCATCTTTATAAATGATTTCAACACCCAAACGGCGTTCAATTTGTTTAATATTATCGTCAAATGAACCGCATAAAACCGCTAAACGGTCTTTGTCTGCTGGGACTAATTCAAGATGTACTGTCGTTAATTTTGTGGTCAAATTGTAACGCCTTCTTTTGCTGAGCTAAAAATTATAAAAATAAAAATTAAGCTGGGATAAAAGTTTCAACACCAAGCTTATTTGCTTTTTTATTCACAATATCACTTGGTCGAATTGATTCACGTAGATTCATTTCTGATTCTCCACGGATAAACTTACCACGAATTGAGTTGGTATGTACTTCTGTAATTTCAACATCAACAAAACCACCGATTGAACGATGATCACCTTCGAAATTTACGATACGGTTGTTTTCAGTACGCCCACATAATTCCATGATGTTTTTACGAGAAGGGCCTTCAACTAAAATTCGTTGTACTGAGCCGACCATACGGCGACCAATCAATTGCGAATGCTGATGAATACGATCTTGTAAGATAGCTAAGCGTTTTTTCTTTGTTTCTAAGGTCACATCATCAGGCATATCTGCTGCTGGAGTGCCTGGACGTTGGCTATAAATAAAGCTGTAGCTAGTATCAAAACCAATAAAGTTAATCAGATCCATTGTTTGCTGAAAATCTTCATCCGTTTCATTTGGAAAACCAACGATAAAATCTGAGCTGATGGTCAGGTTAGGGCGAACTTCTTTTAATGCGGCAATTTTTTCTTTGTATTGCGCTATCGTGTGGCCACGTTTCATTAAGTTCAAAATACGATCCGCCCCTGCTTGAACAGGCAAATGCAAGAAATCAACTAATTCAGGTGTATCACGGTAAACGTCAATGATTTCATCAGTAAAATCAATTGGGTTACTGGTGGTATAACGTAAACGATCAATACCATCAATTGAGGCTACGTAACGTAATAATTCAGAAAAGCTACATTCTTCACCATCATGCATTGCACCAATGTATGAATTTACATTTTGACCCAATAAATTAATCTCACGCACACCTTGTTCTGCAAGCTGCGCAACTTCTAATAAAATGTCATCTAACGGACGGCTAACTTCTTCACCACGTGTATAAGGTACAACACAGAAAGTACAATATTTAGAACAACCTTCCATGATCGAAACAAAGGCCGTTGCACCGTCTGCTTTAGGCTCTGGCATTGAATCAAATTTTTCAATTTCAGGGAAACTAACGTCAACCACGTTACCTTTGTTTTCTTTCACATCTTGAATCATTTTTGGTAAACGGTGTAACGTTTGTGGTCCAAAAACAATATCTACATAAGGCGCACGACGACGTATAGCTTTACCTTCCTGTGAAGCAACACAGCCACCAACACCAATAATGATATTAGGATTTTTTTCTTTTAGTTTTCTCCAACGACCTAATTGGTGGAATACTTTTTCCTGCGCTTTCTCACGAATAGAACAGGTATTGAGTAAGATCACGTCAGCATCTTCTGCTTCATCAACAGAAACATATCCGTTGCTTGCACTTAAAAGGTCCGCCATCTTAGATGAATCGTATTCATTCATCTGACAACCCCAGGTTTTAACGTGTAATTTCATGCTCATATTCACTGCCTACTATGCTGACTAATTAGTGTGTTTCTTAAAACGAGGTCGCATTTTACGCATATCAAAGCAATCATGCTACTTTTTGTTTGCATGCTTTTCATTCACTTTTATTTTTATCTTGGTAACCGCTTGTATCTTGATTTTAAGCAATTAAAAAATCAGGTTAATTTTCCCAAGTCGCTTTCTTTTACGTACAATGGATATTCAATACCAATGCAAAAATTCAAGGTCAATTCAAAAATTGAGGGTGTAATGGCAAATAGAGAAATAATTATTGTTGGCGGTGGAATGGTCGGTGCGTTATCTGCATTATTACTCGCTCAGCATGGTGATACATTACACCTGATTGAAAAGTCTTCGGTACAAATGCCAGCGCAAGATGCCCCCTTTGACCTCCGTGTTTCAGCGTTTAGCGCGCAAAGTAAGCACTTACTTGAGCAAGCGGGAGTCTGGGACGATATTCCATTAGAGCGCTTATGTGCTTATCAAGGTTTACAGACGTGGGAAAAGGTCAGTCAAAAGTTAGTTTTTTCAAGTGATGATATAGGCGCAGAACAATTAGGTTATATCGCAGAGAATCGTTGGATCCAAGCGGTATTGTGGCAACGCCTTAAACAGTTAGCAAACGTTCACTTCTATGAAAATACTCAAGTAGTCGATATTACTCAAGGTCTTGAGCAAGATAATGGCAAAAACCATCAACGTGTGACAGTGACTCTTGCGGATCAGCAGATCATCAAAGCTGAGTTATTGCTTGCCTGTGATGGTGGTAACTCAGCAGTACGTAAACACTTACAAATGCCAGTTACAAGTTGGGATTATCGTCAACATTGTTTATTAATTAATATCACCACGGACTGCCCACAGCAAAGTGTCACGTGGCAAGAATTCAGAGAAACAGGGCCCTGTGCTTTTTTACCACTAGCGGGTAATAATGCGAGTTTAGTGTGGTATCACAGCCCACAGAAAATAAAGCAACTGCAAAGCTTAACTAACCAGCAACTCAAGCAAGCCATTCTAACTGAATTTCCTAAACTTGATTTTGATTTTGAAGTGCATAACAAAGGTGGGTTTCCATTGGTTCGACGCCATGCTAAACATTATTATCAAGGTAGTGTCGTTTTAGTTGGTGATGCTGCACATAGTATTAATCCATTGGCTGGACAAGGAGTTAACTTAGGATTTAAGGATGTGCAATGCCTTGTTGAATTACTCACTCAATGCAGTGATTTGCCGATACCTGAATTACTAAAACGCTACCAATGTCAGCGACGACCTGCCAATCTATTAATGCAAACAGGCATGGATGTGTTTTATAAAGTCAGTAAATCAGATGACCCATTGATTCGTATCATAAGAAAAAGCTTTTTAGGTGTAGCGCAACAATCGGGGCAGATTAAAAATAGAGTTATGCGTTATGCGATGGGAATTAATTAATAAGTATACTTGTTACCCATCGATATACTGAACTTCGCATCTTGAATGGTAACGGGCATACAAAAAAGCCGCTCATTGACTTTAGAAATTTCAAGTGCGGCTTTTTTGTTGTTCTTTTTTTATTTACAGTTAGCTAGTTAACAGTTAGCGAGGTTGTCGTTTAACTGTTCTTTCCTGAAACGAATTACTGTTCCTAGAAAGAAGTACGACGGTAGCTACGGTATTTAGGTAACCAGAAGTTGTCTTGCAAGCGACGTTGCATGTTCTCTTCTGTTACAGGCAATGCTAAATCATCTGCTATGGCTTGTTTTGCAACGGCGTAAGCTATTTTCTCACTGATCTCTCTAATCACTGCCAATGGCGGTAATAGTGCACCCGGTGCTTTATCATAATCCATTGATGCATCAGCTAAGGCTTGGCTAGCCGCCATTAACATATTGTCACTGATCCCTCTTGCGCGTGAGGCTAATACACCTAAACCAATACCTGGGAAAATATAGCTGTTATTACATTGCGATACTTCAAAAGATTGATCTTTAAATAGAGTGTTAGGGAATGGGCTGCCCGTTGCAATAATCGCTTTGCCATTACTCCAATTAGTAATATCTTGCGGTGTTCCTTCAACGCGAGAAGTTGGGTTTGACAGCGGTAATACAATCGGATTTTCAGTATTTGCACATAAGCTTTCAATAATGCTTTGCGTAAATAAACCTGTTTGACCACTAACACCAAATAACACGGTTATCTTAGCTTGTTTAACCACTTGCTCTAACCCTAATGGTTGGCTGTGATCCCAGTTTTCGATATCAGTTGCCTTTTGTACTAAAGACGTTTGGAAACTTTGTAAGTCAGTCATGTTATCCGTTAATAAACCATAACGGTCAACCATAAATACACGCTTGCGAGCTTGTTCTTCAGTCAAACCTTCACGTTGCATTTGTCTAATAATATGCTCAGCTATACCACAACCTGCAGAGCCAGCGCCTAAAAAGGCAATATTTTGTTGGCTAAGCTTTTGCCCTTTATTTAAACAAGCCGCTATCAGCGTACCTACGGATACGGCAGCAGTACCTTGAATATCATCATTGAAACAACATAGTTGATCGCGATATTTGTTTAACAATGGTGTCGCATTGGTTTGTGCAAAATCTTCAAATTGTAATAACACCTCTGGCCAACGACGTTTCACCGCTTGAATAAATAAATCTACAAATTCATTATACTCTTCGCCTGTGATGCGAGGGTTGCGCCAGCCCATGTACATTGGGTCATTAATTAGTTGGCTATTATTAGTACCTACATCTAATAAAATAGGTAAGCAATGCGCTGGGCTAATACCGCCACAGGCTGTGTATAAGGCCAGTTTACCAATTGGGATCCCCATACCACCGATACCTTGATCGCCTAAACCTAAAATGCGTTCACCATCGGTCACTACAATCACTTTTACGTTTTGTTTAGTAGCATTCTGTAACATATCATCAATTTTATGACGTTCTGGGTAAGAGATGAATAGACCACGTTTACGGCGGTATATTTTAGAAAATTTCTCACAAGCTTGACCAACCGTAGGTGTATAAATCAACGGCATTACTTCTTCGATATGTTGCTCAATGAGGTGATGAAATAAGGTTTCATTAGTATCTTGGATGTTACGTAGGTAGATATGTTTATCAAGATCGCTTTTAAATGAAGACAGTTGCTGATATGCACGTAATGACTGCTCTTCAATGGTTTCAATAGTGTGTGGTAACAAACCCGTTAAATTAAAATTATCGCGTTCATCTGATGAAAAAGCGCTGCCTTTATTTAATAGTGGCGTTTCTAGCAGTGCAGGCCCTGCAAAGGGGATATATAAAGGACGTTTGAGTGGCATAATAAAATCTTCTTAGTGAATAAAAGTATGTCTTAATACATACCGATAATTAATTGTATAGGAATTCAACGAAGATCGGCTTAAAAGATGTTAAATTTTTGTTAACTAGCTGGGATCTGTTGTTCTTTTAACTTAACTTTTGTTTACAAAATAATATCAAAAGATCAACCTACCTAAAACAAAAACGTTTAAATTATACTCGAATTAATGCTTAACTCAGGCCCTGTTGACCTTTTTTAAAGTAATTTTTTAGGTAATCGATTAATAACCGCAATTTTTTAGATTCTGCAGCACCTGGAGGGAAGACGGCATACACCTCAATATCATTAAATTGATAGTCAGAGAGTAACTGCACTAAGCGTCCAGACTTTATTTTAGGCAGTGCATCATAACTTGGAATACGTCCTAAACCATGACCTCCCTCAACAAAAGCAGTACGTGCTGCGGCATTATTGGTGCTGATATTTCCTTTTAATTTAACGCTATAGGAACGACTTCCTTTTTTAAGTTCTAACGTAGTAGGTGCAAGTTTATAAAGGATCCATTGATGTGCCGTTAATTGAGCAGGAGTTGTAGGGCGTCCATGTTTTTGTAAATATTCAGGCGCAGCGCACAAGCAGGTATTCAAAGTTGATAGCTTAGTTGCCTGTAAACCAGAGTCAGCTAATTCCGCACCACGAATAGCAATATCAAAACCTTCTTTTATAATATTTACCACTTCATCACTGAGGTTTACATCTAGTTGAATATTAGGATAAAGCTTCGCAAAAGCATTCAACGCAGGCACGATGGCGTGTAACCCAACATTCATTGGGCAGGTTATTTTAATTAACCCCGTTGGGTTGTTTTTTAAGTTTTCTATTTGCTGATTTGCAGCTAAGGCTTGTTCGACAATCACTTTACACCGTTGATAATATTCGCTGCCAGCTTCAGTCAATGCAATGCTTCGAGTCGAGCGATTGAGCAGTTTAATACCTAATTGGCTTTCTAGTTTTTTAATATGGTAGCTAACAACGGCGCGTGACAATCCAACATGTTTTGCAGCTGCACTTAAACTACCTTGCTCAATAACTTGGGCAAACACCACCATACTTTTTAATTGTTCAAATGACAGTTCCACAGTGACCTCTTTTCTTCATTTATGGGTGTTGCTTAGAGTAATACATTGATTACTACACATGTTTTAATCTAATTGATTGATAGTAAATAATTTTATTATTTCGGCTATGACTCAACATGACTTATTCGCAAGTCAGATATCTCTAGTGCATGCTCATATAATTTTTTAATTGTATCAATTATTGTAACAATGTTGTTGATAAAGTATGCATTGTTCAATTTTGTGTAAGGTTTATACTTTTCAAATCAGCTAATAACTAGCTATTAAACACAATCAACATTAAGGGCATTATCATGAGTAAGAAAATATTAATGGTTCTAACATCACATGACAAACTAGGCGATACAGGCAATAAAACAGGCTTTTGGGTTGAAGAGTTTGCAGCCCCTTATTACGTTTTTAAAGATGCAGGTCTTGATATTACATTAGCATCGCCATTAGGTGGACAACCACCCATTGATCCATCAAGCGAGATGGAGGATTTTGTTACTGGCGCCACTAAACGTTTTGATGAAGATGCTGAAACAAAACAACAACTAGCTAATACAGTGGCGTTATCATCAGTGAATGAAGCTGATTACGATGCAATATTTTACCCTGGTGGCCATGGGCCATTATGGGATTTAGCGACAGATACTAAATCAATCAAATTGATTGAAGATTTTTTAGCGGCTAATAAACCGGTAGGGGCGGTATGTCATGCAAGTGCAGTATTATTAGATGTTAAAGATAGTGCCGGTGAATTTGCAGTTAAAGGTAAAGCGGTTTCTGGCTTTACGAATAGCGAAGAAGCTGCAGTTCAATTAACTGATATTGTGCCATTTTTAGTGGAAGATGAACTGATTAAACGCGGTGCAGATTACCAAAAAGTAGATGATTGGAATGCTTTTGCAGTACAAGATGGTTTGATTATTTCAGGTCAAAACCCTGCAAGTTCAGAGCTGGTGGCTGAAAAATTGTTAGCACATTTGAATGCTTAATGATTAACAATTGAGTTACCGTTGTTTAAGGTAACCTTTCTTATCATAAAAAGTTATCATAAAAAGTTATCATAAAAAGTTATCATAAAAAGTGACCATAAAAAATTAGCATATTAAAAAACCGCAATAAATAATATTTATTGCGGTTTTTTTGTGGATAAACCTATATGTAGTGGTTCGGTAAACATGTCTTAATGGCTGCCATCTAATAGCTATTATCACTACTCACATTAACACTTAATTCGCCGTTTTCATCATCACTAACAAAGAAGTTAATAGGTTGGCAGCACACTTGGCAATCTTCAATATATTCTTGATCGGTATCAGAGGGGTCAAGTAGTATGGTGATGGTTTCACCACAATAGGGGCAGTTGATCTCTTCTTCTTGCAGAAATGCCATGTTGTATCCTTTTCTTTATTTCAATTTCGCTTAATAGTAATTTAACACTTATTTTAATAATTGATGGTAATAATTCGTCTGCGTTCATCTATTCATTGTCGCCATTATTAGCTGTTATTTCGCCCTTGCGGCGACACTACTTTCTTTTGTCAGAAAAGAAAGTAGGCAAAGGAAATGACACCGAGTCACTTTCAGATCCAAGTTATCATTTTTTATTCAACAGTTTAAATTGATAAAAGTAAGGGTAGTATTTTACTTGGTCATTTTCTAAAAATTATAAATATCGCAATGAATAACTTTATATTAATCCAAGTTAATTTAAGCAATTTATTAAAGTATTAGGCTTAGTACGGTATTATCAAAATAAAGTAAAAATGATTGTTCGATCTATTCGTTTGGTAAATTTGAATATCATACTTAATCTATTATTATAATTTGAGGAAACTTCATGAGTAGTCAAATATCTCAGATGCTTAGTGTAGCTTTGGCTATCATCGTGTCATTTGTAATGAATTCAGGTCTTTCATATTTCATTAGTGATAATGGTGTTGTAACGATTGGTGATAAATTCGAATCTAAAGAGTTTATTTTTCAACCCTTAGATATTTCAAATTTTTCTGAGCATACTATTAATAACCTTAGATTCTCTATTCCATATGACGTAGATCTCTCATCGATAATAGTTTCTTCGGCGATACAAGTTGAGTTAGTAAAAAATTCAATATCACCAGAAGGAAAAAAAATTATAACAATGTCGAGCATAAAACCGACAACTAATGTCCGCCTTCTCATTCCTCTAAAAAATAATTCAGAACAATGTTGTGAAGCTTTAAATTTAAAAGATCTAAATTTCAGTTTAGAAAGTGATAAAAATATCCAAAGTAAATTTAATCTTGCTGTTGATCACGCATTTATAACAGCGATTATTTATGGTGTGTTTTTTTACATATTTTCTTTATTTAATAGTAATCAACTAAACCATAAATTGGGAAAAATTAGAAAGAAGAATGATGATATACAAAAAGAATATAACGACATTAAAGAAGAATATAACGACATTAAAGAAGAATATAGAACTAGTTCTTTAGTTATAAAAAAAGATCTGCTGTCAATTACTAATGAGCTTAAAGAGAATCGTTTATTATATAAACGGCAAAGATTGTTTTTGTTGAAAAGGATTGCTGAATACTCAAAAGAAATTCAGTTTTGGAGGGCTACTGTAAAGCAGATCTTAATAAATAATACAAGCTCTTCTGAAGTAGATAAAAAATTTACAGCTATTAGTGACAAACTAGATACAAGGTCTACGCATGGAAATATACATAAAGAGTATGAAGACTTTGAAGATCTAATTCCTTTAGTAGATGCAATAACGGAGCAAAGTCAAACATAACAATGTTATTTAAAATATATATTAAATATAGTTCGTTATTCAAGAAGGAAACATAACCGATGAATATTGGAATATACATATACGATAATGCAGAGGTACTTGATTTCTCTGGTCCATTTGAGGTGTTAAGTACCGCTAAGCGTTTGGCTGGGCATGATTGGAATATCTTCTTGATTGCCGAAAAACTGGCGCTTGTGCAGGCGCGAGGCGGGTTTCCTATACAACCACACTTTTGCTTTGATGCGCATCCCGATATTGATGTTCTGATAGTTGTTGGTGGCGTGCATACAGAGGAAGTTAAAAAAACAAATGTGATCGCTTGGGTGGCGAATGTTGCTGATAAATCAGAAAGGGTGCTATCAGTATGTACTGGTGCATTTATTTTGGCTGAAGCGGGATTGTTAGATGGTTTGACAGTCACCACGCACTGGCAAGATATTGATGATCTTAAGGCGGATTATCCGAAGTTAAAGGTAATAGATAATCAACGTTGGGTTTCTCAAGGCAAATATATTACATCGGGAGGTATTTCGGCTGGAATAGATATGAGTTTGCACTTAGTCTCCGAGCTAACAACATTCTCATTGGCAGAGAAAACGGCAAAGCAAATGGAATATCATTGGCAAAAATATCCATATTCTGAATGTAAATAAGCTACTCGAATATTTTTTGATGTGGATATAAATGGCTTTTATCACTTTAATACAAACTTTAAAAAATATACGCGGCATCAAATAAATGATATTGATGTCTGCATAAATAATTTTTCAACAACAGGGACTCATAAATGGACATCGCAAACTATCTACCCGAACTGCTTTCTGTCAGTGTGATTGCTATTTTTATGGCGATTAGTCCAGGTGCTGACTTTGTGGTGATCACGCGTAACAGTATGTTTCATGGAAGGCAGAGTGGCTTGTACTCTGCATTAGGCATAGGTTTGGCAATTTGGATCCATGTTGCTTATTCGATTGCAGGGTTGGCGATTATTATTTCAAAATCAATCATTTTATTCTCATTGATCAAATATTTAGGCGCGGCTTATCTTATTTATATTGGTTATAAGACCTTCACTTCCAAAGGTAAATTGAGCGCAGAAGGGCAAACGGTTGAGCCTAAGTTATCTCGTCTAGGGGCTGTCAAACTGGGTTTTATTACTAATGCATTAAACCCTAAAACAACACTATTCTTCTTGAGTTTGTTCACGCAAGTGGTTAATCCAACAACACCCGTTTGGGTGCAACTGTTATATGGATTAATCATCTGTTTAGCACATGTTTTATGGTTTACAGTGGTGTCGTTATTTTTTAGTCATCCTGCGTTGGTGAAAAAGTTTAATACTCATAAACAAAAGATTGAAAAAGTGGTTGGTAGTGTCTTAGTGGGATTTGGTGTTAAAGTTGCGCTCACTAGCGGTCAGTAATCGAACCTAAAAAATTAAAGAAGTGAGGACGGCCTCATCTCTCAATCTAATAGTGGGGACGACCCCAATAATGGGGGATGAGTATGAGTTGGTTTTTATTAGTGTTAGCAGGTTTGTTTGAAATTAGCTGGGCAGTTGGGTTGAAGTACACAGAAGGCTTTACAAAGTTGTGGCCAACCCTTTGGACGGTCTCCTCGTTGATCATAAGCTTCACTTTATTGGGGCTGGCAGTGAGAACTTTACCCGTCGGCACCGCTTATGGAGTGTGGGTTGGCATAGGTGCTATAGGTACGGCTATTTTAGGTATTGTATTATTCGGTGAATCAGCTTCTTTATTGAAATTTTTCAGCCTTGCTTTTATTTGTGTTGGCATTATCGGCCTTAAAATAGCACAAAGTTAAGCTGACTCATTTTCAACTAAGGTAGAACATAATATGAATTTAAAGAAAGTCATTATGCTAGGAGCAACCGGCGCAGTAGGTAATCAAGCTGCGCTGCAACTCTCTAAAATTCCGCAGTTAGGTCAATTAACCTTATTGGGGCGAAATCAAGCAAATAATATTGTTGGTGAAGTCATACAGCAACATCAAGTTGATGTTTGTAAACCGGATTCTTACTGTTCATTATTGCAGGGGCATGAGATTGCAATCTGTACTCTTGGTGTTGGACAACCTTCAAAAATGAGCAAACAAGCGTTTGTTGAAATTGACAAAATAGCGGTGTTAGATTTTGCAATCGCATGCAAAGCTGCAGGTATTACTCACTTTCAATTATTAAGTTCAGTGGGGGCTAGCGCAGCCTCACGTTCATTTTATTTACGCAGTAAAGGCGAACTTGAAGATGCGTTAAAAGCGCTTAATTTTGAACGATTAAGTTTGTTTCAACCCTCGATGATCATCACACCTAAAAACCGCTATGGATTATCACAAGCGCTGTTTTTAAAGTTTATGCCATTGCTTGACCCTCTATTAATTGGCTCTCTTAATAAATTTAGAAGTATCGTTGTTGATAGGTTAGGAAAGGCGATTGCTTTTAATGTGTTCACTGAATATGCAGATATAAATAAAAGCGAGACATTGCATTGGGCTGATTTTATTACGTTATCAATGAATATTAATAAATTAGATAACAGTATTGTTATCGATAAATGAGTTTAGGTTTAATGAACCATCGCGAACTGCTCACTATTATTCAGTAATTTAGGGCTTTAAAGCTAAAATGCCAACAATCATTGATAGAAAGTTGGCATTCAAATTATTTGTACAAATCTAGGAGTTAGTGATTTAACCTAAATATTGTTGAATCTTTTATTTATGCTTATTGGCTGCTGGAACCGCTACTTGTTGCAGTTTGTGTTCTCTAAATTTAGTCACTTGCGGCAATGTTAAGTTGATCTTGTTTATTTCTTCGATTTCAACGCTGACTTGATCAAAACTAATACCTTCAAGATGACCACCTAGTTTTTTATCGCTTGATACAAAATGAAAGTGCATGCCAGGAATGCTAATATTTCCTAGGTATTCAGGTGTATATAGCCCTACTAATGTCCCCTTAATATTTTCTTTGTTGTACATTACGCGTGTTTTTAAATACTCCATTAATGGCACTTTATCATTTTCAACTTTTTCTGCTGATGCCATTTTTAAGTGCTTGAAAGTACCTGTGATTTTGTAAGCATAGAAACTGTTTTTAGATGTCATTTGTGCGCTTAATTTATCACCGAGCTCTGCTAAGGAACTTACATCTTTTAATGTTATGTGTTGGTTAGGGTTAAATTTAAACATGCTCATATAAGGTGCTGTTAACTCTGCAGGTGCTTTGACTAATGATCCATCAAGTTCTATTTTATAAACCACACCATCAAGAGCTACTAGTTCACCATCAAGGTTATCGGCTGTGCCTAAACCCAATTCGCCTTTTTTAAGCATATCGGCAGGCGTAATATCGCCCGTATAAATTTGATTAACCAAAGCAAGCGGAAAGCCATATTGTTCAACTGTGTTTTCAACAGAAGGGGCAGAAAAAACACTAGCGCTGAATAAGCTGAATGCTAAAACCGCTAAGATACTTTTTTTGTTAAAGTGTGTATTGATAAAAGTTGTTTTCATAAGGCTTCCATAAAGATTAGATAAAGTTAAGAGCAAATAAAAAGACAGATAAAATTTACCTATTTTATCTGTCAAGGTTGGGGGTCGGTTAAAGCCTTAATAAAATTAAAGTTCAGTAACAAAATTCATGTATTGCTCAAGGTCACCAACAACGGCTTGGTGCATTAACTTGCCGGTTTCTACTGCGTAAGGCTGATTGAAGTGGATATCCCACACATCAGATTCTTTACGCCAATGTTCATAGACCGCTAGCGTATCGTCTTGACCCTCAATGGTGTACAAATCAAAAAGGATATTACCTTCTTCTTGGCTGCGAGTTTGCGTTATATGATGCTCAAATTGTGTGAGTAATTGCTCTCTATACTGCGGTTTTATTTTGAAAATAAAGAAAATAATAAAAAGTTCATCCTGTGCATTGGCACTTTTAGGATTTTTCTCATAAAGCGGTGCAGGCGTTGTTTCGTTTAAAGGCATTACTTCTGGTGCGCTATTACACATCACAGCTAGTGCTTCAAGTAGTCGTTTGGTATAAGCCTGCGCAGAATGGTGATCAACTGCTGCTTGGTTTTCAAAACGTTCATAGGCAAAAAAGAGATTAGGAGATTTTTTATCTTGATATAAACGCATTTCAAGTAAACCAGCTTCATTTTTTGAACCTTGTTTATCATCATCAAGTAATATTTTAAATTGTTCAATGTATTCAGTTTTAATATCAAACTTAACTATTTGTATCATCATTGTGCATTCCTATTCGCTGTAATATGTTGTGAATTATGCGCACTAGTGATAATTAGAGAAAGAGAGTAAACATCCAATTAATATGGAACATATTATCCATAATCTTGATGCTTTTGTGGCAAGGGTATTAAAATTGCAATAACCTAAATGATAATTAATATCAATGTTGTTGTTTTATTGTCTTTTTTAGATGATAATTAATATCATTTGTAAGTTTGTGAATGCTCAAGGAAGACAAGTTATGTTTAACTGGAAAAATTTAACGAACAAAGTTGTTGGTACTTTTTTAAAATATGCGTGTGTTAAATCATTCGTAATAGCTCAGGCTGATACTGCTGCAAGCCATCACGAAATTGGGTCGATGGCATTAGAAAAGCAAGTGTCATCAACGCAAAAAAATCCTAGTAGTGTTGGTCAACATACTGATATAGATTTCATTTCGTCAAATCAACACGCATTAATACAATTAAACTTATGTGGTGATATTAGCTCCGATATTGAAGCTGCTAATGAAGTTATTACGGCAGCTACCGATGAATTTTTAGATAAGGCGAATGCATATAATGCTTCTGGAGATCTGGTTTTGGCTAATATTCAATATAAAAAAGCCATTACCTTGTTACAAACGGTACTTGGTAGTCACGATGTCAGTGATAAATATTACGCACTGCTAATGCGTACTATTGGCCGTATTCGCTGTGAATGGGAGCTATTTAACCATAATACTCAAACATAGATTGAAACATAATTATTGGTAGTGTCAGGGTTTACAAACTCTATTCAAACTTTATTCAAACCCTATTCAATCTCTAACTAAACAGAAGAGGGGATGACGATGATTATTTTTTATTGCTACTCGATTATTGTAGTGAATAGGAGTCTATTTTAGACATTAGTATTGAATAATGGTCGATACTGTAAATAGTTGATCATAGTTATTGAGCAATTGTTATAATCCATCAATACTTTAATATTAATCATTAGTAATGGATGACATAGTGAATAAGACTCTCAGTAATTTAATAACCTTAGCAACATTAATAGCAACGCCTGTTTTCGCTGCATCGCAGGAAAAATTAACCGTCTATACATACAGTTCGTTTGCTTCAGACTGGGGACCAGGACCAAAAATAGAAGCTGAATTTGAAAAGTCTTGTGCATGTGACCTTGAATTTATTGCCTTAGATGATGGTGTGTCGGTATTAAATCGCTTACGTTTAGAAGGTAATAATAGCGAAGCTGATATTCTATTAGGACTTGATAATAACTTAATGGCAAGCGCTAAAAAAACAGGGCTATTGAGTGAACATAATATTGATTTAAGTGCGATTAAGATGTCCATTGATTGGCAAGATAAAACCTTTGTGCCTTTTGATTATGGTTATTTTGCATTTGTTTATAACAGTGAAAAGTTAACTAACCCGCCTAAGAGTTTAAAAGAATTAGTTGAACAACGTGATGACTTAAAAATCATCTATCAAGATCCTCGCACTTCCACACCTGGGCTAGGCCTAATGCTTTGGATGAAGTCTGTTTATGGTGACGAAGTCAATCAAGCTTGGAAACAACTTGCTAAAAAAACGGTCACCGTAACTAAAGGTTGGTCTGAATCCTATAACATGTTTTTAGAAGGCGAAGCCGATATGGTGCTGTCTTATACGACCTCTCCTGCTTATCATATGATTGCTGAAGGCAAAAATCAGTACCAAGCTGCGAGCTTCACCGAAGGTCATTACACACAAACTGAAGTGGCGGCTGTGGTTAAGAGTAGCAAACATAAAAAATTAGCGAATGAATTCATGAGTTTTATCCTGAGTGATGCTTTTCAATCTAAAATCGCAACTGGTAATTGGATGTATCCGGTTACCGATGTAGCATTGCCAGAAGAGTTTAATCAACTCGTCTCACCGGCTAAGGCATTGTCATACTCAAGTGATGAAGTAGCAGCAAAACGCAAAGCATGGACAAAAGAGTGGTTGATCTCATTAACAGATTAATCGCTTAATGCCACTTCCTAATCCATTAACGGTATTTGTCAGATTAATTAAGCCTGTTCAAATCCCCGGGCTTTTACTGTCCATTGGCATCTTTTTGTTTGTGCTAATGGCAGTAAATGCGTTGTTCGCTCATTCTCCTGTGTTAGAAGTAACGGCTATTTGGTCTGATCCTTATTATCGGCACATCACCAAATTTAGTTTTTATCAAGCTGCACTATCCACTTTATTAAGTGTTTTATTTGCGATCCCCATTAGCCATGCTTTATTTAGGCGGGAGTTTAGAGGCAAAGCTTTATTACTAAAATTATTTGCAACAACCTTAGTCTTACCCGTGCTGGTGGCCGTCTTTGGGTTGTTAGCAATTTATGGTAATAGTGGCGTGTTAGCTGGTGTTTTTGAATATTTTAATAGCGTATTACCTTTCTCAATCTTTGGATTAAATGGTATTTTATTAGCCCATGTTTTTTTTAATCTACCCTTTGCTTGTCGTCTATTTCTACAGGCATTAAATGCTATTCCAGATAAACAGCACCAATTAGCAACGCATTTAGGAATGAAGCATTGGAATAAATTTCGATTTGTTGAATGGCCACAGATTGTTGCTCAATTACCACATGCTGCAGGGCTTATCTTTATGCTTTGTTTTACCAGCTTTGCAACGGTAATGGCATTGGGTGGCGGGCCTAAATCAACCACTATAGAGCTGGCTATCTACCAAGCAATTAAATTTGATTTTGATTTGCAGACGGGCGCTTTACTTGCGTTATGGCAGATTTGTATATGTGCTGTTTTAGCTATTTTTATTCAAAAACTATCACGATCATCATCTTTAACAGCCAATTATCAAGGGCCTAAAAACACCTTTTATCAAGATTCATGGATTGCTAAATGTTGGGACTTTAGTTGGATTATTGTTATTTCCCTACTGGTAATCCCACCGTTGTTAATGGTGGTTATTGCTGGTTTAAATGCTCAGTTTTTTGTCGTCCTAACTGATATTAAATTTTGGTTAGCTTTTAAGAATTCATTGCTTATTGCTTTTTTTGCTGCTCTTATTGCTGTGAGCTGTGCTTTTTTTATTTTGTTAGCGAGTCGGCAGTGGCGATTGATTGGATTCAATGGCCATGCTGATAAAATTGAAATGTTAGCCACCATCATATTAGTCACCCCTGGTTTAGTGATCAGCACAGGGTTATTTTTACTATTAAGAGAAATTGGGCATTTTTCCTCCCTCGCCCTATATATAGTGATTGCGGTTAATGCATTAATGGCTTTGCCTTTTGTATTAAAGAGTTTGTCATTACCCATGTTACATAATGCTCAAAAATATGAATTATTATGTGCCAGCTTAGGTGTATTTTGGTGGCATCGTTTTTATTGGGTTGAATGGAAAGCGTTACGACGACCTATTCTACAAGCCTTGTGTTTGAGCTTTGTGCTGTCCGTGGGGGACTTAAGTGCCATTGCATTATTTGGTAGCCATACTTTTAGTACTTTACCTTTATATCTTTTCCAATTACTAGGCAGCTATCAAATGCAATCTGCAGCTGTCGTCGCGTTGGTGCTATTGGTGTTAAGTGTGGGTGTTTTTATGGTGGTAGAATATCTGTTTAAAGAAAGAAGAACTCAATATGATTAAGTTTACAGACGTTAATTATCATTATAAACAGCAAAGCTTTCATTTTGATTTAGAGGTTGAAGCCGGTAGTGTCGTTGCTATTCTAGGGCCAAGTGGAGCCGGTAAAAGTACGCTTTTAAATTTATTGGCAGGTTTTATTGCGCCTGTGAAAGGAGAGATCAAAATAAAGGATCTCTCAATCCTAAAACAAGCACCTCATCAACGACCACTTTCGATATTATTTCAAGATAACAATCTCTTTACCCATCTTTCTGCCTATGAAAATATTGCTTTAGGTTTACATCCTGGTTTAAAACTTAATCCCCAGCAAAAGTTACGTCTACACGCTGTCAGCGAGCAAGTTGGTGTACAAAACCTATTAGATCGTTTGCCTGCTCAACTTTCTGGAGGGCAGCAACAGCGTATCGCGTTAGCACGTTGCTTTGTACAGGATAAACCTATCCTACTGCTCGATGAGCCTTTTTCAGCCTTAGATCCTGTGTTACGGGTTGCAATGTTGAAGTCAGTTAAGTCATTAGCTAAATTACAAAATGTTACCGTATTGATGGTGACTCATCATATTCATGATGCATTAGACGTTGCTTCTGACTTTGTCTTTATCGATCAAGGCACTGCCTTAGCCGTTGAAAAAATAGCTTGCCTCAATACTACTCATAACAATAAACAACTAGTGGATTTTTTGAGCGCCGAAATGAATAGATGATAGCGTCTTTATCTGTGTGCTGTGCAATCAACTTAGGCCACATCCTCTTGCCAAAACAATAGCTTATGATTCTGCTTTAATCATTTTAGTTCCACCAGTTGTATTATTTACAATGATTTATTCCATGGAAGTGTCAGCTTTTTTTACAACTTAATTATAGGTAACTAATTGTGGGTAATTATATGATTGATATTTAAGCGGTTTTTAAAGTTGGATCGTTACTTGCTCCTTTGTAGGTATATTTTTGTTTAACTATTCCCTATAAAACGTAAACAAGGGAAGTAAAGGAGTATTTTATGAAATTGAAATCAATGAAAACGATAGTGGCAGGCGTGATTTTCTCAATTGCGAGCTTATTTAATATAGCCAATGCAACTGTGATAACTGCTAATCTAACAGTTGATAACGAGTATTCTGTTTATTTAAGCACCGATGACAGTACACAAGGCACTTTAATCATGTCAGATAATAATTGGTATTCTACAGAATCTTTTAGCGCTAATTTAACAGCAGGTACTGATTATTTCCTACACGTTGCAGGTGTTGATGTCGGATGGGTAGCTGGATTTTTAGGGGATTTTAGTCTTGATACTAGTGATCATGTGTTTAGTAATGGTCTGTCACAGTTATTAACTAATACAATTGATTGGAATGTTAGTACAACGGGTTGGACTAACTATGTAACTTCAAGTGATTACGGAGTTAATGGTGTTTATCCATGGGGTAATCGTACAACTATTGACGCTGGTGCAGAGTGGATTTGGTCAGCAGATAACGACTCAGATAATACTGTGTATTTTTCAACTGCAATAACAGCTGTGCCAGCGCCATCAACAATGATTATTTTTGGTCTAGCGCTTGTTGGTTTAGCATCGCGTCGATTCAAGAAACAAGCTTAATTTAATACACTTAATTCATAAATTAAGATTTGCTTAAAAAGCACCACTCGAAAGTTTGGTGCTTTATTGTTTTTAAGATTCAAAGATTCAAAGATTCAAAGATTCAAAGATTCCCTTGTGTCAGACCGGTTTTATGCTCGAATGATAATTTGTCTTGGTATTAACTCTAACCCTGCTTGATAACGTTTAGCGGAAGCATTTAAACCCAGTGCTAAGGCGCTATCTGCGATTAATTCAAATTGTTGTGCTAATGAATTAATTTTAATAGGTAAAAAATCTAATAAACGATTATCACCAAAAGTGCCCAATTTGAGGGTTTTCATTAATTCGGGCTGTGCAATTAAAACATCTAAAATACCTTCTAACATAGTATAGGAAGTGACAATAATCGCGTCGGGTACCTTATCCTCTTTTATCCATTGTAGAAAAACTGCTTTACCGGATTCGCTATTAAAGTGCTCTCCATAAGTGGCAGTGCAAGTCACGCCTTGTCTTTTCGCTTGTGCTTCAAAACCGGCATGACGTTGACGCGAAATATTTAATTTAGGTAAGGCTCCAATCAGGCCAATAGACTTTACCTTCTCAGTGATCACGGAGCCGGTTAATTCATAAGCCCCATCAAAATCTTCACTGATCACACAACCAAAATGTTCATCATCTAAGGCGCGGTCGAGTGCAATAATTGGCGTACCTTGCTGTTGTATTTTTAAATAATACTCACTGCCATCAGCTAATGAGCTAGCAACAAAAAGCGCATCGATACGGCGGCTAAGTAAGGCTTTAACTAAGTTTTTCTCTGTTTCTGGGTCATCGTCAGAGCAACCAATGAGTATTTGGTATCCTGCTTTACGAGAATTAGATTCAAGCAATTTAGCTAATTTTGTGTAGCTACTGTTTTCAAGATCTGGAATGATCAAACCAAAGGATCGACTACTACCTGCTCGTAGTGCTGATGCCGCATGATCAGGGCTATAATTATGTTCATTCACCACCGCCATCACTTTGAGTTGTGTTTTTTCACTGATCCTATGCTTCTTCGCTTTACCGTTAATGACATAGCTTGCAGTGGTTTTTGATACGCCTGCTAATTTGGCAATTTTCTCTAATGTCATGCTTAAGATCCTTTTATGTCGATAAGATCAAATTATTGGTAATCTATTTTATTCGCTGGTTGCATTATAAGCTGAATCGATTCACTATAATAGCTGAAACGATTCAGTAAGCCTTGAAGTTGTAATAATTGAGACCAAGATAACGTATCAATTAACATTGTATAAGCTTATTGGACTTTTTTTTGAATGTTTTGCTGAATCGATTCAGTAAGGCTCGAATAGTTGCTAACTCATAAAATATAGCGAGAGGTTAAGACCGATGCTGACACTAACTAATAACGATATAACCTTACAACAAAGTGCAAGTGATAAAATCACGGCCATTAAAGCGATTGCTAAACAACTTGCAGATAAAGGCTTAGTTGCCGAGCAATATGTTAAAGGGATGCTTAACCGAGAAAAACAAAACTCAACGTTTTTAGGTAATGGCATTGCAATTCCTCATGGCACAACAGATACGCGAGATCTAGTTAATAAAACAGGTGTTGCAGTTCAACACTTTCCTGAGGGGGTTAATTGGGGGGATGGAAATATCGCTTATGTCGTCATTGGTATTGCCGCTAAATCTGACGAACACTTAGGTATTTTAAAGCAATTAACTAAAGTGTTATCGGCTGATGATGTTGAAGATAAATTAAAACAAGCGACAACAAAAGACGACATTATTAAGTTATTAAATGGTGACGTACAGTTTGAAGCTGACTTTAGCCCCGCATTAATACAACTAAACTTTCCTGCTTCTGACATGATTCAAATGAGTGCAGTCGCGGGTGGGTTATTAAAAAATAGCGGCAATGTTGAGAATCAATTTGTTGCTGAGTTAGTCACTAAAGATGCAACACATTTAGGTAATGGTTTATGGCTTGTGAGTGGGGAAAAAGGTGTTAAACGTTCAGGGATGTCTATTTTAACAACTAGTGAAACCTGTGAATTTAATGGTTTTCCTGTCAAAGCACTGATTGCTGTTGCAGCTTGTAATAGTTCTCATGGTCCATTTTTAAATATCATCAGCCAATTAGTTTTTGAGCAACAACAAGCAAAAGTATTCAGCTCATGCGTTGAACAGTTGTTGGCAATATTTACGACTTCTACCCCACAAAATATTGTTGATAGTGACAATGTGGGAACCTTTAAAATTAATAATGCACATGGATTACATGCCCGCCCGAGCGCGATGTTAGTGGCCGCAGTTAAAAAATATAAATCAGTGGTTAAAGTTGCCAACATTGATGGTGATAATAAATTTGTAGATGCAAAAAGCCTGATGAAAGTGATTGGTTTAGGGGGTAGACACGGAGATTCATTACAATTTATTGCAGAAGGCCCAGATGCAAAAGAAGCACTAGCGGGTATTGCTGAAGCGATTGCTTCTGGCCTGAGTGAGGGGTAAACCATGAGTCATCAAAATACTATTAGCAATAATAAAGTAGTTACTATCACCTTAAATCCAGCATTGGATTTGACGGGCGGTTTAGATACTTTAAATATTGGCTCGGTTAGCTTAGCTACTACCGGTTCCCTGCATGCTGCAGGTAAGGGCGTTAACGTTGCAAAAGTACTCTCTGATTTAGGCGCAGAGGTAACGGTAACAGGTTTTTTAGGGCGTGATAATGAAGCTTTATTTTGTACCTTATTCAGGGAAATGAATGCTCAGGATGAGTTTATCCGTGTTGATGGTTCAACGCGTATAAACGTTAAATTAGTCGAAAAAAATGGGCAAGTTAGTGATATCAATTTCCCAGGTGTAGAGGTTTCTGAGCAAGCGATTAATGAGTTTGAACGCAGTTTATTTAAATTAGCCGAAACGCATCAGTTTTTTGTATTAGCAGGTAGCTTACCTAAAGGTATTTCACCTGAACTTTGCGCAAGCTGGATAGAAAAACTACATCAAATGGGTAAAAAAGTGATCTTTGATAGCAGCCGCGCTGCCTTAGCTGCTGGATTAGATGCGCACCCTTGGTTAATTAAACCCAATGACGAAGAATTGTCTGAATTTGTTGGACGTGAACTTAATACTGCTGAAGCCTGTCAGCAAGCCGCTCAAGATTTAGTTAGTAAAGGTATTGATAATATCGTTGTTTCATTAGGTGCTAAAGGGGTGATGTGGTTAGGAAAAAATGATCAAAGTAGCTCTCATAGCAATACTTCAAGCGATGCTCAAAGCAATACCTCAAACAACAGCCTATGGCGTTATGCCCAGCCACCTAAAATGAATGTGGTGAGTACAGTGGGAGCGGGCGATACATTAGTTGCAGGCCTTTGTTGGGGGCATATGCAAAAGTGGCAAGCAGATCGGACATTATCCTTTGCCACCGCGTTATCTGCATTAGCGGTGACGCAAGTAGGCGTAGGCGTACCTAGCCTGGAAGCGGTAACAAATTTACAAAAAATGATCACTCACAATAACCCTATTTCATCAAACGTGTAAATACGTCGATAACTAATTTAAGGATTGAATATGAAAAATATAGCTATTGTAACTGCATGCCCAAGTGGTGTCGCAAACAGTATTATTGCTGCTGGCTTGTTAAAGCAAGCCAGTGCAAAATTAAATATTAAAGCATCGATAGAGTGCCAATCAACGGTATTACCGGTTGAAGTGTTATCAACTGAAGATATAGCTGCAGCTGATGTGGTAATTATCGCCAGCAATAGTGATATTGATACGACACGTTTTATAGGTAAAAGTGTATATCAAGGTGCAATTGCAGATTGCACTGAAAATCCACAAGCTTGGTTAGATAATGCGATTAATAACGCGCAAGAGCTAACGGCAGCTAATGCAAGTAAAGGGGCGGTAAGCCAACTTGATAGCAGTAATGTTAATAGTAATAGCTCAGACAGTAATGGCGTGAAAAAAATTGTTGCTATTACAGCTTGTCCTACTGGAGTTGCACACACCTTTATGGCTGCTGAAGCCTTAGAGAGTGAAGCGAAACGTCAAGGGCTTATTATTAAAGTAGAAACGCGTGGTTCGGTAGGTGCAAAAAATCAATTAACAGATCAGGATATTGCTGATGCGGATTTAGTGATTATTGCTGCTGATATTGAAGTGCCACTTGAGCGTTTTAATGGTAAACGACTGTACAAAACAAGTACAAGTTTAGCACTTAAAAAAACCGAGCAAGAAATCACTAAAGCATTTGCACAAGCTTCTGTTTTTCAAGCAACAAGTAATGCAAACTCTTCTCAAAATGAAGAGGAAAAGGGCGTATATAAACACCTTATGACAGGGGTTTCGCATATGTTACCTGTGGTCATTGCCGGTGGTTTATTGATTGCGCTTTCGTTTGTATTTGGTATCGAAGCATTTAAAGAAAAAGGCACGATGGCTGCAACCTTGATGGATATTGGTGGCGGTGCTGCTTTTGCATTAATGATCCCGGTATTGGCTGGTTTTATTGCTTTCTCGATTGCTGATCGTCCTGGCTTAGCGCCTGGTTTAATTGGTGGTATGTTGGCAAGCCAACTTGGTGCTGGTTTCTTAGGTGGTATCGCAGCGGGTTTCATCGCAGGTTACGCGGCTAAATTTATTGCGGATAAAGTGTCATTGCCACAATCAATGGAAGCCCTTAAACCTATTCTGATTATTCCTTTTGTAGCGAGTCTATTCACTGGTTTAGTGATGATTTATGTTGTCGGTGGCCCAGTTGCTAGCATTATGGCTGCACTTACTGAATTCCTAACTAATATGGGGTCAACTAATGCTGTTCTATTAGGTATAGTGTTGGGTTGTATGATGTGTTTCGATTTAGGTGGTCCTGTTAATAAAGCGGCATACACATTTGGTGTCGGTCTATTAGCTTCTCAATCATACGGCCCTATGGCTGCTATTATGGCTGCGGGTATGGTACCTGCACTTGGTATGGGCTTAGCAACTTTCCTTGCGAAGAAGAAATTTATTGATAGCGAACGTGAAGCCGGCAAAGCATCATTTGTTTTAGGCTTATGCTTTATTTCTGAAGGCGCAATCCCATTTGCAGCAAAAGATCCGATGCGTGTTATTCCAAGCTGTATGGCTGGTGGTGCATTAACGGGTGGTTTATCTATGTTGTTCGGCGCACAGTTACTCGCTCCGCACGGTGGTTTATTTGTTCTGTTGATTCCAAATGCAATCTCACCGGTATTATTATACTTAGTGGCAATCGCAGCGGGTACAGCAGTAACAGGTTTCACCTATGCTTTCTTGAAAAATAAAGAAGAAGTAAAACAAGCTATTGCAGTTTAAAAAAAATGAGTTTTTAAATAGCTCAATAAAAAAGGGAGCTTACGATATTCGTCGTAAGCTCCCTTTTTATTTACAGGGGCTTTTTATGATGAGTTTTAGCCCTAAACATATCGCTTTATTGGTCTAAGACTGCAATATTTTTATCCGATACTAACGGACCTGTTTGATGCTGATATTCATTTTCATCATCTTGATTGTCATGTTCTGAAATGAAGTTAAGTAAACAGCTGCTGTAGTTAGCTTCAGCTTTAGCCAAGTGTTTACCATCATCACTACGAATTAAAATAGTATCTCCGGCTGAGAATTCACCGACCACTTCAACTATTTCATTACTCGTTAGCTGGTCACTATTTTCATGTAGAGGGTATTCAAATCCATCTCCAATAACAACCTCACCCTGTGCTCTTGATGTATGAGTCATCCAATGTAAATCTTCTTCCATTGGTTTTGCATAAGGTGCAAAAACAGTACCGGGGTTATTCCCCAGTATTAACTGCTCAAAGGAGCTTTCTTTAAAGCCATTGATTATATAGGTAGTAAGACCATGTGAGGTTGCTTTTTCAGCTGCTTCTATTTTAGTTTGCATACCACCAGTACCAACGCTGCTATGTGCGCCTCCGGCCATATCGTAAATGCTTTGATCGATAGCACTCACGTTTTTAATCATCACTGCATCGTCATTAGTATGTGGGTTTTTATTATATAAACCGTCAATGTCAGAACAAATGATTAACGCATCTGCATCTGCCGCCGCTGCGACCATTGCTGATAAATTATCGTTATCACCCACTTTTAATGCATCTGTTGTTACTACGTCATTTTCATTAACAACGGGTAAAATTCCATGTTCGAGCAATGCGAAGATAGTTTCACGCACACTGTCATATCTTTCTCTGTCTTGGAAATCACCGTGTGTTAAAAGAATTTGAGCTGAAGGGAAATCAAAGAAACGATCCCATGCTGCCATCATTTCATTTTGACCTGCTGCGGCCATTGCTTTTTTGATTGGGAGAGATGGGTTTTCTATTTCACCGAAAAAGTGTGCGCCAGCTGCAACTGAACCTGAAGACACAAGAATAACTTCAATACCCATATCTCTGCACTGTAATATAAATTTGGCGATATGTAATAAGTAGCGTGAACTACAACCTTTTCTCTCTGGTGCAATTAATGCGCTACCGACTTTAAGTACAATTCGATTCCATTTATGATTTTTCATATTTTCTCTTTTAACTTTACTGCATTACTCTTTTTATAAATGTGCAACATCAATCGCAAGAGTAAGAAGCGATTTGTCGCATTGAAAATTTTTAGTTATTTTTAGTTTGGAAAAGTGTTGTATCTTGGAGGGGGAAGCGTGGTTGATATATTATAACTTCTCAATAGAGTCATTATTCTATGTCCTGCCTTACTAAGTTGATTTAAAGGTTACTCAGATGAAGTAATTCCATATGATTTGTGTAGTGTATCACAAAATTATGCTTATATTTTGTTTGATTTTTGTTTGAATTAAATACGTTTATTCCTAAAGATGCTGCTTTTACACTAATCATGGGCCTGTGAGGCTATTTTGATATTTAAAAAATCATTCTAAATTTTATTTTTTATTGATAAAACTCAAAACGTTTTTATCTCTAAAATCATCTATCTGTAATAACCTTTTTAAGTTCCCCGCTTTAATTAGCTATCTGTGTTTTAACTATCCCTCTTTCTAGCTAGCAGCTTTATCTAGCGTTCTATCGACTTTACTTTTGATTTGTTATAGCTATTGATTTAATTGAAATTAACAATTTTACCTATCAATTGGTTTGCTACATAATGCTTTCCATGGACTCGCAGAACGAGCCCAATTAATGTAATTAACTCACTTAATAGGAATAACAAAATGATCAACTCTAAACTTAAACCATTTAACGCGACTGCATTTAAACAAGGTGAATTCGTAGAGATTTCAGAGAAAGACGTACTAGGTAAATGGTCTATCTTTTTCTTCTACCCAGCTGACTTTACGTTTGTTTGTCCTACTGAGTTAGGCGATGTTGCTGACCATTATGAAGAATTACAAAAACGTGGTGTAGAAGTTTTCTCTGTATCAACTGATACGCACTTCACTCACAAAGCATGGCACGATAGTTCAGACACAATTGGTAAAATCAACTACTTCATGGTTGGTGACCAATCTGGCGCTATCACAAACAACTTCGGTATGATGCGTGAAGGTCAAGGCCTTGCAAACCGTGGTACGTTCTTGATGGATCCAGAAGGTGTTGTTCAAGCATTAGAAGTTACTGCTGAAGGTGTTGGCCGTGATGCTGAAGACCTAATGCGTAAAGTTAAAGCGGCACAATATGTTGCTGCACACCCAGGTGAAGTATGTCCTGCTAAATGGAAAGAAGGTGAAGCAACGTTAGCACCTTCACTAGACCTAGTAGGTAAAATCTAAGTCTAAAGAGCTAAACCTAAAAGCTAAGCAACCTATAAGTTGCTTAGTAATAAATAGACCTTAGTCCTATCGACTGAGGTCATTTAAAAATAGATTTTTATAAAGCCTTGTTGACCAGAGAGTCGATTTTTAAATTAACCAAAATTGCTCATTACGTTTTTAACTAAGCGTAAATAAATACAGCCAAAAAATATAAAGGTGACATTATGTTAGACCAAAATATGAAAACCCAGCTTAAAGCATACCTAGAAAACTTAAAAACAGACGTGCAATTAGTATTAAGCCTTGATGACAGTGAAACGGCAACAAAATTACACGCGTTAGCAACAGATATAGCTTCATTACACGATAAAATTACTGTGATTGAAGATGCCGCTGCAAGTGTACGTAAACCTATTATGCAAGTGGTTAACCCAACTAAAAATACCGCTATCGGTTTTGCTGGATTACCAATGGGTCATGAATTCACATCATTAGTATTGGCTTTGTTACATAGCGGTGGTCATCCTATGAAAATTGATGCAGAAGTGATTGAGCAAGTAAGAAACTTAGAAGGTGAGTTTAACTTTGAAGTGTTTATTTCTTTAAGCTGTCAAAACTGTCCTGATGTTGTACAAGCATTAAATATGATGGCTGCGATTAATCCAAAGATTAGCACAACCATGATTGACGGTGGTGCCTTCCAAGCGGAAGTCGCTGAACGTAATATTATGGCAGTACCCAGTGTATTTTTAAACGGTGAAGTCTTTACTCAAGGGCGTATCACATTAACTGAAATATTAAGTAAAGTAGATACTGGTGCGGCAAAAAAACAAGCGGCTGCCTTAAATGAAAAAGAACCTTATGAAGTCTTAGTTGTAGGCGGTGGACCTGCGGGTGCATCAGCTGCCATCTATGCAGCACGTAAAGGTATTCGTACTGGCGTTGTTGCTGAACGTTTTGGCGGACAAGTCATGGATACAATGGCGATTGAGAACTTTATCTCAGTAAAAGAGACGCAAGGCCCTAAATTGGCGGCTGCACTTGAAGAGCATGTAAAAGAATATGACGTAGATATTATGAATGAGCAACGTGCCGGTGCGGTTGTTGCTGCTGAAAAAACAGAAGATGGTTACATTCATGTTGAACTTGAAAGTGGTGCAATATTAAAAAGCCGAAGCGTCATTTTATCTACTGGTGCGCGTTGGAGAAAAATGAACGTACCCGGTGAAGAGCAATACAGCAATAAAGGTGTTGCCTACTGCCCACATTGTGACGGCCCATTATTTAAAGGCAAAAAAGTAGCGGTAATTGGTGGCGGTAACTCAGGTATTGAAGCGGCTATCGATTTGGCAGGGTTAGTTGAACATGTAACAGTATTAGAGTTCGCAGATACACTACGAGCAGATCAGGTACTTGTAAACAAAGCAAACAGTCTGGCTAACGTTACTATTATTAAAAGCGCGCAAACAACAGAAGTTATTGGAGATGGGACTCGTGTGACTGCTCTCAACTATATCGACCGTGTTAGTGGTGAAGAAAACCAAGTTGAGCTTGCTGGCATCTTTGTGCAAATCGGCTTAGTACCAAACAGTGATTTCTTAAAAGGCAGCGGTGTTGCTTTATCTCCTCGTGGTGAGATTGAAGTGAATGCAAAAGGGGAAACGTCATTACCGGGTGTATTTGCTGCAGGCGATGTAACAACCGTACCTTATAAGCAAATTATTATTGCGATGGGGGAGGGGTCAAAAGCGAGTTTAAGTGCCTTTGACCACTTAATTAGAACTCCTATTCCTGTAGGAATCGCTGCGGTAGCGTAATGATTGAATAGTAGGTTTAACCGTTCAAGTCGGGACTTAAAGAAGAGTAGGGCACATTTTGTTGTGCCCTATTTTTTTGTCTGTAAACAGTGTCGATTAACCATAACCATAACCATAACCATAACCAAAATTTTAACTAAAATATCGAACTACAAACTCTATCCTCCAAAGCAGTGACTCCTGCTGCTTATAGAAGCTTATTAGCCTACCCTTTGTATTAAATGATCTTTAGTGATATTTATTAAGTGTCTGATTTCTTTACAAATTACCCATCCACTTTTAGAACGTTTCTTTATTTAATTTCTAACCTATTGATAATTAATATATATTTTATTTTGGAATGTTTCTTGCTCATAAAATGTTCTCTAACTGATTGATATCAATAACTTTTAAATAAGGATATATAAAGAATGAAAATCATCAACACGAACAAATCATTTAAATTCGCTTTGGCTGGTGCGTTAACATTGCTTGTGTCGAGTGCCAATGCGTCTGTTATTGAAGGCGTGGGGGCATATACTTCTGTCGGAAACTCAGGATATTGCCCATCTTATTGTTCAGGTTCATTTTCTTCTGCATCAGATGGTGGTGAAGGCTCAACGCAGGCATATAGTGAATTAAACGAGTATGCTTATGGGCAAGCTTACTCAAGTTTTGTTTCAGAATCATATATGCCATTACTTCGTGTAGAAACAAATGCTGCTTTTAAGAAAAGTTCATCTGCTATGGCATGGTCAGTTCAAAACTTTACTAATACGGGATTAGAAACCAAAACAATTGACCTCGATGTTAATCTTCATGGTTCTGTGGGAAATAATGAAGAGGGGTATGCTTATAACTATCTCAGCGCATCAATTGCTATTATTAGTGGTACTTCATTACAATGGTATCCAAGTTTCGGGACATTAATTTATGAAATAGCTAGCCCTATTATGAATCCAACATCAATTTATATAAGTGATGGTTTGGATGTAAATATACCTGAAACTATTAGTTTTGATGTTGCAGCAGGAGAGAGCTTTTATATCGTTTCTGAGATGAGAGCCGCATCTCAAAATGGTTATGCAGATGCATGGAATACATTAAGCATGAGCTTTAAAGACGGCTCTGATCTTCAAGCTGCAATTCAAGTGGCAACTGCACCTGTCTCAGTACCTGAGCCAAAAACATTATTCTTGTTGGCGCTTTGTTTGTTGGCTATTTTGGTCAAAAAACGTGATTTATTAGCTTAATCAAGTTTATTAACTTCGTTTGATAGTTGAATAAATATAAACGGTACCAAGCTGTTTTTTGTCATAGAAAAATAACCTTGGTACTTTGATTTTTATGTTAAATTATATTCACTGTTTAATGTTAAGGAGAGTATTTTGAATCAATTACTAAATATTATCATCTGTATCTTATTACCACCTTTGGCTGTTTTTCTAAAATTTGGACTAGGAAAAGATTTTCTTATTAACCTTATTCTTAGTATTTTCTTTTTTGTACCCGGCATTATTCACGCGTTATGGCTTACAACCAGATAAGGTATTTTAAATAATAAAATAAGCGTTAAAAAGCATGGTGACGGATATCTTCATCTTAATCCTGCTCTCTTTAATACATAACAAAAAGGCCATAAACAGTCTTGTTTATGGCCTTTTATAGTCGTTGTTTGATACTTATAAATCAGTACAGATAATGTGCTCTGAATGTAACTGTTGTTGATCTGCTGTTTTAGTTGTCAATTGTTGGCCAGCTAAAAAGCTGTTTAAATATCCCATGGCAGCATAAAATATAACGGTATAACCTAGTACTTCCAATCCTTCCTCTACCACCCGCTTTATAATACGTTCATAGTCAGGGCCTAAAATCCCTTGCCATAAATCACCCATTCCAAAAATACGAGAGAAGACCAGCAATAAAGCCATGCCAATGCTTAAGGTGACAAAATGTCGACTTTGTATGAATCTAGCGAAGGCACTTAAGGTCTTTTCAGGGGCTTTTAATGCATGAATAATCGAAAATAAAGCAACCAATGTTGCAGGGTAAACCCAAAAACCATGTCGTATGTTATCCAGTAAACCATCAAGTTCGCGAATTAGCATACAAGCAAAGAAGCCTGTAATAAGCACACTGAAATGTCTGACTGAAGGATCTTTATATGCTGTATAGGCAAAAGATAAGGTAGTGCAGAATAATAATGTTTCCTGTAAAAGCTCTGTTACAGAATATTCAGAGATACCCTGATCTAAGTTTATCACACCGTGCTGCATATAAATAAGATCAAAGGCAAGGGCTAAAATAGGTAAGGTTACTAAAAGAGATAATAACAAAAATTGTTGAAACCCTTTTAAGATAATGCGTAAATCAGATGACATAATCACTCCGCTAAAATAAAGTATGGTGTTTTGTCCTTAATGCGAGATTCCGTTCTACTTTATTAATGGGACGGCATATTATATCTCCATAAATAAAAAATCACATTATTTACATAGGTAAAAAGTAAAGATAAATAATTAATATTTGTGATTTTAGTTGTGTTTTATGCGGTTTTATTGGGCTAATTGTTTGAATTAAAAATTAGGGTATTGAAATGAAATATATTTGGTTGAAATTAGTGTTAACGGTATTGGTTTTTGCTGGATTGTTTGCTTGGATTTATTATTTAGTTTCGAGCGGTAATATCTAATTATTATTAAAAATAGTTTCAAAAAATCGCCAACCCATTACATATAAAACATAACATTGGGTTGGCGATGAATTGATAGGCTAGCTAACGTGTAAAAACTACTTAACCGTTAGTTTTACATCTGCATCACGTAGAAGATAAAGCGCAATACAAGCGGCAAGCATAGGCCATGCTGCAAAAAACAATAGATTGTTGAAGCCGTCAATATAGCGAGGGAATGAAGAAAAAGTAGATGCGGCGTGCATTAATAAAATAATACCGTAAGTAAGGCGTTTTTTGATCCCAGCAACAAATGCAAGAACTAACAATAATTGTAGCGCGCCAAGAATATAAAAGATGGTATCACTTGCTCCACTGATACCATAAAATGCTTTCATAACTATCGCACTGTGTGCTGGATTGATAAATTTATCTAACGTCCACATAAAGAAAACGATAAAAATACCTAAGCGTAATGAAAAGAGAGACCACTGAAGGCGGTTTTGTAGGTTTGCTGAAACAGGTTGTGACATAGGAAGATCCTTAAAAGTGTTAAATGGTTTAATACATAACTTATCAAGACCGTGGCCTATGTTGTTTTATTTCACAAATTTATAATTAATTTTCAAATAATGACGCGTTAGTTCATAAGTATCATTCGTGATGCTTTACAAAAAGTATTCATTTAGGCGCTTTTTATGTTGCTTATCGTCATTGGCTCATACTAGTAGCCAAAGAATCAGGGTAAATTAAAGAGACTTTCAATGATGAAAATGTTCACAATATTAATACTACTTATTGCTGGTGGATACGCTTATTTTTTATATTCAAATAATGAATTGCCGTTTATTGCAGCTAACTCATCAAGTGTTTCCATTGATGACAAAATAAAATGTACGACTAAAGAAGGCCGAATTTTATACGGGAAAGTTCCTGATGGTGTGATTTGTGATCGCCTTGAGTCAGTAAAAGGATCGATTATTATTTTGCCAAGTGAAACCAAAAGTGAACGTAAAGATTCTATTAATTTATTTAATAAAAAAAGTGAACTGGCAAATTCAAAATATCGATGTGATGGTAGAACCTATTGCAGTGAAATGCGTTCAAAAGCGGAAGCGATCTTTTTCATAGAGAACTGTCCGAATACTAAAATGGATGGCGACCACGACGGCCAGCCCTGTGAAAGTGATTCTCGTTTTTAAATCAATTTATAACCGTTAACGGATAGGGATTATAAATAATTGCAACTCGGGATAAGGAAAAGCATCGATGAAAAATAGTATGTTTATGCTGTTAGCGCTGTTGCTTGTGGCGTGTAATAACGAAAGCCAACCTAATGGAGTTAGTTCAGAGTCATTAGCAACAGCTGAACAGACAAAAGAAGCGGTTTACACAGTCAGCGTTTCAGCTAATAGCGAACAACGTCTGAGTGATGCTTTTAAAGATAAACGCTCTGATCTACAGATCGCTGGTAAAGGAACGGTGATCAAGCTACTTGCTGATGACCTAAAAGGTTCTCAGCATCAACGCTTTATTATAAAAACGAATACTGGGCAAACAATATTAGTCGCACATAATATAGATTTAGCGCCAAGAATAAATACTCTAAAAGTCGGCGATAGCATTGAATTTTATGGTGAATACGAATGGAATAAACGCGGTGGTGTGATGCATTGGACGCATAAAGATCCTAAGCAACGTCATATCGATGGGTGGTTAAGGCATGCTGGTCTAGTTTATCAATAACAACAAAAGTGCCGTTAAACTTAAAATGAGCTCAGCATTCGAGCTCATTAATTAGCCTTAAAAGTTGTTTATCACTGTTAAGGCAAGTGATCACTAATATTAGTTTAGCGTTTGATTGATGATTGGCGACGACGGCCTTTTTGCGCTTTTTTCGGTGCGTGTGCAGCATTTGAATCAGGCACAACCAACTTTGCTTCAAAGCCTTCAATCACTTCACGGTTAATGAAGTAACCTAAATGACGTTCGATAGCACATAGGTTTCTAAAGTCATCACGCGATACCAATGAAATAGCTTCACCTTCAGCGCCAGCACGACCAGTACGACCAATACGATGTACATAATCTTCAGCTTCATCGGGTAAATCATAGTTAACCACTCGTTCTAAATCATCAATATCAATCCCACGAGCGGCAATGCCCGTTGCCACTAAGAACTTGATTTTACCTTCTTTAAAGTCAGCCATTAATTGCTCTCGCACTGCTTGGCTACGTCCACTATGGAATGACTCTGCTGCAATCTCTCGCTTTTCTAACTGGCTAACTAATTTAGCGGCACCACGTTTAGTTTCAATGAATATCAAGGCTTGCTGCCATTTATTCTCATGGATCAAATGGCTTAATAATGCCGATTTAAACTCTTTATCGACAGTGATCAAACGTTGTGCAATCTTAGGCACAGTAACATTCTCTGGTGCAATTGATATCTCTACCGCATCTGTCACAGCTGTTCTTGCTAAAAAGCGTACTTGCTTTGATAAAGTTGCAGAAAATAACAGATTTTGACGTTGCTCTGGTAACTTCTCAACGATTTTATTAATGTCACTAATAAAGCCCATGTCTAACATGCGGTCGGCTTCATCAATCACTAGAATAGAGGTTTCATCAAAGTGAATAGCACGACGTGTGTACATATCTAACAAACGACCAGGCGTTGCTACTAAAATATCAACACCTTCAATCAAGCTTTGCTTTTGTGGTTCAACATCGACGCCACCGTACATCGCCATCGAAGTAATATTAAGGTGCTTGGCATAAAGTTGAATATTAGCTTCCACTTGAATCGCCAGCTCACGCGTCGGAGTTAAAATCATCGCATGCACACGTTTAGGGCGAACCAATGGCGCATCAATTAATTTTTGTAAAATAGGTAATACAAAACTTGCAGTTTTACCGGTACCTGTTTGCGCCGCGGCAATCAGGTTTTTTCCTTTTAATACAACAGGAATCGCTTTTTCTTGGATAGGTGTTGGCGCAGTGTAACCCTGTTCAGTTACGGCTTGTACGATTGGATCACTTAATCCAAGGGATGAAAAAGGCATGTTATTTGTCTCTACTTATCAAGTTAAAATGGTATAAAACGGCCACATTTTTACATAAGCAAAGTATCAAGCGTATCTCACAGTCGCAAAAGCTAAACGATGAGGGGCATGACAAAGATGGAAAAGTGACAGGTTTTATGAGTTATTCGGTTTTATTTATTGCTTCTTTCTTTATTTCTTTATGTCTTTATTTCTTTGTTTCTTAATGTTTCAAATCAGCAGCGCTGAACGCAACTACTGATTTGAAGTGTTGTGCTTTATTGTAGGTTTAAGCTTAATTTTTTCGCTTCTGACTGACTTGCTAGGTATTCGTTATAAGTACCTTGGAAATCAACCACTTTTGTCTCTTTAATATCAACAATACGGGTTGCTAATGAAGATACAAATTCACGGTCATGACTTACAAAAATAAGCGTACCTTTAAATTCTTTTAATGCATTGTTTAATGCATCAATCGCTTCTAAGTCCATGTGGTTAGTGGGTTCGTCCATTACTAACACGTTGATGTCTTGCATCATTAACTTACCAAATAACAGACGGTTTTTCTCACCACCAGAACAGTTACGTGCTTTTTTGTTTGCATCGTCATCGGTAAATAATAAACGACCTAACATACCACGCACGATTAAATCGCTGTGTTTGCTAGTACGCCATTGACCCATCCAGTCCATCAAGGTTAAGTCGTTATTAAAATCTTCAGTGCTATCTTGTGGGCAGTAGCCGATAGACGCATTTTCAGACCATTTAACAACGCCTTCGTTATGTTGTAAGTCATTCACTAAACAACGCATGAAGGTTGTTTTACCGACACCATTCTCACCAATAATAGCAAGTTTAGCACCGGCTTCTAAAATAAGGTCTCCACCACTAAATAATGGCCCTTCTTCAAAACCATGCCCTAGACCTTCTAATACTAACGCTTGACGATGCATTTTCTTGCCTTCATCAAAAGATAAAGAAGGGTGCATACGGCTTGTTGATTTAACATCATCAAGTTTGATTTTATCCATTTTTTTAGCACGTGAACTTGCTTGTTTTGCTTTAGAAGCATTCGCACCAAAACGGTTTACAAAGTCTTGTAGTTCGTCGATTTCAGCACTTTTCTTCGCATTTTCAGATAATAACTGCTCACGGATCAGTGAAGAAGCTTCAAGGAAGTATTCGTAGTTACCTGGGTAAATACGTAATTCACCGTAATCAATATCAGCCATGTGCGTACACACAGAGTTTAAGAAGTGACGGTCATGCGAGATGATAACCATAGTACAACGACGTTTATTCAACTCTTCAGACAACCAGTTAATGGTATTAATATCCAAGTTATTGGTTGGCTCATCGAGTAATAATAAGTCAGGGTTTGCAAACAATGCTTGTGCTAATAGAACTCGCAGTTTCCAGCCCGGTGCCACTTGTTTCATTAAACCAAAGTGAAACTCTTCTTCAATACCAGCATCTAATAAAATGTCACCAGCACGACTTTCAGCAGTGTAACCATCCATCTCAGCAAACTCACTTTCAAGCTCACCAACTTTCATGCCGTCTTCTTCAGTCATTTCTGGTAAACCGTAAATACGGTCACGCTCTTTTTTGATTTCCCACAACGCTTTGTCACCCATAATAACGGCGTCAATTACTGTGTACTCTTCAAAAGCAAACTGGTCTTGGCTTAACGTACCGACTTTCACACCCGGATCTAATGATACGTTTCCTGAGCTTGGCTCTTGTGCACCGGTCAAAATCTTCATGAAAGTTGATTTTCCGCAACCATTAGCACCAATTAACCCGTAGCGGTTAAAGTTACCAAATTTGGCTGAAATATTTTCAAATAAAGGCTCGGCGCCAAATTGCATTGTAATGTTTGCGGTAGATATCAAAGTCAAGATTCCATCAGTTTAGAGCAGCACTGATTCACCTAAAAGTGATTAACAGCGTTGCAGAAATAATAAGGTCGCGAAGTATACAGATTAAGCAATTAAAATGTCGAATTATGTGAGTAAAAGCAGGTTATTTTTTGTTTTATTTTTAATCACATTGAGATAGTAGTTAGAGAGAGCTTGATTGGCCTAAGCAAACTAAGTGTGAAGTGCTATAGATAAAGGGGAGGTTTTTTGTTTAATGATTGGTTAAGTACTTTTGTGCTTTTATAGCTTGAAGTTCGACTTTATAAGTGATTTATTTCAAAAATATGTGGATGGCAGTTAATAAGCTCCTCTAAGCTACATTATATTTTATAACTGTGAGGTTGTTATTGTGTTACTCACTTAAAAGTAATTTACAGCGTTGTAGAAATATTAAGGTCGAGAAGTATGCAGGTTAAGAAATTAAAGTGTGGAACTATGTAAGTAAAAGCAGGTTGTTTATTTTTTAATGTGAGGCTTCTATATGTATTTAAGTCATTACTTTATAGTGGTTCCGGTAGTTTTTACATGATTAACTTTTGATCTGGTTATTTAACTTATTGATTATTTAATTTAAGTTGGTTACTTTGTGTGAAATTTAAATAAAATAAAAGGTCTGTCTATCCACTGCAAACATGGAGCGATTTGGCTTATTTTAACTGTTATACCTTTTCATTTAGGAGTGAGTTGTGAGTCTGAGTCAAATTTTAATAGCAGTGCTTTTCCTTTCATTTTCAATTAGTGGTCATGCTCAAGAAAAACCAATTATTAAACTTGCTAATCAAACGAAAATGGAGCTTTTATACGAAAGTAATATACGTCTTATGGAACAAAATAGAATACTACAATCAACAGCCTCTGACTTGAGAAGTACCTATCATTGGGCTCTTGGGTTTTCAGCAACATTTTTGTTGTTATTTCTTGGTGTTAATATTTATTTCTTTAGGAATAGGTATAACGAGGAAAAAGAATATCTATTAATGCATATTGATGACAGCATTGAAATTAAGAAAACAGAAATTGACACCTCACTTGCTAATAAATTAAGTGAAGTAGAGTCAAAGCTAGAAAATAAAGTTTCTTCACAAATAGAGTTTTCACTAGCGAAAGTTCTACAAAAAATAAAATTAAATGCAAATGATATCCAATTATGTAAAGTTGAAGCTTTAAAACTTAAATTAATTAATACCAATAATTCTGGTGTAAAAGAGAACATCTTGTCTGAAAACTTTCGATTAGCTGTTGAGATTAGAATGTTATCTGGTAAATCTTGGGATTGGGATGTATCTAACGTTTTAGAAAACATTAATGCTTTGTTACTCGAAGGAACTAAATTTGATCCCATGGAAATGCCTGAAGTTTCAACATTTTTAAATAACTTACCTGCACAATTCACTGATCAAGTCACTAAAATTCGTTTTTCTATCCATTAGCTATTTTACAAATAAAGGTTGGAACCTCTATGTCCACACCTTGCCTAGCGGAGGGATCTTACCTGTACAAAATAACGGATATTATATATTTCTTAGCGACATATCAGTTAACTAAATGCTTAAAAATAAATCAATGTGGCTGCTTCATTGTCCCGTCAAGTTTCCCCAAGGTAACGATTCATTTTAGCAACAGCAAACAGGACGTTTGCTGTAATGTCAGAATGGCCATGGACGGCCATCCTGACATGGTGCGTTTAAAATGAATGGTTAGCTTGGATTAGGAAACGTCACGGGTGGCCTTTCTTTTGGTTCTGTTTTCTTTGGCCATTTAAAGAAAATGAACCCGCCGCAAGGGCGGAATACCAAGGTCAGTCGTAATCTAAAAGCCCCGATGAGCACAGACGAACCTACACCAAACTAATCTAATTCAAACTACTGCACTGAGAGTAGACAAGTTAGCAAACTAATTCGATTAGCGCAGACAAAGCTATTAAGTTAATTCAAACTGCCTAGATGAGCGCAGACGAACCTACACCAAGCTAATTCAGATTACTACACTAAACGCTGACGAAACTGACAAAATAAACACCAAGATTGATCAATTATCTAATTTACAATCCTTGTTGATATTGCGCATTGGTCGCAACTGTCACCATACCTGTAACCGTTGCTGCTGCTTGTTGATCGCCATCTAAGAAATCCTCAAAGTGCTTAATTAACTGCGCTTTATCCTGTTTCTCTTTTGAACCTGAACCAATATCCGTTAGGTCGATAAAGAACTCATCAAACAAATCTGAGAAATCTCTGACAGCATCAAAATTTAAGAACTGTTCATGGTTATAAATACTTGGGTAACCACCTAACTGCTTATCAACGGCGAAAGAGATACCTTTCACGTTGGTAATTGTCGTCGCTTTTTGACATTTCAACATACAGCCATCTTCAATGCTTGGTTTGTTACAACCCACGGTTTGTTGAAAGAAACATTGGCGGCTAGTCATCATTAGAATAGGGTGGTAAATGCTGTATAACATTTTGAAGTTAGCAGGGCGTTTGATGTTTTTGATCTGGTTACGGTTAATTTCGTTTGAGATAAATGCACCGGCACAATTTAACTCTTCTTGCATAGTTAATAAGGCATAGGAGTTAGTGGTGTTTAAAAATGGACCGGCAATCCATTCAATACCCATTTCAAAAGCTTTATATGCAATACCAGTATTATTGGTAACAATACGAGCAGGTTTCAACTCTTCTAAAATGCGTACCGCTTCAATGTAATCTTTACCGATTAATACCGCTGGGAACCAAGGAATAAAGCGCGGATTACGCACTAAAATATCACGTTGTTTGTTGCAGCGTTTTTTAAAGCTTTCGGGTAATTTAAAGTAGATGTCAGCATCGGTTAAGTCACCTAAGTGTGCATCTTTTTCATCGCTGATTAATATTGATAACGTTGGCTTTTCGTTTAATTTAGGGTGAGAAGCTAATGGCGGTAAAGTGACTGCTGGGATCACGTCTTTTTCGCCATTTAAATAATAAGCGACTTTATTTTTAACTTCCGTTAACTCTTTAAATGGGATAGTTAAATGATCATCCAGTTGCGAAAAGTCAAAGTCAGCAACGTTGTAACGGCTATTTTTAAAGCTTTTAAAACGTTTTTCAATGGCTTCAACAGTGACTGCTGATTGCTCAGAAGCAATCATGTTTGAGTTTGATTCTACTACAAAAGTTTTTTCATCAATGACGATAGTCACTTTGAACGGAGTATTCAATTGCCCTGAGAAGCTTAATGATAAATCGCTTTTATCGATATTTAAGGTTGCTACTTTAGCGGCAACTTCATCAACGATTTTATTTTTATCGTCACGTAAGTCTTGTTGTACTTCTTGAATTTGTACTACTGAAATCGCATTGTTTTTTTCATTGGCATGGGTAAAGCTGTTATCGCGTGGATTGTCGATAAACATATCTTTAGTTAGGTTGCCTTTCAAAAATGAGTTAGTGAAATCACGGTTAAATACTTTGTATAAAGCAGAGTCATCGGCTAATAATTTACCGGTATCTACAAAAGTATTGATCTGCTGACGCCAGCTATCCACAACCGTATGCACGTATTGTGCGCCTTTAATACGACCTTCGATTTTTAATGAGTCAACACCGGCTTCTACTAAATCAGGTAAATCAAACCACGCAGAGTTATCTTTTAAATTAAGTGGGAATTTATTACCTGCAGCAGTGACTTCATATTCATCACGGCAAGCTTGACTACAGCGACCACGGTTACCTGAGTTACCTACACTCACTGAGCTTGAATAACATTGACCTGAAAACGCGATACATAATGCACCGTGTACAAACACTTCGGTTAATACTTCATTATCATGTGCTAAAGCAGTCAGTAGTTTGATTTCAGTTAGGTTTAATTCACGTGATAAATTAGCGCGGGTTGCACCAATTTTAGCAAGGAATAAAATTTGCCCTTCATTGTGCGTTGTCAGCTGTGTTGATGCATGAATATGTAAGCTTGGGAAAAACTTTTTAATCAGGTTAAAGATACCTAAGTCCTGCACGATGATGCCATCGATACCGGTATTAACTAACTGGTTTAATAGTTTAGTGAGTGTTGGGATTTCATGCTCTAGGATCACGACATTAAGCGTTAAAAACACTTCACATTGATATTCATGTGCTAGCTTAATGATGCCGACTAAATCATCAAAGGAAAGGTTGGCTGCACGGTTACGAGCGTTAAAAATATCTAAACCGCAATAAATCGCGTTAGCCCCTGCAATTATCGCCGCTTTAATCGCGTCAACATCACCACCTGGGGCTAATAATTCGATTTTTCTACTCATAACTTGTCACCATCTATTTAATTCATTTTTATTTTGAGGCGCGAGTTTACCTTTATCCAAAGTGTTTTGCCATCGCGCAAGGGAGCTAGAGTTAATCGACTTAAAAGTAATTGAATAGCCACTTTATTATTCAGTGTTTGTTTAGCTGGTTTAGGGATAGACTGTTAACCTGTAACAGTCTGTTATTGATTATATTAATAGACGCGATTGTTATATTTAAAGTAGCAATTGTAATGGCAATAACTAAAAGTAATTAAAAGTAACTTAAATTAACTAAGGATAATAAAATGATTGAAGTAGGCCAAAAACTACCAACAGCAACCCTAAGCCAATTAACTGCTGAAGGTATGGTTCATCATGACGTTGCTGAATTATTTGCAGATAAAAAAGTAGTCTTATTTGCTGTACCTGGCGCATTTACGCCAACTTGTTCTGAAGAGCATTTACCAGGTTATGTTGTACTTGCTGATAAGTTTCAAGCAAAAGGTGTTGATTTGATCGCTTGTGTTGCTGTGAATGATGCATTTGTGATGAAAGCATGGGGTGAAGTACATAACGCATCTGAATTATTAATGTTAGGCGACGGCGATGCGAGCTTTTCTAAAGCACTTGGTTTAACGATGGATACTGCAGGATTCGGTGGCGTTCGCTCACAGCGTTATGCAATGGTCATTGAAAATGGCACCGTCACGTTATTAAACGTTGAAGAAGCGGGTGAATTTGAAGCAAGTAAAGCAGAAACAGTGCTAGCTGCACTTTAATTTTAGATGGCTCATCTGCTTTCATAAAGTTCCATTTGAGCTAATTAATTGTCCCTTACAACGCCGTTGTAAGGGATTTATTGTTGTCTGCTACCTTTCCTATTTCTTTGTTATCTATGTTGTCTGTTTATTTTTAGCTTTTACATATAATAGGTTGCTGTTGTTATTGTTATTGTTATTTTCACAGTTGTCACTGTGAGTATTTAACGTTTAATTTTATTCTCCACTGTCCCTACCTGATCAATCGTCACGGAGACTGTGTCACCATTATTCAACGCTTGGGTTCGACCTGGCGTCCCCATAAAGATTAAATCTCCGGGCATTAAGGTGAAGTATTGGCTTAAATAGCTGACTACTTTTGCTGGTTTGTGGATCATATTTTGAGTATTTTCCTGCTGTACTATTTTGCCGTTTAAGCGAGTCGTCAGGAGTAAGTTATTATAATCAACACCTACTGTAATGATTGAGCTAATAGGGCCGAATCCATCGCTGGCTTTAGAACGCATCCATTGCAGGTCTGAACTTTGCCAGCTACGTTCGGTTAAATCATTGCCTGCTAATACACCGAAAATAACTTCTTCTGCCTGTGATTCTTTAATATGCTTAGCCTGTTTGCCAATCACTAATACTAACTCGCCTTCAAAATGCACGTTATTTGCATCTTCAGGTAGGACAATAGTTTCTCCTGAGACGATTAATGACGAAGGTAATTTAAGAAATAACGGCGGTGGCGCTTTTGATGGTGATGAGATATGACTACTAAAGTTCATACCCACGGCAAATACTTTCTGCGGCGTTGTAGGAAGTAATAATTTAACCTCTGCTAATGCAATAGGGTCTCCTTTGGCGGTTAACTGAGTAGATAACTCACCGCTAAGCGGTTGAATCAGATCTCCTTTAATTTCACCGTAACTGATTGCTTGATGGTGCTTAAAGCGTGCAATTTGCTTTACATCGGCACTGACCATTGAGGGCAGGCTTAACCCTGTCACTAATCCTATGACTAACATAATTTTTTTCATTATCTGACTCCTGTCTTTTTTGTTCCATTAATGTTTCGGTTTAATAAATGCCAGAGCTATTACAGTCTTGTTAATAACCACTACTTTCAAGCTAGCGATTACTCTGCTTGCTGTTCATTTTCATGTGTGGGAGTTAACAATATTGCTTAAATTCGGGAAATAACAAATGACTTCAACGCCTGCTTGTTTTGCCTGTGCGAATAAGTCGGCATATTTTTTGTCGATAAAGTCTGCGGGTTGCACTCTTTTTATCGCGGAGTGTAATACCGCAAATAATAAAACACTGCGATAGCCTTGTTGTTTCATTTCTATTAATTCGCGTAAATGCTTTTGACCGCGAGTTGTCACTGCATCTGGGAAGTAACCATCACCCGCCTGTTTGCGTTCGTCTAATAGGGTGCAGCTTTTTACTTCTACATAGCAATCCACTTTATTGTCATCGCTTAATAAAAAATCGATGCGACTATTTTCCTCTCCGTATTTTACTTCTGCTTTGCACTGTTGATAGCCGAGTAGTTCAGGGATTTGTTGTTCAGAAATCGCCTGTGCAACCAGCGCATTGGCTTTGGCTGTATTTACACATATCCAATGGCCAGCTTGAGTGAGCGTAAATTCCCAAGTGTATTGGTATTTACGTTTTTTATTGCTGGAGGTGCTATATAAAACGCTATCGCCTGGGGTTGCACAACCCGTCATTGCGCCGGTATTTGCACAATAAATAGTTGTTTCACTGCCATCTTCTAAAATTACATCGGCTAAGAATCGCTTGTAACGTTTTATTAATGTCGCTTTTTTAAAGGGAGTTTCAAATATCATTATTGTTTAATAACCTTTATTGATGTTGTACTTTTTAACAAATAAGTAACAAGTGTGTTGTTATCGCGTTTTATTTAAGTGATAATGGTTATCATTAACTTTTTTCTTCACTTATCTTCAAAGGAGTGTGTTTAAAATGACTATTCAAATTGAAATTGATAAAGATAAATTAATGCATTTATTTGAACAGGGTGTGTTGTGTGCTGCTGATTTTCGCTGTTTAACCACGGAGTCAAAACAACAGGTTTCACAATTATGCCTGACAAACTGTTCAAAACGTTTACAGGCTATCCCCTGTAGCATCCCTATCTCTATCCATAAACAAGCACATTAGGGTTTATTAAACCTTATCATTTGATTGTAGATCACGTAAACTACGCGCTTATTTTTTAAGCCAATTTTTAGGTGCATCATGATACGTCTCAACCAAGTTAAATTACCGCTGGACCACGAAGAAGGTGCGTTACAGCAGTTTGTATTAAGTAAGTTAAATATAACTGCACAGCAACTGGTTAATATCCATGTTTTTAAACGTGGATATGATGCGCGTAAAAAGAACCAAATCACACTTATTTACACTTTAGATGTTAGCGTGACCGATGTCGATCAAGCTAAGTTATTAGCGAGCTTTGAAAAAGATCCAAATGTGCGTGTTTCTCCGGATACTGATTATCAATATGTTGCTACTGCTCCAGCAGACTTAGCGGAGCGACCTATTGTTATTGGCATGGGGCCTTGTGGGTTATTTGTTGCTTTAATTTTAGCGCAAATGGGTTTTAGACCGATTGTATTAGAGCGCGGTAAGTCGGTACATGAGCGTGCTAAAGATACGTTCCGTTTTTGGCGTACGAGTGAGCTTAATACCGAATCAAACGTACAGTTTGGTGAAGGTGGCGCAGGTACATTCTCCGATGGCAAGTTATACAGCCAAGTTAAAGATCCTGGTTTTAAAGGATTAAAAGTAAAACAAGAATTTGTTGCTGCGGGTGCTCCTGCTGAAATTATCTACGTGAGCAAACCACATATCGGTACCTATAAGTTAGTGACTATGGTGGAAAAAATGCGCCGTAAAATCATCGAGTTGGGTGGCGAGATCCGTTTTGAAACGCGTGTTGAAGAACTCAATATCGAAGACGTTGATGGTAAAAAGCAAGTGACTGGCGTGACCTTAAAGGGTGGAGAAGTGATCAACTCACGTTATGTGACCGCCGCTATTGGACACAGCGCACGTGATACTTTCCAAATGTTGCATGATAAAGGTGTACATATGGATGCGCAGTCATTTTCGATTGGTTTCCGTATTGAGCATAAGCAAGAGATGATTGACCAAGCTCGTTTTGGTATTAATGCTGGGCACCCAATTTTGGGTGCTGCGGATTATAAGTTAGTACACCATTGTAAAAATGGTCGTAGTGTATATAGCTTCTGTATGTGTCCGGGTGGTGTTGTTGTTGCGGCAACATCGGAAGAGCATGCCGTGGTAACTAATGGCATGAGCCAATATTCTCGTAGTGAGCGTAATGCAAATAGTGCGATTGTAGTGGGCATTTCTCCTGAAGACTTTAATAACGACCCATTACAAGGGGTTGCATTGCAACGTAAATTAGAGCGTCATGCCTATGTGATGGGTGGCAGTAATTATGATGCGCCTGCACAAATGGTAGGGGACTTCCTTGCTGCGGGTAAAGGTAAACCCTTTGAGAACGTTGAGCCTTCTTACAAACCGAATGTGAAAATGACTGACTTAAGTGATGCATTACCGCAATTTGCAATTGATGCGATTCGTGAAGCGTTACCAGCTTTTGCTAAGAAAATCCGTGGATTTGATAGTAAAGATGCGATGTTAACAGGCGTTGAAACACGTACTTCATCACCTATACAAATTAAACGTGGCGATGACTTACAAAGCATTAATACGCAAGGTTTATACCCAGGCGGTGAAGGTGCTGGTTATGCTGGTGGTATTTTATCTGCGGGCATTGATGGTATTAAAATCGCGGAAGCGGTGGCATTAAAAATGTTAGCGGATTTAGAGGCTTAATCTTTTCCTAGGTATCTCACCTTTTTAAACATTTAGATTGTTAAGTTTTATAAAGCAAGTCGGTTGTGTTTTATAAAGTAAACTTGTTAAGTTTTATAAAGTAAGGCCGCTGTGGTTTATCAACCACAGCGGCCTTTTTGTATTTGAAAGCTTATTTCTTTATTACTTTCATTACCTCTATTGCATATGCTGCTTTTGTCGCTGTAATAATTTACTACCACTGGTGGATTGTTTTTTCTGGCCGCCATAAAGATTAAGGGTATTAAACGCACCTTTTAATCTTGATGCTGTGTAATCTAATTCTATCTTAGGTAATAGTGTTTGGTGCATTTCAGGGAATAACGCTTCAACACATTGCGAAATTAATTCAAATAATCGTTTTAGATTAATCTTATGCGTTTGTCCTGTTTCTTCAAATAACCAATTGGTGATGGCCATAAAGTGCTCAAAAGGGTCATCCGCTAGAATATGCCCTAATGAATGTTTAAAACGTCCTGAATTTCCTATCATATCCCAATATCTTGCAAAGCGATTAACCAGCTGCATGGTGGCAAAATCTACTCTGTCGGTACTTAAAATATTAAACGGTGGTAGTGGGTTAAAGCGTAAATCAAAGGTTTCAGTGTGCCTAATAATCGGGCTACCTTTAAGGCGTTTTAAAATGCCCATTTGAATCTCATGGGGATGGCATTCATATAGTTGGTTGAAGCTGTCTTTAAAGCTTTCAAAGGTTTCACCGGGCAGGCCAAAAATAAGATCCGCATGAATATGTGCGGTGGTATTTTGTTTTAACCAAATCAGATTTTGTTTGGATTTAGCATTGTTTTGCTTACGGCTAATATTGGCTTGTACTTCTTGATTAAAGGTTTGAATACCCACTTCGAATTGCAAGCTGCCCTCAGGAAATTGCGCTAGCATCTCTTTTAATTTGCGAGGTAGATGATCCGGCACTACTTCAAAGTGTAAGTACAAATCATCACTCATTCTGTCTAAGAAAAACTGCATAATTTGTAACGAGGTATTAATGTCTAAATTAAAGGTTCTATCAATAAACTTAAAGTTACGCGCACCACGTTGATACAAGGTTTCCATCTGTTTTAAGAAAACAGTTAACTCGTAAGGATTTGATTTAGTATCTAAAGAGGACAGACAAAATTCACACTTAAAGGGGCAACCGCGAGAGGCTTCGACATACAATAAACGATTCTTTAAATCTTCGTCGCTGTAATACTGATACGGCATTTCAAGGTCTTTTAAATCCACAGGTTTAGACTTCAAAATTTTATTGCCTGGTGGATTGTTATTGATTAGATCCTGACATAATTCGTAGAAACTGATATCTGCTTCACCGGTTAATACATAATCTGAAGCTTGTACTATCGCTTGTTGCTCAGATTCATAACTTACCTCTGGTCCACCTAATACTACCTTGACTTCCGGTGCGATCACTTTCAATAGGCTAACCACATTAGTGGTTTCGACGATATTCCAAATATAGACACCAAAGCCAACAATAGTCGGTTTGGAAGCTAAAATTTGCTCAACGATATCAATAGGCCAAGTTTGAATAACAAATTCTTTTATTTCAGCGATAGGCTGTAGATCTTTTAAATTGGCGTATAAATAACGTAAACCTAAACTGGAATGAATATATTTAGCATTGATTGTCGCTAATACTATTTTTGGCGAGGCAGACCCGTTGATAGCTACGGGCTTAGCTTGGCTGCTTGCGACAGGCTCTGGTTCACTTAGCGTTGTACGCATAATGGTTAGGTCATGGTCGAATTGTTGCATAGCAGTTGAGGCTCTTCAGTATTTAGGAAATATGCGCGAATAATACAGTAATCGATGAGTTTATTCAGTGCTTGATTTATTGTGTTAAGAAAAGCGAGGCTTTGGTTTATTTTTTGAGAAAAGAGAAGCATTAATTATTGCTATAAAGTTTATTGATTTTATATCTGCAATGGTAACCAGTATCAAAATCCTGTATATCTAAGACTCTCAATTTATTGGCTTTTTCGTATTAAGGGATAGAAATGAAAATTGTTTTATTAGATGCATTAACATTAGGTGACAGTGATTTATCTGTTTTTGATCATTTAGGCGAGTTAACTGTTTTCCAGACAACAGATGAACAACAAACTGCTGAGCGGGTAGTAGGGCAGGAAGTTGTTATTACTAACAAGGTACTGATCACTGCACAACATATGGCGGATAACCCACAGTTAAAGCTTATTTGTATTGCTGCAACAGGCACTAACAATGTAGATCTAGAGGCCGCGGAGAAAGCGGGTATTACAGTTAAGAATGTATCGGGTTATTCTACGGAAAGTGTTAGTCAGGCAACCTTCTCTCTATTGTTTCAATTAATACATCAAAGCCGTTATTACGACCAATATATTGCTAAAAAAGGTTGGTGTGATAGCCCTGTATTCACTCATATTGAGCGTCCTTTTTATGAGTTAAAGGGTAAACGTTGGGGCATTATTGGCATGGGCACTATTGGTCAACGAGTTGCAGAGCTAGCAACTGCTTTTGGTTGTGATGTTTGTTATTACTCGACTTCAGGCAAAAATTCACAACAGTCCATTGAACAGGTAAATTTAGCTACGTTATTAAGTGACTGTGATGTTATCTCTATTCATGCACCACTTAATGCACAAACTGAAAACTTGATTGCTGCTGAGCAAATACAGCAATTAAAAGCGGGGGCGGTGATCATGAATTTGGGGCGCGGTGGGATCATTGATGAACAGGCAATGGCGACAGCATTGGATACACAAGATATTTATCATGGAACTGATGTATTGGCGGTAGAGCCTATGTTATTAAATCACCCTTATCTGTCAGTAAAAGCGTCACAGCGTTTAGTGGTCACACCGCATACCGCTTGGGCAAGTGTAGAAGCTCGTCAATGTTTGTTAGAAAAAATGGTGGAGAACATCAAGAGCTACGTGGCAGCAAATTAGTAAGTTAATGTAACAGTATAAAGAGACAGTAAACTTAGGTTTTAATCTCTAGAATAAAAAATGCCGCGCTTTAATCATTTAGTTTCAAATAATAAGCGCGGCATTTTTATAATTAATATTTATCTGTTATTGCAAGTCAGATTGCTTAACCAGGAAAGAAAACCAATTTAAGAAAGAATAAAACAGCAAGGAACCAAACGCTTGCGCTTAACTCTTTCATTTTACCACTAGCCACTTTGATCGCAGCGTAAGCAATGAAACCAATCGCAATACCGTTAGCAATTGAGAACGTTAATGGCATCATGATGGCTACAATAACCACGGGTGCGGCTTCAGTAATGTCATCCCAGTTAATGCTTTTTAAACCACCAACCATTAATACTGCTACATATAATAATGCGCCTGCTGTTGCATAAGCCGGAACCATGCCTGCTAAAGGAGCAAAAAATAGAGCAAGTAGAAATAGGATACCAACAACCACAGCAGTTAAACCGGTACGACCACCTTCAGCAACACCAGATACACTTTCGATGTAACTTGTTGTTGTAGATGTTCCTAACATTGAACCAGCCATAGAGGCGCCACTATCCGCTAATAGTGCGCGGCTTAAACGTGGTAAGTTGCCATCTTTATCCAGTAGTTTTGCTTTATCTGCTACCGCAATTAATGTACCTGACGTGTCAAATAGATCCACGAATAGGAATGCGAAGATAATGCTGATCATACCTACGTTTAAAGCACCGGCTACATCCATTTGCATGAAAGTAGGCGCAATACTTGGTGGCATTGACATAATACCTGCATATTGAATATCACCCATTAATAGGCCGATAACAGTAACACCCAAGATAGCTAGCATCACGCCACCTTTAACTCGGTAGTGTGCAAGTGCAATAATGGCAATAAAACCTAAGCAAGCTAAAGCAGCTGGTAATGCAGTTAAATCACCTAAACTCACTAATGTCGCTTGATTTGCAACTACGATACCGGCATTTTTTAAGGCAATTAAACCTAGGAATAGACCGATACCAGCTGCAATCCCTTTACGCATTGGTAGCGGGATTGAGTTGATGATCCACTCACGGATTTTGAATAAACTTAATAAGGTAAAACAAACACCTGAAAGGAATACGGCACCTAAAGCAACTTGCCAGCTGTAACCCATGTGTAATACCACTGTGTATGAGAAGAAAGCATTTAATCCCATACCCGGTGCTAAAGCGACAGGGTAGTTAGCGTATAAACCCATAATGAAACAGCCAATTGCAGCTGCTAAACAGGTTGCGACGAATACAGCACCCGAGTCCATACCGGTTGCTGATAACATTGATGGGTTAACAAAAATGATATAAGCCATGGTTAAGAAGGTGGTGAAGCCTGCAACAATTTCTGTTTTCACATTACTGTTGTGTTCGCTTAGTTTAAATAATTTTTCTAACATAATTTTTCCATTACTCGCGCGTGTGGAGGTCTACTTCCTTCCGACCTATTAATATCCATGATAATAATTAAGTGATCTATATTATTGCTCAAAATCACTTACTTAATACAATCGACATAAGATGAACAAATTCTCTGTGTGAATTTCGCGCAATTATAAAAGAACTGGTTTTATTAGCTAGTCTAAAAGGGTAATTAATCTCATTGATACTTAGATCTCGCTTGGCTTAGATCAAAAAACAAGCTACTTTTTGCGAGTTCAAAAAAAACTGACCTCAGTCAGCTTTTTGTTTGATATCTCATTTTTGTCAGCTGATGTAATTATTGTTAGCTTGAGATAATTGATGATATTGATTACTTTTAGGTGAGTTATTTGCCCGTTAGCATTTATGTGCATAAATGCTAACGGGTAAAGCTACTTTTTATTGTTGAGGTGATTTATTATTCACCGTTGAATCAAAACGAATACCTTGCTCATTAATATCTAAATTGATATTCATACGTGCGTCATAATCCATTAGGAACTGCATTTCATCAGCGATTGATTCCCCTGACATTAACTGTGTTGCACTAGCGAAAGGTGTAAGCATTTTATTCACGTCAAATGATAATTGATACAGCCCATTAGCAGATAATGGTTCCTGTCCAAGTTTTTCAGCGGCTTGTTCACCTTTAGTTCCATTATAAATCACTAAATGTTTACCTTTGATGGCAATTTTAGGATTGATGTTTAAAGCAACCGGTACAGGGAATAAGTCTTTTAATGAAATCGCTTTGCCATCATCACTTAAATTAACTTGCTGCAGCTCTGGGCTAAACATTCTAATGGAGTTAAAAATAGCTAATGGGTTATCAGCATGTACTGCTAATAACGCGTCAAAACTATCCAATTGTGTTGGTTCTGTTTGACTCATACTGTAATCAAACAGTGCACCACTAAGACCTTTTAGACCTGCTGCCATATTTGCACTCATACCAACCATTGCTATCGACTGTCCATTCGCAGCAATTTGTGATTGTAGTTCTGCTAATGGCTGACATTGATAAGCTGGTTTTTGTAAATCACCCCAAATAGTGGTTAATGCGTTAGAGAGTTCGCTAACATTCAAGCCAATCGCTGTTGCTACAACACTGTCGTTAAAGTTTTGTGTGTAATTTGGGATGAAGCCTCGCATGCTGCTCAGTGCTTTTAAAATCACTGCATTTTTACTTTCTATGACCGCTGAAAATCCGAGTGTTGACTCTGTTTCACTGATATCCATTTGGGTGTAACCAAAGGCTGTGCGTGGCCAATTTTTTGCAATGCCAGTGAATTCTTGATGACAAACAGGTGTTTGTAAGCTGGCAAATGGATTATCATTTTCTACCTTAGTTATTTCAGTTAGTTGTCTTGCTAATTGATTACCGTCGGTTGTTGTTAAGCCTTTAATAATCTCAACATGATTAATAAAACCAACACTCGCATCAGAGAATTGATGTTGTTTAATGATATCTGTTAATAATGTGGTATCTGATATTGGTGCTGTTACTTTTTCTAGACCGAGCGCGGTTGCCAATAACTGCTCAGAAACAAATCGCGTTTTTACTGTGACGGTTAAAATACCGTTGGCCTGTGCCACAATAACATCAACTACTTCGTCTTCATCGGGTGGGGTTATCGTATAAATGCGGTAAGCAAGATCTTGGATTTTTCCTTGTTTATGTTCAAAGCCTGTTTCTTGTTCATTTTTATCTAATAAATCCCAGATAGCTTGCGGGTTAGCAACTTCTAGTTTTATAACTGGCAGCCACCCTAGTGTATAAGCGTAAGCTCGGATTTGATCGCTCAATCCAAAGGTTTTAACTAATAAATCAGCATCTTTTAAGCCGTCTTGATAAGCTTTGATTAAATTAGCAACAAAGTGCAGGCCTGGTTCATCAGATTCATACAATGCATCTAATTTTGCTTGGTCGCTTGGTGTTACTAATTTTGGCGCGGAAGCAATGTAATCTTTAATTGGAAATGGAGTTAATTGGCCTGCAAAAAAAGGAGTGTCTGACGGGACATAATTTAAAACATTATAGGCAGCAGCTGCAGGTTGTTGAGATAAGTAAACGCCTGCGCCAAATGCGCCAATAGCTACCACAGCAGCAGGGATTAATAATTTTTTCACAGTTAAAACTCCAAAATTTATTTATTAGGATGTTATAAATAGCAAACGCTATGCGTTGCTAATGTAAGGTTTATATCGCTTACTAGTGGCGATAACGATTTTCCAATAATTGTTTGAGTAAATTATTTCAATAAAACGTTTCAGTAAATTTGTTCATCATATATTTAAAAATTGACCGAGGTGCTTAATTTCAAGTTACTTAATTTTAAATTACATATCTTATAAACAATGTAACGGCTTATAAGAGCTCCACCCCTTTTTAACGTGAGTGCTCGAAAAGTGGTGCAGACAGGGTAAGTTTATTGGTCATTTTTTTTAGTCTTTTGTTCATTAAAGTTATTCTTTTGTATTCTTTATTATTTTGTTTGATAACGTAAATCTTTTAAATTAAAACCTAATCCAATTTGGGTTTTTAAAGTAACCAGTTGTTTGGATAAAAGCGCGTCAGCCTGATGTGCTTGTACTTTTTGCAGGCGTTTATCTTCGCTAACTATCGGTTGTACTTGTTTTAACATGTTATCTAGACTTTGATATTGCTGCAAAAGTGCTAATGCGCCTTTATTACCAACTCCCTCGACACCTTTAATATGGCTACTACTTATACCTGTTATTGCCCAGTAATCGATTAATTGGTTTATTTTTAAGCCCAGTTTATGCTCCACATAATAACTGTCCATATGTAACGATTGAAAATAGTCGTAAATACTGGTGTAGGCATTTAGTAATTGGTAAAAGCCTTTATCCGTGGACACTATGATACAGCGCTGTTGACTCTGCGTTACTTTGCTTGTTAACGTTGCAATTAAATCATCCGCTTCGTCTTGTTCTGTGACTAAAGATTCAATACCCATTTCGTAAAATGCGTCTTGAATTTGTGGTAAATAGGCTTTTAAAGCCTCGGGGATCGGTTTTCTACCTTCTTTATATTCAGGTAGTAACTGATGGCGCCAGCTTTGCTGGTGGCTATCAAAAACGCAAATAACATGGCTCGGCTGATGCGCCCTTAACATCTTTTGAAGTGCATTACAGGCGGTGTTATTGGTTGCACTTAATGCAAAGTCGATATTTTTATTTTGTTTTTCTTGTACTGCATAGATACGACGAATTAGGTTCATCGCATCTATAATTAATAAACAAGCACTCATATTAAGTTTTAATCTTATAGCAAGGGGTGTAAACCGTTCCTGGTAGTTTCATTCGCCCTTGTTCAATGAAACTCTTTAATAATTTGTCTACGCGTTGCATTAAATCTTTTTCACCGGTTAACAAAAATGGACCATTTTCTTCAATGGATTTTATGCCTTCATCTTTTACATTACCACCAACGATCCCAGAAAAAACACGACGTAGATTGGACGCAAGTTGATCTTTTGGCTGATCGCGATGCAAAACCAGGTTTGCCATATTTTCATGATTTGGAATAAAAGGAACTTGGAAATCATGGTCGATTTTTAATGTCCAATTAAAGGAATAAGCATCTCCAATTGCTTTGCGATACTCTTTAACGCGGCGCATGGACTTTTTAATGAGCTTGGCGACTAATGGCGCATCGTCAATAATGATTTGATAATGCTGCTGTGCTTCCGGCCCTAATGTATTCACAATAAATTCATCAATGGCTTTAAAGTAATCAACACTACTTGCTGGCCCTGTTAATACGATAGGTAAGGGCTGACGTTTATTTTCAGGGTGCATCATAATACCTAGAATATAAAGCAACTCTTCCGCTGTTCCTGGGCCACCTGGGAAAATAACGATGCTATGAGTAAAGCGCACAAAAGCCTCTAAGCGTTTTTCAATATCTGGTAAAATAACCAGTTCATTAACAATTGGGTTAGGTGGCTCAGCGGCAATAATACCTGGCTCGGTTAAACCAATATAACGACCATTATTGACACGTTGTTTTGCGTGTCCTACTGCGGCACCTTTCATCGGACCTTCCATGGCACCTGGGCCACAACCTGTACAGATATTAAGTTCTCGTAACCCTAATTGATTGCCAACTTCTCGGGTATAAGCAAACTCAATATCATTAATAGAATGTCCTCCCCAACAAACGACAACACTGGGTTCGACACCGGCTTTAAGTACATTAGCATTACGCAAAATCGAAAACACTAAGCTGGTCGCTTGTTCGCTGTTGAACGCTGATGGTGGGTTGGGTTGTAATTGTGTGTTGACATATAAAAGGTCACGTAACACTGAAAACAGGTGATCTTGCATGCCTCTGATTAGCTCGCCATCGATGTAGGCATCTTCTGGTGGATTTAATAGCTCTAAGATGACGCCACGTTCTTGGTGGAGTACATTAATTTGAAAGTCTTTATGTTGTTCAAGGATCTCTTTACTACTGTCGGTATGGCTACCTGACTTTAATACTGCTAAAGAGCAGTTTCTAAATAATTGATAAACTTCGCAAGAGGCACTGTATTTTAGTTGGTTTACTTCTAATTGAGATAATAGCGCCATGCTACCAACGGGACTGATATGTGAAATCATAGCTTCTCCTTTTGACTGTCTATTAAGACTAACTTAGTTAGATAGAGATGCCATCAAAAAGTACCAGTTATTTATTAAATAATTGAATTAGCTACAGACTTTACTAGGATCTCAGCTTAGAGAACTAGGAGCTTAGCTAATGGAAACGAAGTTTAAATTACAATAGCCGAAGTTGCATTAAATTTGCTTAGAACATTCGTTTTATGCTTAGAGATTCATCATCTTATTGCTTGCTGAATTTGCACCTTGAATGGGAAACAGCACAGACAATTTATTTATCTGTTGCCAGTTAAATCTTATTTGTCATCGGTTGCTGTTTTTTCTATAAAGATGACGCGATCTTTGCCCTCTGCTTTTGCTTGATATAATGCTGTATCAGCACGTTCAAACGCTTCATCTTGATCATCACTTGAAACTAAGGTGGTAAAACCAACTGAGATGGTGATGATTAAGTTTTCTTCTTTGAATCTGAAAGTGATTGCTTTAATACGATCTCGTAATTTATTTAATACAAACTGTGCTTGTTGTTGGTTTATCTCAGGTAATAATAATGCAAATTCTTCGCCACCGAATCGGGCGATGTAATCTGTTTTACGAATTGATTTTTGTAATGTTTGAGCGATGGCATGTAGGACTTTATCACCTGCTAAATGGCCAAAATTATCGTTAATACTTTTGAAGTTATCGATATCGATGACCGCCATTTGTAGCGGGGTTTTATAACGTTTTAAACGCGTTATTTCAATTTCTAGGCGTTCGCTCCAAGCAGCTCTATTGGGGATTTTAGTCAAAAAGTCGACGTGTAACTGTTTAGTTTGGTGTTTGAGTGTTTTTTGATAGCTCTGTGTTTCACTTTGCAGTTCTTTAATTTGTCTCACCATACCTTGAAATTTATGACGAAACTTTTGCTCTTTCTTTTTCTCTTGTTCAGCAATGACATTTTTCACTTCACTCACGTAGCTAGTAATGTAATTACGTAAACTATCGATATCTTGTGCTTCTTCACTTTGTTGCTGTAGACTTTTTGCACTCTTTTCTATCGATACAAAGGTATCTTTTTGTTGTGCAAAACCAGCTTCAGTTGCATTTAAGGTTTTTGCAAAATTTAAATAAAACTCGGTTAAGCTATCATTCAGTGTATATAAAAAATGACGTGAAGAACTACGCTCTTCACGTGTACTGTTAATGATTAGATTAATGACTTGTAAACAATGGTGAGGTAATTGAAAAGGATCACTTTCGTTACTGATATTAATACGTAGTTTTTCAAGATCTTGTACATAAGCTTCACCAACATCTAACTCTAATATCACTTGCTGCAGTTCTTCATTAATAAATTCTACGTCACCCTTATGATCGTCGTCAGATTGCATCGAACGTTTACTCAGTTCTATTACTGCGCGTTGATAAATTTTGATCAGTTCTTTTAATTCAACTTGATGCTCAATAATAGTGTAAGGGACATCTCCATCTTGCATTTCTAGGAGTCGAGTTTTAATGGAGTTTGATAAAGAATCTATTTGTTGTAATTGCGTGATCGAGTGACGAGAAATTAAACGTCCCTCTGAGAGCTTGTCATCTAAATTATTTGGGATTGTTGCTAACTGTACGACGCATTCATCGAATAGATCGTTGTCGCTTTCATCGGTAGATGTTGCTTGTAATTTTTTTAGGAATCGGATTTGATATTTATCAAAAGCTTTATCTTGGCGATAATTTCGTCTTAAGAGTTGTTGTAATAACCTTGTTAGCGCCGATGATGCCATGAATATAATCCTTTAATATTTGTAATTTTCTTAATGTGAGCTAATTTTTATACTAAATTACAATCGCTTAGCGACTAATCTCTGGCCATGCAATAGGGATGTTGGGATGGCTCGTTTTCAATTTTACTATTCCTTTATCGATCCCTGCTTGACCTAATAACCACAAATCTCCATCAAAGAATGCAGGTTGAATTTTTTCTATTGCATATAATTCTAACCAGCTACTTTCGTGTACTATCTCTCTTATTTGACAAGCACCAAATAAAGCTAAACAAGTGATATTAAGCATGCGTTCCGGCGCTATTGCACGAGTGACATTGTTTAAAAAGGGAAAAGCAACTATGCCTGTTGAAACTCTTCCATCTAAATCATAATTCTCTGCAAATGTTTGAAAGAAATATTCAATATCCTGTGCTAATTTTTTCGCTTCACCATGATGTTCTTGTTCGGCAATAAATAGTAGTTGATTATCTCTGACTTGACTAATTTGTGTATGTTGAGAAAAGTTAGCTTTTAATTCTTGTCCTAAGGCTAACTCTATTTTTTCTGCACTGAACAAACCTTTTGAACCGTTTAAATTACTTAAAAATGGAATATGTACCAAAGCATAAAACAGGGGACGTCCTTGATACTGTTGATCATATTCCTGTGCTTGTTGTGATATTAAACGTGTTCGAGGGTGATGCAACCATTTTTTACGCGTTATTTGTTCTCTAATTACGAGTTTTTTATGACGAATAAAGATAAATAATGTAAATAATGAAGTGACGCCTAATAACGCCAATACAATATAGGCAATGTTTTTAAAGCGATTATTTTTGAGTAATAACTCATTGTTTTTGGTTTCTAGCTGGATTTGTTGCTGTGTTTGCTCAATGAGTTGAAATTGCTCATTAATTTTTAATTGTTGCAGAGCAAATAGTTTTTCTTTAATTGCATTTTGCAAAGAGTGGAAGTTTTTAAAATGAAAATTTGCTTGCTGATGGTCGCCGGATAACTCATAGCTTAGGGCGAGCATTTCAAAAGCCTTTACGCGTAGCTCTGGAAATCTATCCTTGGCCAAAGTTAATACACTTTCTAATTGTAGAATTGCTAAACCCGTATCTTGACTTCGAATGTTTAATTGCGCCAATAATAAAGTGCTTTCAGTTTCTTGTTCAAGTCGATGTAATTTTTGAAAATGATAACGTGCATTTTGCAAATATTTCTGTGCTAATTCGGTGTTCTTTTTTAAATCGTAAGGCATCGAAGCATAAGTTCTACCGAGTTCTAAATAGGTGTAAGCAAGTAACATTTTATGCTTCTTTTCTACCAGTTCAAACGCATTAAATAAGTAGATAATCGCTTGATTGTATTCTTTATTTTGACGTTTTAAAATCGCAAATTTTAATAGGCTATCCGCCTGCTGTACATAATTGTCTGTGGGCAATAAAAGCTCAACACGTTGGCTAGCAAAATCCATTGCTTGTGTGTAACGATGTTTTTGTTGATAAAGATTGGATAAACTTTCTTTCACTAAACTGCTTAATTTTATCAGGTGTAGTTGGTCTGCCATTTCGTTTGCTGTTTGAAAGTTGGATATAGCTAATTGTTGCTGATTTATTTGATCGTAATAATGACCATAATAATAAGCTAACCACGCAACTAACTCTTTATGCTTGGTATTTTTTATGTTCTTTTTAACTTGGCTTAACGACTCATTCGCTAATTGATATTGGTGCGTCGCTAACGCGAGTTTAGCGATAGTTAAACGAAGAATATCGACTAGGTTTGACTTGTTTGCATGCTTTTTATCTTTCATAGACTCAATTGAATTAAGCAGCATTTTAATTAGTGCTTCATTACTGAGCTGTGGACGCTCAGACTCTGGTATCTCGCTAGCAATGATATTTAATGTTCTGATTTCATCGGGAGTGATACTTGGCGTTTTTAGTAAAGGGATCAGTAACGCTAAACTGTTTTCGTAGTCTGCAAGCTCTGTATAACAAGAGGCTAATAACTGTGAAGGCGCATGATTAGGAATACGTTTAGTAGAGGTCAACCTATTCTTAGGCATGGTGCCTTCAGCATAAGTGGGCAGAGCTTCTACCTTATTCATAAATTTAGTAACGGAATTAATACAATTTAGAGGTTCCAATTGACGCGTTTTATAACTTTCTTTGATTGAAGCAGGGATAAGTGCCCCCGATAATTCAAGGGACCATAGGGGATGGCTAACAGAAAGTAAAAGGCAGCTAAATAAGACTCTTGAAAACAAACGCATTAATAATTAAAACCTCATCACAAAACGGTGGCGGTACAACTAAATAATTTAAGTAAGTGCAACATAACATGTAAAAACGCGATCAGTTGCACTTCTGCTCATAATACTGACTTAATAAGCACTATTAAGTCAGTATTATTAATAAAACTACTGGCGTATCAAGCGTATATTATTAATTGCAGATTCCATTGACGTACTACGTAAAGGATTAATATCTAAGCCACCTCTACGTGTATATCTAGCATAAACGGTTAACGATGTTAAAGAACCATACTTCATTAAATCACAGAAAATACGCTCTACACACTGCTCATGGAATTCATTATGTTGGCGAAATGAAATTAAGTATCGCAACAACTTTTCATGGTCGAGTGATTTACCCGTATAGCTTATTTCAACACTTGCCCAATCTGGTTGGCTAGTGATTAAACAATTTGATTTTAATAAGTGTGAGTAGAGTGTTTCCGTTACTGTGGTGTCAGAGCTAATATCCGTTAATAATGACGGTAACAGTTGATACTGGTCAACTTCAATATCTAACTCATCTAGGTTAACACCGCTAAAAGTACCCAGTGACTCGTTAATCATATCTAGATTTGCATTAAGGTCGACGCTAACCGGTTTGTTGGCACAGGCTGATAAGTCTGCAGTTAATATTGCTTGTACCGCTGCAACGGACTCAAATTTACTTTGATTAAAGCTGTTTAAGTATAATTTAAAGGATTTTGATTCTATTAAAAACTCACTATCAAAGGGGACCTTAACAATCCCCGTTGCAACCATTGGTTTACCTTTATTATTTAACCAGGAAAGTTCGTAAATATTCCATAGATCAAAACCATGAAAAGGCAGTGCAGAGGCATCTAAGTTAAGCTCATTACGGTTCAAACTACGTGGAACTCCTTGCAATAAGGATTGATCGTAGTGGCATTTATACTCTGTGACTTTACCTAAAGATAAGTTTTGTAATGTTTCATCTTGGTTATAAAGTGTTGAATTTGGCATGGAACATCTCATTTAGAGGAAAGCGTTGTCAGAAAAACAAGACAAGGCTGCCCGAATAGTTACAATATGCCGTATTGTAACTAAAAAGAAGAATTATTCGAGCTATGAATACAGATACACAACAGCAGTTATTTGCATTATATCAACGTCATCAACAATTATGGCAATCAATACAGCAAACTTTACCGACTCAATCTTTTGACCCTGAATGGTTGTCTCCTTGTCAGGTTGGTAACGTTGAGGATGATAAAATAACATGGCAGGCTGTGCCGAGAGAGCAAAAATCGAGCCTTAATAATATTGAGCAAGCACTGGAAGTGACTTTACATCCTTCTATTGAAGATCTTTTTTGCAGCGCTTATAGCGACCACCTATGTTGCGAGTTTGAAGGGCATCCAATTGAACTTATTCAAGTGTGGAATGAACAAGACTTTAATGTGTTGCAAGAAAATATGATTGCTCACTTTATGATGCAAAAACGATTAAAAAAACCAGCATCAATGTTTATTGCAACCTGCAGCGATGAGATGCAAGTCATTTCTATTTTAAATGAAACAGGGCAAGTGCAATTAGAAACCTTAGGTAAAAAACAAGAAGCAGTGTTAGCGGAGTCATTAGCGGAATTTCTAGAAAAGTTAACGCCTATTATGACCGATAGTTAAAAGATACGGCGGATAGTTAAAAGATATGGCTGATAGTTAAAGGGCATATAAATATTGCTTCATTTTAAGTTTTGCTATGCTTCTTTATATCTCGCGAGGTAGATGAGCATTGATGAATGATATTGAATAATGTTTGTTATCATATTAACGTTTAAATCAGTGCATAATCTGAAAATTAAAGATTCAAATAAATAACTAGGCGATGCAAAATACGATAAACTGCACGTCTATTTTTTTAATCAAATTAGTCTAATTATGTTACGAAATTTTTTCTTGTCGATACCGATTAGCTTACGGTTTATGTTGCTGTCAGCTTTTTCCTTTGCATTGATGACTGCCTGTGTGAAGCTGGTAAGCACCCATAATATTCCTGTCTTTGAAATTGTTGCTGCTCGCGGGATTATTTCATTGTTGATTAGTTACGTTGATATTAAACGTAAGAAAATTCCTGTGTGGGGAAATAACAAAACGCTACTTATTGCTCGTGGAGGAGTAGGGACCTTAGCGTTAATTTGCGTCTATTATGCAGTCACGACTTTACCATTAGCTGAAGCGACTTTATTACAGTATCTGTATCCCGTCTTTACTGCTTTGTTAGCTTTTTTCTTTCTGAAAGAAAGGATCCAACGTTCAACATTAATTTGTATTGTGCTTTGTTTATTTGGTTTACTGGCGATGGTTAAACCCAATTTATCGATGACAGGAGAAGCGGTTTTACCTTGGTTTAGTGTTTGCGCTGCATTATTAGGCGCATTAGGCAGTGGGACTGCTTATGTATTAGTTAAGCGTTTAAGTCAATCCGAAGACAGCTCCGTGATTATTTTCTATTTCCCCCTGATTGCCTTACCATTATCAGTTATTTTGTTAGGCGATAACTTTGTTATGCCCAATACCGAAGCGTTGATTTTATTATTGTTTGTAGGCATTTTTACCCAAATTGGACAAGTCGGCTTAACTAAAGCTATGCAGAGTGAAGTTGCTGCTAAAGTCAGTGCTTTTTCTTATGTACAAGTTGTCTTCTCGGCTATCCTTGGGGTTATTGTTTTCAATGAGATACCTTCTATTTGGACTTTAATTGGAGGTTCATTAATCGTTTTAGGTGCACTAGTGAATGTTTTTGGCAAAAAGACAAAATCATAAATAATCACCTATTATAAAATCTATTTTAGGGCTTGATCTAGTTCTTAACTGCTAAGTATTTTCTATGCTGTAAAAGTAAAATTAAGTGGATTTTTATTTTGCATGTCATGAATTGAACAAAAAGAAACAATGAAACGATTGCTTTTATAGTATTATGGACGGTTATACCTTTTGATATAAGCGCTGGTTACTGTTTTATTAATACACTACTTAGTTAAAAGGCAGTATAAAAGAGGCGTTATAAATGTAGCCGTTATTTATTTGATGAATTGCCTAGGCATATATTTAAGACTAATGAGTATATGCTTCTATCTCACTATTACTTGGTGTAACTATTACCTATTAAGGTAATGACTGGGTAATACTGTTTCTGCTTTTTAGCTCTTTATTTAATTAAATAGCATTTAGCTCAATCAATTAAAATATTAGAAAACAAATTATATAAATGAAAATACCTAAAAGAATTCAACCATTAGTTGACGATGGCATCGTCGATAATGTACTACGCCAGTTAATGAGCGGCAAAGAAGCAACGGTTTATGTTGTTCAATGTGGTGATCAAGTTCGTTGTGCAAAGGTTTATAAAGAAGCTAGTAAACGTAGTTTTAAAAATGCGGTTTTGTACAATGAAGGACGAAAAGTCCGCAATGGTCGTAATGCACGTGCAATGCAAAAAGGCTCTAAATTTGGGCGTGAGCAACAAGAAGAAATTTGGCAGAGTACTGAAGTTGATGCCTTGTATAAATTCGCCGATGCAGGTATTCGAGTGCCTACACCTTACGGATGTTTCGGTGGAGTGTTGATCATGGAACTGATCACCGATGCTGAGGGTTTTGCAGCTCCGCGCTTAAATGATGTAACCCTGTCTCAAGAAAAGGCAATGATTGACCACGCTAAAGTAATGGACTATGTGGTTCGTATGCTCAGTGTTGGTGTGATCCATGGTGATTTGTCAGAGTTTAATGTGTTGGTGGATGAAGAAGGTCCTGTGATTATTGACTTACCACAGGCCGTAGATGCTGCTGGTAATAATAATGCGAAGAAAATGTTGTTACGTGACGTGAATAACATGACACAGTATTATTCTCAATTTGCACCTGAGCTTGCTAAAACACGTTATGGCGAGGAAATTTGGTCTATTTTTGAAACGGGTGAGTTATCACCTAAAACAATATTAACGGGACGATTCGTTGACTCAGACATTGATGCTGACGTTGATGGAGTACTGCATGAAATTAATGCTGCTCGAGAAGAGGAACTAGACCGTTTAGACCGTATTTCTGATGTTGATTAAGTTCTTTTAATAACGTAAACCACTTAATATAACAGTGGTTTACGCTATTTAATTACGCTACTTGATTATGTTACATAGCTACGTTACATAGCTACGTTACATAGCTACGTTACATAGCTACGTTACATAGCTACGTTACATAGCTACGTTACATAGCTACGTTACATAGCTACGTTACATAGCTACGTTACATAGCTACGTTACATAGCTACGTTATATAGCTACGTTACATGATCATGCTGCTAAAGAGTAACAAACGCATGACGGTGAGTTATTCGTCATTTCAAGCATAACTCAAATTTTAACCTTCCAATCCAAATCCTAAGCTTTCTTCAATCCCTAATCTACTGAGTATTTTGTTATATAACGTGACAACTCAGACACTTTGATTTCTATTTTGATTAAGGCTAGGATGACCAATTGATAATGGATGAGCCTTTTAATTCAAAAGCCCAGCATTAAATCTTTATCCATTCTTTTCATTCCTATAGGTTGAAATATGATTGCAACAGTTAAACATTTTATAAGTTCTCTGATATCTGATGAACACCCTGAATTCGATAATACTCTAGCGATTGCTTCTTTATTGTGTGAGGTTTGTATCGCAGATCATCACCTCAGTGCGGATGAAAAAATAGTTGCTACTCGCTCGCTTGAAAAAGTACTTAATGTTAATGCTGAGAAAGCAGCTGAATTATTAAGTGTAGGTATGCAGGAGGCTAAAAGTAGCCAATCTGTTTTTGATTTTACTTCACAACTGGGTGATTTAGAGCGAGAACAGCGTATTGAGTTGATAAAAGTCATGTGGCAAGTCGCCTATGCCGATGGTCACTTAGATGAAATGGAAGAAGCATTGATACGTAAGGTGGCAACATTAATTTATGTTAATCACAGTGACTTTATTCGCACTAAACTGGCTGTTATGCCGCAATCATAAGTAAACTGATAAGAGTATTGATATGATTCAATCTTCATTGCAAACCGTTAAAGATTATCATCAGCGTACAAAACACAGGCCTGGTGCATATGCTCGCTCTGCGGGGTATATGGATTGGGCGAATCAACCCTTGCCCTATCGATTATATCAAGGGACAGATAAAATATATTTGCCATTAGGGCAAGGCAAAGATGACTCTCCTGCGAGTGACTTATTTCAACAATCAGTATGTGCACCTACTGTTATTTCTTTACAGAGTGTTGCTTCACTACTGCAAAACAGCTTAGGTTTATCGGCGTGGAAATCCTATAACGGTAATGAGTGGGCACTACGTATTAACCCTTCTAGCGGCAATTTGCATCCCACTGAATGCTATTTATTACTGCCTGAGTTGCAAAGCCCTACAGTGCAAAATCCAGAGCTGAACAAAATACATAGCGTGCATTACAACCCTTATCTTAATTGTTTAGAGAAGCGTGCTATATCAACAGACTCAAGCGCTGAATTTTTGGCAGAAGCTAAAGGCTTTGCCATTGTGTTAACCAGTATAGCTTGGCGAGAAGCGTGGAAATACGGGGAACGTGCTTATCGATACTGCCAACATGATTTAGGGCATGCATTAGGTGCATTGAACATTGCCGCTAATTTAAATGGTTGGAATATAACGGTATTAGATGAGTTGCCGAATACAAAAATAGACTCGTTATTAGGGCTTAATCAATCATCACAGTTAGCGCAAGAAGTTGAATATGTTGATTGCGTATGTTGGGTAAGTGCAGAGCCAACAGACTTTCATAAAGTAAAGCAATGGCTCAATGAACTAGCTGATTTTAATTATATTGATCAAGCTAATCAATTGAGTCAATCACATCAAGATTGGCCGGTTATTGATGCTGTTTTTAAAGCAAGTCATCAGGTAGATTTTTCATTTATAAGTGAAGATGCAGAGGCTTCAAACAGTCATACTGTAAATTATGAATATGCCACGAATTCTAAAAATAGCTCGCCACTAGATGAAAGTGCGCAAGGTTTGATCCAGCAACGTAGGAGTGCTCAAAGTTTTGATCAACAAGCGAGTACCATCTCCAGCGAATTATTTTTAACGCAACTGCAAAAAACATTGCCCACACAAAGCGTGCCTTTTTCTGTCTTGCCACAAACAGCGCAAGTAAATTTGTTGTTATTTATTCATAATGTACAGGGCATTGATTCAGGTCTATACGTTTGGGTACGTAATGCTAGGCATCTACTAGATTTAAAATCTGCGATGCATAGCAATTTTCAATGGCAACAATGTTATCCCGATAAACCTTTGTACTTGTTGAAAAAAGGCGATTATAGACGGGTGGCTAAGGCGTTAAGTTGCGAACAGGATATTGCTGCAGATAGTGCATATAGCTTGGGTATGTTAGCCCGATTTGAAGATAGTCTGAATTATTCTGCTAGCCAATATCCTTTATTATTTTGGGAAACTGGGTTAATTGGTCAAGTATTATATTTAGCTGCTGAGAGTGATGATTTAAGAGGAACAGGTATCGGTTGTTTCTTTGATGATTTGGTACATGACTTGTTGGGATTAAAAGATCAACAATGGCAAAGTTTGTATCATTTTACTATCGGCAAGCAGCTAGATGATGCGCGCATATCAACTAAACCGGCTTATTTTCATCTGCAGGATATACGCTAATAGACTTTTAATTTTAAAATAGATGCAGGAGTGATAGATGACATTGTTAAAACAACAAGTTTGTAGGGCCTGTGATGCGAGTGCCACTGATAAAGCACTGCTACTAAATCAAGATCAAGCTATTGAGTTACTTAAACAGTTAAAGGCACAATCAGCTGAGTCGGATAATTGGCAGTTAGTTGAGGAGCAAGGCATACAAAAACTAACTGCTGAGTTTGCGACTAAACGTTATAAAAAATCAATGTTATTTGTTAATCAAATAGCCGATTTAGCTGAGTCGGTCAATCACCACCCTTTGATGCTAGTCGAGTATGGGCTGGTGGGCGTCCAGTGGTGGAGCCATAATCTAAAAGGATTAAGTCAAAACGATTTTATTATGGCGGCTAAAACCAGTGCTGTATTTGCTGAAATGGCTGAAAGGAAAGTATAATCCTAGTTGTTTTGCACTCGTTTTTTAATGTTTAAACAACTGGTATTATTCAGGTGTTATGCAAGAGAACTTTACAGTGGCTATGCATGAGTTATGCATGGGCTATAAAGGAGATTATTAAACTATCTATTTACAGATCTTTGCGGAGCAATAAATCAGTTTGAATATCGCCCGCCATATCAAATCCATGTTCACCAAACTGTTCAAACCCCATTTTTTTATAAAAATTTAATGCAGAAAAATTATTTTCCCAAACACCTAGCCAAAGGTGTTCTTTATTTTGTTGTTGAGCGCGCTTAATTGCAAATGAAATCATTTGCTTACCTAATCCTTGAGATAAAAACTCTTTTAGGATGTAGATTTTCTCAACTTCTAATGCCTCAGGATCTAATAGATCCGTTTGTGCATCATCTATGTTCAGCTTGAGGAAGCCGGCGAGTTTAGCTTCAGGGTCAGCAAGCGGAGCTGAGTAGATAAAATAAAATTCGCTATTAGTCATTTTTAGCTGTGCGGATAATTTTGTTAGGTTTAACGATTGTTTATAATACTGCTGTAGCAAATCATCACTATTACTCTCTGCAAATGTTTCTTGGTAGGTTTGTATTGCGATTTTTTGCAGTAAATGTACTTGGCCGAAAGTACATTTTTTCATATTCTGACCTAGCATGCCCATTCTCTCCCATGAGTTATATTTTAATCGTTAATCGTTAAGCGGTAAGCACAGATTGTAGCTAATAATTTAAGCTATTGCATGAGCTTTGCTTGACCATTCAATCGCTTACTAGCATGATCATTATTTATCTATTTGGCAGAGATTGACATGCAGCTTATTTTTGATGGTCCAAGCAATGGTCCCTTATTTGTTTTTGCCCATGGAGCAGGGGCGCCATTAACATCAGACTTTATGGAAAAAGTGGCGACTGGTTTAGCTAAACAAGGGATTCGCGTTGCTCGTTTTAATTTTAATTATATGCAGCAACGTATTGAGACGGGAAGCCGTCGCCCTCCGGAGCGAGCGCCGCATCTGATCAAGCAATTTATGGATGTAATACAAACATTAAATCAACCGATGGTGATTGGTGGGAAATCGATGGGAGGCAGAATGGCCACCTTGTTAGCGGCACAGGAGCCCGCCGAGCTTTTACAAAATGTAAAAGGCATCGCTTGTTTAGGTTATCCATTTCACCCGCAAGGGAAACCGGAAAAACTTCGCACGGAACACCTGCCAGCAATTAAACAACCCGTGGCGGTAATTCAAGGTTCGCGTGATAAGCTTGGTGACAAAGAAGAGGTTGAAGGGTATTCGCTACCTGAGCATTTCCAATGGTGTTGGTTAGAAGATGGTGACCATGACTTTAAACCAAGAGTAAAAAGCGGTTTGACTCAGCAGCAACATATTCAATCTAGTATCGACTTTCTTGTCGCTTATATTAGAAGCTGTTGAACTTTGCATTTGAAAAAGTAACTTTGAAAGCATAACTGCACTTAAAGGTTGCTTTAATAGCCCTATATTAAACGTAATGCTGCATAACAATATGTAATGAATGTCTTTAATCTATTGATATAGATTACTATTGTTTGTTTTTATTTATTGTTGCGGTTAAACGATAGCGGAGTATGCTACTTATTTATTTTAATATTAAAAAATTTCAACCGTTATTGTTAGGCTAATAATTTTACTTAATCCTATTTTTTTTAAAAGAACAGTGGATGTATGGTGGAATATTTTTTAGAATCTAGCTCCGCCCGACACGTGAGCAATAATGCTTATGCTTTTCATTCGTTGTCGCAAAAAGCATTTAGATACAGAAGGGATTTACATGTCAATTGATATCAAACCGTTAGCAGTTTCAGAGCGTAAAGCTTGCCCAGCAGAATTTAGTTTTGGCGAAGTGTTTGCCGACCACATGTTTACACAATCATTTGATACCGCTCAACAGTGGTCAAATGCTGAAATCAAACCTTATCAAATGCTACAACTGGATCCTTCGGCATCAGTTCTACATTACGGGCAAGAAATTTTTGAAGGTATGAAAGCATACCGTACTGAACAAGGGGATATTAACTTATTCCGCCCACGTGAAAACTTTAAACGTTTTAACCGTTCAGCTACGCGCATGGTAATGCCAGAAGTTGATGTGGAATTCCATCTTAAAGCGGTAATGGAACTATTAAAAATAGATAACCAATGGGTACCTGACAAAAATGGTACTTCTTTATACATTCGTCCTACTATGGTCGCGACTGGTGCTAAGTTAGGCTTAGGTGCTAGTGATAAATACTTGCACTTTATTATTACAGGCCCTGCTGGCGCATATTTTAAAAATGGTTTTTCTCCTGTTTCTGTTTATGTTGCTGATAAATATCGTCGTGCTGTTGTAGGTGGTGTTGGTGAAGCTAAAACAGGTGGTAATTATGCTGCGAGTTTATATATGTCGGAAGATGTTGCTAAACGTGGTTATTCTCAAGTACTTTGGTTAGATGCCATACACGGTAAATATATCGAAGAAGTGGGTGCGATGAACATTTGTTTTGTTTATGGCGATCATATTGTGACACCTAAGTTAAGCGGCAGTATTTTACCGGGTATCACTCGTGACTCTATATTGCAACTGGCTCCAACGTTAGGATATACGGTATCTGAAGAGCAAATTGCCATTGAAGATATTTTAGCTGATATTAAAAGCGGTAAAATTACTGAAGCCTTTGGTTGTGGAACTGCTGCAGTTATTTCTCCGGTTGGTCAATTATGTTGGAAAGACGAAGACTACTTTATTAATGATAATAAAGCCGGTACTGTTTCTCGTAATTTATATGATGAATTAACAGGCATTCAATACGGATTACGTGAAGACAAATTCGGTTGGATTGAAAAAGTTAACTACTAAAGCGAACTGCTTAATCGAATTACTTAAGCAAACACTACTTTTAAGTTAACTTTACATAATAAAGGCGCTTTAAGCGCCTTTATTATAGCTCTAGTTTTAAATCAGTAATAAGTTCGATTAAACAGTGTGACTACATAACCTTGTTTATTCTCATACTATCTAGTCTGCTCTCAATAACTCTTAGTTAAACGTATCCGCAACACTTCGGCAAATCATTTCTCTTACCCATTTATGCCCTAATTCATCACTATTACGTTGATTCCATAATAAAACATAAGCCATATTTTCAAATGTAAAAGGCAGAGGAATTTCTTTCAGCGGATAGAGTTTTTGTGCGTGCGGTACAAAGCTTGAAGGAAGGGTAAATATTAAATCACTATGAGCACAAACACTCGCAGCCCCATAGAAGTCAGGTAAAGTACTAATAATATTGCGCTTTTCACCTTTTTTTTCTAAATGATAATCTAATGCCCATAGGTTATTCCCTTCACAACAAACTTGTAAGTGATTGTATTGTAAATAAGTCTCCCTATCCCAAGTCCCACTTTCTAGTGCAAGTAATGCGGGATGGTGTTCATTCACTAAGCAGGTTTGTTGATCATGAAATAATATGCTGTGGGCAATACCATCAGGTAAGTTCTGTGTGCTTAAACGCTGATCTTGATAGAAATCTATTCCGGTAATACCAAAGTCCACTTTGCCTTGAAGTAGCGCCTGCATTGAACCTTCTTTCCAACTTAATACATCCAAGCGAATATGCTTTGCTTGTTGTAATAACGGACTAATGAAGCAAGCTAATAATGTGGCGTAAGCACTTTCGAGCATGCTGATGGAAAAGTGTCTGTCACTGCTAAGTGGATCAAAATTTGGCGCTTGTGTAAGTTGGTATAAACCTTGTAATAAAGGGGATAGTTTCGGCTGTAGCTCTAGTGCATGAGTCGTTGGTTTTAAACCATGCGCAGTACGGGTGAACAATGGATCATGTAGTGTAGCCCGTAAGCGGGTTAAACTCTTACTGAGGGCTGACTGACTTAGGTTTAAGCGTAACGCTGCCCGTGTCACACTCTCTTCTTCCAGTAGTACCTGTAAAATAAGCAATAGATTTAAATCTACACGCGCAAGTTTATCAATGTTCATGGGTGATATTCCTATTGGGAAATTAAGATCTGAATTAATATCATTTCTGTTCATATCATAACTGATTTACACTACGAAAGTTAATTACCCTTTATTTTTAATTTTTTTAATGTGCCTTACTAATAGTAGCCGTACTAATAGTATCTAGTGCATTAAAGATTGCCAGTTACCTATTTTATATAAGAGATTGAGATGACCCTGAAGTTATTACCTATTTTAATGATCATGGTGGTATTAAGCCCCTTGGCGATAGATATCTATTTGCCTTCGATGCCACAAATGGCACAAGATTTTTCTGTTTCAGATATGCAGGTTCAATCTACGTTAGTGTTATTTATATTTTCGATGGGGATAGGGCAGATTCTGATTGGTCCCTTAGCGGATAGATTTGGGCGTCGTCCTATTGCTCTGTTTGGTATTTGTTCATATATCGCGAGCAGCCTACTAGCAGCTTTAGTTGTAGATTTTGAATATTTACAACTAGCACGTGTATTACAGGGCGTTGCTGCCTGTGCTACTTCTATTGTGGTATTTAGCGCCGTGAGAGATCGGTTTGATGCACAAAAAAGTGCACATTATTACAGTTATTTGAACGGTGTTATTTGTGTTATCCCTGCTTTAGCTCCAACTTTAGGTGGGTTGCTTGCATTACAGTTTGGTTGGCGTTCTACTTTTATATTTATGGCTTTATACGCTGTAATAGTGTTATTTGTGGTGGCATTTAAATTACCTGAAACACGTCCCGAACACAGTAATAATAATGCTGCTTTATACCGCTGGGCACGTTATCAGCCAATTTTAGCTAACAGCCACTTTGTTTTTTATGCTCTCACTTGCATGATCGCAATGGCTAGTATTTTGACCTATGTTTCCTATGCGCCGAGTTGGATCATTAAGCACTTAGGCTTGGATGAACTGACCTTTAGTTATTTATTTGGTTTTAATGCGATCGTTAACATTAGTGCGTGTTTTCTTGCCCCTAAAGTGATTAAAAGATTAGGCAATCATAAAACGGTGACAGTTGCATTGTGGACTATGGTGCTTTCTGCTGTTTTACAGGTCATATTCCAACAACTACCCGTCACCAACACATTATTAGGCGGGTTGTACTTTATGGTCCCTATGCTTTTTTTATGTATTGGTTTTGCATTATTATTAGGGCCTGCAACATCAATGGCTTTAAGTGCCTTTGGAGAACGGGCGGGAACGGCTAGTGCTCTTTTAGGCTGTATTCAAATGAGTGGTGCTGCCTTACTAGCTGGATTAATACAGCAAACAAACCTGAGTGCTCCCTATGCAAATGTAGTGATGATTGGTGCTGGCAGTGTAATATTATTAATGACTATGTTTTTGCCGCAATACAAACATTGGCATCAAGAGCAAATAAGTTACACATAAGAGGCAAACGATGGCTGCATTAAATTGTATAGCCTATTAATTCTAAAGTAGGTGTTTTTTGATATTTAAAATACATTGGCATTATTGGTTTTAGCCTGAGATAATAAATTAATTAACCATTTGTAATTGGACTTACTATGAAGCATTCAATCTTAAAATTATCACTACTAAGCTCTGCTATTTTATTAACTGCATGTGTTACCTCTTCACCTACAGGGCGTAACCAGGTGTTATTGTTTGATGGCGCTGAAATGGCTGACTTAGGTGCAAAATCATTTGCGGAATTAAAAACACAGGAAAAAATCAATCAAGATCCTAAAGTGAATACCTATGTACAATGCGTTAGCAAGCAAATCACTGATACCTTAGGTAAACAACCTGATTTCGACCAGTGGGAAGTAGTGGTATTTGATAGTGAACAGGTGAATGCCTTTGCATTACCGGGTGGTAAAATAGGTGTTTATACTGGTTTATTGCAGGTAGCAAAAAATCAAGATCAACTCGCTGCGGTTATTGGACATGAAATTGCACACGTTCAAGCAAACCATTCTAATGAGCGTTTATCTTCAAGCCAGATAACAGGCTATGGAACACAAATAGCACAAACTGCCATAGGTACGACTGAATATGCTGATATGGGTATGGCTGCCCTAGGATTAGGTGTTCAATATGGTATTACTATGCCCTATGGTCGAGCTCAAGAATCAGAAGCTGATATTGTAGGTCTACACCTAATGAATGATGCAGGTTTTGATGCTCAGGAAAGTATTGCGCTCTGGAGAAATATGGCGATTGCTTCAGGTGGAAGTGAGCCAATGGAGTTTTTATCAACTCACCCATCTAATGAAACCCGTATTAATAACTTAAGTGATGAATTAAAAAAATTAACTAAAAGCAGTAAACAACATCCTAACTGCACAATGTAATTTGCTCAGTTGTAATTTACTCAGTATAGCTATGCCACTTTAACTTGTACTAGAACAGTGGCGTAGTAGTTTGAGTATGGTATTTTGCTTCAAGTGATCTAGGTGAGTTAAGTAGTCTAGTTCACTATTAACCTTGCTCACCATTAACCTCGTTCATTGCTAATCATAATCAGCTCTTATTATGCTATAAGTATTTATTTTTAACTCCTTCCATTTATAGCACTCCCACAAGATTTGTTTATTTAACTCACTTTTACTGCTTAATCTCATACCTCAATAGTTTATTTTTTACTGAGATAGTCATTATTTTTGTGCTTCAGTATGCGTTTTTCTATATCCAATATGACCCATACTTTTCTAGGAGTAACATCAAGCCTCTTCTTCTGCTTATTAATAATTGGGAGGTGTGTGCTATGAGTTACCGATGTAAGCATTATGATATTAAAGAACTTGTGACTCCTCAGATGTATAGCGATTGGGGGGATCGTTGCTGGACCTTATTTGATGATAGATTATTACGGCTAATTGATACCTTAAGGGATCAGTTAGGATCCTGTACTATTAATGATTGGTCATGGGGAGGTAAATTTAAAAATAGTGGGCTTAGAGATCAACACTTTTATGGCTCAACGGACAAATATTTAGCTAGTCGCTCACAACATAAATATGGTCGAGCTGTTGATATGAAGTTTAAACAAGTTTCAGCTCAAGCAGCCAGAAAATATATTATTGAACATCAGGCACTATTAGGTGATATTAAGTTTGTAGAGTGTGGTCCGTTAAAACAGGGGCAAGAGATGAACTGGGTGCATATCGATGTAAGGAATGAACTGCAACTTTGTTGTTGGTCGCCTTCTGAAGGAGTTATTGACCAAGCAGAGGTGGTTAGACGTCACCTTTAATTTTCATGCTAAAGCATTTAAAGTAAATGCCATATAAGATAACCATATACATTTTATAATATTATTAAGTTAATGGTACTCAGTTCAAGCTAACTCTTTAGTGTAGTTAGCTTAATATAGATTGCAGTTAGCTTATATGGTGTATGTATTCCTTTGTTATTGCCTATGTTGCTGATTGCATCTTGTTTGATGCAACACTGCGATATAAATAACGTTCGCAAAACACTGGCGATAGTTTTCTGATGGTTGCTGCTAATACGGCAATGATAATAAATGAAAACAATAATCTCCCCCAAAAAATGGTATTAAAATCAGCTCCCATTAATAAAATTAGTAATGTATCCTCAATTAAACTATGTAATAAATTTAGCAACATAATTGAAGTGAATACATCACGTGCCGCTACATGTCCTTTTTGCGCTTCGTGTATTAATAACCCTCCGCCAAATGAAAGTCCTAATGTAGCACCAATAATAGTAATATTAGTCGCCTCTTGGCTGATCCCTAATAACCGTAAAAAAGGTTTCAAGATGATCGCCATTAACTTTTCAATACCTAGTATTTTTAAAATCTTTAACGTGAATAGCAAGATTGATATAACGAAGAAGACCATCACTAAATTTTGCAGCTGGTTCATTGCCCAGTCAAGATAACCACTTTCCACACTGACTTCAGGAGACCAAAGCATTTTAGCGGGCTGGTTAAGGCTATCCGTTAATTGATAGGTCAGGTGTAATAACCACGCTAATAGTAAGCTGCCGCCAATGCGCAGAGTCAAGGTAACCCATAAACTGACTCCGGCTTTTTTCGCGATTGTGGCCTCAATAGGTAATGAATGCGCAAGTAGCATCATGCTGCCGAGCACCGAGGCTTGTGCGACAGTTAGTGTGTCATCTATGGTAATTAAGACGATCAAACCAGCATAAATATTGGTCAGTAGGGTTGTTGCCCAGACTAACCCCATGCTATCCGGTAAGCCTACGGTTTGCATCAGAGGTCCAAGTAATTCACTTAATAAAACAATCCCACCTAGATCTTCAACGATTTTTATTACAATTAATACTGGGATCATGACTTTAAAAAGAGTGAATGTAACATTAAAAATATCTCTGCCTAGCTCAATGAAAAAATGTTTAACGGATTGCATCATACTGACCTTTATTATGTGTTTTCTTAAATTTAATAAGCTATATGATACATAAGATAGTTGTAACTAAATTTCAAATATTGTTTCCTAGTTGCTTAATATTTCTTTTATTTCTCTTTTAAAGAAATATTTCCACTAATAATGGGGCTTGAGAGAAATAATAGATTACAGAGAAAATGTTAAAGTTAAGGTGAAGTCATAGAGTTAAGGTAAAGTCATAGGGTTAAAAGAAAATAATAGTGTTAAGGCAACATAATGGATATTGATAGAATTGATCGTGCGATATTGATGTCGCTACAAAAAAATAATCGTCTACGTAACATTGAGCTTGCTGATAAAGTTGGGTTGTCAGCGCCCGCTTGTTTAAAGCGTGTTAAACGTTTACGAGAGGGCGGAGTTATTATTGCTGATGTTTCAATCATTGATGCGCAGTTAGCGGGCAATAAAATGACCTTGATTGTTTCTATTGAGATGGAACGAGATAGAGCTGATATTTATCAGAAATTTAAAAACTCAATTATCAAAGCTAATGAAGTGATGCAATGTTACCAAATATCCGGAGCATATGATTTTGTACTGATTGTTTGTGTACAGGATATTCAAGCCTATGAAGCATTTGTTGACCGTGTGTTACATACGGATTTAAATATTAGGAAGTTTCATACTTCAGTTTCATTGCGCACGGTAAAGCATAGTACGGCTATCGACCTTTAATAAACAAAAAAGCCGAATCATCATTTTGATTCGGCTTTTAAAGTAAATGTTACTGCTTACTTAACTATTTATTAGCTTGCTAATTAAAGGTTATAAGCTTGCTAATTATAGGCTAGCTAAAATTGCATCTACCGATGCTTTTGCATCACCTAATAACATTTCAGAGTTGTCTTTAAAGAACAGTGGATTTTGTACACCAGCATAACCAGCGCCCATTGAACGTTTAAATACGACTACTTTCTCTGCTTCCCAAACACTTAATACTGGCATACCTGAAATAGGTGTACCTGGTTCGTTTGCTGCAGGGTTAACGGTGTCATTTGCACCAATAACTAATACAACATCAGTATCAGGGAAATCTTCATTGATTTCATCCATCTCTAATACGATATCGTAAGGTACTTTTGATTCTGCAAGTAGCACGTTCATGTGACCAGGTAGACGGCCCGCAACAGGGTGAATACCAAAACGTACATTTTTACCTTTAGCGCGTAAACGTTTAGTAATTTCAGCTACTGGATATTGTGCTTGCGCAACAGCCATCCCGTAACCCGGTACAATAATGATATTTTTTGCAGCATTTAATGACGCAGCAACTTCTTGTGCCGTTGTTTCATGGTGCTCACCGTATTCTTGGTCACCTTGTTCAAATGTTTCAGTACCAAAACCACCTAGGATAACGCTCACAAATGAACGGTTCATCGCTTTACACATAATGTAAGATAGAATCGCACCACTTGAACCCACTAATGCACCTGTGATGATAAGTAAGTCATTTGCTAACATGAAACCTGTTGCGGCAGCTGCCCAACCTGAGTATGAGTTAAGCATTGAAACAACTACTGGCATATCAGCACCACCAATAGAAGCCACTAAGTGCCAACCGAATGCTAATGCAATCACAGTCATGATGATAAGTGCTGTTAAGCCTAAGTCACCGCTTACAAAAGCAACTAACAGGAAGGCTGCAGAAGTTACCGCTGCAATGTTGATCCAGTTTTTACCCGGTAAAGATAACGCAGAGCTATTGATTTTTCCGCTTAATTTACCGTAGGCAACGATAGACCCAGTGAAAGTAACCGCACCGATGAAGATACCTAAGAATACTTCAACATCATGGATAGTTTGCGCTGCAGAGGCTAAAACTGCATGGTCTAAGTAAGAGTTAAAACCAATAAAGGTTGCCGCTAAACCTACGAAACTATGCAGGATTGCAATTAGCTCAGGCATCGAAGTCATTTCAACTTTTAATGCTAAGCGAACGCCAATACCAGCACCTACTGCCATGGCAATGGTGATGTAACCTAAACCAGAAACCTGTGAGCTAGCAATGGTGGCAAAAACGGCAATAATCATACCGATAATACCGAATACATTACCTCTTCGTGCACTTTCTTGGCTACTTAAGCCACTAAGGCTGGCGATAAACAGGATGGCTGCAATAACATAAGCAGCAGTAATTAATCCTTGAGACATGATTATTTATCCTTCTGGAACATTTTCAACATACGATGTGTCACGGTAAAGCCGCCCACGATGTTGATGGTTGCAATTAAGATTGCAATCGTTGATAAAGCGGTAACAACATTACTATCACTACCGACTTGCAGTAATGCGCCGATAATGATGATGCCACTGATCGCGTTGGTAACACTCATGAGTGGTGTGTGTAGTGAATGAGCAACATTCCAAACTACACCGTAACCAACAATACAGGCCAACATAAATACAGTGAAATGCGCTAGGAAATCAGCAGGAGCAACACTTGCTAACCAACCAAATAAACCAGCCGCAACAACCGCTACAGCAGGTTTAATCCATTTGTTTGGTTCTTTTTCTTCAACAACAACTTCAGCTTTTTGTTCTGCTTTTGCAGTCGGTGCTGCACTAACATTGATTGCTGGTGGTGGCCAAGAGATTTCACCTTCTTTAACAACCGTTGCACCACGGATAACTTCATCTTCAAAGTCGATATCTATTTGACCGTCTTTGTTTTTACAAAGCAGTTTCATCAAGTTGACTAAGTTAGTTGCATATAGTTGGCTTGATTGAGTTGGTAAACGACTTGGTAGATCAGTGTAACCAATAATTTTTACACCGTTTTCAGTTTCAAAGACTTTATCTTTTACTGTTAGCGCTGCATTACCGCCAGCAGCTGCTGCTAAATCAACAATCACACTGCCTGACTTCATTGATTTAATCATGTCTTCAGTAATGATTTTTGGTGCAGGTTTACCTGGGATAAGTGCGGTAGTAATGATGATATCAACATCTTTTGCTTGTTCTGCCATCATTTCAGCTTGCGCTTGTTGATAACCTTCACTCATCGTTTTAGCGTAACCGGTAGTACTAACTTCAGTTTCTTCAGTGTAATTCACCTCAAGAAACTCTGCGCCCATACTTTCGATTTGTTCTTTTACTTCAGGGCGAGTATCAAATGCACGAACAATTGCACCTAAACTACCTGCAGCGCCTAAAGCGGCAAGACCTGCAACACCAGCACCTACAATCAATACTTTTGCTGGTGGCACTTTACCTGCTGCAGTAATTTGGCCTGTAAAGAAGCGACCAAATTGGTTTGCTGCTTCGATAACTGCTCGGTAACCGGCAATATTTGCCATTGAGCTTAATGCGTCTAATGCTTGTGCACGAGAAGTACGAGGTACACTATCCATCGCAATAACGCTGATGTTTTTAGCTTCTAATTGCTTTAATAGTTCTGGGTTTTGAGCTGGCCAAATAAAGCTAACTAATGTTGCGCCTTCTTTGATTAGTTTAATTTCTGCTTGGGTCGGCGCATTCACTTTGAAAATGATATCTGATTGCCAAACCGTTGCTGCATCAGTGCTAATTTCTGCACCTGCATCTTGGTAGGTTAAATCAGAAAAGCTAGCTGCTGTTCCCGCGTTTTTTTCTACCAGGAAAGTGAAACCTTGTTTAATTAATAGCTCAACAGTATTAGGTGTTGCGGCTACACGGTTTTCATTTTCTTGGATCTCTCTAGGTATACCTATCTGCATAGTAATTCCATGATCGCTTATTGTTATATTGAGTTATAAAAAGTGTATTTTATGTGTCATTTAAAAGGAGGAGTAGATATAAATTATCGTTACCTTTTATTAAAATTTACCACTGACTTACAAAAGACTGGCTATGTGCTTTTTTGTATCGTTTATGGATTTTTATTCACAATAAATTTTGCCAAGCTAAAGCTTAGTGAAAAAACGTGACTTAGGCTACCATTTTCAGCGGTTTTGAATGGTTTTTATGCAACATTAAGGTTACTTAATATAACCATTAATCATAAGCAGTGATTTTGTTAAGTTATTGTTAATAGAAACTATCCCTTAATTTATATTTGTTTACATAAAAGGAGCAGGGCATTCAAAAGTGATACGTTTTTCTGTTGTTGGGTGGGTTAAAGTAATACTTCCCGCATGTAAAGCAAGACGTTGTGATAGTTTTTTTCCAAATTCAGAGGCGTAGAATTCATCGCCAATAATTGCATGACCTATCTGCTGTAAATGAACCCGTAACTGATGAGTTCTTCCGGTCAATGGGGTTAACTTGACCAATGTAGTTTGTTGGTTGCGCTTTATTACTTGCCATTCAGTTTGTGAACTTTTACCTAATTCAAAATCTACAATTTGTCGTGGTCTATTCTCCCAGTCACATCGTAAAGGCAAATCAATTAAACCCGCATCTTTTTCAATGATTCCTTCCACGCTAGCAAAGTAGGTTTTATTAATCACTTTTTGCTGGAATTGACGTCCGAGATGACTTTGTGCGGATTTTTTCAGCGCAAGAACAATAATGCCAGAAGTAGCCATGTCTAAGCGATGTACAACACAAGCATTAGGCCAAACACGTAAAACACGTAATGCTAAACTGTCTTTATGCCATGGGTCACGGCCGGGTACACTTAATAATCCGGAAGGTTTATTCAGTACTACGATATCTTGATCTTGATGAATGATATCTAAGTATGGTGACATCGGCGGGTTATATACAAAATTTGGCATTGAATCTCTGCTATCAGCAATAAAAATAATCGGCTACTAAGCATGTTGCTTAATAGCCGAATAAGTTATGAATGAGTTGAAACGATAAAACGAACGGCATCGAGTTTGAGTTGTGTATTATCTAATATCTGCTCAAAACTTGTCTGCTGGTCACGGGAATATTGAATTTCTTCTTCACGTATATTCGGGTTTACCGCTTTCAATGCTAACAAACGTGATCTCTCTTGTTGCAAAGTACGTTGCATTGTTTGCTTCGCTTCATCAATAACTTCAGCCATTAATGTTTGTGCAGTAGGTAAAGACTGTTTAATTAACTGGTCTATTAATGCCTGTGATGCATTGGCCACTTTACGGCTAATATGACGATTGATTGGCGTTAGCTGACGATTGAAACTATCGAAAGTGACATTTTCTCCAAGGTTTTTTGCATTTTTATCTAACAATAAGCGGATCGGAGTGGTCGGTAAGAAGCGACTTAATTGTGCATTTTCAGTGTTTAACGCTTCAACAACGTAAATAAGCTCTAAGAACGTTGAGGCAGCCGGTAATGAATTGTTTTTTAAGATAGCCACAGAGGTTGTACCTGTATCTGAACTTAATACCATATCCATGCCGTTGCTAATGATCGGGTGTTCCCATGTTAAATAAGCAATGTCATCACGACTTAAAGCGGTTTGACGGTTAAAAGTAACCGTGATGCCATCTTCAGGTAACCCAGGATAATCAGACGCTAACATGTGATCTGTAGGTTTTAAAATTAAACAATGTTCACTGCTATCTTCCTGCTGTACCCCCAACACATCAAACATTTGTAATGCAAAACCAGTGAAGTGCGGTAATTGATCTATTTCAGTAATATCATCCAACAAGTTACTGTTTTGTAATACACCACTTGAGTTAATTTCTAATAGCTTATCGCGCCCTTGTTCTAAGTTGGTTTTTAACTCTGCATTTAATTTAGCGGTACGTTGAATCAAGTGTTCTAACTGTTGCTCGCTATTATCACCGGTTGCCAATAAATTAATTAATTCATCTTTAACCGCTTCGTATACCGTATGGCCAGTAGGGGTGGTTTGCGTAAATGCAGATAAACCTTGTTCATACCACTGTTGTAAAAAGGCTTGTGAAGTTTCTTTTAAGTACGGCGTATAAATTTGTATATCACAACGTTGCCCAATTCTATCTAATCGGCCGATACGTTGTTCCAACAAATCTGGGTTTATAGGTAGGTCAAACAAAACTAAGTGATGAGCAAACTGGAAGTTACGACCTTCTGAACCTATTTCAGAACACACCATCACCTGTGCACCATCTTCAACTTGTGCAAAATAAGCTGCTGCTTTATCTCGTTCTATTAATGATAGCCCTTCATGGAAAACGGCAGCTTTGATTGCTTCGCGTGTACGCAATGCTTCTTCAATAGCTAAAGCGGTTTGTGCCTGTGCTGCAATAATTAAGATCTTTTCATCTTTATTCTGCTGGATCAGGTCAATCAACCAGCTAATACGTGGATCAAAGGCACACCATGAATTATCCGTAGAAGCTTCAAATGCTTGGTAGATCTGTTCTGGATACAAGGCTGTAAAAGCTTGTTCAGCTAGAGTACCAACAGGCATCATTTTAGATACTTTCATTGCTGTTTTATATTGGTCAGGTAAGGGTAAAGCAACTGATTTTAATAAGCGTTTTGGAAAACCTTTAATAGCAGAACGCGTATTTCTAAATAATAAACGCCCTGTACCGTGTCTATCTAATAATCCACGGATTAATTCTTGCTGCGCAGACTGTTGTTCATCTTCATCAATAGTAATATCAGTGATCACATTTAATAATGGCTCAACATCTTGTTCAGAGAGCAATTCAGTAATACTGTTTTTTGCTTCATTGCTTAGGAATTTTCCGTCTAATAACTGGTTTACTGCATCTACTACCGGCTTATAGCCTGCTTCTTCATTAACAAAAGCTTGATAATCATAAAAACGATTAGGATCTAATAAGCGTAAACGAGCAAAGTGACTTTCGTGACCAAGTTGATCGGGTGTTGCTGTTAATAACAATACACCTGGAATTGAGTTAGCTAGTTTTTCAATTGCATTGTATTGCACACTTGGTTTTTCTTTATCCCAGATAAGGTGATGAGCTTCATCAACGATCAACAGATCCCAAGTCGCTAGTAACGCATTTTTTAAATGCTTTTGTTTACGAATTAAATCAATGCTACATAGCACAAGTTGTTCAGTATCAAATGGGTTAACAGCATCAAGATAAGCTTCTTCACAGCGTGTTTCATCAAAAATACTAAAATGTAAATTAAAGCGGCGAAGCATTTCTACTAACCATTGGTGCTGTAAATTTTCAGGCAATACAATTAATACTCGTTTAGCGCGTCCAGTGATTAGCTGCTGGTGGATGATTAATCCTGCTTCAATGGTTTTACCCAAACCTACTTCATCGGCTAATAAAATACGCGGTGCATGGCGTTGCCCAACTTCTTCTGCAATATAAAATTGATGAGGAATTAAATCTACGCGAGGGCCCAGTAGACCGCGTAAGTGAGAGCGTTGTTGTTGGTGCTGATTTAATAAAGACTTGTAACGTAAAATGAAACGATCGAATTTATCAATTTGTCCTGCGAATAGCTTATCTTGCGGTTTATTAAATTTGATAAAGTTATTAAGAAAAGTTTCTTTTAATTTAGTTTCTTCACCGGTATCAACACGGGTACCAACATAAGTAATAATATTATCGTTTTCTTCAATATCCGTGACTAATAAAGTCCAATCGGCATGGCTTAAAACTTCATCCCCAATATTAAAGCGTACGCGAGTTACCGGTGCTTCTTGAATCGAATATAGACGTTGTTCTCCCGACGCAGCGAACAACAATGTCAGCATACGTCCTTCTATAGCAACAATAGTACCTAAACCTAACTCTGATTCAGCGTCACTAATCCAACGCTGGCCTAACGAAAATGTCATAAAAACTCACTCATCATTTGTAACTAAAGAAAAACTAACTAACAGAAAAGCTGCGTATGTTACCTAAATCCTAATCAAACATACTAGCGATAAATAGAATAAATATAGTGAAAATAAAAATAGCATATAAATGAAAGAAAAGAGTGGTTTGTTTGATATTTAAGCAAACGAAAATAAATCGTAATAAAACACTTGCCAATGTGATCTCAACCCCTATAATGCGACCCCACAGACACGGGGTGTAGCGCAAGTTACTCAGCGAGTTTGAGAATAGTTTTTAACGTATTAACGCTTCGTGGTTCGCTTCGAAATTAAGTTAAATTAAAACGTTGACAATGTTCGAAAGGCGCGTATTATACGCCGCCTAGCCGCAAGGCACGCTCTTTAACAATTTAATCAAACAATCTGTGTGAGCACTTGTTGTTGATGTGATTTCAAAAAAATCAAAGTCCTACTTGTTAGGCAACATCAATAATAGTGACACACGAAATAATTCATTTACATTGAAAGATTTATCTTTCAATGAATAACGAAGCGAATGAACTTGTTCAATCGCAGTTATTTCAGAATAATAAATTGTTAGTTTCTTATA
>NZ_WTKU01000051.1 GCF_011378715.1 Psychromonas sp. SA13A | reverse complement strand
TTCCTGGCCTTCTTCATTGGTATAAGTAAAGCTATCCGTGCCGTTAAAGTCAGCATTTGGTGTATATTTCACCGTGCCATCGGCATTGATAGTCACGATACCGTTAGTACCTTGAGTCACACTTTCTACCGGCGAAACCGCCGCTGCAGTGCCATCGGTTGAGTCATCATCATTTGCAAGCACATCGATATCAATCGCCGCATCTTCGTTAGTCGTCGCGGTATCGTTAGCTACGACGGTTAAATCATTAACCGCATCCACCGTGACATTAACCGTGGCTTCTTGGCCTTCTTCNATTGGTATAAGTAAAGCTATCCGTGCCGTTAAAGTCTGCATTTGGTGTGTATTTCACCGTGCCATCGGCATTGATAGTCACGATACCATTGGTACCTTGAGTCACGCTTTCTACTGGTGAGATCGCTGCTTCAGAGCCATCGGTTGAGTCATCATCATTTGCAAGCACATCAATATCAATCGCTGCATCTTCGTTAGTGCTTGCGGTATCGTTGGCTACAACCGTTAAATCATTCACGGCCTCCACGGTGACATTAACCGTGGCTTCTTGACCTTCTTCATTGGTATAAGTAAAGCTATCCGTGCCGTTAAAGTCAGCATTCGGTGTGTATTTCACCGTGCCATCTGCATTAACTACTACTGAACCGTTACTACCTTGGGTAACAGAGGCTACTGGTGAGATCGCCGCTGCAGTACCATCAACCGTATCGGTGTCATTTGCAAGCACATCGATATCAATTGCTGCATCTTCGTTAGTGCTTGCGGTATCGTTGGCCACAACCGTAAGGTCGTTCACGGCATCCACCGTGACATTAACCGTGGCTTCTTGGCCTTCTTCGTTGGTATAAGTAAAGCTATCCGACCCGTTAAAGTCAGCATTTGGTGTGTATTTCACCGTGCCATCGGCATTGATTGAGACTGA
>NZ_WTKU01000050.1 GCF_011378715.1 Psychromonas sp. SA13A | reverse complement strand
TGATTTACAGGATGTAAACATTGAACCAACGCATTGTCAGGATGACAATTGGACCTCTCAGGATGAGAGTTTATAAAACAGGATGTTTTATAGTCACGGAAGAAAGGACACTCTAGGATAGAGTTTTTAGTATCTACTAGGATTGTGGGTATTAAGTCAAGATGACAAAGAAGGACACCTCCTAAGGAAAGGGAGATGATGGATAAACAGGATGTTATCTAATACGGATGTTACAAGGACGAGCCCAAAGGAGTTGGGAAGTGGACGCCTAGTATGGCATGGTCAAAGGGATGTAACGCATGGAGCATCAACTATCACGGATTCGATAGAGAGACTAAATTAAGGGCAGCTTCGGCTGCCCTTTCCTTTTTCTGGTTTTTAATTCACGCCAACTGGCTTTTCAAGCTACCTTCTAATAATTCATACTTAAACTTAATTCTGCTTTTATCAATTTTGCTGGTCTTACATTGGTGCTGGATAACAATAACTCTTCTCCGATTTGTGCAGATAAAATCTTAACCATCAATACTTTTTTTCCTATTATTTTTTTGTGAGACATTGACCATTGCAAGCAGGGGAAATTGCACTATTTGTTAGGTTTATTTAGCTAGTCATACAAATAATATATACTTTAACTTGTTGATTTAAATGTATTCGTTTGTTTTTTGTACGTGTAAGTCAAGAATTAATGCAAATAAAACTGCAATTATTAATTAACAAAGACGTAATATTCATCTCGCAAACGGGGAAATGATTTACAGGATGTAAACATTGAACCAACGCATTGTCAGGATGACAATTGGACCTCTCAGGATGAGAGTTTATAAAACAGGATGTTTTATAGTCACGGAAGAAAGGACACTCTAGGATAGAGTTTTTAGTATCTACTAGGATTGTGGGTATTAAGTCAAGATGACAAAGAAGGACACCTCCTAAGGAAAGGGAGATGATGGATAAACAGGATGTTATCTAATACGGATGTTACAAGGACGAGCCCAAAGGAGTTGGGAAGTGGACGCCTAGTATGGCATGGTCAAAGGGATGTAACGCATGGAGCATCAACTATCACGGATTCGATAGAGAGACTAAATTAAGGGCAGCTTCGGCTGCCCTTTCCTTTTTCTGGTTTTTAATTCACGCCAACTGGCTTTTCAAGCTACCTTCTAATAATTCATACTTAAACTTAA
>NZ_WTKU01000005.1 GCF_011378715.1 Psychromonas sp. SA13A | reverse complement strand
TGAACTGACCCCCAATAGTTGGACATTTTAGTTAGGCGGCTTGTAAGGCCTGGATTCGATACTCTATCGGAGTCAGGCCTTTTAATTTGACCTTTATCCTTTTTTTATTGTAATACTCGATATATTCGTCGAGCTTTTCTATCAGTTCATCGGCATCTTTGAAGTTTTGCCTATGATACATTTCTGTTTTTAATAATCCAAAAAAGTTTTCAGCTACTGCATTATCTAAGCAATTCCCTTTTCTGGACATACTTTGTGTAAGCCCACAATCTGCAAGCTGTTTTTGGTATGCTTTGTGCCGATACTGCCAGCCTTGATCGCTATGTACGATGGGTTTTGAGTTCTTGCTCAAATTATCGAGAGCATCTTTCAACATATCTGTGACTAATGGTAAACGAGCATTTTTAGCGATCTTATAAGCGATTACTTCTTGGGTAAATAGGTCAACAACTGGTGACAAATAGACTCTCTGATCTTTAACCTTAAATTCAGTTACATCGGTTACCCATTTTTCATCTGGTCTTGTTGCTTTAAAGTCTCGCTTAAGAACATTAGGTGCTGTTTTCCCTACACCTCCCTTATAAGAGCTGTATTTTTTGGGTCTTACTGTCGATTTTAAGTTTAATTGCGACATCAGTCTTTGTACCGTCTTATGGTTTAGCATAACTCCTTGCCTTCTAAGCGCTAGGTGAATACGACGATAGCCATAACGGCCTTTATGCTCATGGTAAATCGTCTTAATAAGATCTAATTCAAGACTATAAGCATCCATTTTTTTGCCTGCGTTAACTTGATAATAAAACACACTCTTTGCCAAGTGAGTGGCTTGAAGGAGGTGCTTCAAAGCATGCTTATCTTTGAGAGCTAAAACAACTAACGCTTTTTCTTTATTTGACGGCGTTTTGTCTGTTCCAGCTCTTCCAACTTTTTTAAAACAGCATTCTCTGCTCGTAGATAAGCAAGCTCTTCTTTTAGTTCTTCAAGTGTCATTTCATTATTTGGCTTTGCAGGAGTATTTGGTTGTGGTTTCATAGGAGGTCTCCCGAGTGAGGAACATTCAAGTCCTCTAAGCCCAGCCTCATTATATGTTTTTAGCCATACAGAAAGAGAGCCGGGTGAAGACAAATTTAATACAGCACTAGTGTGAGTGAGCGACCAGTCATTTGTCCACATTAATTTTAATGCTTGAAGTTTTGTTTTTGCATTACAACCATGAGAAGTAGGTAAGAATGCGTTTGTCCCATGAATTGCGAAAACCGAAGTCCAATATCGAATCTGTCGAGAGGATATTGTAAATTCATTTGCTAGTTTCCTAGATGACTTACCACCTAGGCATTCTTTTGCGATGATGAGTTTTAACTCACGACTATATTTGGACATAAAAAAAGACCCTCAGTAATTGGTTGTCCAACTATTTGGGGTCAGTTCATCATAATGGGCTTTTTTATTGTTTATCATTTATATGTGATAACGCTAAATTACTTTGGTAAAAAATAATATCAGGTATTTTGTCTATTAGGTATCACGCTGGATCTTTCAACTAAAGTGGGTTCAAGCTGGATCTCTAAATCAGTATCTCGCTGAGTTTGTATTTTATCTAATAAAGTATCAAATGCTTGCTGACCAAGATGAAACTTAGACTGATGGATGGTGGTGAGCGAGGGGCTCATATAGCGCGCTATTTTAATGTCATCGTATCCAATAATAGACAAATCATCAGGAATTGATAATCCTAACTCGTTAGCCATATTAATCACCCCCATTGCCATCATATCGTTACACACAAATAATGCCGTTGGCAGAGCTCCTTGCGCATATAAAGCTTTAAAAGCAACCGCACCACCTTCACATTCAAAGTTTGCCGGTACAATCCAGTGATCATTAATAATTAGGTTTGCATCCAACATTGCCTGTTTAAAACCAGCGTAACGTTTCTTTGCCGTAGGTTTATCTAGCGGACCATGGATACAGCCAATATTAGTATGGCCCTGCTTAATCAGGTACTGAGTTGCAATATAACCACCACGGTAGGAGTTGTCTTGAATTTTATCAGCGGGAAAGTGTGTTTCACCTGAGTCCATAACGACTGTGGGTACGGGCTTATGTCGCGCAAAAATATCTATATTTTGGTTCACTAATTCATCACTCATTAGCAATAATCCATCTACTCTTTTTTGCAGTAACATATCAATATTAAATCGCAGCCGGTCAAAATCTCCCTCGGTATTACATAACAATAAATTGTACCCTTGCTCATAACAACGACGCTCCACCCCTTTTACTACTTCAGCAAAAAAAGGGTTGATTGAAGTCGTCACTAACATACCAAAAGTATGCGTATTTTTTAACTTTAAGCTACGAGCCAGCGCAGAGGGAGCGTAATTTAATGCCTCAACGGCGGTTAACACTTTTTCGGTAACAGCTTCACTAACATAACGAGTCTTATTTAATACATGACTCACAGTGGAAGTAGAAACTTGGGCATGCTTTGCTACATCTTTAATAGTGGCCATTGTTTTATTTATTTCCTTACAGTTATGCTATTGCAGCTATTTTCTTTCAGTTAAGAACTCAGTCACATCTTTACGATATGGAATAGAGGATTGAGCACCTTGACCGGTCACAGTAATGGCAGCGGCGGCATGGGCGAATTGTACCGCTTCATTTAAACTTTTATCTTCTAACAATGCCGTTAAAAAAGCCCCATTAAAGGTATCTCCTGCCGCTGTTGTATCAACCGCATCAACTTTATAACCCATAATCTGTGAACCTTCACCCTCTTTACTTAACCACACCCCTTGACTACCTAAAGTAATCAATACGGTTTTAATTTGTTTTTTGTGCAGCGCATCTGCGGCTAGTTGGGCGGATTGTGCATCAAACACCTTAATACCAGTCAATATTTCAGCTTCTGTTTCATTTGGCGTAATAATATCAATCAGTTTTAATAATTTATCACTGAGGTGCTGAGCTGGCGCAGGATTAAGAATAACAGTAGTACCGGATTTATTTGCAATTTCAGCGGCATATTCGATGCTTTCCATTGGCACTTCTAGTTGTAATAGCAACATATCAGCCTGCTCGATAATGCGAGTATGCGCAGCAATACGCTGTGGTGTTAAACATGCATTTGCTTCAGCAGAAATACAAATGCTGTTTTCTCCCGTAGCTGCAACCTGAATCATCGCAATCCCAGTTGGCGTATCCTTTTCAATCATGACTGCATCAATATTAATACCGTCTTTTTCGAACTCTTGTCGGATATTAAGACCAAAACTATCGTCTCCTACACAGGCAATAAAGCTAACATTTGCCCCTAGACGAGCAGCAGCAACCGCTTGGTTTGCTCCTTTACCACCGGCAATAACAGAATAACCTTGCCCATGTAATGTTTCGCCTGGACGGGGAAAGCTACCAACCCTCAGAACATGATCTGCATTAACACTGCCTAGTACTGTTAGTTGACGCATAAGAATACCTTTTGAGATGGGTTACATAAAATTAGCCTACTAAGCCAATATACATAACATATTAATAAATAGAGACTAATAAATTTAAATTCTAAATAAGTGTAAACAAGAGAGGTCACTTTACGTAACCTCTCTATAAATTATTTTACAATCATCATTAATGGTACAGGAATGCTTTTAGCAACGGTTTTACCCGTTAAAACTGCAACAGCTGATTCAACACCTATTTCACCAATTAGCGATGGTTGTTGTGCAATTGTTGCACCTAAAAGACCACGCTTAACGGCTGCGATACCATCTTCAGTGCCATCAAAACCAACGATTAAGATGTCTTTACCTGAAGCTTGTACAGCACGGAATGCACCTAATGCCATTTCATCATTTTGCGCAAATACAGCTTGAGTTTGTGGTTGTGATGAAAGTAAGTTTTCCATAACATTTAACCCTTTAGTACGGTCAAAATCAGCTGGTTGACTTGCCAATAATTGCATATTTTCACTCTTAACTGCTTTCATGAAACCTTCACCACGTTCACGTGCAGCAGAAGTACCGGCAATACCTTCAAGTTGAACAATTTTTGCATCTTTACCAATTTTTTCACTGATATATTTACCCGCCATCTCACCACCGGCAACATTATCAGAAGCAATATGGCTAACGACTTCACCGTTATTTGCTGCTCTATCTAAGGTAAACACTGGTGTATTGGCTTTATTCGCCATACGTACCGCATTAGATACAGCATCAGAATCCGTTGGATTGATCAAAATCGCTTTCACACCACGTACTAATAAATCTTCAACATTTGCTAGCTCTTTACTTGGATCATTTTGTGAATCAAGCACAATCAATTTGTAATCTAGCTCTTTTGCTTTTTTCTCTGCACCTTCTTTCATGGTCACAAAGAATGGATTATTAAGTGTTGAAACCACCATCGCAATCGTATCTTGTGCTGCTGCACCAGCATTAAAAGTAGCTGAAATAACAGCGGCTGAAATTAATGTAGTTAACTTTTTCATTGAACATTCCTTTTCTTGGTTTTAAAAAATAAATTAATGTAAATTTACATAACTTGTTATCTATTAGTGATTGTTTATCAATTGTTATTGATTGTTTGTTATTTATTACCTGTTACTGTTGAGTGTTTATTTATTTTTGTTATCGACTAATACGGCTAACAAAATAACGGCTGCTTTTACTATCATTTGGAAGTATGAAGATACATCTAATAGATTTAAGGCATTATTTAAAACACCAATAATCAATGCACCGATCAAAGTCCCCATGATGTAACCTCTACCGCCGGCTAGACTTGTTCCACCTACCACAACGGCAGCAATCGCATCTAATTCATAGCCCATGCCCGCGGTTGGCTGTGCCGATGACAAACGAGAAGTGATAATAATGCCGGCAAGTGCTGATAATAAACCACAGATGGAGTACACACCGATCTTGATACGGTCAACATTAATGCCCGATAATTTTGTCGCTGACTCATTACCGCCCAAAGCATAAACATAACGTCCAAAACGCGTGTGATTTAATAGATACCAGATCCCTGCAAAAACAAAAATCATTAACCAAACTGGTACAGGAATGCCAAACATGTAGCCAGTACCAAACCATGCAAAGCTATCTGCAACATCGGTGAATCCCGTTGAAATTGGACGACCATCGGTATAAACCATGGTCACACCACGTAATAATGTCATCATTACCAACGTAGCAATAAAAGCCTGAACTTTACCTTTAGAAATAATAAGACCTGCCATAGAGCCTAATACTGCACCACCTAATAAAGAGACAGGTACTGCAATCAGCACAGGGATCTCTAAGCTGATCATACTAGCCGCAAATGCGCCACATAGCGCTAGGATAGAGCCTACACTTAGGTCAATGCCTGCGGTTAAAATAACCAATGTCATTCCTGCAGCTAAAATAGCAATAACTGAAGTTTGACGTAAAATATTAAGAATATTATCAATCGTAAAAAAGTATTCATTGAGCACTGATACAACGGCTATTAATACAATTAATGCAATCAGTGACTTTTGCTCGATCAACCATTCTTTACTCAGAAAGTGCCTTTTCGATGTTCCTGAACTTGTAATATTTGAACTCATGCTGCTACCTCGTTGTTATTTTTACCAACGGCACAAGCCATTAGTTTTTCTTGATCGGCTTCTTTGGCGCTAAATTCACCACTTATTTGACCTTGATGCATCACTAAAATGCGGTCACTCATCCCTAGTACTTCAGGCATTTCAGATGACACGAGAATGATGCTCATGCCTTCCGCTTTAAATTTATTAATCAGTTGGTAAATCTCTTTTTTAGCTCCTACATCAACACCACGTGTCGGTTCATCTAAAATCAATACTTTAGGTTTAGTCATCAATCCTTTAGCAATCGCAACTTTTTGCTGATTACCACCGGATAAATTACCAATAATTTGATTCATTGAAGGCGTTTTAATGTTGAATAAACGAATAAAATCATTAACCGATGTTGCTTCCGCTTGATGATCTAATTGCCAGCCTTTAGATAAATCTTTGAGTGCACATAAAGACATATTATCTTTAACTGACAACCCTAAAACCAATCCATCACCTTTACGATCTTCTGAAATATAAGCAATGCCATGGTTCAATGCTTGTAATGAAGAACTAGGATTAATCACTTGGCCATTCAGAATGATATCCCCTGATTCACGAGCGAGTGCGCCATAAATTACTTTCATTAATTCTGTACGACCTGCGCCCATCAACCCTGAAACACCTAAAATTTCACCATGGTTTAAAGTAAAACTAACGCCATGTGTGGCTTTCGCATATAGCTCTTTCACTTCTAAACAAACAGTACCGTGAGTACTTGCAATACGAGGATATTGCTCATCTAATCGGCGCCCTACCATTAATTCAATTAAGGTATCTTCATCCATCGACGCAACTGTTTTTTCCGCAATAAACTTTCCATCGCGTAATACGGTAATGTCATCACAAACTTCAAAAATTTCTTTCAAACGGTGAGAGATATAAACAATGCCATAACCTTCATCACGCAGTTCATTGATCACCACAAATAATGAATCAACTTCACTGTCCGTCAACGCATCAGTAGGCTCATCCATAATGATTACTTTAGATTCAAAGGATAAAGCCTTAGCAATTTCGACCATTTGCTGCTCACCTAAACTTAACTCATTAAGAGGAGTAGATGATTTGTGTTTTACCTTTAATCGCTTCAGTAGTAGATCTGCTTGCTCAAACATAAGTGACCAGTTAATTGCCCCAAAGCGATTAGTTACTTCACGCCCTAAAAATATATTTTCTGCAATTGTCAATTCAGGTAACAGATTTAACTCTTGATGAATGATACTAATACCAGCCTTTTGTGACTCTCTAGGCCCATTAAAACTAACCACTTTATCTTGATAGCGAATTTCACCTTCATCCAGAGAATAAATCCCAGTGATCACTTTCATCAAGGTCGATTTTCCCGCCCCATTTTCGCCCAACAAAGCCATTACTTGTCCGGGATACACGTTTAGGCAAGCCCCATCCAGCGCTTTCACCCCCGGAAAGGACTTATTGATATTATTAAGTTGTAATATTGGCTGTTTCATTTTTATCCTCACGACTAAAAAACTACACCGGATTGAAAAATAACATTGGCATAAGGTGTACATTCTCCAGTACGAACCACTGCTTTACTTTCAATAGTGCGGTCTTTAAATGCTTGGTGACTGATATAGGTAATATCGATGTGATGTCCAGACACTTGCTCTTTTTTAATTAAATCTAACAATTGCAGATGCAATTCTGGACTCACTTTTTTTAATTCTTCAGCCAATATCACCCCTGTTATTTGCATCTCGCTGAGCACAACAGCAACGGTATCGATAAATGCAGGTACGCCATGCGTTAAAGCAAGATCAATACGCACAGGTTGCTTTGGAATAGGTAAACCCGCATCGCATATTGTTATTTCATCAAAATGCCCTAATGAGGCAATGCAATAAGATAATTTTGCATTTAACAGTGCTGATTTTTTCATTTTAGAACCTCAAGACAATTAATATTTGTTTTAAAAACACGCAATGAATATAACTTCACTTACCAACGAAACGTTTGCGCAATCGTTTCGATGAGTGAAATTTAAACGTTAATAAATAAATTGCACGTATTGATGGCAAAAAAAGAGAGCCGCTTCACGATATTTTTTTTGAAACTTATCAGCACAAAAATAAACAGAAATGATGCTTGCTTAACAATAGGAAGATTGATATTAATAAAACGGTCACCAACATTAACGGGAAAATTTATGACTAACCAATTATTACAACTCAAAGAAATGTCGACAGTAGTCGCTGATACAGGTGATGTTCAAGCGATTAAAGAATATCAGCCACAAGATGCAACCACTAACCCATCTTTATTATTAAAAGCAGCTTCACTAAGCCAATATCAAGGTTTATTACAACAAGCAACAGAATGGGCTAAACAACAATCACAAGATATCCAACAACAGACGATTGATGCTAGCGATAAATTATCGGTTTTAATCGGTTTAGAAGTGCTTAAAATTATTCCAGGAAGAATCTCTACAGAAGTGGATTCTCGCCTTTCATTTGATACAGAAGCATCGATTTTAAAAGCCCGTAAATTAATTGCTTTATATAACCAAGCAGGTATTCAAAACGATCGCATTCTAATTAAATTAGCTGCCACTTGGGAAGGTATAAAAGCAGCTGAAATACTTGAAAAAGAGGGAATTAATTGTAACCTCACTCTATTATTTAGCTTTGCTCAAGCGCAAGCCTGTGCGGAAGCTGGCGTATACCTAATCTCTCCTTTTGTAGGCCGTATTCTGGACTGGTATAAAAAGCAAACAGGTAAAGAGTCTTACCCTGCAGATGAAGATCCTGGTGTTATTTCCGTTACTGAAATTTATAATTATTATAAACAACAGGGTTACGACACAGTGGTAATGGGCGCAAGCTTTAGAAGTGTTGAAGAAGTATTAGCACTAGCAGGCTGTGATCGTTTAACCATTAGTCCAGATCTAATGGCAGTATTACAAAGTAGAAACGAGCCAATACAACAAATGCTAAGTGATAAAAACGCACCTAAACAGGATGTGACCCCATTAACTGAAAGTGAATTTAGATGGTTATTAAATGAAGATGCGATGGCAACTGAAAAGTTATCAGAAGGTATTCGTAATTTCACACTAGACCAAATAAAACTAGATAAGCAGTTAGCTGATTTGCTACAGGCTTAATAGCATAAAAGTTATTTAAACTTAGATTCAAATAATAATTAAAAGAGAGCCTCAGTGATACTAAGGCTCTCTTTTTTTATGCAAAAAAAACATACCGTTAATTTGCTTATTATACCAAAAGAATTTAATTTATGATCAGATTCGCCCAGTCTCTTTTACAAAGAGATTTTACATGATCAATTTGATGCCTAAAGTTATTCCAGGCCCGACTTACTTGATCAACAATATCTTCATAATTTTTAAATGCGAAGTTTCCTAAGTCATTTGCTCTTAACCAAGCCCAAACCTATTCAATAGGATTAAGCTCGGGAGAATAAGGAGGGAGATGCATGATTGATAAATTCTTAAATTGACTATTTAGTTTGATTGAATGCCAACTAGCACAATCCATAATAACAAGTGCGTGCCTTCCAGCAGGTGTTGCATCTGATATTTGTTGAAGATGTTTTTCCATCATCTCCATACTCAATATTGGACTAATTAATGCTTCTGTTTGGCCTGTCGATGGACAAACAGCGCTTCATCTTCAAACCAAATATCTACTTCATCTAGCGTAACGTGGCCAGGAATTATGATGANCCGTCCATATTCGAGTCGTTGTATTTTGTTGCCCAAACCGCGCTTCATCTTCAAACCAAATATCTACTTCATCTAGCGTAACGTGGCCAGGAATTATGATGATCGATTCAATTACAATTTTTTTTAAACGCTTCTTGGGCTGCCAAGTCTTGCTTTGGGTGCTTCGAACGAGAAGTTATCCAAACGATACCTAGCTCTTTCATTAAACGGTAAATATTTCTTACACAGTAATTTACATTAAAGGTGTCTTGGATATATTTTTGAATGTCTTTACCCATTAAACGACCTCCCTGCGCTTTGACAGCATGACTTATTACGTATTCTTTTAATTGAGATTTTTGCTCATTACTTAAACGAGAAGGCTGACCAGTAGCTTTCTTTAATGCTAACGCATCAAATCCACCCGATAGATATTTTGTTATCCATTCGTTAACTAATCGACGACTTACATTCAATATCTTAGCAATGGATGTTCTAGAGTGACCATCATGGAACTTTTGCACAGCCAAATAGCGCAGTTTAAGGCTAGCATTATTTGTGTATGGAATTTTTATTTTGGAAATATTATTCATATGATAATCGAGCAATTAATGGTAAATGCATAATATCACATTAGATCACCAATTAAATTCCTTTGGTATAATTTAAAATAGCCCCACTGGTTAGTTCCGGTGGGGCTTTTTTGATTCTGTTGATTTATGACCTACGTAGAAAGTAGGGTGAGTTTGCCGATAGGCAAGGTTTACGAGTGGAGGAGCTCTGCGAAGACCGTTCCACCGTCAAGCTTGCATAGTATTCAGGAAAAACCCTGTAGACTCTGTCTACAGGGTTTTTTTCGTTTAGGGCTTTGGTGGTGATGCCCAGCTTGAGCAGGAGATAAATAAAGCACCACGCAGCGGCCTGCCTTTTATGCGATAGTAGGGCGAATGATGTGACAGCATCGTCTTATGATCGGGCTAAGCTCTGCATACCCTGGTGGTATAGCGGTAGCGATAGGTTATGTGCCATGTCAACCCATCGACAAGCTTACATTATATTCATAACAATCCCTGTTGACTGACGTTAGCAGAGATTTTTTCATTTAGGGCTTTGGTGACAATAGCCTATTTGAATATCAAAGTGAGTAGCCTCTGTCGTTGGCAGCTTCTTTTAGTGTAGTAGATAGCGGCGAATGATTTGACTGCTTCCAATTATGATCGGACTAAGCACTGCATACCCTAGCTATCGATACCCGTTATTAATTATTTCAGCCTAGAATAATGGTTCGGGACTTTGCTATTTTTTCCATACAAGTATCTATTTTATAGGTTCTTTTTTGGCTATAATTTACTGAATAATTATTGATGAGTAGAAAATATGGCCAAGAAAAAGCCGGTGATTAAGATGCAAACCTATGGTATTCATTCTAAATGGGAAGCCAAATCTAAAGCTTTACCAAAAGTGCTTGAATTTACGACTAATATCCCTGCTCAAATTGATATTGAATTTGGATTTATCATTAATGTAAAAAATGCACGCGGACAAAAAGCTTACTATTGTATCGAACATCCAGGTATATATGATGCTGATGGGAGTGTTTGCTCTGCATTTACTGGAGAAATGCATGTTACCAATAATGATTGGAGTTTTTATCTGGGTGATACTATTTGGGCTCCGATTGATGATAAATGTGGCCCGTGGCATATGACTATAACGTTAAATGATCAAATCATTGCGGATAAAACGTTTAACGTATCGTCAGTTAAATCAGACTCACCGATTAAGCAGCGTTTTTCATATTTATAATTTTATATGTTCATAAATGTACAATGCATACCCGTTGTCAGTTTTATCCATTAAATCATTTCACCCTAAGGTTTAATGACTTTTTTGAAAATTAAAAGATAACGGGCATATATAGCTAAAGGTAATGCAAATTATCTATTTGGTTTGATAACGAGCCAAAATATTACCTAGATTTTCCGATGCGCTAGATAATTTAACCACACCTTTTGCTGACTGACTTACTAAGTCTTTAACTGTATTAGATTGTAAACGAATACTGCTCAGTTCTTCAGATATATTATTAGATACTGAACTTTGTTCTTCCGAAGAAACTGATATTTGATAGCTCATGTCATTGATCGTTTGTGAAGATTCTTTAATAGAATTGACATCGCTGCCAATCTCTACAATCAATTCGCGACTTATTTGTGCTTGCTTGACCGTATTTTGAGTCATATTTGAAATGTTATTGGTTTCTAATTGTAAATTTTCAATCATTGATTGAATCTCAAGTGTGGCTGATTGAGTTCGCCCCGCCAACGTTCTAACCTCATCGGCAACAACTGCAAAACCTCTTCCCATTTCTCCAGCTCGGGCTGCTTCAATTGCTGCATTAAGCGCAAGTAAATTAGTTTGCTCTGAGATAGAGTTGATAGTTGTGACTACGTCATTAATTTTTATCGTATTCTCTTGCAGCGTGATGACCGAGTCAGATGTTTGATCGATGTAAGAAGATAATTGTTGGATCTCTTTCACTGCATGCTGTACACGGTTATCACTTTGTTTAATATATTCCGAATTATTTTCAATCTGCAGCGATGCTTTTTTAGAAATGTCGGTGACTTCCTGTGACGATGCTGTCATTTCTTCCATGGCTGTTGCTACTGCATCGAGTGAAACATATTGATGATTAATATGTTCTTCGCTTTGGCGTGTTTCATTCGCAAAAGAAGACGATGCATGATGAAGTGTTTCTGCATTCTCTTTAACGATCTCTACTAATTCAGTTAAAGTGTCCATCGCGTCGTCAAGTCCACAACCAATGGTGCCAAACTCATCTCTACCAGGGTGAAAGCCTAAACGGGAAGTGAGGTCTCCTTTAGAAATATTTTCAGTGGTATTCCACAATACCCATAATGCGCCTCCGAGAAAAGTTGCGGTCCAATAGAGGACAAGAGCAAAGGGTAGTAACCAAAGATATGAGAAGTACAAAGAATTTAAGGCTTGTTGTTTCGCCGCTTTTTCTTGTGATGTCACCGCTTTCGCTAATGAAGCATATTTTTGAGAATTAGTTTGAATAACGGCTGTTAATTTGTCTTCGCTTCGTGCTGATACTTTTTTTGAACTGGATTCAGTAATATTAAATGAGCTCAGTTTATTTAGTTGTTCACTAGACTCTAATGCTAAAACTATACCTGACAACTCTCTTTCTAAAGCGAACATTGATTGTTTTTCGATTTGTTGTAGATCATTTTGATATCGACTAAAGGACAGTGCTGTTAACACAATTAAAAACAAACCTAAAATGATCCAAAACTTGTCATTAATTGACATCTTTATGAATAGTTTATCTACATTACGGAATTTAACTTCTTTCATATCTTCTCCATGGAGCACTTTATTTTTTAAATGCAACAGTCATAGCCAATACTAGGCTTTCAGTGTTAATTAATTTTAGGAACTATTTTATGTGTATCATTACTTGTTAACTTATTAATTTTTTTGTTCTTTTTTACTAAAAATTACAGAGATACAAAAAACTATATCGGCACCTGTTGCATTATCTTTAGTAAATATAATTAATAGTTTACTCATTAAGAGGTGCTTGTCATAAGTCAACAGTAACTACTTGGTAGAAGCGCTTTTTACAGTTTTTTTTGAATAAAATTTAGTAGATAATTATCTGAATAGAGGAGTTGAGCGTACTTTACTGAAAGCTGTTATGTACTTTTAATATGTGGGACATTGTTAATTATTTTTGAAATATTGATTATTTGAATACTCTCATTGAACTTTATCTCAATAAACCCTTACAAATTTTCGGTATTTGTTAATCCTATTTTTATCAACGATTAATGTTACAATTTACCGTTATTCAATATTTTCAGTCATCGCTCCAATTTCATTATTGCAACGCATGAACTATCAATTACTAAGGCTTATATTGTTATGAATGCAATCGAACTTCAAAATATAACTAAAACCTATAAAGGCGGTGTTGTTGCCCTAAAAGGTGTTTCTCTAGAAGTTGCTGAAGGCGACTTTTATGCTCTGTTAGGGCCAAATGGTGCGGGCAAATCAACAACTATAGGTATCATTTCATCGTTAGTGAATAAAAGCTCAGGCCAGGTACGCGTATTCGGTTACGACATCGATACACAACTTGAAGCTGCCAAAAGCCAAATTGGTTTAGTACCACAGGAATTTAACTTCAATCCATTCGAACCGCCATTACAGATATTAGTTAATCAAGCGGGCTTTTATGGTACGCCGCGAAAAGAAGCATTTATTAGAGCTGAAAAGTATCTAAAACAGCTCGACTTATGGGAAAAACGTAATGAACCTGCAAGGGAGTTATCTGGCGGAATGAAACGACGTCTGATGATTGCGAGAGCATTAATGCATGAACCAAAATTATTGATCCTTGATGAACCGACTGCAGGTGTTGATATCGAATTACGTCGCTCGATGTGGGAGTTTTTAACAAAACTCAATAAACAGGGGGTGACTATTATTTTAACAACTCACTATTTAGAGGAAGCGGAAAGTTTATGTCGTAACATCGGTATTATCAATAAAGGTGAATTAGTGATTAATACCAGTATGAAGGAATTAATTGGCCGTTTAGAGAATGAGACTTTCATTTTAGATGTTAACTCTACGGCACATTTGCCAGAAACCAAAGATTACAAATTAACCATAATTGATGAGCGAACAGTCGAATTAGAGTTAGCTAAAGCCCATTCATTGAACAATATTTTTGAATTATTAACAAAGCAAGGTGTTGAAGTCAAAAGCCTTAGAAACAAATCTAATCGCTTAGAAGAATTATTTTTAGAGTTAGTTAAAAATGGAGTTATCGATGCTAAATAAACAATATGTGATAGCAGTTAAAAGTATTTGGACTAAAGAAGTTAATCGCTTTTTGCGTATATGGGTGCAAACATTAGTCCCACCTGCTATCACCATGTCTCTGTATTTTGTTATTTTTGGTAACCTTATTGGGGCAAGAATTGGTGAAATGAATGGGTTTAGTTATATGGCTTTCATCGTTCCTGGTTTGATCATGATGTCTGTGATCACCAACTCCTATTCAAATGTAGCCTCGTCATTCTTTAGCGCTAAATTCCAGCGTAATATTGAAGAATTGCTCGTTGCACCTGTTCCAAACTATCTAATTATTTGGGGGTATGTTGGAGGTGGTGTTGCGCGAGGTTTGATGGTCGGATTTATTGTTACTTTAGTTTCTTTGTTTTTTGTTGATTTACATATCCATAATGTATTGGTCCTGATAGCGAGTGTACTTTGTACTTCTATTCTTTTTTCTATCGGTGGTTTATTGAATGCTATTTTCGCTAAAACCTTTGATGATATCAGTATTATTCCTACTTTTGTGTTAACACCTTTAACGTATCTTGGTGGTGTTTTTTATTCTATTTCACTGCTTCCAGAGTTTTGGCAAGGTGTGTCTCATTTTAATCCGGTTTTTTACATGATCAACGCTTTCCGTTATGGGTTTTTAGGAGTCTCTGATGTACCAGTAATTTGGTCGTTTACTGTGATATTTACATTTATAATTATAGGTTACACGTTAGCAGCCGTGTTACTTAAAAAAGGCGCAGGTATTCGCTCATGAATGAAATTACTGGTGACTCAAGAATTATTACATCTAATCAAGTGGGGTTGCACGAGAAATTAGATGAAGTGGTGCTAAAGCATTTACAACATGACTTTAAAAAACCTTATCAAACGCATACTCTAGAAGCGTTTAAGGAAGTTGAAAAGTGGGTTGAGCAACAAGGTAAGCCGATTATATTCGATTCATGTTGTGGTGTTGGTGAAAGCACTTATCATATTGCAAAAGCACACCCCGAAGCAATTGTGCTAGGAATGGATAAATCTGCAGACCGGTTATCAAAACATGCTGTTGATGGCGAGCCTTTAGTGACAGGCAGCCATGATCATTTAAATGCTAATGGTTCTGAAGATTTAGATAACTATCGTTTGTTACAAGTTAATTTAAATGATTTTTGGCGTCTTGCTGTTGAAGCAAATTGGGCTCTATCACACCATTATTTGCTATATCCTAATCCGTGGCCTAAATCTAAACATTTGCAACGTCGTTGGCACGGTAGTGCTGTTTTCCCATCGATAATTAAATTAGGTGGTCAACTTGATTTGCGCAGCAATTGGTTTACTTATGTTGAAGAGTTTCAACGGGCATTACAATTAGCTAACGTTGAGAGTAAGACTGAAATTTATAGCGCAGAACAAGCGATTACACCCTTTGAACGTAAATATTGGGCAAGCGGTCAGCAGTCTTTGCGTTTAACCTGTGATTTATAATCTGTGTTTATAAATAGGGGAGGCCTATAAACTTCAACTATTTTTTAATCACATGAAATATAAAGTGTGTTTTAGCGGTCTATCTTTTTATACAGTCGAAGTGAAAACTGAGAGAGGAAAAAAGATGCTAATAAAACACACTAAAAAATCGCAATTAAAAGAGTCACAATTAACTAGCGAGTCAGTCTATAAAGAGCGCCGTAATATCATCAAAGGTCTAGGCCTTGCTGCTTTAACTATCCCTTTTATTAAACCTGCTAGTGCCAGTGTTTTCGATATTTTTTCTAGTGGTAACGATCAGGATAAAAATGCATTATTCCAACGCTCTGCTTTATCATTTACTAAAAATACTAACTACCAATCGCTCACACCATTGACGCCTGAAGATAAAGTTATTCAATATAATAACTTTTATGAATTTGGCACAGGAAAGGGGGATCCCGCTCAATATAGTCAGCAATTTAAAGTTGATCCTTGGTCATTAACTATTGATGGCCTAGTGGATAATCCACAAACATTAAACTACGAAGACCTACTTAAAAAGTTCGATATCGAAGAACGTTTATATCGCATGCGTTGCGTTGAAGCTTGGTCGATGAATATTCCTTGGTTAGGTTTCACTTTGGCAACGTTATTAAAGCAAGCGGGTGTTAAGTCCGATGCTAAGTATGTTCGCTTTGAAACTGTCTTTGACCCAGACCAAATGCGTGGGCAAGCTTCTCGGTTCGTCGGGGGCAGTATTAACTTTCCATATGTGGAAGGTTTAACCATTGAAGAAGCGATGAACCCGCTTGCATTGCTCTCTGTTGGTCTCTATGGCAAAACATTAGCACCGCAAAATGGAGCGCCTATTCGATTGGTTGTGCCCTGGAAGTATGGCTTTAAGAGTATTAAGTCGATTGTGAAAATCACCCTTACAGATAAAGCTCCCGTTAATACATGGCAAGCTCTTGGTCCTGATGAGTATGGTTTCTTTGCGAATGTTAATCCGCGTGCTGATCATCCTCGCTGGAGCCAGGCAAGTGAGCGCTTTATTGGTGAAGGTAATGTATTCCAACAAAGCCGCCAAAATACACTGATGTTTAATGGTTACGAAGAAGAAGTAGGTCATTTGTATAAAGGCATGGATCTACTACGTAATTTCTAAACCTAATCTCATTAACCTTAACCTTAACCTTATAACAGAGCGCGTTAAGCATGAATAAAATACCACCTTTGGCGATAACATTAATAAAAGCGATTATTCATATCGCTTCGCTATCGGTGTTATTGTATTTTTACCTGTTAATTGATAGTAATCAGTTAGGTGCAGACCCTGTTAAAGAGATGATACATTTTTTGGGTAAAACAGGTTTAAATTACTTGTTAATCACACTTGCTATAACTCCTATTAGTAAACGCTTTAAACAGCCTCTATTAGCACGTTTAAAGCGTGTTCTAGGCTTATATTCATTTGCTTGGATATGCTTACACTTGATTGCATTTTTATGGTTAGAATTAAACTGGGAAGTATTCTTATTATTCGATGAAGTAATTAAACGACCTTATTTAACATTAGGTATGTTGGCCTGGTTTATTTTACTGTTACTCAGTATTACTTCATTAACTGCCATTAGAAAGAAAATGAAACAAACTTGGTTTACGTTACACCGCTGGGTATACGTTGCTGTTTTATTGGGCACAGTGCATTATTATTGGTCAGTAAAGTCTGGCTTAATCGAACCGAGTATTTACTTTGTTATTTGTTTTATTCTGCTCAGAGAGCGTAACGCTTACTTTAGAGTAAAATTTAAAATGCTAATGACGGCTATTAAAAAGGCACCTAAGCCTTCAAATTAATAACTTATCAGGTATAGGTATAAAGCGAGGATTCAGCCCAAACATACACAAAAAAGCCGCTAATAATAAATATTAGCGGCTTTTTTCAATCTGCAGGAGCGTTTAGGTCTTAACTACGCTACTTGGATTGGAACATCTTTGCTGGTGCGGACAATATTATTGTCTTTATCTAAATATACTAGGCTAGGTTTATGGCCTTTAATCTCTTCGGCTTCGAAACTAGCGTAAGTACAGATAATAACACGGTCTCCTACTGCAGCTTGACGTGCAGCAGCACCATTAACAGAAATTATTTTTGAACCACGTTCACCAATGATTGCATAGGTAGAAAAGCGAGCGCCGTTATCGATGTTGTAAATCTCAATCTGTTCGTATTCTAAAATACCCGATTGCTCAAGAAGGTCTTGATCGATTGCACATGAACCCTCGTAATTTAATTCAGCATGGGTAACGCGCGCTTGGTGCAATTTGCCTGTTAGCAGTGTCTTTTTCATACAAAACCTTTGAGTCTAAAAAATTTAAAATGTTTGTTTTTTCAACAGAGGCGACTATAAAGTAAAAACTTTATTGGTGCAAATTAACAACTAAGTTATCAATTAAGCGAGTCTCTCCTAAGAAAGCGGCCATTAACACCACAGCTTGCTTACTGTCTGAGTTTAAAGGTGCCAATGTAAGTGGGTCAACCACATGAATTTTATCAGTTTTAAAGCCTACTTTGTTTAAAGTTTGGCTTGCATCTTCAATTAATTGCTTACTGGTTTCAGGATTAACTTGAACTTTTTGTCCAAGGTCATTCATCACTTCTGCAACTTTTGGTGCAATTATTTTTTGATCGGCTGATAACTTATTATTGCGCGAACTCATTGCTAAGCCCGAAGATTCTCTAACGGTAGCAACTGCAATAATTTCAATGGGCATGGCCAAATCAACTACCATTTGTTTTATCACACACAGTTGTTGAAAATCTTTTTCTCCAAAGCAGGCAAAATCGGGTTGTACTAAATTAAATAGTTTAGCAACGATGGTGCTTACACCCCGAAAATGTCCTGGACGTAATTCACCTTCTAAACAATCTGAAATACCTGGTACTTCTACAACCGTTTGAGAATGTAGCCCATTTGGATAAATGACCTGTGCAGAAGGGATAAATACAATATCAACCCCTGCTTGTTCAAGCTTGGCACAATCTGCATCTAATGTTTTTGGGTAATTCGCAAGGTCATCTGCGTTATTAAACTGCATTGGGTTAACAAAAATACTAACAACAGTAACTTCGGCATGTTGTTGAGCTTCTTTAACAAGCGTTAAGTGCCCTTGATGTAAGTTCCCCATGGTTGGTACAAAGCTAACTTGTGCACCTTGCTGTTTAATTTTTTTTATTTCATTACGTAGTAAAGTCGGATCTTTAATTATTTGCATGGTTAACTCTTAACAAAAAAAGTTGTTATTAATAACGGTTGTTGGCGTTAATAAAAGCTATGTTCAGCGCCAGGGAAAATTTTATTTTCTACTTGTTCTTTATAAAGCACAACAGCACGACGAATATCGCCGGTCTCTACTAAAAAGTTTTTAGAAAACTTAGGGCAAAACCCAGCTGAAATACCAAATGCATCGTGCATTACTAATATTTGACCGTCTGTTTCTGTTCCTGCGCCAATACCGATAACAGGTATATGCAACGCTTTAGTGACTCGCTCAGCTAAAGCAACAGGTACACATTCAAGTACTAAAAGTTGAATGCCTGCTGTTTGCAATGCGAGGGCATCTTCAAGTAATTTATCAGCCTGAGCATCAGCTCTGCCTTGGACCTTATAACCACCGAAAACATTAACAGATTGTGGTGTTAACCCTAAATGACCACAAACTGGAATACCGCGCTCGATCAAGCCTTTTACAGATGCTGTTAACCAAGCACCACCTTCAAGCTTGACCATATTTGCACCTGCGCGCATTAACGTCGCTGCATTGATGTAAGTTTGCTCTGGTGTTGCGTAAGACATAAACGGTAAGTCAGCAATAATTAAAGATTTCTTGGTGATGCTAGCAACGGCTGCTGTGTGATATGCAATATGCTCTACAGTCACTGGTAAGGTAGAGTCATGCCCTTGTAATACCATGCCTAAAGAGTCACCTACCAATAAAACTTGAATACCTGCTTGATCAAAAATAGCTGCAAAACTCGCATCATATGCGGTGATACAAGTAATTTTTTCTTGCTCTTGTTTCATTTTAGCTAAACGCGAAACGTTTACTTTAGCCATTATTGCTCCTAACTAGCAGTGGGGTAATTGTTGCATGATTTTACTGAGGTGATGAATTAATTCAACCTGTAATAGCGGTCAAACCATTTTTATCGCAATGTTTAAGTATCTCGATCAAAGAAGTGCCATTGGGCATTTGCAATGTTGGTGCTATTTCAAAGAGTGGGTAAAGCACAAACTCACGCTCTTTCATCCCATAATGAGGTACGGTTAAGCGCTCATTTTCTATCTCTTGATCTGCATACAAAAGAATATCTAAATCTAAGGTACGTGGCCCCCAACGCAAAGCTTTACGTTCGCGTCCTTGTTCCTGTTCAATGACCTGTAGTGCATCTAGTAGTTCAAGCGCAGATAGTGTTGTCTCTAGTTTAGCGACAGCATTGATATAATCAGGTTGATCCTGTGGCCCCATAGGCGCACTTCTATATAAAGATGAACACATCAGTAGTTTGGTATCTTTTATATTAGAAAGTGCTGTGATGGCTTGTTTTGCTTGTTCAATTGGCTGTGCTTGGTTACTGCCAATACCAATATAACTAATCATTGCTTTTACTCGGTGCGGGTTTACGCTTGGCTTTGCTGTAGCGACGCTTTTTAGCAGGTTGATTTGCTTCTGGTTTGTATTCTTTTGCTTTATTGACATTTTGACGAGCATATTGGTGCTCAGGTAATTTGTTGTGCAATTGATATTCTTCCCACCATGCCGTTAGTTCAGCTAGTTCGCGACTTTGTTCAACACGTGCTCTTAATGCTAAAAAGTCAAAGGCAGCTCGGAACTTCTCATGCGCATAAACACGCTGTGCGCGTTTACCTCCAAAGCGGGGTAGACGATGCTGTAAAACCCAGATATCACGAATAGCCGCGGTGAAGCGCTTAGGAATAGCAATAGTTTTGACTTGAATGGTTAACACTTCATTCATCGCTAGCATAAATGCATCGTGTAATTCGATACCACTTTCAAAGCTCATCTCTAATGCTCGTTGCTCAAGCGGGTACCATAACATCACTGCATAGATATAAGCAGGGGTCACTCGCTTACCTTCAGAGATACGCTTATCAGTATCCATTAAAGCTTGTTCAATCATTTTAGTGGCTTTGTCATCTTCGCCATCTTTAAATAAAATCGGGAATAGTACCGCTAATAATTTATATTCTTTTAATAATCGATAAGTTGCTAAACCTTGACCTGATAATAGTAATTTTATTACTTCATCAAAATGGCGTGCCGCAGGAATATCTTGTAATAAAGAAGCTAAACGGCGAATTGGCTCAGCACATTCTTCACTGATAGATAAATCTAATTTTGCTGCAAATCGGATCGCGCGCAACATACGCACAGGATCTTCACGGTAACGAACCTCTGGTTCACCAATTAAGGTTAAACGACGTTTTGCTAAATCGTTCATACCACCGCAGAAGTCATATAAAGAGAAATCAGCGATATCGTAATACAGTGCGTTAACAGTAAAGTCACGACGTTCAGCATCTTCTTCTAAAGAGCCGTAAACATTATCGCGTAACAACATACCTTCTTGCGATTGTTTGACCTTTTGTTTGTCTTGCTCTGCTTCATCGTGATGGCCTCGAAAAGTGGCAACTTCAATGATTTCACGACCAAATAAAATGTGTGCAAGACGGAAACGGCGACCAATTAAGCGGCAATTCCTAAATAAAGCTTTAACTTCTTCAGGGGTAGCATTTGTCGTAATATCAAAATCTTTAGGCTTCAAGCCTAATAATAAGTCACGCACACCACCGCCAACCAATAAAGCGCGGTAACCTGCATTATGTAAACGATACAAAACCTTCAATGCATTTTCGTCAATATCCGAACGAGAAATTGAATGTTCTTCGCGTGGGATCTTATATTGATCAAGCGATACTGCGGCTTGTGGCGTTTTTTTCTTTTGAAATACTTTTTTTACAAGTTTGCTTAAGCGTTTAATAGCTCTATCCTTTGCATCTACTTAGATGGAATTAGTCTGAAAATAATGCGCTCATTTTATGTGCGCAAGTTATTAAAAACAAATTAAATTTGCTTCTGTGTATTTCGCTTTATTAAAGTAGACATTTTATGTACTACTACAGTGCTTTAATAAAGTCCTTTATTAAAGCGTGACAGGCAGTTGAATTTCTAGCTGTTTAGGCACATTGTTTAAACACCAATGCTGCTGTGCCCACAGTAAAATTTCTGCACAGTTCGATTGTGCTATGTTCTTCGGCACTGGGTGACCTAAAAAAGCCAACACTTTTAGCAAGGTTGGCACTGGATTTTTTTTATCCACCGCTGTCGCATGATTTTGTTTCGAAAGTTTAAACCCTGGCGCCGTCACCGCTAAAGGTAAATGAACATAACTGGGCACTTTAGCATCAAGTAGTTGGTAAAGACTTATTTGTTTACCTGTTGTGCTAATTAAGTCTGCACCTCTTACCACTTCCGTAACACCTTGCTCAATATCATCTATCACCACGGCAAGATTATAAGCATATAAGCCATCTTTACGTTTAATAATAAAATCATCGTCCACTTGAGTGGCATCCAGTTCAATCAAGCCTTGTAACTTATCTTTAAAATGGGTGGTTTTGTAACGGATAGATGACAAGTTAATACGTAATGCATTCGCAACGGGTGAGTGCTGTTTATCTCGACACTGACCTTGATAAAAACCGCCTTGTTGCTTGATCATTTTACGTGTGCAACTGCATGCATAGCAGAGATTTTGTTTAGTTAATGCGTCTAATATGGCTTCATAGGCTTGGCTTCTTTGATGTTGATAGATTACATTACCATCCCATAATAAACCATAAGCTTGGAGTGTTTGTAATATATCTTCACTGGCTCCGGCAATTTCTCGAGGCGGGTCGATATCTTCAATACGAACTTGCCATACTCCATGCTGAGATTTAGCTTGCAAATAACTACCAACCGCAGCCACTAAAGAACCAAAATGTAATGGTCCTGAAGGTGAAGGAGCAAATCGTCCAATATATTGCTTGTTCTCTTTTAATAACAAATTATTTTCTCTAAAAACAAAAACGGCTAGCAAATGCTAACCGTTTTTTAATTCGTTTAATCACAAGGATTAACCAATACTTTGTTTTTCTTTTATCTCTGCCAGTGTTTTACAGTCGATACATAAATCTGCAGTAGGACGAGCTTCTAAACGGCGAATACCAATTTCAACACCACAAGATTCACAAAATCCGAAATCATCAGCTTCGATTTTTTTCAGTGTTTTTGCAATTTTAGTGATTAATTGACGTTCACGATCGCGTGCACGCAATTCCAAGCTGAACTCTTCTTCTTGTGTTGCGCGGTCAACAGGATCTGGGAAATTTGATGCTTCATCTTTCATATGATCAACAGTGCGGTCGACTTCTTCGCGAAGCTGTGTAGTCCATGCTTTAAGAATACTGGTGAAATGATCACGTTGAGGTTTACCCATGTATTCCTCACCAGCTTTTTCTTGGTATGGCTCTACTCCAGCAATGGCTAAAATACCGAGTGTTTTTTTGCTTTTAATAGCGGGCATAAATTTTCCTTCTTCCGATGCAGTGTAAATACGCTTTAGACGCATCAAAACGGTGATAAATATAAGTAGTAGGTCGAACAAACTTTGCTAACATAGAGACATCAGTTTTTTTCGGCGGCTATCTATAGCAATAATTGTTACCCGAGTCAAATGATCAGTTACTAATTGTGACGCTATGATCTTTTTTTTATCATATTTGATTATTCTCTGTGCTGTTTTGTCTTTTGCATGTAGTTCTATTTTTAAAGGATTTTATCTTCGATGCTACCTATTCAAGCGGTTCTCGCTGAACTTAAACAACAACTTAATTTGTGCCCTCAAGTGATCCTTCAAGCACCACCAGGTGCGGGTAAATCTACTTGTCTCCCCTTAGTTTTGTTAAAAGAACGGTGGTTTGGCGGCAAAATTATTATGTTAGAGCCGCGTCGTTTAGCCGCGCGAAATATTGCTCACTATCTTGCTAAACAATTAGGTCAACCAATCGGCCAGCAAGTAGGATATCGATTACGTGGTGAATCTAAGGTAAGTGCTGAGACACAACTTGAAATAGTTACTGAAGGTATTTTGATTCGATTATTACAGCAAGATCCCGAGCTAACAGGAATTGATTTAGTTATTTTTGATGAATTTCATGAGCGAAATCTTCAAGCTGATTTAGGTTTGGCTTTATGTTTAGATGCCCAGGCAAGTTTGCGCGAAGATTTAACCTTGTTGGTGATGTCTGCAACTTTGGATAATCAGGCATTACAACAACATTTACCCGCCGCGGCTTACGTCAGTTGTGAAGGTCGGGGTTACCCTCTCGAATATGTTTATCAACCTGTTATGGGGCAGGAAGGGGGCGTTGCTCAGCAACAAGCATTAGTCGCATTAATTAAAATGGCTTATCAGCAACAAACTGGCAATATATTGGTATTCGTTGCAGGAGTGAAAGAAATTCTTCGCTGTTGCCGGGATTTACAACATTGGATTGATGCTCTACAGCTACCCATTTTATTAGCCCCCTTATACGGTAAATTAAGTTTAGATGATCAGCAATTAGCGATTCAATCTCCTCCTAATAAAATGCGTAAGATAGTGGTCGCTACTAATATTGCAGAAACCAGTTTAACTATCGATGGCATTACTGTGGTGGTTGACTCCGGTGTTGAGCGAAGTTTTCATTTTCAAGCTCAAACGGGGATTGGCAAGTTGAAAAGCCAGACCATCAGCGAGGCAAGCGCCACGCAACGCGCAGGTCGAGCCGGGCGTTTAAGTGCGGGTACTTGTTATCGACTTTGGGCTAAAGAAAAGCGTTTAAGGGCACAGAATGAAGCGCCTATTTTACAAAGTGAATTAACGGCTTTAATGCTTGAAGTAAGTGCTTGGGGAGTTACTCATCCTAAACAATTGCCTTTTTTAACTCAGCCAAACGAGAATAATATTCAGGTGGCACAACAGTTATTGCAAAGTATTAACGCAATAGATTCTCGTGGCCGTTGTACTGCCCATGGTGAGCAGATCATTGAACTTGCCTTAACACCTCGATTAGGACATATGCTGATCACCGCTAAAACCTTAGAGTGCACCTTAAAGCAATCTGGAGTGGTAGCATTAGGCTGTTTAATCGCCGCATTTTTAGAAGCAAATGAAAAAGGGAACGATGATATTGAAGCACAGTTAAATTCCGTTTCTTATCCAGTGAAAAAACAATATCAAATATTGCTTAAAAAATGCTCTCAGAAAATGCCTAGCAGTTTACCAATGCAATATTGTGGGCTGCTATTAGCGATTGCTTTCCCTGATCGTATTGCAATGAGTCGTAGTAACGGGCAATCTCTTGACTATTTATTGAGTAATGGAGCGGGAGCATGTTTGGTTAATCATTCTGCACTATTAAATGAAAAGATGCTGGTGGTTGCAGACCTTGCGCTGTCGGAGCAAAAAACTAATAGCCTTATCTTTAAAGCCTGTAGTATCAATTTAGAGACCATAAAAGCTTACCTTCCACATTACTTAAAGTCTGTTGATTACTTATGTTGGTCATTAAAAGAAAATAAACTGATTGCTGAGCAACGTTTGATGTTGGGTAAAATTACAATCAGCCGTTTACCGCTTGCTAAGGTCTCGAAGCAACAAAAGTTAAGTGCATTATTAAATGGTTTAAGACAAGCTGGACTGTCTATTTTACATTGGAGTGACGCGAACAAAGCCTTATTAACCCGTTTACGTTATGCCTCTGAACAGTATAAGTTAGCGGGTGAAAAAGAGGCCGTTGACTTCAGTGAGGAGACATTAATTGAACAATTAGAATTATGGCTCGCCCCTTTTTGTACAGGGATTACGCAACCTGAGCAATTTAAAAAAATTGATTTGAAAGCTGCATTATTATCTCGTTTAACTTGGTCACAACAACAAAAGCTAGAGGCACAGTTTCCACAAACGATCACAGTGCCTACGGGCTCGGCGATAAAATTACAATATCGAGAGCAACAAAATCCATTATTGTCGGTTAAAATGCAGGAATTATATGGTCAGGCACAAACTCCGTGTATCTTTGATGGGCGTATCGATATTCAATTAGCCTTGTTATCACCGGCGATGAAACCATTACAAGTTACTCAAAATTTGCATTCATTTTGGTCTGGCGCTTACAAAGAAGTACAAAAAGAGATGAAAGGGCGCTATCCGAAACATTTTTGGCCCGACGACCCGGCGAATGCATTAGCAACACGGAAAACTAAAAAACATTTATCTAGATAATGTTATGGTGCGCGATGATCGTGCTTTACATGGCTAATACATACCTAAAATTTATTAAAAAATGAGTTAACTAAATCTGTTATGGCAAAAACACCTAAAAATGAAAGCGCTAAGAGCAAACCGAAAGAAGCGACAAAAGGTAAACTCAAACAAGGCGCTAAAAAAGAAAATGGGGAAAAAAGTACTGCTAAAAACCCCAAAACAACTCGTAAACCTACAGCAAGAAAAAATACTAAAAAAAGTACCAATAAATCGCTGACACCTTCCTTTAAACAGCGTTTCTTTAAAGGCTTATGGTCAATTATCTGGAAAGCGAGTCTTGCTTTTATTGCGTTTATTATTATTTGTGGCATCTATTTTGATAAAAAAATAGAGCGCCGTTTAGATGGATCTACGTGGACTCTGCCTGCCGCATTATATGCAAGGCCTCTTACATTACAGGTCGCATCGCCATTAACCCAACACGCCTTGGTTGGGGAGCTCAGGTTATTGAATTATCGTCCTGTGAGGAATGTACAAAGCGCAGGACAGTTTGCAACCAGTGGTAATAAAGTCACTATATATCGTCGTGCGTTTGATTTCTCCGACCGGTCTGAGCCTGCACAATTAGTGACGGTGAGTTTTAATGGGCAAGGGGTGAGTGATCTTAGCAGTAGACAGCAAAGGCATTTGCAACAATTTCGTTTAGACCCTTTGTTATTAGACAGGCTGAATAGCAAGCAAATTCAAGACCGGGTCTTTGTACCTTTTGAAAAAATACCGGATCTCTTTATTAATACATTGCTATTAATGGAAGATCGTAATTTTTATCATCATCAAGGTGTGTCACCTTTTGCTATTTTGCGCGCGTTTATTGTTAATTTTAAAGCGGGGAGAACGGTACAAGGAGGTAGTACATTAACGCAGCAATTAGCAAAAAATTTGTTTTTATCTCAAGAGCGTAGCTTATGGCGTAAGTTTCAAGAAGCGTATATGGCGGTGTTAATTGATCATAAATACAGTAAAGATAAAATATTAGAAGCTTACTTAAATGAAGTGTATTTAGCTCAAAATGGTGCGACGGGTATTTATGGTATTGAGTTAGCTAGCGATTTTTATTTTGCACGTCCGGTTGATGAGTTGCGCGTTGAGCAAATTGCATTATTGGTGGCAATTATCAAAGGTCCTTCCTACTACAACCCAAGAAGGAATCCTGAACGAGCACTGGCACGTCGAGATTTAGTGTTACGTTTAATGCTGGAGCATAACTATATTAATACCGCACAATATCGTATAGCGGCTAAGGGAAACCTTAATTTAAGTAATGCCAAGGCGTTAAATAACCGTGCTAATCCAGCTTTTGTGAGTTTGTTAAACCGAGAGTTACAAAGTGATGTACCGGCAAGTGTACGTAAAAAAAGTGGCTTATCGATCTTTACGTCAATTTCTCCTTTAGCGCAAAAAAATGCTGAAATGGCGATACAGAATGGGGTACCAAAAGTACAAAAAGAGGGGCAGCGTGACTTACAAGGTGCGATGGTCATTACTGACCGCGAATATGCTGAAGTGCGTGCGATTGTTTCCGGTAAGAATGTTAAGTTTAGTGGTTTTAATCGAGCCTTAGACGCAAGTCGGCCAATTGGTTCTTTGGTTAAACCTGCGGTTTATTTAACTGCACTAGATCAAGGCTATGCATTAACCGATACATTAAATGATAAAGCGATTATCCTCAAAAATAGCACCGGTCAGCGCTGGCGTCCTAAAAATTACGATCGAAAATTCCGTGGAGAGGTGACCGTTGAATATGCATTAGTGCACTCATTGAATGTCCCGACCGTAAACCTTGGGATGCAAGTAGGTTTAGGCAATGTTATTGATAGTTTGCATAAAATGGGGGTTAATGAAAAAATACCTGCTTATCCATCTTTAGTGCTAGGCAGTGTGTCATTATCTCCTTTTCAAGTCGCGCAAATGTATCAACCAATTAGCATGAAAGGAGTGTATAAACCGTTAACAATGATTCGCTCCATTGTATCGAGTCAAGGCGAGGTGGTTTATCAACGTAGTCAACATGCGCAGCAAATATTTTCATCACAATCGGTGTCACAATTATCTAATGCATTACATAAAGTGACTACAGAAGGGACTGCTCGTAGTTTACGTTGGCGCAACCCTGGGCAAGACTTTGCTGGTAAAACGGGGACCACCAATAATCTTAACGATAGCTGGTTTGTCGGGTTTGATAAAGATGAAGTGGTCACCACATGGGTTGGGAAAGATAATAATAAAAGTGCAGAGTTAACAGGCAGTAGCGGGGCATTAGTCTTGTTCTCTGATTATATGAAAGCAAAAGTAGGGAACTAAAGTGCAACAATTAACACCAATAACTAATGTAGAGCAGCTACGGGATGCATTTTCTCATAATAAAAGTTGGGATGCACAATACCGGCTCATTATTCAATTAGGTAAAAAGTTAGATAGCTTTCCTGAGCAGTTAAAATTAGAACAGCATCAAGTAAAAGGTTGTGAGAGTTTAGCGTGGTTAGTGATCACCGAAGAAAACGGTGTTTATGATTTTAAAATGGACAGTGACACTCGTGTGGTCAAAGGGTTAATGAAAATTATTTGGTTAATTTTTCAAGGAAAAACAAAACAGCAAATAGAGGATATTGATTATCAGGAGCTGTTTGCTCAATTAGGGTTGTTAAATCATTTGAGTCCATCTCGTGCCAATGGTTTATTTGCCATTATAAATACTATTAAAGGAGTCAATACCATTGACTAAGTTTCAACTTAAGATTGTTTTTTATAGCTTATTTTTACTCACTCACTCTGTTTTTGCGACAGCAAATGAGGCGTCTGCACAACAACAAGTAAATGTCGCTGCTGATGTATCTACAGATGCTGAAATAAATAGTGGAGCTGCCGCAGTAGCCGCTAATAGTGAACATCGTTATGTTTATGATGTTTATTATAAAAGTATATCGATTGGTGATATGACTCAAGAGTACCGTTGGAAAGGAAAAAATGTTGAGGTTAACTCAGTTGCTGATTTTTCTTTTTTATATTTTTCATTTGGTGGTAGTCAACAATCAGACATCGTCTGGGATGAGACAAAAGATTTATTTTTAAGTCGTTCATTTTTTAGAGAAAGTGTTGGGTTTAGTACGGTCAAAATGAGCGCTAAATTTGACCCAACAGGCCATCATTCAGAGGTCGTTAATAATGGTGAAAGTGCTGAATACTCAAACCAAGAAGGACCCATTGTTGACTTTAATACCGTGACCTTACAAATAGGGGAAGGTTTAAAAAAAGGACAAACAGATTTCGAGTTTTATATGCAAACATCTGACGATATTGCACATTATTACTTTCAGTTAAAAGGGACTGAAGTCATCAAAACTAAGTTCGGCGAAATGGAAGTATATCGAGTACAACAAACCAGAAAGAAAGATCGTACGTTTATTGCTTGGTTTGCTCCTCATTTTGATTATCAAATGGTTAAGTTTGAATATCAAAGAAAAGTGTTAGATATCCATGGCGAGCTGGTTGAGCATGGCACTGATTTTTAATTTGATACCGACACCATGATAAAAATCATAAAAATGATGACAGTGAAATAGGATGAAAGTGAAAAAGAATAAAATCAGTAAAGGGGCGTTACATCCTCGTAATAAGCATATCGGTCGATATGATTTTACGGCTTTGGTTAAGTCATGCCCTGAACTAGCGGCTTGTTTGATACAAAACCCTAAAGGCGACTTAAGTATCAACTTTAGTGATGCACAATCGGTCTTATTATTGAATAAAGCATTATTAGCGCATTTTTATCAAATAGATTTTTGGCAAATCCCCGTTGGTTATTTATGCCCACCTATTCCAGGACGAGTGGATTATGTACATTACATTGCTGATTTATTAAGTGAGGATCTTGTAGGAGGAGCTCCTACTGGTAGTCATATTAAAGGATTAGATATAGGCTGTGGTGCAAACTGTATTTATCCTATTCTAGGTAGTCGTAGCTACGATTGGTCTTTTGTCGGCGTTGATATTGATAAGTTGGCAGTGAAAACAGCGACATTATTAGTTAATGCGAACAAAAATATCAGCAAAAAAATTATTATTCGTGAACAAAAAAATACACAACAAATTTTATTGGGTATGGTAAAAAAGTCGGATAAATTTGCTTTTTCGATGTGTAATCCTCCTTTTCATGCCTCAATGGAGGCAGCAACTGCAGGTAGTTTATTAAAACAAAAAAATCTTGGTAAGCATGCACTATCTAATGCGAATAAAAAAATTAACAATGATACTGACTTAAATTTTTCTGGGCAATCGCATGAGTTAAGTTGTGCTGGTGGTGAAATTGCTTTTGTGAAGCAGATGATCGCTGAAAGTGCGCAGATTAAAGAGCAAGTTGGTTGGTTCACTTGTTTACTTTCTAAAAGTGAAAATGTGAACCCTTTGAAAAAAGCTCTAGAAAAGCACAGTCCTCAACAAGTGAAAGTGATTGAGATGTCACAGGGGCATAAAATAAGCCGCTTTCTTGCATGGACTTATTTAGACCAACAACAAAGGCAGCAAATTTTCTAATTGATTTATTTAACTCTTTGAATGGTAGCTAAATAAACCATCTGTTAATTAAGCTAAGTCTTTTAATGACTCGGACATAGTAAATATTAAAAGGAAACTCAATGCTAGCTGTGATTCTAGAATTTGATGTTATTGATGGTATGGAAGAGCAATTTAAAGCGTCATGGGCTGAAACAACGAAGTTGATTTATCAGCACTTTGGTAGTTTAGGTTCAATATTACACCATTCAGAGAATGGAAAATTTATCGCCTATGCGCAATGGCCAAGTTTAGATGTGTATGAAAATGATCATTATTGGCCTATCGATAAGAATCAAGCCAGAGATAGAATGAGAGCCACTCTGAAAATAGGAAAACCAACCGTACTTCATAAATTAATATTGGACACTGACTTATTAAAAACGACAACTTATACTGCAGTTAATAGCAATTGATAAGCATTTTTTAAATTAAATAAGCTGATTTCAGTGCAGGGTCTAGTAAGCTCATCGATAACATTGTTTGTTTATGGTTGAGCTTTCACTTGGCATTATATTTTATTATCTAGCCATTTAAATAGGCAATTTTCCTACCCATTTAAATAAGTAATTTAACGGTATATCAATATTACTTCGCTATTATTTTTCTTTTCCTTAGCCATCAAGATGCATTAATAAATGAAGATTTAAAATAGCTTAAAACATTCAGATCCAACTTTTTCGTTTATTTTATCTTACTTTTCTTTATTAATTTAGGGGGTGATCTTTACCTATTATCCTCTTCAATTACCCCTTGTAAATATATAAAATAAAAATAAAATTTATATTTTAATTTGTGAATGTATTGGTTTTTATTTGCAGAGGAGAAGACTACAATTTAGAGGTGATAAAGAACTGAAATATAGCGAGGTTTTAGCACATGAATAAAAGTGTAAAACAGTTAATAGGTGGCTCTGTATTAATACTGGTCATTATATCAGGTTGGTGGCTGTGGCAATCATTTAAAGCGCCACAATTAGCCTCTGATTTTGCGGTGAGTAATGGACGAATTGAAGCCGTTCAGGTTGATATATCCACTAAAATCGCAGGCCGTGTTAAAACGGTACTGGTTAAAGAAGGGGATCTTGTTCAAGCAGATCAAACACTGGCACAGATTGATACTGCTCAATTATATGCTCAGAAACTTCGTGCAGAAGCCGATGTTGCCAGTGCTAAAAGCCTTGTTGCTTCTGCGCAAGCATCGATCTCAATGAACAAGGCTCAACAACTTCTTGCAAAACAAGAGCTTGCTCGTGTTAAAGCGTTGATTGATAAAGGTCATACCAGCAAAGAAAATTATGACCTTCGAGTCAGTAATGTGTCAGTGGCTAAAGCAAACCTAGATGCAGCTCAAGCGATGCTTATTTCACGACAACGCAATGTCGATGCTGCCAATGCAAATGTCACTGAAATTCAAACTCAACTTGATGATGCAACACTGATTTCACCAACGATTGGTCGAGTGTTATATCGTCTTTCAGAACCCGGTGAAGTGTTAGGCAGTGGTGGTAAAGTGCTGACGCTGATCAATCTCGCTGATGTTTATATGGAGGTTTTTTTACCCACCGCGCAGGCTCATCGTATTGCCATCGGTGCTGAAGCTAGAATTAAGCTAGATGTGCTTGATGTTGCTATTCCTGCAACCGTGAGTTTTGTTTCACCGGAGGCGCAATTTACGCCAAAACAGGTTGAAACACAAAGTGAACGAGAAAAGCTAATGTTTCGTGTCAAAGTGCGAGTCCCTGAACAATTGGTTTTGAATTATATTGAGCGAGTGAAAACGGGTATTCGTGGTGTTGCTTATATTCGATTGACACCATTGCCTGGCGAAGCGCCATCTGTATGGCCTGAGTTTCTTCAGAAATCACCCTCAAATGTCGATCAGAAATCTACAGAAAATGTTGATTAACAACTACTGTAAATGTTGCTTTGACAACAAGAGTAAATGTCAATTAGTTATAAATTGATGGAGTTATTATGGTTGCACAAAATCATCCCGTTATTTGTCTTAAGGGGATAACACATTGCTATCGAAATAAGCCTGCTGTTAATGATCTCACGTTAGATATACCTGCGGGTTTAATGGTCGGTTTACTTGGGCCTGATGGTGTCGGTAAGTCTACCTTGATGGGATTGATTTCAGGTGCGCGTAAGCTGCAGTTAGGTTACCTCGAAGTACTTGGGGGCGATATGGGTTCAGTGCAGCATCGAAACAGTGTCGGACCGCGTATTGCTTATATGCCACAGGGGCTTGGAAAAAATCTTTATGCTGAGCTTAGTGTTGAAGAGAACCTTGATTTTTTTGGTAAGCTTTTTGGGCAGGGCAGTACTGAACGCAAAACCCGTATTGACAGACTCACTAATGCAACGGGGCTTGGCGCTTTCTTATCTCGTCCTGCGGGTAAACTTTCAGGCGGGATGAAACAAAAATTAGGGCTTTGTTGTGCGCTTATCCATGACCCTGATTTATTGATATTAGATGAACCAACCACGGGGGTTGATCCACTTTCTCGTCGCCAGTTTTGGCAGTTAATTACAGATATTCGTAGCGAACGTCCTACCATGAGTGTGCTCGTTTCCACCGCTTATATGGATGAAGCGGAAGGTTTTGATTGGTTAGTGGCAATGGATGATGGAAAAATTCTTGATACCGGGACTCCACTGGCACTAAAAGCTAAAACAGGTGCAAAAGATATCGAGACTGCATTTGTTCGTTTATTACCTAAAGAAAAACGAGGTACAGCGAACGAGCTGGTGATCCCTGCTTTAGACAACAAACAAGGCGTTGTAGCCATTAAAGCACAGGGATTAACTCGACGCTTTGGTGATTTCGTTGCCGTTAATAATGTTAGTTTTGAAATTCAGGCTGGCGAGATTTTTGGTTTTCTTGGTTCGAATGGATGTGGTAAAACGACTACCATGAAAATGTTAACTGGCTTGCTGCCCGTTTCTGAGGGAGAAGCTTTCTTATTTGGCAAACTAGTTGATGCGAATAACTTAGCAATCAGGCATCGTGTAGGTTTTATGTCACAAGCATTTTCACTTTATGGTGAGCTAACCGTGGAGCAAAATTTAACATTACATGCTCGCTTATTTCATCTCAGTGCTAAAAAAACGATTGAGCGTATTGCTACCTTGGTTGACCGTTTTGATTTACGTAAACATATGAATTCCCTTGCCTCATCGCTCCCGCTTGGTATGCGTCAACGTCTTTCCCTTGCTGTGGCCGTCATTCATGAGCCTGAAATGCTGATCCTCGATGAGCCAACTTCGGGCGTAGATCCCGTTGCAAGGGATAGTTTTTGGCAACTATTAGTTGAATTATCTCGCCACGATAAAGTAACCATTTTTATTTCAACACATTTTATGAACGAAGCATTACGTTGTGATCGCATTTCATTGATGAATGCAGGTCAAGTACTTGTTTGTGATACTCCTCAACACTTAATTGAAGCGAAGGGCGCGGATTCTTTAGAAGCGGCTTTTATTAGTTATATTGAAGAAGGCATTGCTGAAACAGTCTCTAAAAACTCCAGCACAACGAAAGTGCCTCCTGATTTAGTTGGCATTGCATCAAATACAACATCTAATGCAACTCTTAATACAAGATCAAAAAAAGGCTTTTCTGTTACTGGTCAGTTTAGCCTTAAGCGTCTTTTCGCTTACAGTTATCTTGAGACAATGGAAGTAATGCGAGACTCAGTGCGTTTAGCCTTTGCCTTTTTTGGCAGTGCGATTTTACTGATCGTTATTGCTTATGGTGTTTCTCTTGATGTTGAAGACTTACGTTATGCGGCATTAGACTTGGATCATTCACCTGAAAGTCGACAATATTTAAGTAATTTTGAAGGCTCACGATATTTTCTCGAACAACCTGTCTTATATAGCAAAGACCAACTTGAACAGCGCTTAAAGTCTAATGATATTACCCTCGCTATTGAGATCCCTCCTAGCTTTGGACGTAATCTGAAAAAGGGTGAAAATACAACTATATCAACATGGATAGACGGTGCGAATACCACTCGTGCAAGTACTATCGCCGGTTATGTAGCAGGCAGTCATCTCCATTATCTTACAGAACTTGCTACCAATGCTGGTATTGACGCTAGTGCTGCTGCACATGTTTTAATCGAATCTCGTTATCGTTATAACCCGTCCTTTGAAACTATCTATTCAATTGGCCCTAAAACCCCTGCTCTATTATTACTTTTATTCCCAGCTATTTTGATGGCGGTTAGTATTTCGCGAGAAAAAGAGATTGGAACAATTACTAACTTTTATGTTACTCCAACCAACCGGTTTGAATACTTGATTGGTAAACAGCTTCCTTATGTTGCGATAGGAATGGCTAATTTTGTAATTTTGACGCTGTTAGTTGTCTTTCTGTTACAGGTTCCTCTAAAAGGAAGTTTATTGGGATTAACGTTGGGTGCTTTTTTGTATGTTTGTGCATCGACCAGCTTTGGTTTACTAATTTCTTCGCTGACTAAATCTCAAGTTGCCGCTATATTTGCTACTTCTATTCTGTCATTGATGCCGACGATTCAGTTTTCGGGAATGATTCAACCGACTTCCACCTTAGAAGGAGTTGGTAATTTTATTGGCTCTGTTTGGCCTGCAACCTATTATATGCATTTGAGTGTCGCTGCATTCACCAAAGGGTTAGGTTTCTCTGACCTAACCGGCGACTTGCTTATATTGACTCTTTTTGGACCGATATTTTTAGTCATTGCGGCTGCTATTTTGAAAAAACAGGAGGCCTAAATGTTCAAAACTGGGATTAATATCTTCTGGCTTGGCGTTAAAGAGTTGCGTAGTGTTTTTGCTGATATTTTTGTGGTTGGATTTATCGTATTTGCATTTACGTTAGACATCTACACTCAGGCGACTGCGATGAGTGAGTCGGTAAATAATGCATCGGTTGCGATTGTCGATGAAGATCATTCTGAACTCTCTCGGAGTATTGCCAGTGCTCTTTATCCTCCTTATTTTAAAGTACCGGTGTTAATTAGCCCAGATCAAGTTGATCAATCAATGGATCACGACCGCTTTATGTTTGTGGTGAGTATTCCACCTGATTTTGAAAAACAAGTGCGTGAAGGTAACCAACCCAGTGTGCAAATCGATATTGATGCCACTGCTGTTTCACAGGCAAGTCTTGGTAATAGTTATATTCAGAGTATCGTTACCAGTGAGGTAAATCATTTTATAAATCGTTCTGATAAGGTTACTACTTATCCTGTGACACTGGTTCAGCGGCGTGCTTTTAACCCTAATGGAACGGGAATGTGGTTTGGCGCAATTAATGCGTTACTTAATCAGATAACCTTACTCACCATTATATTGACAGGTGCAGCTTTGTTGCGTGAACGTGAGCATGGGACCATCGAACATCTATTGGTTATGCCGTTAACCTCATTTCAAATTGCGATAGCTAAAGTTTGGGCGAATGGATTAATTATTCTTGTCGCGTTTATGTTATCGATGTTGTTTGTTGTCGAAGGTCTACTCGATGTGCCGGTTGCAGGTTCTCGATGGTTATTACTTGGCGGAACTGGTATCTATCTATTTGCTTCCGCTGCCATTGGTATTTTTTTGGGAACGATTGCACGAACAATGGCGCAGTTTGCATTGTTACTGATGATGGTGATCATGCCTATGATGATGCTTTCGGGTGGATTAACTCCGATTGAGAGTCAACCGATGATCATACAACCTTTAACTTGGTTTTTTCCTTCTCGCCATTATATGGCTTTCTTTCAAGCGGTCGCTTTTCGAGGAGCTGGTTTGAGTATCATTTGGTCTGAGCTGTTGATTATTATTGGCCTTGGGGCGATCTTCTTATCAGCAAGTTTGGCATTATTCCGACGGTCCATTTCGGTTAGTAAATGAGACAAATAAAACGGGTTCTCAAAGTTGAACCTGCTGGCTGAACAATAATATTGGCGATTTATTGCTTAACCTCAAGTAAAAAATTGTTCGTGTAACACAATAAATCACGTAATAAACTTGATGTTGAAGTATTATTTATTTTTAATGATTGAATCTATCTTTGGAGCGTTACACCCATGAATAAAATAGAAATTAAGTATTGTAAAAAATGTCGCTGGTTAATGCGCTCATCGTGGATGGCCCAAGAGTTATTAAGCACTTTTGAAAACGAGTTAGATGAGGTGTCATTATTACCCGGAGAAGGTGGCATATTTGAAATGTTCGCAAATGGTACGCTTATTTGGTCTCGTAAAGAGAAGGGCGGCTTCCCCGAAATAACCGAATTAAAACAGTTGGTCAGAGATGTTATCGCCCCAGATAAAGACTTAGGCTGTATTGATCGTAAAGCGACTAAAAGCGTGTCTTGATTATTCATTATGTCACTACGCAGGATATATAAGCTTACAAAATACTTATTTTTTCACTCTTATTGTATGTTTTTAATGCGTACATTTAATTCTCTGGAGCCATTATGTCAGCAATCGCGAATACACCTACTCCGCCTTATTATGCAGTGATTTTTACTTCTACTCGTACTGAAAAAGAGGACGGTTATAATGAGATGGCTGCCAGAATGGTTGAACTCGCGCTGCAGCAACCAGGTTTTTTAGGGATTGAATCCGCGAGGGAGGAGTTGGGCATTACCGTCTCTTACTGGGCTGATTTAGAGGCAATTAAAAAATGGAAAGCTAACAGCGAACATCTACAGGCTCAAAAATCAGGACGTAAATCTTGGTACGATAGTTTCAAAGTACGTATTTCAAAAGTAGAGCGTGATTATGGTATTTAATCACAATACATTTTTCTTGATGTTACTATAAAAGTAATCTTAGACATCTTATTAATTCTACTTTCGAACGGTTAACTGATTGAAAGTAGATACTATCCAGCACTATATTTTCCTCATCCATGATGCAATCGTCATTCAATGGTCTATGCTAATATCGCTTATTGTATAAATACTTAAAAGTTATATATCTCAAGGCCGTTGTGATTTTTGTGCTTTGAATGATAACGGGTATATACTCTCTTTGATTAACCCTATTTGAGTATTAAATATAGAGTTTTATTGTGGCCGTTTACCAGTTTTCTAAATATTAAACCTGTTATTTAATAATTGTTCTGTATTGAGATTATATTCTCAATATTTTTTGCTTACCTTTTCGAGGCAAGTCAAATGGCTATGCACTTTAGTTCGTCTCTGCGAACATAAATTTATCTACAGGAAGTTGATGTAAGTGATAATTCAGAATTGGCTTGAACAACTATGCTTGATGATTCCAAATGTTCAAGCATCAATAGTTGTTAAGCATTTTCATCAAGGTAGTGATGATCAACCGATTGCTTACTGGCCGAACCAATCCATTGATTGTGATAGGTTATTGCAGAGTTTGCCTTTATTGAAAGCTCAATTATCTCCAGTAGTGACCATGGGTAAACCGTTGTCCAGAGATAACAATACGGCTAAAAAATCTAATGACACACTGATCATTGCTTTTCCGCTTTCCTTTTGTGCCTATTCATCTGGTGCAGTGATCCTTGAGGTCGAAGCTAAAATTAATCAACAAGCGGTGTTGTTACAGATGCTGAAATGGGGGCAAAGTTGGTTACAATTATTATTAAACAATATTGAAAAAACTGGCGATACTGTCAGACAGCCACAGGACTCATTAAAAGAAAAGTCTGAGAAGCATCATCATGAGCAGCCTAAGCAAATCCCTTCAAATTATTTAGTGATTATTCAGGCGATCTTGTCTTGCTCCGAAACGCAACAAGCTAACATGACGTTAGTCAATGAAGTTTCACGTTGTTGGCCGTTTGATCGAGTCTCATTAGGTATCGTTAATGGCAACGACGTTGAAGTAAAAGTGTTGTCACATAGTGCTCATTTTGATCAGCGTAGTAACCTAGTTGTTAATTTACAACAGGCGATGATTGAAGTGAAAAACGAAACAGAAGGACGATATTTTCTAAGTTCACAGGTTGAAGAACTTACTGATTACCCAGAACATCAGCGATTACTATTACAACATGTACAACATGAGAATAACGCCTTAATCTCTATACCGCTTAAAAATAATGCACAAACGATTGCAATATTATTATGTGAATTTCAATCACAAGCTCTGTCTACTAAAAAACTGTCCACCAAAAAACTGTCTAACGAAAAGCTATCTAACAAAGAAAAGCTTGAACAGGATTTAGCTTATCAAAATACAATAGATGATCATGCTGATACCAAGCTTATGGCTTCTAAATATTTAACTGAGCTTACTCTCTTAGCTAGCATGTTGGGCCCCTTAGTAGGGTTGCATCAACGCGGTACTCAAAGTATTCCAGAACACATAATGGGTCGTTCCCGTGCTTATTTAACGCGGCTAAATCAAGGGAGGTTTGGTAAATTACCTTTAGCGTTTGGTGTTATTTTGTTATTGATGATGACCTTTGTTATTGATAGTGACTTCAGAGTGAGTACCGAGGCAGCGCTTGAGGGACGTATACAACGCGCAGTGGTTGCACCCTTTGATGGTTATATCGACAGCGCTTTTGCGCGTGCGGGAGAGCAAGTACAAAAGGGGGAACTATTGGCTCAACTTGACGACCGTCCTTTACAGTTAGAAAAGCGTGGTTGGTTGAGTAAAAAAGAAGAATATCAAAAGCAATATCGGCAGGAACTTGCGACATTAAGCCATGCTAAATCACGGATTATTAAAGCACAAATTGCACAAACAGACATACATATCGATCAAGCTGATAGTCGTCTACAACGCGCCAAACTACTTTCTCCATTATCTGGAATTATTATTGAGGGGGATTTGTCTCGTTCATTAGGGGCACCCGTCGAACAAGGGCAGGTACTTTTTGAGGTAGCCCCGTTAGATGATTACCGTGTGGTATTAAAAATTCATGAACGTGATATCGCATATTTGCAAACAGGGCAAAAAGGTTCATTGATGTTAACCGCTTATCCTAATCACTCTATACCGTTAACTATCGAGCAAGTGGCTATCGTCTATGAGCAAGAAGGGGATTACACTTGGTATCGAACCGAAGCAAGCCTTTCCTCTGAGCATTTGCCTGACAATATACTATTACGTCCTGGCATGGCAGGGTTAGGGAAAATAGAAGTGGGTCAAAAAAGTTTGGCTTGGATAGGACTACACCGCTTAACAGACTGGTTGCGTTTGTGGCTTTGGTCATGGACGCCTTAAACCATGAGAGTTGACCAACAGACATGGGATTCAATTGCCCTGCTTAAACCTAAACTTCGGTCGCATGTGACTTTTTATCAGCATGTGTATCGTCAACGAACATGGCATATTGTTGCGGATACGCTGTCGAGCTCGCATTTTCGTTGTACGGAATTGGTGTTTCAGTTTATTCAAAGTCTTGATGGTACAAATAGTATTGAACAAGCCTATCAGCATTGTCTCGACCTCGAGGGGGAGCAAACGCTTGAACACGTCGATATTATTAACGTTATTGCTACGCTTCAGCTGAAAGGTTTATTACAAGGTGACATTCCTGTTTCTGTTCAGGATCTTTATCAGCGCTATAGCCAACATCAACGACAGAAAAAAATGCGTATTTGGTCGCGCCCTTTATCATTTAAGTTATCGTTGTGGGATCCTGACCTATGGCTTGAGAAGGTTACGCCTTTATTGACAGGAGTATTTAATCGCTGGGTATTGATACTCAGTGCATGCTTAATTGTGTTGGGTAGCAGTGTTGCTTTAGGTCATTGGCAAGCATTGGCAGAGCATTTTTCGGTTCGCTTTATAGGCCCTCAAAACCTAGTTCTTATCTGGTTGTTATATCCTTTGGTTAAATTTTTTCATGAACTAGGGCACGCGATTTCAACCAAATATTGGGGCGGTGAAGTGCATGACATGGGAGTCTTATTTATCGTGTTTATGCCCGTCCCCTATGTTGATGCATCTACTAGCCATCAGTTTAGCAATAAACATCAACGTATGATGGTCGCCGCGGCGGGCATTTTTATTGAGTTATTATTAGCGGCCTTAGGCATTATTATTTGGTCGATGATGGATGACGGTATTGGGCGTGATATTGCCTTTAATATTGCCGTTGTCGCAGGGTTGTCGACACTGTTTGTGAATGGTAACCCTTTGCTTCGCTTTGATGGTTATTATGTCTTTTCTGATGCGATTGAAATTCCTAATCTCGCGAGTCGCTCAAATAAATATCTTGGCTATCTGTGTCAGCGTTTTCTATTGGGGTTGGACCGCTCAGCTTTAGTAAATTGTTGCCCATTAACCGCCGATGGAGAGCGTAGTTGGTTCGTTTTTTATGGAGTAGCAGCAGGTATTTACAAGCTACTTATCAGTTTTAGCATCGCTTTTTTTGTTGCTAGCCATTATTTTATTATCGGCGTTATTTTAGCTGTATGGTATTTGATACAACAGCTGCTATGGCCAACTTTCTCTGCACTTACCGCATTACTTAAGGTAGCAAAAGCACACGGTCGATTTAAGCGATTAACGTTAACGACTTTACCAATCGTTTCATTGCTTTTGTTGTTGCTCTTTTATCCTTTGCATTGGAGTTCACATATTGAAGGGATTGCAACCTTACCAGAAGCCGCCTCTATACGAGTAAAAAGTGACGGTTTTATGAAAGCAGTATTGCAAAATAATAGTGATAAAGTGAAGGTCGGCGATATTTTATTTGAGCTTGAAAATCCAGAGTTAGTAATTAAAAAACAATTGATTGAAGCACAAATAGCGGAACTTGAAATGCGAGAAAATCAAGCATTTATGGAAGGGCCTTTGGCAACTCAGGTTATCAAATTAGATATTCAACATGCTCAAGCAACGCTAGCGGATATACAAGTTGAAATTGATAGCTTAGCGGTAAAGAGTGAATTGGCCGGAGTGATATCTATCCCCAAAGCACTGGATATGCCCGGTCGTTTTTATCGTAAAGGAGATATTTTAGGTTTTGTTATTGACCTAAATAAAGTGTCTGTCAAAGCGATTATTCCTCAGAATAAGTTTGAACAACTTAAAATTAAGCAGCTCAATTGGCAGGTTAAGTTAAATAGTCAGCCTTTTTCAACCTTCAATGCTACGACTGGACAAGAAATTCCACAGGCGTCATTCCAATTACCGAGTGCTAAACTAGGGACTGCTGGTGGCGGTGCAATACTCGTTGATGCTCGAGATAAAGAGGGGCGCACGGCTCTTGAGGCTGTGTATCAAGTTGAATTGATGTTTGTAAATTATACTGAGCACTATTTAGCCGCGAAAGTTATTGTGAAAGTTAATCATCAACCAGAAAGCTTCGCCGCTTACCTATTCCGAATACTCACACTCTCCATCTCCACTCATTTTCAATAAAAGAAAGACTAAGTACTTAGCTAACAAGTCAACGCTATTAATTTGCTCCCCATCATATTTGTAATTCCCATCTTATTTTTAAATAACTATTACTACTTTTTAGGTATTCTTTGTATTTTAAACTACAATGGTTTTATAGATAAATAAATTTCCGCATACATGGATAACAGTATGAATTTAAAAAGCAATCAGTATTTAAACTCTGCCCTTACCGGTTTAGAAAAAATGTTAGCCTCAATACGTTTTATTGTCATCGGTTTTGTTTCTGTTGTCGCGACAGATTTAGCCGTAGCGGAGGAGTTCCAACCGGTAGATTGTGTCATTAATCCTTATAAAGTTGTAGATGTGAGCAGCGCAGTTTCCGGTGTGCTTGATGCTGTAAAAGTTGAACGTAGTGACTGGGTCAAGAAAGGGCAGGTCATTGCTACCTTAGAGAGTGGCATTGAACGGGCTTCATTAGCCTTAGCGAAAGTCCGTGCAGACATAGATTCAGAAATTAACTTAAGCAAAGTAAATCTGGCCTTTGATGAAAAATATCAAGCTCGTATTGGGAAACTGTATGAACGTAACGTTGTGTCTTACAAAATTAAAGATGAAGCGGATCGAGAAGTCGAGTTATCTAATTGGGAAGTGCAGCAAGCAAAAGATATGAAAAAAGTACGAAAACTTGAATTGCAACGGGCTAAGGAACAAGTAAAGCAAAAAACTATTCGCGCGCCATTTGATGGTTTTGTGATTCAGAAGTTCAAGGCAGAAGGTGAATATGTAGAAGATCTCCCTATTGTTCGTATTGCACAGTTTGACCCTTTACTGATTGAAGCCATCGTGCCAATGGAGCTATTTGGAAAAATAGAGATTGGTATGGTCGGTTTAGTTTACCCAGAGTTATATTCAGATGATCCCAAACAAGCGCAGGTTGTTGCCGTTGATCGAATGGGCGATGCCGCAAGTCGAACATTTGGGGTGAGATTAGAATTACCCAATCCTGAGTTTAAAATCCCCGCTGGTTTAAAATGTGAGATGAAATTTAACGCTGTTGCTGTGGCAAGCACCAACTAATGTCACATGGTTCAAGGTTCACCCTAATTGGTCGTATCGCTATTTTTACAGGAAGTAGACTATGAATTGGCTGAAACCAATTTGCTTGAGTTTTTTTAAAACAACTCGCTTGAAGCATGCTTTGACAAAGCATGAAAAAGTGACGCCGCCTTTTAGTCTTGAAACACTTGAGCCTAAAATTTTACTTTCTGCTGAATTAGTTGGTGGAATGATCGATGGCTCCTCATTTACTACGGAGCAGAGTGACGAACACTTCACCTCTCAAGTTGAATTAGATCAATGGACCAGTCAATTTGTTAATCAAGTGACGAGTAACACTTCAAGCGAAGAACCAAGCGTTGATAGCCCTTCTTCGAATCTCGCTTTGGATGGCTTAGCAACTTTTTTTGCCGATCAACAAGCACAACATAATAGCGATGATTTAGGGCAATTACTTGCCGATGCAGCGGTGACAGCATCGCAAATAAATGAACAGCCATTAGAATTGATTATTGTTGATCCGCGCACCCCCGATTATCTTCAGTTGATGGAAGGGATATCAACGGATAGTGGCAGTGATTATTTAGTTTATATGCTAGATGCTGAAGAAGATGGCGTACAACAAATAACAGATTTGTTAACCACTCATTCAGATCTTGATGCCGTACATCTCATTAGCCACGGTAACGAAGGCGGTATTCAATTAGGTAGTAGTTGGTTAAGTACGGATAACCTCGACCAATACTCTGAGCAAATTGGCACTTGGCAAGGTGTTTTTGATGATGATGCAGATATTCTTATTTATGGTTGTGATTTAGCGGGTAATTTAAGTGGTGAGCAGTTAATTAACTCTTTAGCTGAGTTGACCGGTGCAGATGTCGCCGCAAGTGACGATACGACAGGGGCAACCGAATTAGGCGGGAATTGGGAGCTTGAGTATCAGACCGGTGAAATTAATACTCAAATAGCCTTTACCCAGGACGCACAGGGAACATGGCAACATGTTTTAGCAACCAGCGGTGAGCTTTGGTTAACGACCAATGGCACTGCGTCAAGTGATACAATAGGTGGCGTTAACCATGATATTCTATCATTCTCTAATCCATCATTAGTACTTGAATCAGGCGATGGAACCTCGGGGGAAACCGACGGTACTTTTTATACGGAGAATAACACTTTACCTGCCGACCTGATGGCAATGCATTATGTGAGTACTGCTGTCACCGTTGATACCTTTGTTGGTGGTTCATCGGGAACCTACGAGCTGCAAGTAGGGCAAATAGTGGTATCATTAATAAGCACTGATAGTGGCAATCCTGATAAGTCTGTTCCGACAGTAGGCGGCGGTGCTATTAATGTTAATAATACCGATATTCTGGTTTTTACTCCTTCAACTTATACCTTTGAGTTTCTGCTTGAAGATGCGATTTTAGAATCAGATGATGTAACAGCTGCTAATATTCATGCCGTATCTATTGTTGAAAAGGATACAGTTATTGGTGATGGCACATTGTTAACTGCTGGAACTTATCTTTTGGCGCGTTCTGATGATGCGGTACATGCTGATATCTCGACCTACAGCAATACTAATGGCCTTCAAAATTTACTGTTTGGCGATCAGTACTTGAGTGACTCTGACAAACAAATTCAGGGCCTTGAATTGGTTGAGTCAGATATGGTCGTAGGTGGTCAAACTGTTTCTGCTGGCACTATATTGATAACGGTTAATGATCCGGTCACTGTTGGCTCTTCTGGTGGTACAACCGTTGCAGCTCAACAGATTGATATTGTGGCTTTAACAGTTAACGAATCTGAACAGGATGGAACTCCTAATACCGACGTTGATGCACAAATTTTATTTGATGGTTCGGATATCAATCTTTACATTAGCAGTGACGGTGAAATAAATGGTTTATCGTTATTCTCCACTTCACCTAATAATGTACCTGAAGCAACTAACCTCTTCCAAACGCTAAATTATATTGAAGGCACTGCCGTTGTTGCGCTGGATGATATCGTCATTACCGATCAGGATACGGGGGATATTGTGACCGCTACATTAACGCTGACAAATGCAGCGGCGGGTAGTTTGACTACGGGTACTTTTGGCGTTGCCATAAGTAGTTATAATAGTAATACGGGTGTATGGACTGTTTCAGGTTCTGTGAGTGATGTGAATGCCGCGCTTGCTGCGGTCAGTTTTTCTCCTGTCTCCCAAACAACCACAGACCAGGTAACCATTACTACCCATATCGAAGACGCAGAAGCTTCTGCACCAACAGATGGCACAATCACCCTTAATGCTGTAGCCCAGGGTAATGCCTTATGGTTGACTACTGATGACGATGTTTCAGATTCTGGTGTACCTAGTCTAAACGACTGGACTGCGGGTGAGGTATTAGAGGTTTCAGATCCTAATTTAAGTTTTGACACTGATAGCTCACCTTCTGCTACTACCGATGGTACAGTTTCCTCGGTGATTGACTTTGATGCTTTTAATCCTGCAAGTGTTGGCGGGAATAATGATGTGCAAGTAAATGCTTTGCACTATGTATCCGTTGATATCACCATTGGTACAGACGTTGACAATCACTATGACCTTAAGCAAGGTGATATTCTATTTTCGGTTGATAATGTGGAAAAGCTTAAAAGTACTAATACCTTGACCGTTGATAAAAATGATTTGGTTGTGTTTCGACCTGATGTCCTTAATGATTATAGTAAAGGCGAGTTCAGTATTCTAATCAATGGTTTGGCATCTAAAAAGTTATATGCAGTAACTTTAGTTGAGCAAGAAACCGTGGTTGCTGGTGTGACTTTAAATGCAGGTGATTTTTTATTTTCTCAAGAAGAAGATTCCATACATCTAGTGGGGCTTAATACAGTTGATGATGACAAAATTTATCGTGCTGTCATTACTGGAACGGGGAATCCTCTTGCAGGAACAGTAGGAAAAATAGGGACATTTATAGATGGAGATGACGTTGGAATAGAAGAAAAAATTTATGGACTAGAACTGATTGAAAAAACAACCGTGATCGCTGGTACTACTTTGAATGCGGGTAATATCCTTATAACGATTGGTGATGATGATGATGAGGAAGTTGGTGATAACGAATTAACCGTTACTGATAATGATATTTTTATTTTGGATGCAACGTCACCGACAAATGCTTCCGCCACATTATTATTCGATGGCAGTGATCTGTCTTTTTCTGGTGATATTAATGGCTTGACCTTAATTACTAATTCCTCTGCTACTGCGACCAATATGACAACCACTGTTTCTTACAATGAAGATGCAATCAGTGTCGACCTAGATGATATTGTGGTTACCGATAGCAATTTAAATGACGTTATCACGGCAAAATTAACCCTGATTGATATTAATGCGGGCAGCCTATCGACAGGAACCTTTGGTTCTGTGACCAGTTTGTACGATGATACTTCAGGTCTTTGGACTGTTTCTGGTTCGGTTAAAGATGTGAATGCCGCTTTAGCTGCTGTGAAGTTTACGCCCGTAGCCAACTATGAACTTAATACTAGCATCGTTACCCACATTGAAGATTCGGCCTCGACTGGTCCTGTTGATGGTATTATCAGCCTTAATGTAAACCCACAAAATGATCTACCAACAGCCACCAATTTAACCCAAGTACATGCCTACAATGAAGGCGATAGTAGTGTCGTACTGGATGCTATCGTGGTCACTGATATTGATGCCAATGAAACTGTCACTGCGAGTTTAACTTTGGCCAATGTGGCTGCGGGCGCTTTAACGACGGGGACCTTTGGTACTTCGAGCAGCAGTTATAACGGCATTACCGGTGTTTGGACAATAACTGGGAGTGTGACGAATGTTAATGCCGCCTTAGCAGTAGTAAAATTTACGCCAGCAACAAACAACGATCTCGATACCACTATCAGCACACATATTGAAGATGCGGCTAGCACAGGGCCAAGCGATGGCATTATTAATCTTAATGTCACAGCTGATAATGATGCCCCTTCGGCCACCAATCTGACCCAAGTAAAAAATTATAACGAAGGCGATGCAAGTGTTGCTCTAGATGACATTGTCATTACCGAGCTTGATAGTAATGAAACGGTTACCGCGAGTTTAACCTTAGCGAATGTAACGGCTGGTGTTTTAACAACTGGCACTTTTGGTGCTGCAACCAGTAGTTATAACAGTAGTACAGGTGTGTGGTCTGTGACGGGCACTGTTAGTAATGTCAACGCAGCACTAGCGGCGGTGGCATTTACGCCAGCAACAAACAACGATCTCGATACCACTATAAGTACACATATTGAAGATGCGGCTAGCACAGGGCCAAGCGATGGCATTATTAATCTTAATGTCACAGCTGATAATGATGCCCCTTCGGCCACCAATCTGACCCAAGTAAAAAATTATAACGAAGGCGATGCAAGTGTTGCTCTAGATGACATTGTCATTACCGAGCTTGATAGTAATGAAACGGTTACCGCGAGTTTAACCTTAGCGAATGTAACGGCTGGTGTTTTAACAACTGGCACTTTTGGTGCTGCAACCAGTAGTTATAACAGTAGTACAGGTGTGTGGTCTGTGACGGGCACTGTTAGTAATGTCAACGCAGCACTAGCGGCGGTGGCATTTACGCCAGCAACAAACAACGATCTCGATACCACTATTACCACACATATTCAGGATGCTGCTAATACGGGGCCAATTGATGGCTCTATCAGCCTGAATGTGACAGCTGAAAACGATGCGCCAACGGCAACTAATCTAACTCAAGTTAAAAATTATACGGAAGGTGCTGCGAGTGTCGCGCTGGATGCTATCGTGATCACTGAGTTTGATAGCAATGAAATAGTCACGGCAAGTTTAACTTTGGCTGATGTAGCTACAGGCACTTTAACCACGGGCACTTTTGGCGATTCGACCAGTAATTATAACAGCACTACTGGTGTCTGGACTGTTACTGGCAGTGTCGCTAATGTGAACGCTGCCTTAGCAGCGGTGGCGTTTACGCCGAATACCAATAATGACATTAATACAACAATCACTACTCATATTCAGGATGCGGCTAATACGGGGCCAATTGATGGCTCTATCAGCTTGAATGTAACAGCCGAAAATGATGCGCCAACGGCAACTAATCTGACTCAAGTCAAAAATTATACAGAAGGTGCTGCGAGTATCGCGCTGGATGATATCGTGATCACCGAGTTTGATAGCAATGAAATAGTCACGGCAAGTTTAACTTTGGCTGATGTAGCTACAGGCACTATAACCACGGGCACATTTGGCGATTCGACCAGCAGTTATAGCAGTAGTACAGGTGTTTGGACTATTACCGGCAGTGTAGCGAATGTCAATGCCGCCTTAGCAGCGGTCGCGTTTACGCCGAACACCAACAATGACATTAATACAACAATCACCACTCATATTCAGGATGCGGCTAATACGGGGCCAATTGATGGCTCTATCAGCTTGAATGTAACAGCCGAAAATGATGCGCCAACGGCAACTAATCTGACTCAAGTCAAAAATTATACAGAAGGTGCTGCGAGTGTCGCGCTGGATGCTATCGTGATCACCGAGTTTGATAGCAATGAAATAGTCACGGCAACCTTAACCTTGGCAAATGAGAGTACAGGTGTGTTAACCGCGGGTACCTTTGGCGCTTCGAGCAGCAGTTATAACGGCATTACCGGTGTTTGGACAATAACTGGGAGTGTGACAAATGTTAATGCCGCCTTAGCAGTAGTAAAATTTACGCCAGCAACAAATAACGATCTCGATACCACTATCAGCACACATATTGAAGATGCGGCTAGCACAGGGCCAAGCGATGGCATTATTAATCTTAATGTCACAGCTGATAATGATGCCCCTTCGGCCACCAATCTGACCCAAGTAAAAAATTATAACGAAGGCGATGCAAGTGTTGCTCTAGATGACATTGTCATTACCGAGCTTGATAGTAATGAAACGGTTACCGCGAGTTTAACCTTAGCGAATGTAACGGCTGGTGTTTTAACAACTGGCACCTTTGGCGATTCGACCAGTAATTATAACAGCACTACTGGTGTCTGGACTGTTACTGGCAGTGTAGCTAATGTGAACGCTGCCTTAGCAGCGGTGGCGTTTACGCCGAATACCAACAATGACATTAATACAACAATCACCACTCATATTCAGGATGTGGCTAATACGGGGCCAATTGATGGTTTGATCATCTTAACTGTGGCGCCTGAGAATGATGACCCAACCTTAGAGAGTAGCATTCCTGATCAATCGGCTAGTGAAGATACTTTGTTTAATTTCATCTTGCCTGAACACAGTTTTAAGGACATTGATAACGCCGATACTATTACCTATAGCGCTCAATTACTAGGTGGGGGCACATTACCAAGTTGGCTGAACTTTAATGCGATCACTGGTACTTTTAGTGGTATACCCCTCAATCAAGATGTAGGAACTATTTCCATTGAAGTGATTGCAGATGATGGCAATGGTGGTATACCTGCATCAGATAGTTTTGAACTTGTTATAGCAAATAGTAATGATGATCCCACTCTTGAGCATGACATTAATGATCAAACTGCGACTGAAGATTCGCTATTCACTTTCACTTTTGCAGCAAATACTTTTAGTGATATTGATAGTGGCGATAATATTAGTTACTCCACGCAACTAGTTGGTGGCGCTTTAATTCCGGCTTGGTTAAATTTCGATTCAAATACACGAACTTTTAGTGGAACGCCTACAAATGATGATATAGGAACGCTTTCGATTGAAGTGATTGCCAATGATAACAATGGTGGAATCGCAGCAACAGATAGTTTTAATCTCATTATTTCTAACAGTAATGACTTACCAAATGGTACTGCCACGATCACCGGTTCAGTGATAGAAAACCAAATTTTAACTGCAAATACCTCTACTCTAGCTGACGATGATGGATTGGGCTCGTTTAATTATCAATGGTTGCGAGATGGTGTTGCTATCAGTGGTGCGACAACAAGCTCTTATATGCTTGACGATGCCGATGTTGGTTCGGTTATTTCATATCAAGTGAATTATACCGATGCTCAAGGGACATTAGAAACCATTACTAGTGAACAAACGATTGCTGTTACGAATATTAATGACCTACCAACAGGCACTATTTCGATAACAGGTACTACGACCGTCGGTAATATACTTACTGTTAATAATGATTTGCTTGACCAAGATGGCTTAGGTGTCATTAACTATCAATGGCAACGGAATGGTATTGATATAGTCGGTGCAACAGAAAATACCTACACCATTACCGTTAGTGACGATAACCAAACTCTTAAAGTAGTGGCAAGTTATACCGATTTGCATGGTACCTCTGAAGTTGTTGCTAGTGAGACGACAGCCACTGTGACAGGTAGTAATTATATACCTACGGGTAGTGTGTTTATAAATGGTACACCGAAGCAAGGAGAAACCCTTAACGCAGATACCTCTGCATTAAACGATCCCGATGGATTGGGTACTTTTAGTTATCAATGGCAACGCAATGGCATTAATATTTCAGGTGCAAATAGTGCGAGCTATACGCTCGGAAATAATGACGTCGATAAAGCCATCACTGTGGTGATTAGCTACTTAGATAATGGGTTGCCAGTTGGCACTACAGAAAGTGTCGTAAGTGTTGCGACCACTGCCGTCGTTAATATTAATGACGCTGCTAATGCAACAGAAATGAACCAAGTACAAAATTATACAGAAGGCGACATTAATGTGGCTTTAAACGATATCGTTGTGAGTGACGTCGACTCTGGCGATATTATTACTGCCAGTCTGACATTGGCAGATCCTTCTGCTGGTGAACTGACCTCCGGAACCTTTGCAACAGTAACGAGCTCTTATCATTCGGTAACTGGAGTTTGGACGGTAACAGGTACTGTAGATGATGTTAATGTCGCATTAGCTGCGACAGCTTTTGTACCCTCGAGTGATTATGATATTGATACTTATATCACCACTCATATTGAAGATGCATCAGGTGCCGGCCCTGTTGATGGGGTCATTTCCTTGCAAGTCACTGCTGTTAATGATGACCCAACACTTGCGCACTTTATTGCTGACCAGGTTAGTACTGAAAAAAGTGCTTTTAATTTTACCTTTGCCGCGAATACATTTAATGATTTGGATAGCGGAGCATCATTAATTTATTCAGCACAGTTAGTTGGTGGTGGTGCATTACCTGATTGGTTAGATTTCGATAGTGCGACCCGCACCTTCAGCGGTACGCCACTTAATGATGATGTAGGTAGTATCAATATCACAGTGAGTGCCGATGACGGCCAAGGTGGAGTGGTTGCTAGCGATAGTTTTATTTTGACGACAAGTAATGTCAATGACACTCCTGTAGGTAATGTGATGATCATCGGTGCAACTTTGGAAGGTGATGTATTGTCCGCCGATACTAGCACTATTAGCGATCAAGATGGGTTGGGTGTCTTTAGCTATCAATGGTTAAGAGATGGTTTAAATATCAGTGCTGAAACGAATGAAACGTATACGTTATCAGGTGCCGATGTTGGAAGTAAAATAAGTGTTGTGGTCAGTTTTAAGGATGCACAGGGGACAACTGAAATATTAACAAGTGCAGAAACGTCTGAAATAATTAATATGAATGATGTGCCTAGCGCAACTAATCAAACCCAAGTTAAAAATTATATTGAGGGAGATAGCATTGTTTCTTTTGACAATATTGTTGTAACCGATGTTGATAATGCAGAAACTATCACCGCAACACTGGTTTTATCAGACACTACATCAGGCTCATTGAGCACGGGGGTATTTGGAAGTGCTTCTAGCTCCTATAGCAGTGCATCTGGCATATGGACGATAAATGGTTCAGTGACGGATGTTAATGCCGCATTGGCAAATGTTGAATTCCTTCCAACAGTAAATAACGACCGTGATGTCAATATCACAACACAGATTGAAGACGCTTTAGGAGCTGGGCCTAGTGATGGAGTAATCCACTTACTTGTTAACGCGGTCAATGACGATCCAACGTTGGATAACCTTTTACTAGACCAAGTCGCGATTGAAGACACTACGTTTAATTTTACCTTCAATGAAAACAGTTTTAATGATGTTGATAATGGGGCAAGCTTAACCTATAGCGCACAGCTAGTTGGAAACATACCGTTACCAACTTGGTTAAGTTTTGATGCGAGTACTCGCACATTTACTGGCATACCGCTGAATAGTGATGTGGGAACGATCAACATTGAAGTTATCGCCGATGATGGCCAAGGTGGTCTCCCTGCAACAGACAGTTTTCAACTGGTGATCACGAACACTAATGATGATCCGACTTTAAACAATACGATTACAGACCAATCAGCGACGGAAGATAGCGTATTCAACTTCACCTTGGCTGCTAATACCTTTGGCGATGTCGATAGTGGTGATAGCTTTACCTATAGCGCACAGTTGACCAATGGCTCAGCATTACCTTCGTGGTTAAGCTTTGATACAAATACTCGGACATTTGCTGGCACACCGCTAAATAGTGATGTGGGAACGATCAACATTGAAGTCACCGCCGATGATGGTCAAGGTGGTATTCCTGCAACAGACAGTTTTGAGCTGGTGATCACGAACACTAATGATGATCCGACTTTAGACAGTGCGACTGCAGACCAATCAGCGACGGAAGATAGCGTATTCAACTTCACCTTGGCTGCTAATACCTTTGGCGATGTCGATAGTGGTGATAGCTTGACCTATAGCGCACAGCTAGTTGGAAACATACCGTTACCAACTTGGTTAAGTTTTGATACAAATACTCGCACATTTACTGGCACACCGCTGAATAGTGATGTGGGAACGATCAACATTGAAGTCACCGCCAATGATGGTCAAGGTGGTATTCCTGCAACAGACAGTTTTGAGCTGGTGATCACGAACACTAATGATGATCCCACTTTAAACAACGCCATCGCAGATCAATCAGCGATGGAAGATGCCGTTTTCAACTTCACTTTTGCTGCAGATACTTTTGAAGATGTGGATAGCGGCGAGAGTTTAACTTACAGCGCGCAGTTAACTAATGGTTCAACATTACCCGCTTGGTTAAGTTTTGATGCCGCTACGCGAACGTTTAGTGGTACACCTTTGAATGCGGATGTGGGTAGCTTAACCATTGAAGTTACAGCCGATGATGGTAATGGTGACTTGAATGCCGTCGATAGCTTTGAACTTGTGATTGCTAACAGTAATTACGATCCCATTTTAAACAATGCCATCGCAGATCAATCAGCGATGGAAGATGCCGTTTTCAACTTCACTTTTGCTGCAGATACTTTTGAAGATGTGGATAGCGGCGATAGTTTAACTTACAGCGTGCAGTTAACTAATGGTTCAGCATTACCGGTTTGGTTAAGTTTTGATAACGCTACTCGAACCTTTACTGGTACACCTTTGAATGCGGATGTGGGTAGCTTAACCGTTGAAGTTATAGTTGATGATGGCAATGGTGGCTTGAATGCCGTCGATAGCTTTGAACTTGTGATTGCTAACAGTAATGACGATCCCACTTTAAACAACGCCATCGCAGATCAATCAGCGATGGAAGATGCCGTTTTCAACTTCACTTTTGCTGCAGATACTTTTGAAGATGTGGATAGCGGCGATAGTTTAACTTACAGCGCGCAGTTAACTAATGGTTCAGCATTACCCGCTTGGTTAAGTTTTGATGCCGCTACGCGAACCTTTACTGGTACACCTTTGAATGCGGATGTGGGTAGCTTAACCATCGAAGTTGCAGCCGATGATGGTAATGGTGACTTGAATGCCGTCGATAGCTTTGAACTTGTGATTGCTAACAGCAATAACGATCCCACTTTAAACAACGCCATCGCAGATCAATCAGCGATGGAAGATGCCGTTTTCAACTTCACTTTTGCTGCAGATACTTTTGAAGATGTGGATAGCGGCGATAGTTTAACTTTCAGCGCGCAGTTAACTAATGGTTCAGCATTACCGGTTTGGTTAAGTTTTGATAACGCTACGCGAACCTTTACTGGTACACCTTTGAATGCGGATGTGGGTAGCTTAACCATCGAAGTTACAGCCGATGATGGTAATGGTAGTTTAAAGGCTACTGATAGTTTTAATTTGTTGGTCACTAATGTTAATGACCCTGCACTAGGTAAAGTTGTAGTAACTGGTACTCTAAGTGATGGTGAAATATTGGTCGTAGATACTTCATTAATTTCCGATGACGATGGCCTTGGGGAGTTTACTTTTCAGTGGCTAAAAAATGGTAATGAAATAACTGCCGCGACGACTTCAAGTTATGTGCTTCAACCAACTGATATAGGGACTAACATATCCGTCATAGTGAGCTATATTGATAGTCAAGGAACGCTCGAGAGTATTAGTAGCCAGCCGCAAAAAGTATCTAGTGTAGATATTGAAATGACAGAAACGACTGAAGTTACAGAAATTATTGAAGAAAGAGTGAGTGTAGTTGATACCCCTATTTTTATTCCACTTGACAGTGTTGAGCTAGAACAAGAAGTTTTAGATCTTGAAACAATGTTAGAAGAGGAAGTTGAAGAAGCTCTACAAGAAGAGATAGAAGAAAGCGCTGAAGAAAGTTTAGGAGGTGGAGAGCCTGAACAAATTAATAACTTTGAACAAGATGCATTTCAGGATCAACTGCAAATCATCAACACTGCTGTTACTTCTTTTAATAGTGATGGTGAACAGCAGGTTAGCAACAATAATGTTAATGCCACCACTGTATTGAAAACATTGCAAAACAATACGATTGAGGAACAACAATCTCAACTTCAAAATGATATCGATAACTTTTTAATGAAAGATGATCCCCTGTTGTTAATACAGACGAACAACTTTATTAGCGGATTGAATGAGATGCGCCAAGAGCTCGATCAAGATATTATTTTTAATAAAACAACCGTTGGCAGTACTTTAGCTGTTTCAGCAGGTGTTTCGGCGGGGTATGTCGCTTGGTTAGCCCGGAGTGGCGTGTTGCTAGGGAGTGTTATGGGAACCTTACCCGTATGGCGCTTTGTAGACCCGCTTCCGGTACTAAATCAAGCCAGAGGCGTGTTAGGCGAAGAAGGGGAGTCTTTAGAATCGATTGTTTCCGATGGCAGCGATGCGAGTGAAGAAAATAAATAGTAATGCTATTACTTCACAATAAGATACCTAAAAAATATCAAAACAGACTTTATTATCGTAAATAAAAGAATGAAAGGAATTCAGGTTGATAAGCAAAATATTTAAAGGACAAAGTGCAAAAACACGAATCGCATTAGGATTAGTGAGCATAGTAGTTTGCGTAAGTATCGCTGCTTCTTTTCTAGGGTTATTTCCGGACAGATATGGCGCGATATTAGCTGGTAGAGCAGCCATTGCTGAAATTGTGGCTGTTAATAGCTCTGTCTTTATTACACGCCGTGATATACGTCGAATGGAAGCTAACCTTAATATTCTTGTTTCTCGCAATGAGCAAATACTTTCCGCTGCAGTTAAGCCTTTAAAAGGTAAGGCTGCTGCTATTATTGGTGATCACGAATTACAATGGAAAGCGATGGAAAAAGGAACTTCTACAGAATCGCAGTTGGTGGTGCCAATTTGGGAAGGCAATACACAATGGGGTAATATCGAACTTCGATTTGAACCTTTAAAACATCCTGGTTTGTTTGCTTTCTTTTTCGAACCTTTAGCGCAGTTTATTATGTTTGTTTCTTTCTTCAGTTTCATTTTTTTCAAGTTTTACTTAGGAAAAATGCTTAAACAGTTGGACCCCTCTCAAGCCATTCCTGGGCGGGTCCGTTCAGCATTGGATACTATGGCTGAGGGGTTATTAGTCTTAGATGTTAAGCAAAATATAGTGTTAGCGAATGAGGCCTTCTCTGTCTTAGTCGGTGAAAAACCAGAAGATTTAATGGGACGTAGTATTGCAAAGTTTAGCTGGGAGCAAGTCATGGCTCGTAACGAGAATGAAAGCGTTTCTCCAAACCCTGAGCCAAAATACCCATGGGAAATTGCCCTTGCATCCAGTTCACTGCAAATGAATCATATGTTGTATTTAGAGCTAGATGATAATATTCGTTATACCTTCATGGTTAATTGTTCACCTGTATTAGGTCAAAACGGTAAAGTAGCTGGTATGATGGTCAGTTTTGATGATATTACTAAGTTAGAAGAGAAAGAGATAGAATTACGTCGCTCTAAAGAAGAAGCTGAAATGGCAAACCGTGCAAAAAGTGATTTTTTATCCAATATGAGTCACGAAATACGTACGCCAATGAATGCCATTCTTGGATTTACAGAGGTGCTAATGCGCGGCCATAGTAACGATCCTGTAGAAAGTAAGCGTTATTTAGGCACGATCGCCTCCAGCGGTAAACATCTACTTGGCTTAATTAACGATATACTGGATTTATCAAAGGTTGAAGCTGGAAAAATTGAAATTGAAACCTTACCTTGCCCTGCACATCAAATAGTTCAAGAAGTGGTTAAAGTGATGGGGGGGAAAGCCCAGGAAAAAGGTATTAATCTTGAGTTTGTTGCCATCGATAGTATGCCTGAACTTGTATTAACAGACGCGGGTAAAATAAGACAAATATTAACTAATTTAGTTGGTAACTCTATAAAATTTACTGAAAGTGGAGTGGTTAAACTAAGTACACGTTATAAGTCAGAAAAGCATAAGTCGAGACTGATTATTGAGGTCTCAGATACGGGTATCGGCATGACACAGGAACAAGCTGAAGCGGTTTTTAAACCATTTGTACAAGCAGATAGTTCGATCACACGACGTTTTGGTGGTACTGGTTTGGGTCTTACTATTAGTAAACGTTTTGCTGAAGCGCTAGGAGGCGATATTACGGTTACTAGTGAGCAAGGTAAAGGTAGTTGTTTTATTGTCAATATAGAAGTTGAAGCCGTTCCGCAAGCTAGGTTGCTTTCCTCCACCGAAGTCATGCAAGAAATTACATCTAATACTGCAGAGCAACAAGTCACATGGATTTTCCCCGATGCGAATATTTTAGTGGTAGATGATGGCGATGAAAATAGAGATTTATTAGAGGTCGTCTTAAGTGGGGCTGGGCTGAGTATTGAAACCGCTGTTAATGGTCAACAAGCGGTGAGTATGGCTACAGCTGGAAACTTTGATCTTATTTTAATGGATGTACAGATGCCGATTATGGATGGTTATACTGCGGTACGTTTGATGCGTGAAAAAGGTATTAGCATTCCTATTATCGCTTTAACGGCACATGCAATGAAAGGAGCTGAAAGTGAGTGTCTCTCTGCGGGATATTCAGGCTACATGACGAAACCCATTGATATTGATAAATTGCTTAAATACTTGGCTAATGAGTTGGGAGGTAAGATTGCAACTGCAACAACGTCGCTACAACAAGAAGCAGCTAACACTGCATTGATGATTGAAGACTCGGTTAGCGAAAAAATGACAGAAAACACTCCGCTCAAGGCTGCTATCCGTTCATCTTTGCCAGGGGCAAAAAATAAGTACCGAAGCTTAATCGGACGTTTTATTACTCGTTTAGATGAACAATTTAGCTTAATAGAACAAGCAGCTGCTACAGCTAATTATGAGCAACTCGCTGACTTAGCACATTGGTTGAAAGGATCTGCAGGATCCGTTGGTTTTCATGATTTCACTGAACCAGCAGAAGCATTAGAGGCCTATGCTATGCAACAAGATCGAGTTGCTGTTAGAGCGCAAATTGCAGAAATTAGTGATTTGATTTCACGTCTAGAGGTGAATGATAACATTGACACTATCGAGCAAGAAATTACTGAGAGTAAGGCCAATGTTGTTACCGAACAGACGATATCTGCAAGTGTTCCAATCAGATCAAGTTTATTGATGAGCACACCTAAATTAAGACCAATGGTTGAGAAATTTGTGTTGAGATTAGATGAGAAAATTAGAGTAATGAATACTGCATTAGAGCAAGGTGATTTTGTAGAGTTAGCCGATTTAGCACACTGGCTTAAAGGGTCGGCAGGTACAATTGGTTTTCACGATTTTACTGACCCTGCAATAAAACTTGAAGCATCAGCAAATGAGAAAGATTCAGTTAATGCCATAAATTTACTCAAAAAAATTAAACAGATGACAAACAATATCGATTTATCTAGTGTTTCTGACAAAACTAATATGCCTGAAATAGTTGAGTATTCTACAGAAAAAGATAAAAAAAGCGTAGGGGAAGTGAGTGAATAATCTGAATATTGATAAATTCGATAAGCCAAGTGCTTGCGTTGATAATCTTCACATACAATTAAAAAATGCTGTGATTATGATGATAGATGATGAACCTATTCTAATGGAAATATTACAAAGCTTTCTAGAAGATGAAGGTTATCAGAATTTCATTAATATTGAAGACTCAACACTGGCGATGGAAAAGTTGAAGCTAAATCCACCGGATATTTTATTACTCGACCTTAAAATGCCGATAGTGAATGGTTTTGAAATTTTAAGAGAAGTACGCTCCCATGAACTATTAAAACGTATCCCTGTGATTGTATTAACTTCCGCATCTGATGCTGCTACTAAACTAAAAGCGCTTGAGCTTGGTGCGACAGATTTTCTAGCAAAACCAATCGACGCAAGTGAACTGGCTTTACGCTTACGTAATACCTTAACGGTAAAAGCTTACCAAGACCAATTAGCCTTTTATGATTCTTTAACTGGGCTACCTAATCGCGCTCGATTTATGGACCGCTTAGATTGGGCGTTGATGAACGCCATTAGATACAAAGATTCAGTTGCAGTAATGAACTTAAGTGTGGATAGATTTAAAGAAATTAATGATACTTTAGGCCCCAAGTCAGGGGACTTATTACTGCAACAGATTGCCGATAGGTTATCGGGTGCAGTTAGATTCACGGATGTTATTAGCCATACTGGAAGAGATGATCTATGGCTGAATATTGCGCGACTCAGCGGAGATGAATTTAGCATTTTGTTACCGGGTGGTGCAGCTGCTGAAGATTCAGCTTATATTGCAGAGCGCTTATTAGGGGTAATGAAAGGTGTTTTTGTTATAAATGGTCATGATGTCTTTGTAACGGCGAGTATTGGTATTGCTGTTTACCCTGATGATGCAGAAACGACGGATTCCTTGATGAAAAATACCAGTGCGGCGACAGAGTTTGCTAAGCATAAGGGGCGAGATAACTATCAGTTTTATTCAAAAGATATCAATAATAAAGCCAAAGAGCGTTTACAAATGGAGTCTGAACTTAGGCGTGCAATCGATTTACAAGAGTTCGTTGTGCATTATCAGCCTAAAATCAATACTAAAACAAATCAGGTGATGGGAATGGAGGCACTAGTTCGCTGGCAACATCCTGAAAAAGGATTGTTATCTCCCTTTCATTTTATTGATATTGCGGAAAAATCTGGTCTCATTCCAGGTATCGGTGAGTGGGTCATTCATGAAGCCTGCCGCCAAAATAAAGTATGGCAAGATCAAGGTTTAGGGGATTTAAAAATTTCAGTTAATGTCTCGCCGCAACAGTTTATAGCAAAACATATTGATCGAACCATGGCGGCTGCATTATCTTCTGGTATGGACATGAAATACCTTACTATTGAAATTACTGAAGGTATGTTGATGGGCGATGAAGAACGTGCTATTGATGTAATGAAAGGGATCAGAAAGCAAGGGCCGAAGCTATCAATTGATGACTTTGGGACAGGATACTCTTCATTAAGTTATTTAAAACGCTTCCCATTAAATGAGTTAAAAATAGACCGAGCATTTATTATTGACGTGCCAACCAAGCGTGAAGATTGTGCCATTGTGCGAGCGATCGTTGCGATGGCGCATAGCCTCGAATTATCAGTGGTAGCTGAAGGGATAGAAAACAGCGAGCAACTCGCATTTCTTGAAGGGATAGGCTGCGATGTGATACAGGGATTTTATTTTAGCAAGCCTTTACCCGCTGACGAATTTGAACAGTATGTGTTGGCTAGAAATAAAACAAGATGTGTTGGTTAGCAATAAACGGAGTGATGTTTCACTTTTTATGCACAATTACTTATGTATACAATTATCACATATGCTCTAGGTTACATAAAAATCAGTGACGCATTACAGTTAGACGCATTACAGTTATAAACTTGAAAGTCTAAACAGTAGTAATGCAACGCATCCTATTTAGTCGTTATAATATTGCTATTGATGCTATTGATGCTATTGATGCTATTGATGCTTTTTATGTTAATTGTCATTTTTTAAATCATTAACGACTAAGTCTAGTGCTTGCATCAGTTGTAATGATTGAGTTGCATCGATGCTATCAAACTTACAGCGAATTTCATTTGGTATATGTGCCGCTTTTAGTTTTAATGCTTGTCCTTCATTAGTAAGTTGGATGTGACGTTTACGTTTATCTTGTTCATCTTTAACCACTGCAAGTATCTTTTTATCTGTCATTTTCTTTAAAATTTGCGTCAAAGCACTGCCATCAATTGCTGTTTTTTCAATAAGTTCTGCGATAGTTATCTGATCTTTTTCCCATAGTGCCATCATCACAACATATTGAGGGTAAGTTAAGTTAATTTCAGCTAATGGCGAACGGTAGGCTCGAGCAATGCTGTTGGAAGCCATGTATAAACGGTGGCATAACTGATTTTTTAGCTTTAATTGTTCAAATGGCATCACAATACCCTTGTATGTATTTTTATATTTATACTTATTCTTTATTTTAATTTGCATGCAAAGTATTTGCAATTGCTATTTATCTTGGTTAATATTGTTTTGCATGCAAAATAAATTGCCTAATTAATATAAACTTTGGAGTTCACTATGAATGTATTACAAGAAATCGCATACACAGCTAAAGCGACAGCAACAGGTGGCCGTGAAGGTGTTGCTAAATCCGATGATGCTCGTTTAGATATTAAATTATCAACACCCAAAAACTTAGGTGGTGATGATGGGCAGGGAACCAACCCAGAACAATTATTTGCGGCGGGTTATGCTGCTTGTTTTATTGGTGCATTAAAACATGTTGCAGCGGCTGAAAAAGTAAAACTTTCAAGTGATATCTACATTAATTCTGAAGTTGCTATTGGTCCCATTGAAGGTGGTTTTGGGATAGCTGTTAAACTTGCCGTATCACTGGGTGATATGGATAAAGCACAGGCACAGGCTTTAGTCGAAAAAGCTGATTTAGTTTGCCCATATTCAAATGCAACACGTGGTAATATTGTTAAAGAACTGACAGTTATTTAATTCCATTAGCTCTGTACTTTAGTGAATTCAGTCTTTCGCGGGTAAGTAAAATACTGAATTATTTACATAGTTTAAAATGACTACAATGAAGAGAGAGCTGTAATGGAATTACATACAGCTCTCTTATTTTAAAAGCTAAAACTCAGTAATAAGTTATGCTATTACACAAACTTTAGGGCTGGGTCCAAGGGAAAGGGTCTTAACAATCAAGATATTTTTCTACTTTTTTTGCTTTTACATGGCAACCATTAAATTTATATCACCTTCATCCTATTGGATTAAGATGATCATTACCGTTATTGCAATTTAAACTTTTTCACCAATGCATCTAATTGTGTATTAGCAGATGCCAACGTTTGTGTACTATCCACTGTTGCTTGGCCATTTTTAGTTAGTTCTTGTACCATTTCATTTATGTTGGTCATATTTCGACTCACTTCTTCAGTAACACTACTTTGTTCTTCAGAAGCCGTTGCAATCTGCGTACTTAAATCGTTAATTTGAATAATAAAATTAGTCATATTATCCAAGCTATCGGTAACTCGAGCAGTGTTTTCAGCGGCACGTTGACAACTTGATCTTGTAGCATCCATTGTAGACACTGCATTGCTTGCATCACTACTTAACGTATTCAATATTTGATTAATTTCCGCGGTGCTGGTTTGGGTACGCGCAGCAAGTGAACGAACTTCATCCGCTACTACAGAAAAGCCTCTACCTTGCTCACCTGCTCGAGCCGCTTCTATTGCCGCATTTAGAGCTAATAAATTAGTTTGGTCTGCTATATCACCAATAACACTCAATGCTTTAATAATTTCTTGCGTATTATTACTCATGGTATTGATGCTTGCGGATGCCGAGTCGACTTCATCTACTAAGGCTAAAACACTGTTTGATGCTTCGCTCACAATCGCTTTTGATAAAATGGCTTCATCATTTGCTTGTTGAGTATTAAACGCAGTATCTGCTGCATTTTGAGCAACAGTTTCAGATGTACTGCTCATTTCTGTAATTGCGCTAACAACTTGTTCTGTTTCGCTCGCATGTGCGATTAAAGCACTATTTGCCTGCATCGATTGTTGATTAAGTTGTTCAGTGCTGGTCGTTATATGCACTGATGCCTGTGAAATATCAAGCATCATAGATTGTAAGTATATAATAAAGTTGTTTACCGAATGACTAATATCACCTAACTCATCATCGTTAGTAATAGTCAGGCGTGATGTTAAGTCTGCTTCGCCAGTAGATAGAGTGTCAATACGTTCTTTCAAAGAGTGTAGGTTTTTAACAATCGCAGTAATGATTAAAATAATGAGTAAAAGTGACACTATGATTAATACTACTGAAGAAGTGATCATTGAGGCTACTTCGCCATCAAAAATATTTTGAGTGACATCTGTTAAATTGTCTTGAACGGCAATAATATCATTCTCATAAGCTCCCGTAGAAAGTATCCAACCCCACTCTGGAAATATTTTTCGGCTATAAGCTATTTTATTTTCACTTTTTTTGGTGGCTGGGTTTTCATAGGCGATGTCAACTGTTGACTCTTGTTTTCCTTGAATGTGTTTGGCTATCAATTGAGTACTATCGGTTTTAGTGCCAATGATATCCGTTTTAGGATGAGCAATAATCGTTCCATCTTCATCTTGGATCCAAAAATAGCCATTGAGTCCATATTTAGCGACATTAACTGCATTTATAGCGGCTTCAATATTTTCTTTTCTCAGTGTGCTAACGTATTCACCACTGGATATCACTAAATTTAATGGTTTGAAATAAAATGAAGCGGTCATTTTCTCTTCGATGGTTTGTGTGGTTGGATTTAAAAAAGAATACTCACTAAACCCTATATCTTCTTTTTGCGCTGCAGCAATAACATCTCTTACAAAAAATTTACCTTTAGCATCGACTTTTTCGTAACCACTTTTTCCGACTTCACTAATATCGCTACCATAAGCTTTGCTGATCACAGTGGTCGCATCATAGGCAAATAAATAGCGTCCATTATTCCAGCGATGCTGTTGTAGAAAAGCATAAATACTCATTTCAGCTTCCCAATATGAACCACTCTTTTCATAAATATTTGTGATAGTACTTCTAAACTCAGACATTTCAGTGGCCAAGTTTTTCTTTATATTTTCAATTTTAGAAGATTCATAATAATCTGAAATGGCGAACGCGATGGTATCAACTTGACCTCTGAGGTTTTGATCAAGCATTTTAGCTAGTTGTACTTGAACATTTTCTTTTTCTTTTTCAAGGACAACATTTTCAGTTTCTATTAGTGAATAGATAAAAAAGGAAGCCATGATGAGTAGTGGTACACATAAGGTGGTGACCAGTTTTGCTTTGATAGTAAATTTAATTGCCATTGGCACTTCCTAGGATCTGTTGGTTGAAGTAAAAGTTAATTAATTATAGATAGGAAATTAATCTGTGATTTGCCTTACTACCTCTTTATTGTTATATATCAATAAAACAGTGAGTATTTTAAAAATGTGTGATTTTTAAAATCCTTGGATTCAGATCATCAGTGCAATGAAAAATTGATTAAAAATTTAAGGGCTTTTGTAAATGAAAGGCTAATTAGTTTTAACTAATAAAAATGTAATAAGCTTCGCTTTAGAAGTAGGGGATTTGTAAATGGGACTTGTATAAAATTAGCGCAAAAAAATAGGACTCAATGAGTCCTATTTTAGTTTTTTATCGTGTTATTACTTTAATAAACGTGCTCGAATAGTACCTTCAATCTCTTTTAACTTGTCTAAGGCTGTATCTGCATCTTCACTGTTTACATCAATAACTACATAACCAATGTTTTCATTTGTTTGTAAGTATTGTGCTGCAATGTTGATATTGTTATCAGCAAATGCCAAGTTGATCTTAGTTAGAATACCTGGTTGGTTACGGTGGATGTGTAACAGACGACTTGCATCTTTATGAAGCGGTAAAGATACTTCAGGGAAGTTTTTAGATGACAGTGTAGAACCGTTATCAGAGTACTTGACTAATTTACCTGCTACTTCGTAGCCAATGTTTTCCTGTGCTTCTTGTGTGCTGCCACCAACATGTGGAGTTAAAATAACGTTGTCAAATTCACGTAATGGAGATTCAAATTCTTCATTGTTTGATTTTGGCTCAGTAGGGAATACATCCACTGCTGCACCCGATAATTTTTTGCTACGTAATGCATCACATAAAGCAGGGATATCAACCACCGTACCTCGTGCTGCATTCATAAAGATGGCACCATCTTTCATTTGAGCAAATTCATCTGCTCCCATCATGTTTTTAGTTGAATCAACTTCTGGTACGTGCAAGCTAATTACATCAGATTTTTCTAATAGCTCTTTTAAAGTAGCAACTTGAGTTGCATTACCTAATGTCAGTTTGCTTTCAATATCATAGAAAGAAACGTTAAAGCCTAGGCCTTCAGCAAGAATACCAAACTGTGTACCGATATGGCCGTAACCAATAATACCTAAGTTTTTGCCACGTGCTTCGTATGAAGCCGTTGCTGATTTATCCCATTCACCGCGGTGCGCTTTAGCATTACGCTCAGGTACGCCGCGTAATAATAATAAAGCTTGTCCAAGTACTAACTCAGCTACACTGCGAGTGTTTGAGAAAGGAGCATTAAAAACTGCGATCCCTTTTGCTTGTGCTGCATTTAAATCAACTTGATTTGTACCAATACAAAAACAACCAATAGCGACTAATTTTTCTGCTGCTTCTAATACTTTTGCAGATAGGTTAGAGCGAGAACGAATACCGATAAAATGCGCATCTTTAATTTTCTCGATTAAGTCTTCTTCACTTAATGACGTTTTAATACTTTCGATGTTGTTGTAACCAGCTTGAGTAAAAGTATCAACTGAACTTTGGTGTAAACCTTCTAGAAGAAGAATTTTAATTTTATCTTTGTTGAGTGAAAACTTGGTCATTGTATTTCCTTGGGCCTTATGGAGGTATGTGGAACAGCAATTTAAAGAATAATTTTAGTGCTCGTAAAATAGCAAAAATAGTTGTAATTGTGAATCTGAGACTGTTATTTCGTATATGAAAAATTGAAACAACTTATTACTATTTAGGTCATTACTGCTCTCTGTGTTTATTTATCAGTCAAAGAGAGCAATATATTTAACTATTTTATAGTTTTAACGCCATCTTCTGCACCCACTAAAACAACATTAGCTGCGCGGTTTGCAAATAGACCATTTGTCACTACACCAACAATAGCGTTAATTTGGTTTTCTAATTTCAATGGTTCAGCAATTTTAAGATTATGAACATCTAGAATAACGTTACCGTTATCAGTTACCACGCCTTCACGGTATACAGGATCTCCGCCTAATTTAACTAACTCACGGGCTACATAGCTACGAGCCATTGGAATCACTTCAACCGGTAGCGGGAAAGCACCTAAAATATCAACATTTTTAGTATCATCAACAATACAAATAAACTTTTTAGCAACAGCTGATACAATCTTTTCACGAGTTAATGCAGCACCGCCACCTTTGATCATGTGATTGTATGCATTAATTTCATCGGCGCCGTCAACATAGACACTTAACTCAGAGACTTCATTCAAATCAAAAACTTCAATGCCGTAACCTTTTAACTTAGCTGTTGATGCATCTGAGCTAGAGACTGCACCTATGATGTCATTTTTTATGGTTGCTAATGCATCGATAAAATGATTAACCGTTGAACCTGTACCAACACCAATAATGGTATCTTTTTCTACGTATTCTAAGGCAGCATAAGCGGCAGCTTTTTTCTTCTCGTCTTGAGTCATGACTTGTATCCTATTGAGTGAGCAATGTCGTTAAAGTGGCGCGATTATACCCTTAACCGTGCTTTTAATTTAAGCTAAATTTATGAAAAATCATTAAATACTTAAGGGGAGTTGATCTTTGTTGTTGAAATTTTATTCATTACACGGTGTTTTGATGGAGGCGGGCATAATCAACCCTAGTGATATAAGTGTATTTTTCAACAAAGTACATAGCGTCTTACGGTCACCTTGGCTCACTGTAAATACTGTGCTTTCGCTTAGTTATGGGAACATGACATTCCCTAATCACAGTACATAAGCTTAGATCACATAGAGTCTGTCTTGGCTAAAACCTGCAGATCATCGCGATAATAAATTTAAAAGATCAACCATCCTTTGGGTTATTCAAAATAGAAGTGTTGACTCGGTGTGATCACCTCGGGCAAAGGGACATCCCATTCTTGAATTGGTAGGGCATTTATATATTGGCAATCATGAGCCAACCCAATGGGGTAGGGGCCGGTTTTTTGAGTAAACCAAGGCGCTAATAATCTGTCGTAATAACCTCCTCCCATACCTATTCTGTTACCTTGTTGATCAAACGCAACTAACGGGGTTAGCACCAAGTCTAACGATTGTGCTGGGCATGTCTGTTCAATGTTTTTTGTTGTATGCGTGAATTTAGGTTCGGCAATCCCATAGCGGTTGATGATCATTTCAGTATTTTTATGATACGCGAGAAATAATAGCTGCCCCGTTTTAGTTGGATGCACAACAGGTAAATACACTTGTTTTTGTTGCTGCCAACACCAATCAATAAAAGGATTGAGATCTATTTCACCGTCATAGGCCAAAGTCACTGATACATGTTGTGCCTGTTGTACTTTGGGGTGTTGTTTTAAGGTTTGTAATAATTGACAAGATGCTTGTTGTTGATCATTGCAGGACAAAGCCTTACGTGCACTTCGTACTTGTTGTCGAATGGTATTGCGCTGTGTAGAAATAGTATTAGCCATTATTTTATTTCTGCTTAGTTATAACGATGATTTTAAAAGTATATCTTAAGATTAACTTAAAATAAGCAGGTTAAACAAAATAAGAGAAGTCAAAGGAGTGGTTGAAACTAAACTGGTTAACTCTAGAAATAGATAATAGGAATAGATTTAAGGGATAGAAATAACGGGATGTAACATAAATGATAATAAGAAATTGAAGTTAACCCAAGGATACCGCTTTTGACTGTGACCTTGAACCCGAAGGTCAAGGTTGGTGTACTCGTGTCTACCGCAGGTTTCTCGATACAAGTCGAGCTTACACAATAGTATCCAAACAAATTCACCAGGGTAATGCTTATCGGCTCAGGGACTTAGTCAAGATTAACGGGTACCCGAGGGTTAAATAAACTGTACATACATTTAATCGTTTTTAAAAGGGGTTTTGGCAAAAAATAAGAACTTTTGCATTGAATGATGAATTTTTAATCGTAATTGCAAAGTCAATCAAAGACAGTATGAGTGATTGCAATTAGTAATATTAAAGGGATATAAAAATATAAGGTTGTTCAATAAATAAAGCAGAAAATAAAATGTTAGTCTTTTAATAAAGCAGTGTTATCTAATGCACCGTTAATGGCATCTTGTAATTGTTGAATACGTTTATTTAATTGCTCGGTCTGCGCTTGATTTTCTTCTTTTAATGTATTCAGTTGATGGCGATAATTTAATGCTGCCATTACAACCAGTTGATCGCTTCTTAAAGTGCGTGCCGAGGTTCTCATTTCTTTTAAATGTTCATTAACTTGCGCAACAGAGCCTAATAAACTTTCTTGCTCACCTTCTGGGCAGCTGATTTTGTATTGTTGGCCTAAAATAGTAATATCAAGATGTGCCATAAAAGCCCCCGTTAGTGTTGCAAATTAAGGGAACAGTGAACCTCCCTAAAAAAATGTCATATAATGGGCGAACTATATCGACCTAGCTATCAAGTTTCAAGTACTTAGTGGCGACGAGATCCTGTGGATGATAGAATATAGCAATTATCTTTTATTGATTAAGAGTGTCCTTATGAATTCAGCTGTACTACCAAGTTTTGAAAAAATTTCGCAAGCCCTTGAAGGTGCTGAGTTATTCACCAATGCTGCCGAAACTCACGGAGTCTTATCTGGCTTTGTTTGCGGTGGTATTGCCCTTGATGATAAAAGTTGGCAACCATTATTTAATGATGTTGTTAATGAGGGAATGGCGTTGCCACAACCAATAAAAAAACTTGTTGCTGATATTTATGCAGAGGTGGTGAAGCAATGTGCTGACGATGGTTTAGGCTTTAACTTATTATTACCTGATGATGAAAAACCTTTAGATGAAAGAGCTGAAGCGATGGCGCAATGGGCACAGAGTTTTTTAGTCGGTTTTGGTATGGTGCAACAGGCACTAAATCAAGCATCGGAAGATGTACAAGAAGTGATTCGAGATATTCGTGATATCTCACAACTATCTTTAGATTTTGAACAAGAAGATGAAGAATCTGAAATTGCTTTTGCTGAAATTGTTGAGTACCTTCGCGTTAGCGCTATGTTATGTTTTAATACATTTTCCCGTAACATGGCAACGCCTATTTCTAATACCCTTCACTAAACTGAGAGCACATGACTGAATTTAATACTCGCCGACATTTATTCTCTAATAGCATGCTGGACAACAGTATGGCTATTTTCCCTGCTAATGAAGAATTGATCCGAAGTAACGATACCGAATTTCGTTTTCGTCAAAATAGTGATTTTTATTACCTGACTGGATTTAATGAACCGGAAGCATGCTTGTTATTGATCAAAAGAAAAGGGTTAATTAGCAGTGTGTTATTTAACCGCAGAAAAGATAAAACGGCAGAAATTTGGCATGGTTATCGATTAGGTCAAGCGGCTGCCGTTACTGAATTATCGATGGATCAAGCCTTTGCAATTGATGAGTTAGAAGTGATTCTAGCGGATTTATTAACCGGCATCGAGACAGTATATTATCCTGTATTAAGTGGTTTAAGTTTAGATACTCGCTTGCAAACTATTCTCAATAAGTTACGTAATAAAACACGTAGTGGTTTAATTGCAACCAATCAGTTTTTAAATTGGCAACCGCAGTTACATGAAATGCGCTTATTCAAAAGTGATGCTGAAAAAGAGTTAATGCGTAAAGCAGGGGAGATCTCTGCACTTGGCCACGTACGAGCAATGCAACAGTGTAAACCGGGTATGTGGGAATTCCAATTGCAATTAGAAGTTGAATATGAATTCGCAAGGCAGGGGACGCGTGATATTGCCTATAACAGTATTGTTGCTGGTGGTAATAATGCCTGTATTTTGCATTACACCGAAAATGATAAGCAACTAAAGGATGGTGACTTAGTGCTGATTGATGCGGGTGCTGAATATCAAGGTTATGCTGGCGATATTACACGTACTTTTCCTGTTAATGGTCGCTTTACTGAAGAGCAAGCGACTATTTACCAATTAGTCCTAGATTGTCAGTTATTTGCACTTGAGCAAGTGAAACCGAATATCAGTGTTTTAGCGATCAATAAGTTAGTTGTACGTAAAATGTGTGAAGGTTTATTAGCTTTGGGTATTTTGCAAGGTGACCTTGAAACTCTGATCCAGGAAGAAAAACATAAAGACTTTTATATGCATGGTTTAGGCCACTTTATTGGTTTAGATGTGCACGATGTCGGGAATTCTGGCAGTATCGAAATACCGCGCCTCTTAGAAAAAGGCATGGCGATCACGATTGAACCTGGGCTTTATATTAGTAATGATGCAGATGTTGAAGATCGTTGGAAAGGTATTGGCGTTCGTATTGAAGATGATGTCATTGTTACCGAAACTGGATGCGAAATTTTGACTTCGGCAGTGCCAAAAAGCATTCAAGATATTGAAGCATTGATGCATGGTTAAAAACAACATTACTACGGTTGACACTGTTTCAGATGAGCGATGTGATAACGTTAGTTATGACATCGTCATTGTAGGTGCTGGTCTATCTGGCTCATTATTAGCGTTATCTTTGTTGAAGCAAAATGATCAACTTAAGGTGTTATTGTTAGATGAAAACGAGCAGCGTGTTGAAAGGGACCTGTCTCTAGCGACTAAAACATTATCTGATAAGCAACGTAACCCTAGCTTCGATGCGCGTTGTATTGCTTTGAACGCTGGGTCGGTTGATATTTTAGACTCGCTAGCATTATGGTCTGATATTAAAATTAATGCACAAGCCATCGACAAAATCCAAGTATCAGATAAAGGCTACTTTGGATCCTTAGGTTTAATGCCAAATAATAAAGGCGAAACTTTTGGCTATGTTGTTGAGCTGCAACATGTTGGGAAAGTTCTGGCAAGAGCATTAGGCGCTTTTCCATCACTAACGACACGATATAATGTAAAGCTCAAACATTTTCAACAAGGTATTGATGCAATTAGTTGTGAACTCAGTGATGGTCAGCATATTGATGCAAGATTATGTGTGGGCGCCGATGGCAGTGAAAGCCAAGTCAGGGAACTAGCTAAAATAGACACACAGCGCTATAGCTATGACCGTAGTGCCATTATCTGTAATGTTCGTTGTTCTAAACCACATCAAAATATTGCCTATGAGCGATTTTGTAAAAGCGGTCCTATTGCTTTATTACCGTTAACGGCAGGCCGCTATTCATTAGTGTATTGCGTTGAGCATCAGCAAGCCGCGCAAATTGCAGAATTACCGGATCACTTGTTTCTTGCTCAATTACAGCAACATTTCGGTTTTCGTGCAGGTATATTTGAAGAAACAGGAAAGCGAGATATTTATCCGTTAAGCTTAGTAAAAACAACTAAGCCGGTTGCTCATCGCGTTTTATGTATTGGTAATGCGGCGCATAGTCTACACCCTGTTGCAGGGCAAGGCTTCAATTTGGGGTTACGTGATTTATTTGTTTTAGCGAAGGTGATCACTCAATCTGAAGTACAACATATTGGCTCATTTTCAATGTTAAATACTTATTGGCAATGTCGCGCTAAAGATCATCATCGCACAATTTTGATGACAGATAGTTTAGTGAGAATATTCAGTAATCAATATCCATTATTGAGCATTCCTCGTAATATTGGTTTGCAAGCAATGAGCTGTTTCCCTTTTTTATCAGAACCCATTATCGAACAAGCCAAAGGCCAGTTTGATTTGTTCAACAGTGAGAATTTATCATGATGCAGTCTTACGATGTCACCATTGTCGGTGGCGGAATGGTTGGATTAACATTAGCCAAATGTTTAGCTAAAAGTCATTTATCTATTGCTATCATTGAAGCTAATGAAACAGTGGCGTTAAGTGATACCCCTGAAAGTAGGGTCAGTGCGATTAGCTTTGCTAGCAAAACCCTGTTTGATAATTTAGGTATTTGGCCATTACTAAAAGCACAACGTATTACGCCGTACCATACGATGCAAGTATGGGAAAAAGATAGCTTTGGTAAAATTGACTTTAATGCCAAACAAGTTGACCAAAAAGACTTAGGGTACATTGTAGAGAATAAAAATTTACAGCAAGCTTTACAACAGAGTGTACAACAACAGCAAAATGTCACTTTTTTCTGTCCCGATTCACTACAAAGTATGGCTATCGGAGAGGGGGAAGCTTGGTTAACATTAAACAGTGGCAAACAACTGACATCAAAGTTAGTGGTAGCTGCCGATGGTGCTAATTCATGGGTAAGAACGCAGCTTAATATTCCTTTAACACAATGGGATTATGAGCATCATGCTATTGTTGCTACGATAAAAACCGTTGAAAATCACCAAGCTTGTGCTCGTCAAATATTTACCCCGCAAGGACCACTAGCCTTTTTGCCTTTATACCAACAACATCTTAGTTCTATCGTATGGTCTTTGCCGCCTGAAAAAGCAAAAGCTTTACTGGCTTTAGATGATCAAACCTTCAATCAACATCTAAGTCGTACCTTTGACAATTGCCTAGGTCCCTGTGAAGTACAAGGCCAACGTCAAAGCATTGCTTTAAGCATGCGTTATGCTCGAGATTTTGCAAAACATCGTGTCGCTTTAATTGGCGATGCTGCGCATACTATTCACCCTTTAGCTGGTCAGGGCGTGAACCTAGGTTTACTCGATGCCGCGTGTTTAGGGCAGGAATTAATCAAACATACGGTATTAGGTAATGATATTGGTTTATACCCTCATTTGCGTCATTTCGAACGTTGGCGTAAAGCCGAAGCGATCCAAATGATTGCTTCCATGGAAGGTTTGAAACAATTATTTAATGGTGCAAATCCTGTGCAAAAATTGGTGAGGGACGTCGCATTATTAATGGCCAGTAATATAGCACCATTGAAAAAACAATTTATAAAACAAGCGATGGGATTAAATGGCGATAGACCTGATTTGTGTTTAATAAAAACAGGTGTCGAATAAGTTAACCCGATAGAGGTTTTAATTAGCCTTAGCTGTTTTTTGGCATTTTCCCAGAGAACAGGTATATTAGCGATAATTTTACTTACGCCTTTAATGCGAGTGCGGTGATTTTCTATCATTACTACCCTCATTAAAGGTTTCAAATACCATAAGAGCGAAAAAATATGATCATTAAACCTAAGATTCGTGGCTTTATTTGTACTACTACACACCCAACCGGTTGTGAAAAAAACATCCAAGCACAAATTGAATACACAAAAGCACAAGGCAAAATTGAAAAAGGTCCTAAACGTGTATTAGTGATTGGTTCTTCTGCTGGTTACGGCATGTCTTCTCGTATTGCAGCTGCATATGGAAGTGGTGCTTCAACAATTGGTGTGTTTTTTGAAAAACCTGCAACTGATCGTAAAACGGGTTCTGCAGGTTGGTACAACAGTGCTGCATTTGAAAAACAAGCTAAAGAAGATGGTCTATACGCTAAAAGCGTTAATGGCGATGCATTCTCTAACGAAACAAAGCAACTTGTTATCGATACAATCAAAGCTGACTTAGGTCAAATTGATGCAATCATCTATTCTGTTGCTGCGCCTGTGCGTAAATTACCTGATACGGGCGAAGTTATTCGTTCAAGCCTAAAACCAATTGGTGAAACTTACACTTCAACTGCTATTGATACTAACAAAGACGTGATCATTGAAGCATCAGTAGAGCCTGCAACTGAAGAAGAAGTTGCTAATACTGTTACCGTTATGGGTGGACAGGATTGGGAGCTTTGGATCAATGCACTAGCAGATGCGGGTGTGTTAGCTGAAGGTGTTAAAACCGTTGCTTACTCTTACATCGGCACTGAATTAACATGGCCTATCTACTGGAATGGCGCATTAGGTAAAGCGAAATTAGATTTAGATCGTGCATCTACCGCTATTCAATCTCAATTAGCTGCTTTAAATGGTGAAGCTTATGTTTCAGTACAAAAAAGTGTTGTGACACAAGCAAGCTCAGCTATCCCTGTTATGCCTTTATACCTTTCAATGGTCTTTAGAATCATGAAAGAAAAAGGTTTGCACGAAGGTTGTATGGAACAAATTCATCGTCTGTTTACTACACAATTATTTAAAGCTGATGGTTCAGCTCCTACAACAGATGAAGCACGTCGTTTACGTCTTGATGATTGGGAATTACGTGATGATGTTCAACAAGCCTGTACAGAGCTATGGCCTCAAATTACCACTGAAAATCTGTTTGAACTAACAGACTACCAAGATTATAAAGATGAATTTTTACAATTATTTGGTTTTGGTATCGACGGTGTTGATTATGATGCTGAAGTTGAACCTTTAGTTGAGTTTGATTGTTTATAATTTCTTATTCATTTGAATGAGTGTATTTAAGTAGTCTACTATACCCGCCGAGAGCGGGTATTTTTTGCCTCAATTTTTGTCACAATATGTCAATCTGTTTCAATTACGTTACTTTTTCCTTATTGTTTACGCTTGGACTTGCTTTTTTTGTTGCAACTTCATGATAAATAATTAGACTTACATAAATCGGTATGTAGCGCAGTTTGGTAGCGCACTGGCATGGGGTGTCAGGGGTCGGAGGTTCGAATCCTCCCATACCGACCATTTCTTCATTTATTATTTCTCCTCCTACACTAAGGAATTTTCATGTCCCGTTTTGCATTGCCAGAGTCTCAATTGTTAAAAGAACTCAAAAACGTATTTGAAGTACAAAGTGCGGCAATTACTACACATAGTAAACAGGTCGGCGAAGCGTATCTTCAAGCGTTGGCTTTAATGAAAAACTGTACTGGGCGTGTGATTGTTTCTGGAATGGGAAAATCAGGGCATATTGGTACTAAAATAGCCGCTACATTGGCCTCCGTTGGAACGCCTTCTTTTTTTATGCATCCCGGTGAAGCTTTTCACGGTGATTTAGGCATGGTAACAAAAGAAGATGTATTACTATTAATTTCATATAGTGGCGAAACAGATGAGATACTAAAAATAATTCCATCGCTGCAACACTTTGGTAATAAAATCATCTCAATTACCGGTGGCACAACATCGACACTTGCTAAAAACTCTCATGTTGTACTCGATGCAAGCGTAGAAAAAGAAACCTGCCCTAATAACCTAGCACCAAGCACTTCTACTACCTTGACCTTAGTGATCGGTGACGCACTTGCGAATACGCTCACGTTAGAAAAAGACTTTAGTCCAATGGATTTTGCTCGCTTTCATCCTGGCGGTAGCTTAGGTAAGCGTTTATTAACTTTTGTTCGCGATGAAATGCGCAGTGATAACTTACCGGTTGTAAGTGCAGATACTTCAGTGACTGATGTGTTAATGGTGATGACTGAAACTCGTACCGGTTTAGCTTTGGTGTTAGAAGATGGCAATTTACAGGGTGTGATCACTGATGGTGATGTTCGTCGTTTCTTAATTGCAGGTGAAAGTATTGTTGATAGCCAAGCTGAACATTTAATGAATCCTACACCACGTTTAATTTCTGCTTCAGCGCGTCTAACTGAAGCTGAAGAATTAATGCGTGAAAAACATATAAAATGGTTAGTGGTAAGTGAAGATGGTAAAAAAGTAGATGGCATTATCGAGTGGGGACAATAACCAAAGATATTGCCTAAGCATAAAGCTTAACTTATTAAAATATGCTCCATTAAAAGTCACTACGGTGACTTTTTTATTATTGGCTGCGGCTTATTCTGCACAGAGATAAACTTACCCTAAGAGATCAACCATCTTAGATACTGTTATTTGCCTTATTTAAGAAAGTAATCTCTCTCCATATTTTATTAACTTTACTTAACATGCTGAAAAATAATCTTTTTTTAAACTTTTATCTATGTTGTTTGTGCTGTTTAGAAACTATTTTCTATTTCATGTAATAACTAATTGCGAATAATTTCTTATACTTAGCAGCAAGTAAAGGAAGTAGCATCGTTGCAGTGGAACTGTTTACAGGGATAAGGAACCGCCAAAGGATTGGCAAGGGGAGTTGCTTAGGAAAGCATTGTCATGGAGCCACAAGGATGCGGTCAATCTCAAGGGAATGAAGTGAAGACGACAAAAAAGGGTGAGCATTTATAATGATCACCCTTTTTTATTCGCCATTTTTTAAAAAATGTGCAGTGATAGAAAGCGTGTTTATAAAAGGCGTGCTTTTAATTGCCACATTTTAAATACACCAAAAAAGAAAATTTCAAAGGATTCTTTTTTGGTTAACTTTAGCTTTTCAGCAAATGCACCATAAATAACTAATAATTGGATCGCATGCATTACAATCACAAAGGCTAATAAAAAGTAAAAGGCCATTGCTGCTTTTCCAGGGAATGGAAAAAATAAATTAGCAAGCAACAAGGTCCAAATAATGATCATTAAAAACTTTGCAAAGGGAATAAAGTAAGCCATTTTTTAACCTCTTGAAAATAATTGATAACGAACTTGGCCCGATGTTTTTTCTTTCAATAGTTGCCAGTTATCAGGAGTTTGTAACGTGTTTAAGCTACTTTCAACTTCCACATAAATAAGACATCCCTTGGCTAAATATCCATTTGCTTCTAATTGTTCTATACAAGGTTGAGCTAAGCCTAGATTAAATGGAGGATCGATAAAAACCACATCGTAGTTTTGAGTCGCCGTTTGGTGCAGGTATTTTAATGAATCACCTTGAATAATTTGCGCATTTTCCACGTTTAATGAAGTTAAGTTAATTTGTAGCTGCTTAGCTACTTGTTTATCAAGCTCTAAGAAAGTACAGAATTGACAATAACGAGACAACGCTTCGAAACCTAAACTGCCACTTCCACTAAAACAATCTAAACAATTTGCAGCTCGAATATCATGCATTAACCAATTGAAAAGAGTTTCTTTTGTGCGATCCGTTGTTGGTCGTAATCCTTGTTTATCTTTAACGGGAAGCTTTTTTCCTCGCCATTGACCAGAGATTAAGCGGATAAATCCGTCACTCATTGATTTTCTATTGTTTTCTTTGGTTAAAGTACGATGATTTTTACTCATATAATTTTTAGTCCGGCAAGCATAGTGTTAATATAGCATTTCAATACGATTGCTATTTTAGCAGGGTAAACAGGTTGTTAGTAAGGTTTTTAATCAATGTCTATAAAGAAAGGATTGTTTTCATGGTTTTCAAAAAAACCAGCTAAGAAAACAGAGCAAGAAGAAAAAGAGCAAGCTGAGCTATTAGCACGTGAACAAGCTGAACTTGAAGCACAAGAGATCGCCGCTGCTGAAGAAGCAAAACGTCAAGCCGAACTAATAGAAAGAGAGCGAGCTGAAAAAGAGCAAGCTGAGCTATTAGCACGTGAACAAGCTGAACTTGAAGCACAAGAGATCGCCGCTGCTGAAGAAGCAAAACGTCAAGCTGAACTAATAGAAAGAGAGCGAGCTGAAAAAGAGCAAGCCGAGCTATTAGCACGCAAACAGGCTGAACTTGAAGCACAAGAGATCGCCGCTGCTGAAGAAGCAAAACGTCAAGCTGAACTAATAGAAAGAGAGCGAGCTGAAAAAGAGCAAGCCGAGCTATTAGCACGCGAGCAGGCTGAACTTGAAGCACAAGAGATCGCCGCTGCTGAAGAAGCAAAACGTCAAGCTGAGTTAGTAGAAAGAGAGCGAGCTGAAAAAGAGCAAGCCGAGCTATTAGCACGCGAGCAGGCTGAACTTGAAGCACAAGAGATCGCCGCTGCTGAAGAAGCAAAACGTCAAGCTGAGTTAGTAGAAAGAGAGCGAGCTGAAAAAGAGCAAGCCGAGCTATTAGCACGCGAGCAGGCTGAACTTGAAGCACAAGAAATCGCCGCTGCTGAAGAAGCAAAGCGTCAAGCCGAATTAATAGAAAGAGAATTAGCTGAAAAAGAGCAAGCCGAGCTAGTAGAAAAAGAGCTAGCCGAAAAAGAGCAAGCTGAGCTAATAGAAAAAGAGTTAGCAGTCAAACGCGCAGAGCTGTTAGCACGTAAGCAAGCTGAACTTGAAGTAAGAGAAAAAGCGGCAGCAGAAGAGGCACAACGTCAGTTAGAAATAGTAGCTCAACAAGAGGCAGCTGCTAAAGCAAGATTGGCATATCAAGAAGCACAAAAAAATGCTGAATTAGCACGTCAACAGGTAGAAAGTGAGGCAAATGAAGAAGCAGCACAAGAAGCTGAGATAGAGGCAAAGTTAGTTGCTGAAAAAGAAGTTGAAGCAGAGAAACAAAAAAATACATTAGGTTTCTTTGCTCGTTTTGCTGCTGGCTTAAAGAAAACTCGGCTTAATATTGGTAGTGGTTTATTATCGTTATTTAAAGGCAAAAAAATTGATGATGAGCTATTTGAAGAACTAGAAGAGCAACTTATTGTCGCGGATATCGGTGTTGAGACGACATTGCGTATCATTGATAATTTAACGGAGCATGCAGACCGTAAACAGTTAAAAGATGCAGAAGTTCTTTATGAGTTATTGAAAAAAGACTTATCAGATATACTGCATGAAGTTGAAAAGCCATTAGTGATTGATGAAACTAAAAAACCTTATGTTATTTTAATGGTTGGAGTAAATGGTGTTGGTAAAACAACCACTATCGGTAAATTAGCCAAAAAATTCCAACAGGAAGGTAAATCAGTGATGCTTGCTGCCGGTGATACGTTCCGTGCCGCTGCTGTTGAGCAGTTGCAAGTTTGGGGAGATCGTAACGACATTCCTGTGATTGCTCAGCAAACGGGGGCAGATAGTGCATCGGTTTTATTTGATGCAATGGATGCAGCGCAAGCTCGCGGTATCGATGTGTTAATTGCAGATACAGCTGGCCGTTTACAAAATAAAGATCACTTGATGGACGAGTTGGCAAAAGTAGTACGAATCATGCGTAAAAAAGATCCAACTGCCCCTCATGAAATCATGTTAACAATTGATGCGGGTACTGGTCAGAATGCGATTAGCCAAGTTAAATTATTTAACCAAGCCGTAGGATTGACAGGCGTGACCTTTACTAAGCTTGATGGTACGGCAAAAGGGGGGATTATTTTCTCTATTGCGGACCAATTTAAACTGCCTATCCGTTATATCGGAGTGGGAGAGGGCATTGATGATTTAAGGGAGTTTAACGCCAAAGAGTTTATCGATGCTCTTTTCTCTAAAGAAGATGAGTCATAAGGTAAAATAGATAATGATATTATTCGAAGAAGTCAGCAAAATTTATGCCGATGAGCAAATCGCTTTAAATAAAGTAGACTTTCATTTAAAACAAGGCGAAATGGCTTTTATTACCGGCCACTCTGGTTCTGGTAAAAGTACTTTATTAAAGCTGGTGAGCCTGATGGAGCGCCCTACTACGGGGCGTATTGTTTTAAATGGCAATGATATCAGTCATATTAAAGGCAATGATATTCCCTATTTACGTCGTCATATTGGTATGATCTTTCAAGATCATCGTTTATTGATGAATCGTACCGTACTTGAAAATGTTGGCTTGCCTTTATTAATTGAAGGTTACAGCCGTTATGAAATTAAACGGCGTAGTTTAGCGGCTTTAGATAAAGTGGGATTAACGGGGAAAGAAAGCAGTTTTCCCATCAACTTATCAGGTGGTGAGCAACAACGAGTAGGTATAGCGCGAGCAATTATTAATCAACCTCCTTTATTATTAGCAGATGAACCCACTGGTAACTTAGATCCTAAATTATCATTAGAAATTTTAACCTTGTTTGAATCTTTAAATCAATTTGGTATGTCCGTGTTGATTGCCACACATGATTTAGGGCTAATTGCTAAGATGCGTTACCGTACACTGACATTGCGTGATGGTGATATGATCAATGACGGCTTATTAAGGGAACGTAATGAGTAACAAGATGGGCGCAAAAAGAAAGCTATCTGGCTCTCCTAAAATTAATAAAGTGTCTTTTATTGGTCGTGTTAAAGCAACGCTTGTACAGCATGTACATCAGGTTATCCATAGTTTTTTTGAATTATGGAAAACGCCGTTTGCAACCTTGATGACAATTCTAGTATTAGGTGTCGCATTATCTTTACCCACTGTCTTCCATGTAGTTTATAAAAATGTAGAGCGCGTTAGCGGACAATGGGACAGCGCCTCAGAGGTAAGCCTTTTTTTAAAAAAGAATATTTCTGAAGAACGGGTACAAGTACTGATTAATAAGTTAGGTTTGTATGAAGATATTGAAGCCGTTACTTATATTTCGCGTCATCAAGCATTGTTAGAGTTTAAAGAGATGTCTGGTTTTTCAAAGGCATTAAGTTATTTAGATGAAAATCCATTGCCAGCAGTGCTGGTGGTTGTACCTGTTAAATCGGCGATGAATGCAGCAGGCAGTAAATTACTAGTGGCTAAACTTGAACGAGAGCAAGATATTGACTTGGTAAGTGTTGATATTGATTGGATAGAAAAGTTACAGGCTATTTTCTATCTTGTGGTTGATATGGTCATTGGTATTGCAACATTATTATTATTATCTGTGTTATTAATTGTTAGTAATACGATCCGGCTTAACATACTTAATCAACGTGATGAAATAGAAGTACTAAAATTAGTCGGAGCAACCAACAGTTTTATCCAATTACCTTATATTTATATCGGAGCTTGGTATGGATTTTTGGGTGGTGTGATTGCTTGGTTCTTTTCTTGGATACTGGTTATCTGGTTGGAATCTGGGGTGATGAATTTAACCGGCCTTTATCAGGCTCAATTTCAAATAATATCATTGAATTTTGATGAATCTATTACACTACTTATTGTTGGTGCTCTATTAGGTTTTATTGCTTCATTTATATCTGTAAAACAATACCTTGTGAAGATTGAACCGAAGTAATTTTAATCACTATAATTGCTGCTTTTAGACGCTTATGGAATAACTTAATACCAATTTTTTATAAAAATAAATCAAAAACAACTGCTTGATCTCTTTTGTTTTGCCTGTAATATGTGATCTACTTCACGGGTTTGCTAAGGGAATTTGATTTCAGGTGTTTTATGAAAAAAAATGTTGATATTCAGTTGTTACCCATTTCGTCACCTACATGCCAAGTGCTCATTCAAGAACAAATGGCCTTCCATAAAGGCATGACGCTGATTGATTTGATTGCTAATTGTAAAGAAATTCTTGTTATTCGTATTGATGGACGGTTGGTTGCTTACGGAACTTTTGATCTATTTGATGGTCAGATTATGCGTATCAATTCATTACATTTTCGAGATGTTTTTCAACATCATAGTATCGGACAATATTGGTTATCCCGTTTTGTAAAACGCAAGTTAGATAAAAGATGTTACTTCAATTTTTTGATAGCCAGTTAGGGTTATTAGGTAAGTAAAATATTTTATTTTCAATTTGATACTGTATAATATAGAGTGTTTGATTAGTATCGAAACACTTATTATTAAAACTTCAAGTATTAAGGTAAAACATGAGTGAAACAATAAATTCAATGAGTCTAGTTCCTCAAGGAAGTATTGGAGCCTATGTTCAATCTGTAAACTCATTTGCTAAGCTAAGCGCTGAAGAAGAGCAAGAGTTAGCAGAGCGTCTATATTACAAAGGTGATTTAGAAGCCGCTAAAAAATTAGTCATGTCGCATCTTCGATTTGTTGCTTACATTGCTAAAAGTTATGCAGGTTACGGCTTAGCGCAAGCGGATCTAATTCAAGAAGGTAATGTAGGACTAATGAAAGCGGTTAAACGCTTTGACCCAACTGTGGGTGTGCGTCTTGTTTCTTTTGCTGTGCATTGGATTAAAGCAGAGATTCATGAGTACGTGATCCGTAATTGGCGTGTTGTAAAAATTGCAACGACAAAAGCACAACGAAAATTATTCTTCAATTTACGTAAATCTAAAAAACGTTTAGGTTGGTTCAAAAAAGAAGAAGTAGAAGCGGTTGCTGAAGAGTTAAATGTAAGTACTAAAGATGTACTTGAAATGGAGTCTCGCTTAAATGCTCAAGATCAATCTTTTGATTTAAGTGTTAATGACGATGATGACAATACCTTTGCACCGATGCACTATCTTGAAGATAAAAGTGCAAGCGTTGAAACTCAAATTGAGCAAGAAAATACTGAGTCTCATACAAAGAATAAATTGTATTCAGCGTTATCAACGTTAGATGCACGTAGCCAAGATATTTTAAATTCTCGTTGGTTGAGTGAGCCAAAAGCCACTTTACACGATTTAGCTGCTCGTTATGATATTTCTGCGGAGCGTGTTCGTCAGTTAGAAGCGAATGCTCTTAAGAAATTAAAAACTAACATGGACTTCTAAATAGTTAGAATATTATCAGGTGAGCTCAGGCTCACCTTTTTATTTACCCTCTCTAAGATCAACTCGGTATTCTATGCTTACTATCGCGACACTTGGCCCTAAAGATACATTCTCAGATCTCGCTACTAAGCAGTATATTCAAGCTATTCAAGATAAAAATCCCGTCCCCAATACTGATATTAAATATTACTCTACGCTATCACAAACCTTTCAAGCCGTTGGCAAAGACTGTCAATTAGGTGTTTTACCCATTGAAAACTTATCCGAAGGTTATGTGCAGGTAGTTTTAGACCAATTATTGGATACTAAGCTGTTTGTTATCTCTGAACTGCTATTGCCGATTCAATTCTCATTTGTTGGATTCTGTGAGCAATTCTCTGATCTACGTGATTTGTATGTGCAGTTTGTTGCTCATGGGCAATGCTCTGAATTCATCAATGGATTGGAAGGTGTTAGAATACACAACACGCAAAGCAATATTGAATCCTTGGTGTTAGCGCAACAAAAAGGTAAATCGGCTGGTGCAATTATTCCGCAACATGCTTTATCACAAGCGACTGAAGCAAGCATAGTTGATAATGACGTAACCAACTATGCTAATAATCAAACACGTTTTTTAGTACTTTCTGAAACACCTCAAGCACGGATTCAGGATAAAGAATATAAAACCACTTTGGTTGTTAATAATAAACAAGATTGTCCGGGTGTTTTAGGCAGTATTGTCAGTGCTTTTGCAATGCAAAAAGTAAATTTAACCTCTATCATGTCTCGTCCTACTCGTTCACAAATAGGTAATTATCACTTTTTTATTGATATAGATGGACATCAAGAAGATCAACATATCGCTTCTGCGTTAGCTGAGATACAAGCTCAATATGCAGTAACAGTGATTGGCTCTTATATTAAAGCCGTCAATTAAAACTATTTAAATCGTTTTCACTGCACTAAGTTATTATTCACTTTATCGATTATTAGATCGTTACATCCTTGCAAAAATAATAAAGATATGAAAAATGACGCTAGGAATAGGTTGATGATCACTGATTATTAAGAATAAATTTTACACTAGGTTTTAAATTGGTTATTGTTTGAACGATCGTTTTTAAATGTAATAATTTATTAATAATGAGAGTGTGAATATGACTAATAAAGCTAATATAACTAAAGCACCAGAAAACCAGCCTAGCATGCAGATCCCCCAAGAAGCCTTTGACTGGTATGATGAATATGCTCATGGAGATATAGATAGACGTACATTTTTAAGACGACTAGCTGGTATTGCAGGAGCCGGTATTACCTTAGCAACACTTTCAACTGCATTAACGCCTAATTATGCGCTCGCTGAACAAATTTCATTTAATGATGATGAGATCACTGCAACCTACCAAACATTCCCATCACCGAAAGGGCACGGTGAAGGCAGAGGCTATTTTGTTACACCAAAAGTTGTAGACGGTAAATTACCTGTGGTGTTGGTTATTCATGAAAATCGCGGCTTAAATCCTTACATAAAAGATGTTGCTCGTCGTTTGGCAAAAGCAGGGTTTATTGCTTTTGCCCCTGATGTCTTACATTCACTTGGTGGCTACCCAGGTAATGATGACCAAGGTAAAAAGATGCAAAGTTCGTTAGATAAAAATAAAATTGAAGAAGACTTTATTGCAGCAGCTAATTATTTAAAAACACATCCACAGAGTAATGGAAAACTAGGTGCAGTAGGTTTTTGTTTTGGTGGCTATATTGTCAATATGCTGGCAGCAACTATCCCTGAAACGCTGGATGCGGGTGTGCCGTTCTACGGAACCCCTGCTAAAGCAGAATTAAGAAAAAATATTAAAGCACCTTTATTAATTCAATTAGCTGAGCTTGATAAAAGGGTGAATGCGTATTGGCCAGAATATGAAGCGGACTTAAAAAAATATAATGTGGATTATGAAATGCATATGTATGAAAAAGCCAATCATGGTTTTCATAATGACTCAACAGCTCGCTACGTTCCAACCATGGCCGACCTTGCTTGGGATAGAAGTATCAACTTTTTTAATAAGCATCTAGCCACGGCTTGATTTTAGTTAGCTAATAAGCGCGTCAGTTAAGTGTAAAAATAAAGTAACTACTCAGGCCCCATTAAAACTGAGTGCTTTTTACCAAAATAAAAACGTAAATGCTCAGGGCTAAGCTATTTATGCTTAGTTCAAGGCGAAAAAGCGCAGTTTAGTGGTTTAAATGAGCATTTTTCAACGAAGAAATAGGCTTAAATAGCAACGGCTTGAGTAGTTACAAAATAAAAAGCTACATACTTAGGTATGTAGCTTTTTTGTATTTATCGACCCGTTTTTTTATTTTGTTTATATAAGCATATTTCAACAAGTAAATAGGCTCAGATAACAATCTTCTGAATAGTTAATGCTTTTTAACTAAAAACACACCCGCTTCGGTATGGTGTGTATAAGGGAACTGATCAAATAGAGAGAATTTTTTAATCTCATGTGTCTGAGTAAATACATCAAGATTCGCTTTTAACGTTTCAGGATTGCAGCTGATGTACATGATGTTGTCATATTTTTGTACCATTTCAACGGTATCATCATCAAGGCCAGCCCGTGGTGGATCAACGAAAATGGTATTACATTGATAACTAGATAAATCGACATTTTTTTCTTTTAAACGATTAAACTCTCGCTCGCCATTAATCGCTTGAGTAAATTCTTCAGCAGACATTCTAACAATTTTCACGTTATCAATATTATTTGCGGCAATATTATATTGTGCAGAATTAACCGATGGAGTAGAGACTTCTGTCGCTAATACTCGGTTGAAGTTCTTTGCCAATGCTAAAGAAAAATTACCATTACCACAGTACAGTTCTAATAAATCACCTTCACTATCTCGTGTACATTCGATAGCCCACTCAAGCATTTTAATCGAAACTTCTGTATTAGGTTGGGTAAAGCTATTTTCAACTTGTTGATATATTAATTGTTGCCCATCTACATTTAGTTTTTCTACTACATAATCATGATCGACAATCAGTTTTTGTTTGCGTGCTCGACCAATAAAGTTAATCTTAAACTCTTTAGATAAGCGGGTTTTTAATGCTTTAATCGCCGTTAACCATTCATCATCTAAAACTTTATGGTAAAGAAAGCTCACCATAATTTCGCCACTCATGCTTGATAAAAAGTTAGCTTGAAATAATTTATAGCGAAGAATAGGGGATACTTTTAACTCTTCTACTAGGCGTGGCATTAATCGATTAATTAATTCACTCGCAGGAGCAAATTGTTCTACACGTATACGCTGGCGCGTTTCTTGGTTAGTCATGTAAAAATACAGGTCCATATCTTCATGCCAAACTCGAAATTGGCTGCGCATACGGTAATGTGTTTTTGGTGAATCGAAACATTCTAATTCAGGGAGTTCAAAGGTTGAAAAGAGAGCTGTAAATTGCTCTTTTTTAGCGTCTAATTGTGATTCATAATTATCCGGATCAACAAATTCTAAGCTCATAATAACCTCTGTTTTTTATATCTATCACTGACTATTTTTCAATAGCATTTAAATGGAGGGGCATTCTAAAACAGCGAGTAGCTGTTGGCTAGCTAAAACCGACCATCATTATTACCAGGTTAATGATCATTTTATTTCTTTATGCTTTGATTACAGGCTAAAATACTTTTTTTGCCAAGGAAGTAGAAAATGTCAGCCAAACGAGTACTTATATTTGATTCTGGAGTCGGTGGTTTATCTGTTTACGAACAGATAGTTAAATATAATCCTACTATCAAGTGTCAATATTTGTTTGATAATGCTTACTTCCCCTATGGTGAGCTGCCAAGAGAACAATTAATTCATCGACTAACACAATTATTAACTGAATTTATGCAGTTGCACTCGGTTGATTTAATTGTCATCGCGTGTAACTCCGCGAGCACTGTCGCGCTTGATGCATTACGCCTGCACTTTACTATACCAATTGTTGGGGTTGTCCCGGCCATCAAGCCTGCTACTTTAATCACTGCTAATAATGTGATTGGATTATTAGCAACGCCGGGTACTATAGAGCGTGCTTATACCGATACGTTAATTAATGAGTTTGCCGCTGATAAAACGGTACTGCGTATTGGCTCTACTCAATTGGTTAAATTAGCCGAAGATAAGTTGATAGGGAAAGTACTTGATGTAGATAGTTTTAGAGCAATATTAGCACCTTGGTTAAAGAATGAAGATAACATGCCTGATACATTAGTATTAGGATGTACTCATTTCCCTCTACTCAAAGAAGAAATCAGTGCCTGTTTCGCTCGGCCGGTTCATTTAGTTGACTCTGGGCAAGCGATTGCGTTGCGTGTAAAGCAGTTATTAAATCCTCTATCACTGGATGAACAGTTATTAGATGAACAGTTATCAAGTGAGCAATTATTAAACGATCCACTATCAAGTTCTCAGCTATTAAACAATTACCCATTAAACAATTACCCATTAAACAAGTACCCATTAAATCATCAGGCTTTTTATACCCGCCAGTTTGAAAGCAAAGCACATTTAACCGCTTTAACAATGAGTTTTAAAGAGCGGGGCTTTTTAGATATTAATTTTTGTGGGCTTTAGGTCACTTGTAGTAATAAATCGATAAAGCCCGAATCCATTCAGAGTTGGCTCTGAGTAAATTTATGCTTCGGGCTTTTTACTGTTAAAACTCTGATTGCTTGTTAAATAACTGATTGCTTTTTAAAGTACTTTGAAAGTCCCGTTATCAAGCCCTTTAATGGTCCATTCGCCAATGGAGTAACGAATCAAACGTAATGTCGGAAAGCCTATATTAGCCGTCATTCGGCGTACTTGTCGGTTGCGCCCTTCAGAAATGGTAATGCTTAACCACGTAGTAGGAATGTTCGCTCGTTCGCGTATCGGAGGGTATCGCTCCCAAATATTAGGGTTGTCCATTATCTTTACTTTTGCAGGTAAGGTCATACCATCTTTTAATTTCACACCTTGACGTAATTTGTCTAAGTCAGCTTCCTTTGGGGCACCTTCAACTTGTACCCAATAGGTTTTTTCCGTCTTTTTACCTGGCTGCGTGATGTCCGCTTGCAATTGCCCGTCATTGGTTAGTACCAATAAACCTTCACTATCTCTATCTAAACGACCCGCAGCATAGATATTAGGGATCGTAATGTAGTCTTTTAAGGTTTCTCGAAAGCTGTCAGCGTTACCTTCATCGGTAAATTGGCTTAACACATCAAAAGGTTTGTTAAATAGAACGATTTTTTGCATTGCTTTAGGTAGTGCTTTTTTCGGAACAAAGGTTTTATGCGCTGCTTTTTTAACATTAAAATGCGAAGGTTTTTTGGTTTTTCGTGGACTGCTCTTTGCGTCTGCTTTAAATGTGCTATTGGTTTTTTTTATTGGAGGTTGGTTCATTTGTTGCCCTTAAAAGCAGTCAAAAAAAAACATTGTAGCAGAATAAAATATTAAGGCAGAGTTGCTTATGAAATGTTATGTTTATCAGTATCAAATAGCGCTATCTGACATTATTTAATTACTTGATGGTAACAAGCACAAGTTCACAAATAATGATCTTGATCTCGTTTTAATCGATGACTTAAGGGTCTGAAACTAGATAATTTTGTTTTTTCCGATATGATATGCGCGTAATTATTATGCGTAACAATTTGATAACATTTTTAACGCTAACAATTCACTTCATAAATTTTTGTTAAAGGAAATAAAATGACAGATAAATCAGCAAAGATCATCTATACACAAACAGATGAAGCACCTGCGCTTGCAACTCACTCTCTATTACCAATCGTTAATGCATTTACTAAAGCTGCAAACATCGTTGTAGAAACGCGTGACATCTCTCTAGCTGCTCGAATTATTGCTAACTTTTCTGATAAATTACCTCCTGCACAACAGCAAGCTGACGCCCTAGCCGAACTAGGCGACTTAGCGAAGACGCCCGAAGCAAATATCATAAAATTACCCAATGTAAGCGCATCAATTCCACAATTGCATGCCGCTATCAAAGAATTACAAGCACATGGCTTTGCGTTACCAAATTACCCTGAAGTAGCGACTACTGAAGAAGAAAAAGATGCACAAGCGCGTTACGCAAAAGTATTAGGTAGTGCAGTTAACCCTGTTTTACGTGAAGGTAACTCTGACCGTCGTGTTGCCGATGCGGTTAAACAATACGCACAAGACAACCCACATCGCATGGGTAAATGGTCTAAAGATTCTAAATCTCATGTTGCAGACATGGATGATGGTGATTTCTATAGCTCTGAGCAATCAGTTGTTTTAGGCCAAGATGATGATGTGAAAATAGAATTTACTAATGCTGCTGGTGAAAAAACGGTACTTAAAGCATCAACACCAGTATTAAAAGATGAATTAATTGACGCATCTTGTATGAGTGCAAAAGCATTACGTGCTTTCTATGAAAAAGAGATGACGGAAGCGAAAGAAAACAACATCATGCTTTCTTTACACCTTAAAGCAACCATGATGAAAGTATCTGACCCAATCATGTTTGGTCACGCTGTAACTGTTTACTTTAAAGATGTATTTGCTAAGCATGCAGACTTATTTAAAGAATTAGGTGTTGATGAGCGCAATGGTCTAGGCGATGTTTACGCAAAAATTGCTAACTTACCTGCAGATCAAAAAGCGGCTATCGAAGCGGATATTGCTGCGGCATATGCAACTCGTCCAAGCCTAGCGATGGTTGATTCTGATAAAGGAATCACTAACTTACACGTGCCAAGTGATGTGATCATCGATGCTTCTATGCCTGCAATGGTGCGTTCTAGCGGTCAAATGTGGAATGCAGAAGGCAAGCTTGAAGATACTAAAGCATTGATTCCAGATCGTTGTTACTCAGGTATCTACGAAGAAACGATTAAATTCTGTCGTGAGAATGGTGCATTTGACCCAGCAACAATGGGTAATGTATCTAACGTAGGTCTAATGGCTCAAAAAGCTGAAGAATACGGATCACACGATAAAACATTCCAAATCAAAGAAGCGGGTACTGTTAACGTCATCGATTCTGCGGGCAACACATTAATGTCTCACGATGTTGAAGCCGGTGATATCTGGCGTATGTGTCAAGCTAAAGACATTCCAATTCGTGATTGGGTTCGTTTAGCTGTAAGTCGTGCACAAGCAACTGGCCAACCTGCAATCTTCTGGTTAGATGAAAATCGTGCACACGATAAAAACTTGATTGTTAAAGTAAATGAATACCTAAAAGACCATGATACAGCTGGCTTAGATATTCAAATATTAACACCTGTAGAAGCATGTAAATTCTCTTTACAACGTGTTAAAGAAGGCAAAAATACTATCTCTGTAACGGGTAACGTATTACGTGATTACCTTACAGATTTATTCCCAATTTTAGAGTTGGGTACGAGTGCTAAAATGCTTTCAATTGTTCCATTGCTTGCTGGTGGTGGTTTATTTGAAACAGGCGCGGGTGGTTCTGCCCCTAAGCACGTTCAACAATTTGTTGAAGAGAACCATTTACGTTGGGATTCTTTAGGTGAGTTCTTAGCATTGGCTGTTTCAATCGAAGATATTGCAGCGAAAACAGGTAATGAAAAAGCAGTTATTTTAGCTGAAGCATTACACGCTGCTAACGGTAAATTCTTAAAAGAAGATAAATCTCCTTCTCGTAAAGTAAAAGAATTAGATAACCGTGGTAGCCACTTCTACTTAGCGATGTACTGGGCTGAAGCGTTAGCAACACAAACTAAAGATCTTGAGCTACAAGCACAATTTAAACCATTTGCTGACGTATTATTAAGCAATGAAGCTAAAATTGTACAAGAGCTTAACGATGCACAAGGTGTTGCAGTTGATTTAGGTGGTTATTTCGACACTGACCCAGCTAAAGTATCTGCAGCAATGCGTCCAAGTGCGACATTAAATACAGCGATTGAAAATATCTAATCGTTTTAAACAGTATTTTATGACCTTGTTGTTGAAGTTATAAAATTTAACATACTTTATAGTATGTCATTGGAAAGCCATTAAGTAATTTACTTAGTGGCTTTTTTTTAAGCTAATCTTTTTGACATACATATTTTAAGGCAAGTGATTTATTTAGCGGCAGGAGTATTAATTCTCGCTACGGAATAAATCTCAGTTTATGTTACAGTTAAGCGTCGATAATCAATTTAGATAAAAGGGTGCTAGATGCGTCTAACCTTGTTCAAGAAAATTCTCATTTCTATGTTATTCATTAGCTCTTTAATGGTCATAGGCATGGCATGGTTAATGAACTCTAGCTTCCAAACTGGACTGCGGAATTATCTTAATCACGGTGAAAAGGAAAAATTGCAACTTGTTGCTGAGCATATCGCGCCTTTTTACTCAACGTTAAATGGTTGGCAAGATTTGTCTCCAAAAGTTGTGGGGGATGTTATCGCACAAGTATTTGCTCGACCACGTCATGGAGATAATCAACCGCGACAAGCATCTGCAAGGAATGTTGAAAGTCTAATGAAACGTATTTTTATTTTAGATAAAGACTATCAACCTCTATTAAATCAACCTAAACCCAAAAGTAAAAAAGGCTTGATTAAAGTGATGATTAGCTATCAAGGTAAGACGGTTGGTTGGGTGATCACTAAAAAACGTAATGCTATTTCAGGTGCATTAGAGAGTAGTTTTTATCGCGAGCAGCAACATAACCTAATGTGGATTGTGTTGTGGGTAACCTTATTGTCATTCTCATTATCTTGGTTATTGGTACGACATTTTTTAACGCCACTAAAACGCCTTGAAAGCGCCGCTAATTCCTTACAACAAGGTGATTATTTAACGCAAATAGAAGTACAAGGTGAAGATGAGCTTGCTGCATTATCAACGAGATTTAATGAATTAAGTCAAAGTTTGTTACATCAAAAAAAGACCAGAGAACAGTGGTTAGCAGATATTTCACATGAACTGCGCACGCCTATTTCAGTGTTAAAAAGTGAAATCGAAGCATTACAGGATGGTATTCGTCAACCTGAACCAAAGTATATTGACTCTTTACACCATCAGGTTCAGAACTTAAGTCAGCTAGTGAATGATTTATATCAATTATCATTATCCGATGCAGGATTACAATTTAACTTAACGGATTCGGTTGATGTACAACAATTATTGGCCACCAGTTGCAATCAATATCAACTGCGGTGTCAAGAAAAACAGATACAGTTGCACAGTCATTTTGATCTTAAAAAGCCGGTTTATATTAAAGGAGATCAAAAGTCATTAACGCAGCTATTCTCTAATTTATTAGAAAACAGTCTACGCTACACCGATTCGCCTGGCGTATTACAAGTACATATTAAAACAAACAAAAAACAGCTTTCTATTTGTATTGAAGATAGTGCACCTAGTGTCCCTGATGCCGCTTTACCTAAGTTATTTGAACGATTATATCGGGTTGATGAATCACGTAGTCGTTTAAGTGGGGGGGCAGGTTTAGGGTTATCGATTTGTGAAACCATTGTACAAGCACATCAAGGCAGTATGGTTGCGACCCATTCCGCTTTAGGTGGTTTAGCCATCACTATTAATTTGCCAATAATTAGGAAATAGATAATGCCACAGCATATTTTAATCGTGGAAGATGAACATTCTTTAGCACAAGTACTTAGTGAGTACCTTAGTCAATCTGATTTTATTACACACATACTCAATGATGGTTTATCCGTTGTTAGTTGGGTAAAAGAAAACTCTGTTGATTTGATTATATTAGATTTAATGTTGCCGGGCCAAAATGGCTTAGATATCTACCGAGAGCTACGTACTTTCACTGACATACCCGTGGTGATGGCAACGGCAAGAGTGGATGAAATTGACCGTTTAGTAGGGCTTGAACTTGGAGCTGATGATTATATTTGTAAACCCTATAGTCCACGAGAAGTAGTGGTACGAGTGAAAAACATTTTACGTCGCGCTACAGATGATGTCAAAACAGTAGATAAAGTCTTGAGTATCAACGAAAGCACCATGCAAGTGTTAGTTAAGGGTAAAGAAGTGAGTTTAACCCGTGCGGAGTTTCGTTTATTATCTCATTTTCACCAACATAAAGACCAAGTGTTCAGTCGCGAACAACTAATGTCTCAAATCTATTCTGACAATCGCATTGTTACCGATAGAACGATTGATAGTCATATTAAAAATCTACGTCGTAAAATCCAAAATGTTGATGCTGAGGTCGATTGCATTCAATCAATATATGGAGTGGGTTATAAATTTGCCCTGTGATCATTAATTATATCTCTGAATTCCAAGAGAATTTAATAAATATCAAATTCATCTAACAACGAACGTTAGCTGTTACATTCTTTATTTTCTGCTTACTGTTAAAAATATAATGTGGTTCAATGTTGAATACGCCAATTTTTTTAAATAGTAAGCCTTCCTTCTTATCCTATTCAAAGTCAGCAATTAATAAATAATTGTCCTTAAAAATAGCCTAAAACCCTTAACTCCTTTTTTTATCCATATTTCCTGCACAATGTTTACCTATAGTCTTTACATCAGCTCAGAAAGAGCTTTATTTGGTAAATTAGAATAGAGGTTAACATGAAAAAATTATTTATATTAAGCGGTGTTGCGTTAATGGTTTCTAGCGCTTTAACAATGGCAGCAGATGGTAAAAGTAAACGTGACTTTGAAAGCTTTGATGTGAATGCCGATGGTGTAATTACGTTAGCAGAAGCGGGTTCAAGAATGGCTAAGCATTTTGATCGTATTGATAGCGATGGTGATGGCAGTGTTAATAAAGCTGAGTTTGAAGCTATGAAAGCAATGCATAAGGGAAAAGGTCATAAAAAAGCTGCATTCGCTGATTTTGATAGTAATGGCGATGGCGATATTACGGCAGCAGAATTTGATGCAATGAAAAAAATGCATAAAGGAAATCGAAAATTAAACTTCGTTCAGGTAGACGCTAACAGTGACGGTGTTGTTACTAAAGATGAAGCTAAAGGTCGTTTATTGAAAGGCTTTGATAAAATAGATAGCGATGCAAATGGTTCAATCACAACCACTGAATTTGCTGCAATGGAAAATATGCATAAAGGCAAAGGGTATAAAAAAGGTAACGGTAATCATAAATTAGACTTTGCTCAAGTTGATACTAATAACGACGCTAAAATCACTAAAGATGAAGCTAAAGGTGGTTTACTAAAATACTTTGATAAGATTGATACAGATGCAGACGGTGCAATCACTAGCGCTGAATTTGATGCCTTGAAAGCAATGCACAAAGGAAAAGGCCATAAACAACCTACCTTCGCTAAAGTCGATACTAACAACGATGGTAAAATCACTAAAAATGAAGCCAAAGGTCGTTTATTGAAGGGCTTTGATAAAATTGATACGGATGCAGACGGTGCAATCACAAGTGCTGAATTTGAATTAGTGAAAAAGATGGGTAAAGGAAAGCGCGATCAAAAACTAACTTTTGCCATGGTTGATGCCAATAATGATGGCTCAATTGCTAAAAGTGAAGCGAAAGGGCGTTTACTTAAGCATTTTGATAGAATAGATGCTGATAATAATGGTCAGTTGTCAGAGCAAGAGTTTAATGCGATGGTTAAAGCTAAAAAAAGTCATAAACGCCCGACTTTTGAAATGTTAGATACTGATGGTAATGGAAAAATTTCACAAGTTGAGTTCGACTCGTTTCACCAACAACATGCAAAAATGAATAAACAAGCTTAATAAATCGTAACTACTCAGCACCCATTAAAACTGAGTGCTTTTTACCAAAATAAAAACGTAAATGCTCAGGGCTAAGCTATTTATGCTTAGTTCAAGGCGAAAAAGCGCAGTTTAGTGGTTTAAATGAGCATTTTTCAACGAAGAAATAGGCTTAAATAGCGACGGCCTGAGTAGTTACAATAAATCTTTAATCTTTGTAATGTTATAAAAGCAAAGTTTGCTGAGTATACTCAGCAAACTTTTTTTATGTACTTTATAAATTTTCGAACACCAGGTTGTCACAAGATAAATTAACGCAGAAATTCACGGTATTGAGTCGTTTTGCTTATCCCGAACTGAGGTTAAATACCTAACTCATCAAACAAATCAGAGTCTGAGGTCGATGTATTTTGAGCCGTTGCGTTTGCCTGCAATGTTTTATTGTTCTCTTCTTCAATTAGAGAGTCGGGATCAAATGCTTCTCGCTCTTCAAAATTAGGTAACTTAATAAACTCAGTTTTATCCATCGCTAATTCAAGATAAAAAATATTATTTTTTTCTGTTGTAAAACTCACTCGTCGAGCTTGTGGGCGATCTAGGTTTGTATCAATAGAGAGTACAACTTGCTTGTTGATAGTCAGCATTTTAGGTTGGTTTTGATTGATAGATGTATGTAATTCATGACCAATAACCCCCGTAAAATCACCAACGGCTTGATTCATTAATTCACCCATTACATCACTTACATCATCAGCAGTATGCGATGTGGCTAAGTCTTCTTCCGACAAACCCATATTGGTCATGTATGTGGTGTATAGCTCCATTGCAGCAGCGGCACTAAAATTCAAAATAACTAATCCAGAAAAACCACCGTCAAATAACACAAAACAGCCAATATCGGGCTTAAGGCAGGTTTTATTGATTTTTTGAACCATAGATGAATAGTTAACCGTTCGCCCCGTTGCACTACTTAAAACAGACTTTACCGAATTACATAATACTAATAATACATCGTCTGTAGAGGTGGTTTTGCTTCTAGCCATATTCTTTTATCGCCTTTTAAAATGCACATAATGAAGCGTTTAGAATAGGCTATTATTTAAATATAGGTAGTTTTATGGTGTGTTATTTAATGAAAATGATAGTAAGTCGCTGTTTTTTATGTTTATTCCAGTACTAATTTTGTTTGATTTTAAAATGTTGAGATTATTATTGAATTCAAGAACTATATTAGTGAAGTCTGTTATTTAAATAATATGCCTAAGAAGTTAAGGTAACTATCTTTCGAATTAAGCGTTTAAGGTCCATTGCTGGCAAAAAATAATAAACTCTTTCAATATTGGGCTCTGATATTTTTCTTTATGCCATACCAAATATAAGTCTCGTGACATATCGATATTAATGGGCAGGGTTACTAAACGTTTATCTTGCAGGGCATGCCGAGCAGCAGTACTAGACATGCAAGATAATCCTAACCCTGCAGCGCAGCAGTTAATGATTGCCTCCGTAGAGCTTAATTCAAAGGTAATATCGAGGTTTGTTAAATACTGTCCAATGTGTGTAATAAAAAACTCGCGCGTACCTGAGCCTTGCTCTCGTAAAATCCAATGCTGGTGGTTTAAATCTTCTATCGAGACTTGTTCTTGATTCATTAGCGGGTGAGCAGGACTAGCGACTATCACCATCTCATCTTTTATCCATCGCTCGATATGCAATTGTTTATCAATCACTAAAGCTTCAACTAAGGCAATATCTAGCTCGTATTCTTTAAGTTTTTTGCCGATACAAGTGCTGTTATCAACGTATATGGATTGAGCTTGATGATGTTTAATATCCCTAAACTCAGCTAATAAATTGGGCAACAAATGGTTTCCGACGGTATTACTTGAGCCAATTCTTAGTTTTCCTTGGAAATTATTTTTATCAAATAAACTAGTAATAGCTTTACTGCGTTCTATTTGTTCATCGGCTAATGGTAATAAAGCCTTGCCCATTTCATTGATTAATAATCGATTATTAGTGCGCTCAAAGAGTTTATGCCCTAACTGTTTTTCAAGTTCAGCTAAAGCCATGCTCACTGCTGGTTTACTCAGGAATAATTTCTCAGCCGCAGTGGTTAAGGTTTTTTCTTGAGTAATAGTTACAAATACATGCAATTGTTTGAGCGTTATATTCATCGTTAGCCATTGTTCTGATTTAATTAACAAGTTGAATAATATTGTAAGTTATTCTTAATTGAAATGCTGTGGTTGAGAAGTCATTAGTGACAAATTAAAGTATAAAAATAAAGATATTAACCACGAAGCGCTACGCTAAAGGAAGGGCACGAAGAAGTGCAAAAGAATGGATGAAAGTAAAAACATTTAGAATTCAGTGTATTAAAGTTAGTTGTTAGGCATAAGACTTTTGATTTAAAAAAACAGATTAACCACGAAGCGCTGCGCTACACGAAGAGCACTAAGAAAGAAAAACTGGGTTTAAGTGGAAAGTTTAGTGCTACCTACCTTCATATAAGGTTTTGACCTAACCTTCTTTTAACTTCGTGCCTTCGTGGTTAAGCGCTTTTGATTTACCTTTTTTAGCTTTGTGATTAATTGCTTTTATTTCAACAGGCTTATGGCGTAGCAGTTTGTATCTGTTTTAACAACGCTGCTGCAGCAGCTTTAGGATCATCGGCATGGCAAATAGCAGAGACTAGCGCTACACCGTCAACACCCGTGCTAATGATTTGATCAAGATTACTGTGATTAATACCACCAATAGCCACGATCGGAAATTGAGAAATATTAATCGCTTTTTGTAAACCGGCAATACCCCATTGTTTAAGCGTATCGGTTTTTGTTGGTGTAGCAAATATAGCACTTAAACCAATGTAATCCAGTGGTAGTGTATTTGCATCCATTAATTGTTGTTCATTCTCTATCGATAAACCTAACAACTTATTTGGACCAATTAATGTTCTTGCCATTTGGGCTGGCATATCCGATTGACCTAAATGCACACCATCGGCATCTACCGCTAAAGCGACATCAACTCGATCATTAATAATTAGCGGAACGCCAGTGCCTTGAAGTATGGTTTTAACCACTTGAGCGCGAGTAATAAAAGATTGTATATCGTTACTTTTTTCGCGTACTTGCACCATGGAAACACCGCCAGCGACAGCTTCTTTGACTACATTAATTAAAGTATAAAGATCCTGTTGATCATCGGTGACTAGATATAAACGGTATGGATTCATGGTGCTTACCTGTATTGGATACAATAAAAAAATGGCTTATGTAAATAGCATTGCTAATTGTCAAAGCTAAGTTGAAATGCTAAGCAGCAAAGCTAATCAATAGTACTAAGCAGCAATAGCAAAGAATATAAATGAGTAGAGTGGAAGCAATAAGGTCACTTTCACTTACTGATCCAGCAATGACTGTATTATTTATTAATAGTCATCTTTAAGTATGCCACAATCGCTTTATCATCTAATTGATATAGCACGTCTAATAAGTTCATTTGTAAACTTCCTGGTCCCGCGGATTGCTTAACTGCAACTTCCCCTGCGATGCCAAGTATGGCAGCAGCTGCTAAACCAGTATTTTCACCAATCGCTGCAAAAGCACCGGTTAATGCACTTAAACTACAACCCATTCCTGTGATGTTAGGCATCATTGCATCACCATTATGCAGTGATATTTCACTCTCCGCATTGATGATGTAATCGACTTCGCCAGAAATGACGACATTACATTGATAAGTTTCAACTAAGTAACGGGCTGCACCAACGGCTGCTTCACTGCTATCAAGTGAATCGACACCTTTGCCTTGTGCTTTTTCTCCTGCTAGAGCAATAATTTCAGAAGCATTAGCTCGAATAATTAACTGCTCTGCAAGTGCTGCTATTTGGCGTGATGTTTCAGTACGTAAAGTGCTTGCACCACAACCCACAGGGTCTAATACCACCACTTTATTATTGAGGTTCGCTTGTTCAACTGCAAAGATCATGCGCGGTATCCACTGGCTATCTAAGGTGCCAATGTTAATGACTAACGCACCACTAAATGACATCATTTCAGCCATTTCTTGGCATGAATGCGCCATAATAGGTGAAGCGCCAATTGCTAACAATGCATTAGCTGTATTGTTCATCACCACATAGTTAGTGATGTTTACTACTAATGGTTTTTGTTCGCGCAATACTTGTAAGGCATTAGTGATCACTTGTCGCTTTTCTGTTGCTATTACTGACATATTTGCTCCTCTACTTCTGTTTTTATTTAGCACTGCGTCTATTTAAATAGCGGAGTTTAAACCTTGTTGCCAGAAGGCAACTTCCATTCTGGTTGCTGTTTTAAATACTTTTACCAAGTGTTGACCCCGTTTGCTGTTAATGTCTACTTCAGCAAGTAACTGGTCAAAATGTTGCACACCATCGGTAACACTTTGTTGAAACTCTTCACCGCTGTATAAATCAATCCAACTAGCAAACTCATTGCCAACTATTTTAGTGTTTTTGTCATTTGCTAATAAACGTCCAATCACTGCATAACCAATGGAGCAAGGGGCTAAAGCGGCGTATAAATCAACTAGGTCACCGGTCATGCCTGCATCTAACACGTAACGAGTGTAAGCGACGGTACCAAAATCTTCATCCTCTGCTTCCAAGTCTGCTTCCGTTAATCCCCAATTTGCGCAATAAGTGACATGGTGACTAATCTCAGAATCTAATAACGCATGTACACTAGGTAACGCCTTGCGCATGTCTGCTAGGGTATTGGCTTTATAAATGGCTAATGCATAAGCACGCGCATATTGCTTTAAGAACAAAAAATCTTGCTTTAGGTAATGTAAAAAGCACGGCTGCGCTAAACTGCCGTCTCCTAATTGCATCACAAATGGATGCTGTGTGTAGGCATCCCAGTCAGACTGGCAAGCACTAATTAAATCTTGATGGTTCATGATTCTCTCGCTGTTTTTTAGTTGTCTATTTAAACTTGATATGAGTGTGCTAACTACTCGAACATTGGCATGTAATCTTTTGCTTTTGGCATACTTTTAATCAGTTTGTTATCAAACATAAATTGCGCATAATCATTGTAACGTTTTAAATCAATAGCAGCAGGGCGTAATGAGAAACGAGTCAACGTATCGCGCCATGCTCGTTTATTTAACTCATTATTTAACGTATCAGGTGCGTAACTAACAAACTCATTCCATGCTTGCTGTGGGTGGTTAACGATATAAATAGTGGCTTGCTCTATGGCTTTGTTAAAGGCTTTAATCATTTTCGCATCGTACTTATTTGCATTTGCAACAAATACCAATTCATCGTAAACAGGAACACCATGCTCTTCAGGGAAATAAGCTTTAGCTTTAAATCCTTCTAGCTCCAGTTGGTTAGTTTCAAAGTTACGTAACCCGCCCCAAATGGCATCGACTTTCCCCGATGCTAAAGAAGCAGAGAGAGCCCAACCGACGTTAATGATCGCTACATCTTGATAATTAAGTTGTACTGATTCTAACATTTTGCCAATGATGGCTTCTTCACTACCTGAAATAGCAATGCCGACTTTTTTTCCTTTTAGGTCACTCAATGAATTTATTTTGCCATCATCTAAGACCATTAATGTATTTAACGGTGTTGCTATTAAGGTCGCTGAGCGTACTAAAGGTAATTTTTCAGATACATCAATGATCAAGTTAGGCTGATAAGTAATAGCCAAGTCAATATTACCCGCGGCAACTAATTTAGGTGGCATGCTTGGGTCTGCAGGTTCTTGAATATCGACAGACAAACCTTGCTGTTTAAAATAACCAAGCTGTTGTGCAATCACAATTGGGCCGTGGTTAGGGTTAACAAACCAATCTAGCATTAGCGTGACTTTTTTATCTTCAGCCTGTGCGGAGAATGATAATAATGCAGCCGTTAGAGACAAGGCGGTTAAAATGAAACTCTTTTTCATGTGTTTTATTTCCTTATAGTATTTTTGGTATTAATCGTTTTAGTTTTAGGCTTAGTTTAGGGTTATTAAAAATGGTGCATTTAGACTTCCCATGGGATAAGCTTTTTTAGTAACTTATCGGTGATAAAATATAAACTTACAGAGAGCGCAGATAGAATAAATAAGGCCGCAAACATTTCATCAATTAACATTCGCGCATTAGCTTGTAGCATCAAATAACCCAACCCTTCGCTTGAACCTACCCATTCACCGGCAACCGCACCAATCGGCGCAATAACCACAGCAACACGAATACCAGACGCTAAAGTAGGTAAAGCAGCAGGCAATTGAATATGACGTAACATCTTCCATTTAGTCGCGCCCATGGTTTTAGCTAAATCAAGGTAACCGGTAGGAGTGTTTTTTAACCCGTCGTAGCAACAGGTGGTCACTGGGAAAAAGATGATCATCGCCGCCATCACTATTTTTGAGGAAATACCGTAACCTAACCAGATCATTAAAATAGGCGCAATCGCAAAAACAGGAATTGCTTGGCTGGTGATCAGGATCGGTAATAACCAGCGTTTAATGGGTTTAAACAGTAACATTTGTAGTGCAAAACATAGGCCCATGGAAAGCCCTAGTAATAACCCTAAAAGTATCTCTTGTGTGGTTACCCAACTATGTTTTAACAACACTTCATAGCGTGTGATCAGGCGTTCAAATACCGCTAACGGCTCAGGTAAAATAAAAGAGGGCAGTTTAAATATAATCACCACTGCTTGCCAAATTGCAATTATAATCATAAAAGTGAACAGGATACGTAATACTGGCGGTAATGTTTTATCACTGCTTTTAAACGATTTAGTTAAACCTGACATGGCAATAAAATTACGCATAATCTTGCTCCAAACGGTCAAGAATAGTCTGCTGTAGCTCAGCGCATTGTGCATCAAATTGTCTTGGTGCTGGGGCACTAGGTACATCTAATGATTCTGCAGATGCAGGTTGACCTTGCATAATATAAAGCTGGTTTGCTAAACGAATAGCTTCCTGTGGATCATGTGTAATTAATACTACGGTTTTATTTTTTAATAATTCATGGGCTAAGTTTTGCAAGCGGTAGCGTGTTACTGCATCTAATGCCGAGAAAGGTTCATCCATTAATACTACAGGCTTGTTTTGCATTAAGGTTCTCGCTAATGCAACACGCTGTCGCATTCCACCAGATAATTGCTGTGGTAGATAATGAGCTTGTTGCTCAAGGCCAACCTGTTGTAATAGTTGTTGTGCTTTATCACGTTGTGATGGCTGTGGATTAGGTGTAAATTTATCGCTGAGCAGTACGTTATCTAATACCGATAACCAGGGCATTAATAAATCTTGCTGTGCCATATAGGCAATTTGACCTTGCAATGCAATATTGGTGCTGGTGGATAGCTGCCCAGACCATTGTACTTTATCGCTTAATAAGTTCGCCAAATAACGTAACAAAGAACTTTTACCGCAGCCACTACGGCCTAAAATACAGGTCCATTGTGCTGCTGGAATATGCATATCAAGCGATGACAATACACACTGCTCACTGTCGTTATAACGCAAGCTGGCATTGTGAATATCAATGCTTGGAGCGCTTTGATTTATTGATTTTTTTGGCTGTGGCGATAAGTTATTTGTCATGGTGATCACTTATCGATTCAATGCATAAAAATGATCAACAGGGCCACGGCCTTGACCAATATTAAGTTGGTCAGCATGTTGTAATGCTTGCGTAATGTAATCTTTACCAAGCTGTACTGCTTTTGATAATTCATGGCCTTGAGCCAGATAAGAAGCAATCGCTGAAGATAAAGTACAACCTGTGCCGTGGTTATTGTTAGTATTAATACGTTTTGCAGTGAGCTGCTGTACTGAGTCCGCTAAAATTAACAAATCATTACTGTTTTCATCTTGCTCTAAATGCCCGCCTTTTAATAATACGGCTTTAGCACCTAACTGACGTAAAGCATCAATCATTGCCTGCATTTCTTGTTCGCTTGTGGGAATGTGACTGTCAATTAACGCCGCGCCTTCAGGCAAGTTAGGGGTGATTAAATCAGCCATTGGCAGTAGTTCAGTTTTTAGAGTTTGAATGGCGACTTTTTCTAATAATAAATCACCGTTGGTGGTGACCATCACAGGGTCGATTACTAAAAAGGACGGTTTGTACTGTTTTAGTTTTTTAGCCACCACTTTGATGATCTCGCAGTCGGCTAACATGCCTACTTTAACCGCGACAATATTGAGGTCACTAAAAACAGCATCTAATTGCTTTTCAACATGTTCAAGGGGGATCGGGAAGATAGCAGATACACCAAGCGTATTTTGTGCGGTAATAGCAGTGATCGCAGAGCAAGCATAACTGCCGGTGGCTGAAATCGCTTTAATATCGGCTTGAATACCTGCACCGCCACTGCTGTCAGAGCCAGCAATAGTTAATACTATTGGTGTGCGAATAGGGTTACAAATAGTGTTAGGCGTAAGGTCAGACATAATGGCTCCGTTCACAACGCGATCGGAACTTATATCAACCAAAAAAGCAAAGAAATGCCACAGGAATGGTTTCTATATAGTTCCCTGCGTCAGTGTTAACTGTATCAGGTTCAACGGGTATCGACGTTTTATCAATTAATATTGATATCACATCGCTCTCAGCCAATGGCCCCCCGACTATAATCGCCGCAAATCATAACAAGTTCTGTTAAAAGCGCAATCAAACATATTGGTAAAGGAGAGTTTGTTAATTCATTATGCCCAATAAGCTATGCTCAACAATGACTGCCTATAAAACCACCTCACTTAAATTCCGTAATTCCCCCGGAAAGACTGAATGATGATATCTATTCACATGATTAAGTTTTGATGACTTGGTTTAACATATTGATTATGTGTTTGATTAGCGTATTGTTAGGGGTATTTTAACAAAAAATAGGTATTTCGTATTTCGACAGGAAGTGCGGAATGATTATATACAAGAAGCTGTTATGCAATGACTCAAAAAAATACGAACAATAAACTAAGTAATGATCTGATTTTTAGAATTAGTTTCTGGGGCGGTCTGTTTCTTGGCTTTTTATTGTGGGTATTATTGGTGGTAAATAATGATCTTGTGTTTTGCTTTGATCTAAGTTGTTACGATCGAACGTTGGACATCTTCTCTCTCCCATTAAGTGTAATGGCTGGCGGGATGGCACTAGCTGCATTCAGAGCGTCTATATTCAGAAGCAATCAAACTAGGGAACAGATAAGAGAGACAATTACACAGAATAAATTTAAAAATTATATTGATCATAAAAAAGAACTAATGAGCTTGCTTGATATGCTTGAGAAAGCACATGGAATAATAATTACTAACAGGCCATATCTCTACAAAAATCTATTTCCTAGAAATAGTCCAGTTTGCGTGATGTTTGACTCAAAGGAGTTAGATTGCGATAGGTCTTGGCTAGACTTCCAGTTAGATGAATTTAATGAGTTAATTATTAAGTACAAAGAAATTGGAACAAAAATTTGTGTGGATGATAACTCCCTCTCCGAGCGAGAGGTTGCAAGATGGTTAAGCAGTTACCTTTTTCTAATATTTAAACTTGATATAGCCTTTCCTGAGAGTTCGGTTGTTTCAGAACACTACAAGGGGGTATTTTCTGATAGTGATGAAGTCAATCGTATACCTACAGGTATTAGTCGTAGTTTTTATGTCGTATCTGAGTACTTTGAGCACCTGTCTTCATTTGCTTTGCCAAGTAGGTCTGAAAGTATAAGAATCGACGGCATCGTTAGTTTTGATAATAGATTCGATCAATGGTTAGAAGTTTTTACACGTGAAAGTAGTTAAAGAAGTAGCTAAGGGCATTAGAGGAGGGGGGCTAGTTAAGGAAATCCATTAGTTTTGAACATATTCATAATCAACTTATCTTTTCGAGGTGTAGTTTTACATGCTCAAAGGTAGTTTATTATGACGCAATCTCGACAATCTCAAGTATCGTATTATTACCCCCGTATATCTCGCATTGTAAAAATTAATAGCCGCTAATAACAGAGTTTTGTTTCAAACAAATAATTTCATGATGAGTCGCAATGTTATCAACAAAACAACTAACTTTTATATAATAAAAGAGGTATGTTTGCCTTTGTGTATTAACTAATAAATTATGAGTAGATGACAACTCTTTTAGATAAAATAAAACCATCCCGTATTTCCACTAAATTATCTTTCTATGTTGCGGTGTTTATCATCGTTGCTTTTACGCCGCTTCAAATTTACAATTTTTTAATGCTTAAGGCTGAAATAAAAAACCAAATCAATAAAGAGCAATATACACAAGCTAAATATATCGCAAAAGACATTCAAAAAAAAATAGCAATGCGTACGAATTTTTTGGTTGCTTTAGCTGATAAAATTCCTCCTCAAAAAATACAATCAGAAGCCTTTATAACGGAAATATTTAAAAATAATATTGTTTTTACTGATTTTTTTCCACAGGGCTTTGCAGTTATAAGCCCAAATGGACAGGGCGTGATAGCTGAATATCCGGTTATTCCAGGTAGAAAAAACTTAGTAATGACTGATTACGAATGGTTGAGAAAGGCGAATAATAGCCAAGGCGTTATTATTAGTTCACCTTTTCGTTCTGAAGTTATGGGTGAAGTACTGGTTGTGATCGCAAAAGCGTTAAGAGATGAAAATGGACAGGTATTAGGCATATTAGAAGCACCAATCTTCTTGAACCGCCCCGGTTTTATGGAGTATATATTTGATAAAGACTTTAGTGAAAGAAGCGATATCTTAGTCATTTCAAGAACGAATCAAATATTCTTAGCATCGAGCGATCCAAACCTAGTGTTAAAAGCAACTCCTAAAGAAGGGATGGATGCATTTCTTGACGAGGTAATGAGAGGCTTTAACGGATATGGACATACAGTGACTTTAGTTGAAGGTGAAATGTTAGCCGCTACGGCTGATATTAACTCCTCGGATTGGTTTGTTATGGTAAGAACTCCTGTGGCCAAGGTTTATCAGATAATAAATGAAAGTTTACGGGCTGCCATTATTAATGGGATCATTGTTAGTTTTTCTGTATTTTTGGTGGTTATGTTTTTTTTATTCTTCTTTTTTAATCCATTAAAAAAGGCTGCTGAATCGGTTAGGAAAATGGTATTGCAGAAAAAATCCCTGACACATATTAAAGGTTATAAAAAAGATGAAATAGGTGATTTGATTATTGGTTTTAATGCCGCTATCGATATGGTTAATGAGAGAAATGATAAACTTGAAAAATCGAATGCGGTATTAGAGTCGTTGTCACAAGTCGATGGGTTAACTGAGATATTTAATAGGAGATGGTTAGATAAAACGCTTAATCATTTATGGCTGGTAAAAACGCGTAGCCAACAACCGTTAACTTTATTACTCATTGATATAGATGAGTTTAAAAAATTTAATGATACTTACGGACATATAGCGGGTGATGATTGTTTAAAAAAAGTGGCCCAAACTATCCAAGAAACGATTAATAGACCTACTGATTTTTTGGCTCGTTATGGTGGTGAGGAGTTTGTTATATTGCTAGAAAGTGATATTAAAGAAGGCGCTTTAATAGCAGAAAAGGTAAGGCTTGCTGTTAGTAATTTAAACATTTCCCATAGTGAAACGTCATACAAGCATGTCACCATTAGTTTAGGTATCGCATCAATGACCCCTCAACTAAACATTAAATCTGTGGAGTTAATTAAACAAGCAGATCTTGCCCTATACCAAAGTAAGGAACATGGTAGGAATCGCTGCGAGTGTTATAAAAATTAGTCATAAATGAAGTGGTGATGTTCAAATGGGAATGTACCCTCAGAATTATTTACAAGGTCTATTTACAAGGTCTATTTAAAGGGTCGAATACATTTGACCCTGCTCAGACATCATTCATTACAAGGTCTTATTTACTGGCTCAAACAAAGTGATACAACACTGCTATTTACTCATTTCTACATTAAATTATTTCGTAATAACCTGTTATTGATTTCATAACTCGTCTTCAACTAAGCGATACAAACTGTATTTTATAATTAAATGTAATTGCACTCTCAATCTCACTCTCACTTTCACTTTCACTTTCACTTTCACATTCACATTCATTAATCAGAATTTAAGTTAGTTAAGAAGGCTTTACGCAAACTTAATCACCGGCTAAATAGGTTGGTAACTCATTATATCTCTCTAATGTTAATAACCAAATATGACTTAAGGGGATAAAAAATAGCTGCTGTGAATGGCATCGGTCTGGGTATACATTGTCCATTTTTATATAAAAAAACTGTCTTAAGAGAAATTCTACAGATAAAAAACATTAGAGGGTACTTGATCTTTCTTGCTCAAAGCAGCGTACATAATCCTATACAAATTAGGAGTGATTATGGATACTTTGGCATTAGATCTGGCACGGTTTCAATTTGCATTTACTGTGTCTTTCCACATTATATTCCCATCATTTACTATCGGGCTTGCGTCCTATTTAGCTGTATTAGAAGGTCTATGGCTGAAGACCAACGATGACAAATACATTCAAATCTATAAGTATTGGTTAAAAATATTCTCTGTTACTTTTGGTATGGGTGTGGTTAGTGGGATCGTACTCAGTTATCAGTTTGGGACTAACTGGAGTGTATTCTCCGATAAAACTGGTCCCATCCTTGGGCCACTAATGGGATATGAAATTTTAACTGCATTTTTCCTAGAAGCAGGATTTCTAGGGGTGATGTTGTTTGGTATGAAAAAAGTGGGGAGGAAACTACATTTCTCAGCTACTTGTGTTGTTGCTTTTGGTACTTTTCTTTCGGCCTTTTGGATATTGTCGGTTAACAGTTGGATGCAAACACCTGCTGGATATTCGATCAATGAAGCAGGGCAATTTATTCCAGAAGATTGGTTAGCGATTATTTTTAATCCCTCATTTCCATACCGCCTGGTGCATATGTTATTGGCGTCTTATCTGACGACTGCCTTTGTGGTTGCAGCAGTAGCGGGATACCACCTAATTAAAGCAAATCACAATCCTCTAGCCAAAACTATGTTTTCAATGGCGTTGTGGATGATTGTGGTTGTAGCGCCATTGCAAATTATTGTTGGTGATTTTCATGGATTAAATACAATGCAACATCAACCTGCAAAAATAGCCGCGATGGAAGGACATTATGATTCTCACGATGGCGCTCCTCTGATCCTTTTCGGCATTCCTGATGATCAAGCAAAAGAGATGAAATACCAGGTAGCTATTCCTAAGTTAGGTAGCCTTATTTTAACGCATGAACTTAACGGCAGAGTGCAAGGCCTTGATGCTTTTCCTGAAGCTGATCATCCACCCGTTTCGATTGTTTTTTGGAGCTTTAGGGTAATGGTGGGTATCGGTTTTGGTATGTTGACGATTGGTCTTGTCAGTTTATGGCTTCGTAAAAAAGGTAAGCTTTATCAAACACCATTATTTCATAAAGTCTGTGTTTTATTCGGCCCCGCTGGTTTTGTTGCTTTAATCTCAGGTTGGATAACCACTGAAGTGGGCAGGCAACCATTTACCGTTTATGGATTATTAAGAACTGCTGACTCAGCGTCACCAATAGACGCAGTTGCAATAAGTTGGTCTTTAACCGCATTTGTTGTTGTTTATTTGTGCGTTTTTGGTGCAGGGTTCTTTTATATCATTCGTTTAATGCAAAAGTCGCCTACGCGTTATGAACAAGCATTAGAGGCTCGACTTCCTGATGGTGCTGAAGTGCCACCTGCTTCACATCCGAACAGATTACCTTAGGGGAAATATATGGATTACGCTTTAATTTGGTACGGGTTGATTGGTTTTGCCGTATTAATTTATGTTGTGCTAGATGGATTTGATTTGGGGATAGGCATTCTTTTTCCCAAAGCTTCCAATGAAGCAGAACGAGATTTAATGATGAATAGCATTGCACCTGTTTGGGATGGTAATGAAACTTGGCTAGTGCTGGGGGGAGGAGGGTTATTTGCTGTATTTCCACTTGCTTATTCGATTGTGATGCCTGCGCTTTATGCACCGTTAATTATTATGTTGCTGGGGTTGGTATTACGTGGTGTTTCATTTGAATATCGATTTAGAACTAAACGTGGAAAGTTTGTTTGGTCTATCGCATTCTTTGCAGGATCGATTGCAGCTGCTGCAACTCAAGGGATCATGCTAGGTGCCATGTTACAAGGTATCGAAGTCGATGGTAGAAGTTATGCGGGAGGTTGGTTTGATTGGTTCACACCGTTTACTCTATTCTGTGGTTTTGCAACTATTTGTGCCTACGCATTACTAGGTGCGTGTTGGTTAGTGATCAAGTTACCTCAGGAGTTAGCTGATAGATATTATGATGTGGCTAAGCATTGGGGAGTAGCTTTGGTACTTTGCATTGTTGTTGTTAGTGCTTGGTTGCCATTAACTCATGAAATTGTTTCCGAGCGATGGTTTAACTTACCCAATTCGATGCTTTATTTTATGGTGCCGATATTAGCGGTGGTATGTATTTGGCAATTATTTAAATCCTTAAACAATCATCAAGCAGTGCGGGCATACTTGTTTGGCATTGGTTTATTTATTGTTTCTGCATTAGGGTTTTCTGTTAGTACCTTCCCCTATATTGTGCCTTTTGCTGTTACTTATGCTGACGCTGCTGCACCAGATGGTAGCTTAAAGTTTTTGCTCACTGGAACGGTATTTTTATTACCCATGGTGATTGCGTACAGCGGTTATGCTTATTGGGTATTCAGAGGTAAATTAAAACACGACGAGGGGTACCATTAATGAAGCAATCACTAAAGCAATGGGGATGGATGGTTATAATTTGGTTCGGCAGTGTACTTGCCTTGAGCGTATTCGCCTATTTACTGCGTTTTATCCTTAAGTAATGAATTAAAAAATTTAAGTTTTTAGATGAGTCAAAGTAGTGAGTTATGGCACTATCACTACCAACATTCCTATCACCACTATCTACTTACTGAACTTATTCATGTCTATATTCTTTAGCGTTTGCTGTGCTTACTTGTGCGGTGAATGCTAAATCATCGTTACCAACCATCACCTATTACTGATTTTTACTATTTGAATAGCGAATATCTATATAAAATAACCAAAAACCTTCCTTTAAAATAGTGGCTACTCTTAATCACCATTTACATCTACTTACCTATTCAACTATTTACCTAATCAACTATTTACTCATTGCGTTAAGTAATTGTTGAACAAAATTTAACTTCCCCATTCAATTTAATTGATATTGTTGTAACCGTTAAAATTAGGTTGAGACTTAGTATGGTAAAAGTCTATTAAATTATTTTATCTTTTAGTTGGTTGTTGATGGGTTTTTATATATTATTTATTTAATATTCAGTCAGATAGGTTTTCTTAGCTTATTAAATCGGGGGCTGTGGCAACATCAGCGTATCGTTAATATTTTTGATAATAGGTGAAGCAAGCAATTGAAAGTTCTTTAAATATAATATCAATCACGATGAGTAAATTTTCTCATTAGTATGAGAGCTCTTACAATATTGATATCTATATTACCTAATAATTGTTACCTAATAATTAACTTCAATAACTCAAAATTAAACACCTCAAAAGAGGTGCTTAATTTGCTTTGTTTCGTATATTATTATGTATATTATCTTTTCAACTCTATTGGCTTGGATCTCGGCAATATTTTTATAATAGACTCCATTAAAAGGAAGCTAGACCTGTATGCCTATTAAATTAAAGCAGCGTACTTTAGAAGATAAAATTCTATTAGCCATTACTGCTGCTGCAACATTAGTCCTATTCCCTTTTCTTATCACAAGTCTTTTAGCGCACGATATAGCGCATATTGCTGTTGATATTGCAGCCGTTGGCGGTATTTTTTCTGTATTTCTCGGGGTGTGGTTTACCAGTAACATTAAGCTTTTTAGTGCTATATTCGCGGTTCTTGCACAAGTTACTATTTTAATTGGTATTTATGTAAAAGGGGCGGGGCTAATTTATTGGCTTTTCCCAATCATTATCGCCAGTTTTTATCTATTACCCATATTTGTTGCCAGTTTATTTAATCTACTTTTGATTACTGTCGCTTGTTTGTTTACCTATGATCAATTTGATAGTTTTACATTGTCTCGTATTGTCGGTGCATTTTTTGTTACCAATTTATTTTCTATGATTTTTTCAATGTTTATGCAAAATAAAAATAAGCAGTTATTAGAAAAAGACAAAATAAGCCAACTTCGCAATAATATTCTTGAGCTGATTGCTGGTTCAAGTAAGTTATCTAAAGTATTGCCTGCAGTGATACATTCTATTGAAAATGAATTACCAGACACGATCTGCAGTATTTTATTGCTTGATAAAACAGGCAAACATTTAACCGTTGGTGCCGCCCCTAGTTTGCCTGACTTCTATACAGGTTTCATTGATGGTTTAGTGATTGGTGATGGAGTCGGTTCCAGTGGAACAGCTGCCTTTACAGGTAAAAGAGTGATTGTTTCTGATGTTGCTACACACCCTTATTGGTTTGCTTGGAAAGCGTTAGCTAAAAAAGCAAATTTAGCGTCATGTTGGTCTGAGCCGATTATTGGTAATCAAGGAAATATACTCGGTACTTTTTCTCTTTATCATCGTAAAATATCGACACCCAAGAGCAATGATTTTTTACTTATCGAACAATTTGTGAACCTTGCTCGGATTGCGATAGAACGGGAAAATGCAGATAAAATAATTTGGCAGCAAGCTAATTTTGATAGCTTGACTCATTTATCTAATCGGAATTTATTACATGAACATTTAACTAATGCGCTCAATAACGCCGAACGTGATAAAAAGCAACTCGCTATTGCAATGCTAGATCTTGATAAGTTTAAAGATATTAATGATTCCTTAGGACATGGTGTTGGTGATGCTGTTTTGGTTGAGTGTTCAAAGCGTATTAAGGCTTGTATTAGAAAAAATGATATTGCGGCGCGTTTAGGTGGCGATGAATTTATTATTGTTTTTGTGGGGACAACAACGGCAGAAGATATAGATAAAATTGCGCAAAAACTATCAAATACATTGGCTAAACCTTACCTTATTCAGGAAAAAAATGTTTTTTGTACCGCGAGTATTGGCCTCGCATTTTATCCTAATGACGCCTTGTCTATTGATGCCTTATTGAGAAATGCAGACCAAGCAATGTATCGAGCTAAAACTCACGGTCGCAATAGTGTTCATTATTTTACTGATAATATGCGTACAGACTTTATGAAACGAATGGAAATAATTCAGGATCTACGCATTGCTGTGATGCAAAACCAGTTCTATATGGTGTATCAGCCCATTGTTAACTTGGAAAATAATCAAATCATTAAAGCAGAAGCCCTTATTCGTTGGCAGCATCCAGAGAAAGGTCTGATCTCTCCCTTAGATTTTATTCCTATTGCCGAGGAAATCGGGATTATTATAGAAATTAGTGAATGGATATTTGAGGAAGTATCAGAGCAAGCCAAGATTTGGCGAAATGAATACTGTAAGGATTTAACAATAAGCATTAATACTTCTCCAGTACAGTTTAAAAATGACGGTCAACAAATTAAATCTTGGGCAGAATCCCTAATTGCACGAAAAATACCTTGTGAAGCGATCGCTATAGAGATCACTGAAAACTTAGTGATGGAAAATCAAGCTGAAGTAGTTGACGTACTCGATACGATACGTGAGCACGGTATTGCTGTGTCCATTGACGATTTTGGTACGGGTTATTGTTCTTTTTCTTACCTTAAAAACTATGCCATTGATTATTTGAAAATTGATAAAAGCTTTGTGCAAAATATGTCAGCTGATAATAAAGATGTTGCATTATGCGAAGCTATTATAGTGATGGCAAAAAAACTGAATATTGAAGTAATAGCAGAAGGCATTGAAACAGAACAACAAAAGCAACTTTTGATAGACGCGGGTTGTCTGCTGGGACAAGGTTATTTATTAGCTAAACCTCTATCTCTGGAGGATTTTGAAAAGCTTCTGATCGAACAAAATAACGTTGTTTAACGTTTAATCGCCTTGATAAAACTTAGTTAATTTAGTTTAAAAGCGGTAGGTTTTATCTAGTTTAGATAGAGTATGAAGGTTTAGGGTCTAGAGAAGTAAGTTATAGGCAGTGCAATTTATAACTTGTTCAATTATAAAGTGTTCAATTATAAAGTGTTAGAGTGCATCTCTTTGATAACAGGCAACGAGTAGGCTGCCTGTTACTTTTTACTGCTATTATAACTATGAATATGATTAATTTTTTTATTGCTTAAACCAATCGACATAAAAAGTAGGTTTGACAGCATACTCATTACATAAATCTTCGATACTTTGATGGTTGCTAATACTCTTCGCATGAATCCCGCTAGTGATGAATAAGCTACTGATATTTGCTGCATTTGCACCCGCTATATCATGCTCTAAACTATCACCCACTGCGATCGCATTTTCCCAGCCTCCCACCAACTCTTTACACATTCTATAAATATCTTGCTGTGGTTTTCCGTGCCAGTGCACCGTTCCCCCCATCTTTTGGTAAGCACTCGCTATCGATCCTGGGCAAATTTTTAAGGTGCCATCGGGCTGCATAGCAACCAGATCTGGGTTACTCACCACTAATTCAAGGTTATGTTGATAAGCCCATTTTAAGTCATCTAAATAAGCCTCGAGGCTACCTCGATCAACCCCGCAACATAATATAAAAGAAGCTTCATCTCGTGTTGATTCAGTCAGACCACAATCTGCTAGTACACTATGGTTATTATCCCAAGAAAAATATAAAGCTTGGTTACCCAACTGTTTGAATTTACCTGAAGCAAAGTTATGGCGCATGTGATCACCAGAGGTGAGTACATCAAGATATAAATCACGGTTAATGCCTGACTCTTGTAAGCGGCTATAGGAGAACGTGCCAGTATTACCACTATTAGATAGAATAACGACTTTTTTGTTGTGTGCTTTTAAAAACTTTAATGCGGCAATAGCTTCTGGAAATGCATCTCCACCATTGTGCAGCACTCCCCATTGGTCAAGAATGAAGGTATCAAAACTATCAATTATATCTTTAAGGCCGTTAATTATTTTCACTAAATAGATTCCTTTTGTCGCGAGAGTAGTGGGGGCCAATTTCAGCTCCTCTATTATACACACACACTTCACAGTTGCTTGTAGAGGCTAACTTTTTGTATCTTCTTTGAATTTTCTATACCAATTGTTGATAATAAAAAAGATAAATATATTTTATGATTTTTATGGCACTTTCTCTAAATTGCTGAACAACCTTGTGCTTTTTTAAAGTTAAGGGCTTAAAATGAAGCTCTTTGGTGTTAGATATTTTCTGATGGGAGCAACCATTTAACGCAATTTATACCTTAAATTGATTTATTTTTACTGCTTAATATTTGAACATATATTTGATGGAATTAGCATTATAAATAGCATTTTGATTACTCATTGTATTGATTTTTCAATAAGTGATGGCGTCAGCCATCGCAGCCATCTTGTATTTTATGGGAAGAAACCTCATCAGTAACTAAAATGTGTTAAGGTAGTGCTACTGGTATACGAGTTAACAAGCATTTTAATCTTCCTTGACCAGTTCGAACGCTCCCCTAAGGCGTCTTCTCGAAACCTCGTGTTTGATCGGTGACCAGCTCACCCTCGGCTTTTTGTTTCTCACAACAAAGGCTGTCTTCACTACTGTACCATCGGTTAATTCAAATTTGGTGCATTTCACTGTGGAATTTCATTGCTGAATCGTTGTCGGTTCAACCTGTGCTATTCCCTGCTTTTAATCGTCGCTCGGGCTTCTTTCTCCTGACGGACGACACATCCCCTGTAAAAGGAATTTTTATGAGTTTTAGAGTTGCAATTTTAGGTGCTGGCCCCAGTGGTTTAGCACAATTACGTGCATTTGAAGCAGCCCGCGACGCCGGTGCTGATATCCCTGAGATTGTTTGTTATGAAAAACAAAGCGACTTGGGTGGCATGTGGAATTATACATGGCGCACAGGCTTGGATGCCTACGGTGAGCCAGTCCACGGCAGCATGTATCGTTATTTGTGGTCAAATGGCCCTAAAGAATGTTTAGAATTTGCGGATTATAGCTTCGAGGAGCATTTTGGTCGTCCTATCCCATCATATCCACCACGTGCAGTATTGCGTGATTACATCATGGGACGTATCGCTAAGAGTAATATGCGTCAATACATCCGCTTTAATACTGCGGTACATTGGGTGACACATGATGAAGCTAGCGATAAATTTTCAGTGACAGTAAGAGACCTCAAGAAAGACGAACTGAGTACGGAAGAATTTGATCATGTAATCGTTGCTACTGGGCACTTCTCAACGCCTAATACACCTTATTTTGAAGGTTTGGAACAGTTCCCAGGCCGTGTTTTACATGCGCATGACTTTCGTGACGCTTGTGAATTTAAAGGTAAAGATTTGTTATTGGTTGGTAGTAGCTACTCGGCAGAAGATATCGGTACACAGTGTCATAAATACGGCGCTAAATCAGTTACTTTCAGTTATCGTTCTAACCCTATGGGTTTTGACTGGCCAGCATCTTTTAGCGAAGTTCCTTTGCTCACGGGCGTAACCGGTAAAACAGCTCACTTCAAGGACGGGACTAGCAAAGAGGTTGACGCTATTATTCTGTGTACGGGATATCAGCATTATTTCCCGTTCCTACCTAATGAACTAACGCTGACGACACATAACAGAATGTATCCAGAAGGTTTGTATAAAGGGATTGTTTCTCTAGCAAATCCGAAGTTGATATTTCTGGGTATGCAAGATCAGTACTATACCTTCAATATGTTCGATGCTCAGGCTTGGTATGCGCGTGATGTAATGCTTGGTCGCATTAAATTACCTGAAAGTGATGTAATGACCGCTGATACTAAAGAGTGGGTCAGCCGTGAGCTTAAGCTTGCTAATCCTACTGACGATATCGACTTTCAGGCTGCTTACATTGAAGATCTAATTGCACCGACTGATTACCCAGATTTTGATGTATCTGCTGTTGCTGAAACATTCAAAGAATGGGAACACGATAAAGAAGCCGATATTCTTGGTTATCGTAATAAGAGTTATCGTTCTACATTGACCGGAACACTAGCGCCTGTTCACCATACACCGTGGATGGAAGCGATGGACGATTCTCTAGAGACCTTCCTTTTTGAAGAGAAAAAGCAGCTTGTAAAGGAAATTTCATGAACCCAAGCTTGAATGAAGCCCGATCTCGTTTCACTGCGAGCAGTATACGTTGGGGTTTTATGTGGGCTTTGTGGGCAGCTGTACTGTGGGGGGCTTGGTATGTGCCGGGTTCTGCAGTCTGGTTTGAAGCTCCTTATGTTGACCTCAGCTACGATACTAATGCTGAGTTTCTATTAGCTGCGGCGGTGTTAACTACCTTTAACGCGATTATGGTGTTGTTGTTCCTGTTTGTTTGGAATGCGGTATTGGGAAAATTAGGAGAGTATGTCCGTACCATTAAGCAGATGCGTCATATCTCCAAATGGTTCTTTATCGGGGCTATTTTTGGTGGTCCGATGGCTATTTTTGGTTCGTATCTGGCGATTGGTTATATCGGCGGGGCTTTTGCGGCCATTTCAGCACTGATGTATCCGATCATTGGTGCTAGCTTAGCTAGGCTCTGGTACAACGAGAAGATTACTCGTCGTGCGGCCGTGGGTATTTTCATCATTCTTGCTGGTGGTGTGACGGTATATGCTCCCGGTATTATTGCTGAAATTAATGGTACTGGCGACGCTGGATGGCTTGGTTATCTGGGTGGCGCAATGGCAGCGATAGGCTGGGGTGTTGAAGGTGCAATCGCAGGCCGTGGCTTAGATGTCGCTGATCCTGATGTAGGTATTACGGTGAGGTTTACGGCCGAAGTCCTTTATTGGGTTTTACTTATTCTACCTGGGATCTACTTCTTCACTGATCAACCCGTTGTAGAGCTAGTTATCGCTACATTTAACTGGGCGGCTATCGGTTGGCTGCTGTTGGCAGGTGTCACTTTTGCCTTCTGCTATGTCTCTTGGTATAAGTCGTTTCCATTGATAGGTGTCGGGCGTGGACAAGCAATTGCTGCATTGTATGGGCTTTTTGCCGTTATCTTTCTTGCTGCATTCACGCTTAAGTTTCCTGATTGGAATTTCTTGGCTGGTTTGTTTTTATTTGTTGGGGGCGGTTTTGTCATGTTTACGGAAAGTGACGATGTGCTGGAGGTCGTTCGTGCTGTATCGACAGAAGCGAAAGCTGATACTGGCAATACTAAGTCGATTAAATCGTAATAATTGGAGTACGTAATGAAAAGATTACATATGAAAGGGCGCATTCTACAATTGATTCATGAGCAGCTAGATATTGGTATTTGGGATTGGGAAGTGACTGACGCAGTGATGAAAGAATACGGTCTTAATGGTGCTTACTGGCGTGGTACTACACGCGTCACACTCGCTGATTTATTTTCCAGCGGTATCATTGAAAGTGTTGAAGAACAACTCGACGAACAAGCGTATTTTGGCGAAGGCCGAGTGTTATTTAAATTTAGACTTAACGACTTCGGTCGACAGCGTATGCGCGACACCGCATTAGCCTGAGAATGAGTACTAAGTTTATTTTTACTTTAAATAAGGAGATATAATGTCTGATTTTTGGGGATTTCCGGGAGCTGATATACTTGCTGTTGCCGTTATTATTATACTTAGTGGCGTTGCTCTTTACCAGGCTCGCACCTTCGTAACTAAGCTTTAAACATACAGTGCTGGTTACCCTTTAAGGTTATCAGTACGAATTTTTAGCCGTTTTCCTGAGCTAACTTCATATAACACGAGGTTAGCTCAGTCTTAACACTTAACTGCCCTTAGGTAGCTATTGCTACGATGATTTACCTGAACTATACCTTAATATTACCTTCATATATCCCCATTAAGTCCTCATATTTCCCATTAAGCAGAGTAATAGTATTTCAATAGGTTAAAGCTCAACCCTAAAATGCTAATAAATCGTTACTCTACACTTTTTTGTATTATCTACTCCTATCTATTGCACAGTCTTAGGCGCATACTGAATCGTTATGCATCAGCCTTACTGCTACTGCGTAACCTCAATCATTAGGTTAGCTCAAACTGACTTTAGTTTAGAGTCCATCTCAAAAAGGAAAGCATCATGAGTAAAGGCCAAGACAGTAAAAAAGCGACTAAAAAGAAACCCCTTTTAACAGCAAAAGAGAAGAAAGCGGCAAAAGCAGCTAAGAAACCCGTCAGTACTTCTTTAGTTCATTAAGCATTAAGTCGTCATCGTTTGTTCGGTGACTTTTTTTATGTGTGTTTTTAAAAACTTTAATGCGGCAATAGCTTCTGAAAATGCACCTCCACCATTGTGCAGTAATCCCCATTGGTCAAGAATGAAGGTATCAAAACTATCAATTATATCTTTAAGCTCGTTAATCATATTCACTAGATAAGTTCTCCTCGTTGCAGAGTGCTGAAGTCTTTAGTTCTAAAGGAGGGCAGTACTCATGTTGTCATGTTCAAATAGGTAATATTCAACGATGTAACATTCAACGATGTAATATTCAGCTAGGTAATAGTTAACGTTATAGTGTTTAAATAATGGGGGCTTTGTATCTGTTACTTAAAAGGGATGCTGAGAAACGTCCCTTTATCTTATTTGCGATTAGTCATTCACTTGTTAGTCTTTTATCAAGTAGACGATGAAGTGGCATGTATCTTATGTCGTTGTTATCTAATTTTTGTAGTGGATACAATCTTGAGTTCAAGTAATAAGCGCAATGACATAAGCAAATTTATAAACACTATTACTGTTCATTTTTATCGGTTTTTACGCCTAATAGAGTATAAGCAGGACACGTTTTTACTAATGCTGTTGCTATCAATACAATTCCAATAGCTCCCCAGTAATTAACGCTGATAATACCCCATATAACAAGTGCTAAACCTAATATCATTCTTATGGTGCGATCCGTATTGCCGATGTTTTTGTTCATGAGAATACCTCCAGTAGTTTGTTCTTGAGGTATTATTACGCTTCATAACTGGTGAGTATGTAACTATTGTCACATAGCTTTTACACTTATTTTAAATAGTTGTTTTAACAATGCTTTTCAAATAAAGCGGCAAATTTAATTGGGAAAAATACCTGAAGAAAAATCAGGATAAAAGCTGTTTACGTAAAACGATTTCACCTCGGTGTAATTCTATCAATTGTTTCTCTTCCAGCTTTTTAAGTAAGCGACTGATCACTTCTCTTGATGATGCGAGTTCTTGTGCAATTTCTTGGTGAGTTATTTTTAAGTGTGGTGCTTGGTTGTGTGCAGATAACCAATGTATCAATCGTGTTTGTAAGGAATCAAAGGCGAGTTCATCGACCTTTAAAATCAGGTCTGCCATGCGTTCGGTTAACATTTTAAAAATGAAAGCTTGCCATATAGGCTCTGCCGTTAACCAATGTTTTAATTGATTTTTGGAGATAACATAACCTTCTGAGTGAACTTGAGTGATTGCAATAGCGGGAAATGCTTTTTCATTGAATAGGCAAGATGTAGTTAATACACAGCTTTCACCAGCATGAACGTTGTAAAGTGTAATATGTCTGCCATCCTCTGCAATACGCATTACTTTCACTTTGCCTTTGGTTAATACCACAAGATTATCGCAATGATCACCTAAGCGACAGACGATTGTATTTTCTTTAATAGCTATCTTTTTGACGGATATTTGTTTGCTTAAAAATTCGAGTATTGGTGATGTCAACGAAATGTCCTTACTACAAAGATAGGTTCTTTATTTATGTTATAACAATCATATTAATTAATGTAGGCAATTTTACTTGTTAAAGTGGCTTATTTCCTTGTTGCAATCTTCATAAATGCAACAAGCATTAAAGAATTTATAAATTAACTTCTTTAATGCTTGTTTACTGATCCAGAGTTCACGTAGTTAATCGTTTTAAATGCATCAAGGTAGACCTTATTTTAATGTAAATTTGAATCTCAGTTTGAATTAAAAAACCATTTTTATTCACAATCTTTAGTTCTATTATGCACTAACAACACAGCTAAATAGCTGATCAACTTTACTGGTTAAAATGTATTATTTCCGCTTGTTTTTAATGCGTATACTTACCTCACATATTTAATAGAGTTATTAAAACTACTATTTTTCTAAACTAAATATGGCAGGAAAAAGGCAAAAAAATAGCTGAGACAGTTTTCTGTATCAGCTATTTTTATTAAGGCTTGAAGGTGACCAATAGATGGTCATAAACAAAGTTAGTTAAATAAACCTTTTAATGTTTTCTCTAAATCTTTTGCTTCTTCTTTTAAGTCACCCTTGGATATTTTTTTACCTGAAAGAATGTCTTTTGCTTTATCTTTGATGACTTGTTCTGCTTTATCTTTTACCGCTTTTTTAGTTGCGTCTATTTGCGCTTTTAATGCGCCTTCAGTATCTAAAGCAAAGGTTGGTTTTGCGAAAGTCCCTTTGATACGCAATGGTATAGAGATGCCATTTAGATCCACATAACTGGTACTTTCATCTGTTTTCGATAATGGTGTCACACCTAATTTATAGTCGATCGTTTGCTCAATAGTATTGGCAATGCCGGTACCATCTAAACGAATAACAGGAGATAACATGGTCAGTTTTTGATTATTAGCAATACCTTTTTCTACGGTAAAGTCACCTAATAATGAAGCAAAATCTGTTTTCTTAACCAGTTTATCCGGTGCAATTGTTTTACCTTGTATTTTTGCTTTTAAAACACGTATTTCGTGAGAAAGGTTAATCCCATATAATTCTCCATCGAGTATTTTAAAGTCACCTTTGGCAACTATACCTTGTTGAATTTTGCTTGCTGTTAAACCTTGCCCACTAGCGACTAAGTTCATACTTGCATTACCACTTAATAGATCTACCTTGGCTGCATCTTTCAATAGTTGTATTAATGTTATATTGCTAATACTGGTTGTGGCTTTGTATGTGTTTTTACCACCGCTTTCATCAACCCAAGCATCAATATTTAATGAACCATCATAGAGTTTTGCAGTTAACGGTTTAAGCGTTGCTCTGCCATCTTTTACGGTTAAGTTATTGGTGATTTTACCGATTTTTATATCTTGATAAAGTACGCCAGCAATACTTAAATCACCTTTAATATCTAAGGTTTTTAGACTGCTTAAGTCAGGCTCAACTTCTTTTTCTGTGGTTGGTGCTTTTTCACCTGTGTTACCAGACTCTGTTGTTGTACTTGAAGCCAAATAGGGATTTAAGTCCCATACATTACCTTTCAAGTTATAACGGATAACAGGCACCGCTTGTTGGATGAAGCTTAATTCTCCTCCTAACTCTATATCATTAACTGTTGTTTGCAGCTTATTAAGGTTAAGTTTTTGCTTGGCAAGATCGTAGTTGATTTCACTGCTAATAGTACTGTTGATTTTTTCTTTACTGATGCTTGGGGCATTCAATTCACTGATCATTTTGAATTGATTAATTATGATTTTCTCAAAATTACTGACATTCATTTGTTTAAATGAAAGGTTCACATTGCCCTGTATTTGCTCACCTGTGATTTTATTTTTAAGTTCAAACTTATCTATCGTCGCTGTTTTTTTATTGATATCAGCTGCCAGATTTGTTTGTAAGTTAGTTTCTAACTTATTATTTTCTAGACTGCTGCCGGTTAAACTGCTGGTCATGATCAGTTTGCCCAGAGTGAGTTGGCTAAGGTCTTTAATATTAATATCACTACTGTTGATATAAATATCGCCTTCCAAGAATGACCCTGAAAATTGATTATTAATGGTGATAGCTTTGATATCTAATTGCTTGTTGTCAACTTGGTATTTTAAACCACTTTTAAATTTGGTATTTAAGGCGCTACCTGATAATGCGTCTGCAAGTACGTCACTTTCAATGGTTAAGTTAGTGAGTTCAACAACACTTAATGCGGCATCCACAAATAGATCTGTTTCTAATGATATATCTGCTTCAACTTGTGCATTTTTTAGGGTGCTGTTTAAGCTGAAATGAGCTGTTTGATCAAAAGCAAACTCGCTCAGTGTCATGCTATTAATGTCAACTTCCTGTGTTTCACTTTTTTGGTGGTCGATCACCTTTAATTGCGCATTAGTGATATTCAAGCCAGACAGTACAAATTGCGACAGATCTAAGGGAGCTGATGATTCGCTAGGCTCTTCTGTCGATATTTCTTCTTCTGGTGCGTTAACAGTTTGTGTTGCTTCTTCAGGTTGTAAGTTATCTAGATTTGATAAACCATCTTTATTGGTGATTAAGTTAAATTCGACACCATCTAAGATAATTTCGCCAACTTCTAATTTTCCTTTTAATAAAGGTAATACGCTGATAGAAATTGCAGTTTCTTTGACGTTTAATAGTGTCTTTTCTTTAAACTCTGGGCTATTGAATAGGGTAATTTGACCACTTTGGAAACCTAATAGAGGGTATAAACTCCAACTTAAATCGCCTGCGATGACCAAATCTCTATTTACTGACTTCTTAACTTGATCTTGAATCTGCTGTTTGTAATCATTAGGGTCAATGAAAGTGACAACAATAATGACGATTAATAATAAAAGCACAATCAAAGCTGCTGCTATCTTTAAAAATAATTTCATTAAACATATCCTCTTTAGGGAAGTGGTATTGATTGAATAAAGCATAGTGTAATGGGTTAAGCCGATATGATCATCATTTGATTATTTATTAGTGCTAAACTTGTGCGATTAATGAGCAGTTTTTTGTAAATAGTTGCATCTAATAGGTTTTTTGTGTCGTATTAGTCCGATATCTTTATAAGGCTTATTTTTACGCGCAATGTTTCCAAATTGTCATTCACTTACTATTTGTCATGCAGTTGTTAATTATATTGATGACTTATAGCCTTTTATATTGATACTTATACCCATTTATATAGGGCTTAATTTTTGACTATGGTTGCGCACTCATTGTTCCAGTTTCTGCCTTATTCACTAAGTTCAAAGCTTCTTCTACGCAGAGGTTATTTATAGCAATTATCGTAAAAGTTATTCACATTGTGCGATACTGTTGCCAATGATTATTAATAATGAGGATTTTGTGTCAAATAACTCTGTACCAACACCTAGCATAAGTGAAGCCTGCTCACTGCTACCTAATTCCAAGGTAAGTAATGAAGTGGCATATACAAAGATTAAAGTGGCGACCTTTAATCTCTTCAATTATTTAGCGCCACCTGATGCTTTCTATGATTTTGATCGTATTTATTCCGCACAGCAGTGGCAAAAAAAGCAACAATGGATAACAACCTATTTAACAACACATGAGCCAGATGTGATTGGCTTTCAGGAAGTTTTTAGTGTCGAGTCGTTGCAGGCGTTAGTAAAAGAGGCGGGCTACCAATACTTCGCTGTGATTGATCAACCGACTGTGATAGATGATTTTATCTATCGTGATCCTGTGGTTGCTTTAGCCAGTAAATTTCCAATTAAAGCTATTTCTACCGTTGCTGTCGATACTGAGCTTGCTCTGAAATTAGGATTAACAGCCGACTTTAGTTTTAGTCGCAAAGTGTTAAGAGCTACCGTTGAATTGCCTCATATAGGTGACAGTGATTGTTATGTGGTGCATTTTAAATCAAAACGAGCATCTTGGCAGGCACAAGTAGATAAATTAACCTCATTAGAAGGTAATGTGCTTGAGCAGTTTAAAGCACAAGTTGCAGGAGGATGGGCGTCCTCTATTCAACGTGGTAGTGAAGCAACATTATTAATGATGAAAATGTTAGAGAGACGTGCAAAAAAGGGTAATGCGATGATATTGATGGGAGACTTTAATAACCCATTAAGCGATGGTATTTTAGCGCACTTAGTAACCCCGAATTTACTTTTTAATAATGACCAAACGCAGCAAAAGCTAGTCAAGTTTTATACGTTACGAGATGCCTGGGACTTATATAAAGACAATCAGTCGGCTGATACTAAAGTACTGTTAACACGTGCTGCCACCCATTATTTTGGGCAAGGTAGTTCAGTGTTAGATTATATTTTATTATCCAGTGAGTTTGATACTGCAGATCAATCCAGTTATTTCGAAGTAAGTGATTATATTAATACGGACAAACATTTAATTAATCCAAGTTTTGATATCGATGGAGAAAGCACTGACCATGCTGTGGTAAGTATTACGTTAACATTGCGTCAATAAAGGAACGCTATCGGATTGGCGTCTTTTTAATGCAAAAAGCCAGAACAATTTGTTCTGGCTTTTTTAATCTAATGGTTGTTCTTTTTTGTTTTTTACAACAAATGAAAGACGATTGATTAAGCGTTATGCTTACGAATAACCGTTAACATTTCTTTTAAAAGTTTTGGATTAGCTGCAACAACATCACCTGATTTAAAGTAGTCATTGCCACCGTTAAAGTCAGTCATCATAGCACCAGATTCTTTTAATAATAATTCGCCAGCCGCGATATCCCAAGGTTTTAAACCAAATTCCCAGAAACCGTCCATACGACCAGCAGCAACGTAAGCTAGGTCAAGTGCAGCACTACCGCCACGACGCATATCAGCAACATCCTTAAAGAAATCTTGGAAGATGTTTAAGTACGTTTCTATGTTGTATTTTTGTTTGAACGGGAAACCTGTTGCTAACAAAGTACCGGTTAATTTTGGCACTGTGCTAGTACGAGTACGGTAACCATTGATTTGTGCGCTTTGGCCACGAGCTGCTGAGAATAATTCATTGCGGATAGGGTCAAAAATAACGCCGACTTCAGTACGACCTTTGATTTTTAATGCAATTGAAACGGCAAAATGAGGAATACCGTGAATGAAGTTTGATGTCCCATCTAGTGGGTCAATAATCCATTGGTGATCGGTGTCTGCACCGTTATCAATACCTGACTCTTCAGCAATGATACTGTGGTCTGGGTATGATTTACGTAATGTACCAATAATTGCTAATTCAGCTTCTTTATCAACGCTGCTTACATAGTCGTTAAGTGATTTTTCTTCAACTTCAACAGACTCTAAATTTTCATAACCTTTTACAATTACTTTACCCGCATTACGCGCAGCACGAATCGCAATATTTAACATTGGATGCATAGGATCACCATTAGATTTTAAAAGAACATGAAGGGAGATTCCTTCGGCGCGAAATTATACACAGGTCACATAATTGTGCAATATTTTAATTGCTTGAAAATTCATCTATTAAATGGAGTTTTAGTTTAAAATGGCCAATTACAGTGGTTTAGTTGTTATACAAACAGTGCTAAACTTTGCGCTCAAAAATTTACTCTTCACGAAGGAAAAACGATGCTAGACAACGTTCGCATTATATTAATTGGTACCTCTCACCCTGGCAACATTGGCAGCGCTGCTAGAGCAATGAAAACAATGGGCTTGACTGATTTAGTGTTGATCGATCCTGAATGTGAAATCGATGGTAAATCGGTTGCTCTTTCAGCTGGTGCCAGCGATGTATTAAAAAATCATAAAGTCTATAAAACACTCGATCAAGGTATCGAAGATTGTGGATTGGTCGTTGGTGCAAGTGCTCGCCCTAGAACCCTTGATTGGCCTATGTTAGACCCAAGAGAAATGGGTGTTAAAGTGGCGAGTGAAGGGAAGAAACACAAAGTGGCATTAGTGTTTGGTCGTGAAAATAGTGGTTTAACCAATGATGAACTTCAGAAGTGTCATTTTCATGTGTTTATTCCTGCAAATCCAGACTATAGCTCGCTCAACTTAGCAATGGCCGTTCAAACATTAAGCTATGAAGTACGAATGGCATCTTTAGCCTCAGAAGCATTTCCTGAGGTTGTCGAGGAGTACCCAAGAGCTGCTGACTTCGAAGGTATGCTAGAACACTTACAAAAAACATTGTTTCAAATCGGCTTTATCGTACCCGCTCATCCAGGCTTGGTGATGGATAAGTTACGTCGTTTGTTGAATCGTGCCCGTCCTGAAATCAATGAGTTAAGAATGCTTAGAGGTATTTTTAGTAGCATGCAAAAATCCATAGAAAGTGCAGAAAAAGATGTGCTAAAAGATGCAAGTATCAACAAAAAATAAAACCTACTAAAGTGTAGGGTTTTTTACTTGACTAAAATTGTCAGGTATTTATACTAAGTGCATTAAGTCATTCGTTTTAACCGATATGGTTGTAAAACACTTATTATAGCGAACTCTACTATGAAATTAACTTCAAAAGGCCGTTATGCGGTCACTGCGATGCTAGATGTTGCAATAAAAGAGCACAATGGCCCAGTGCCCCTTGCTGAGATCTCTGAGCGCCAAGGAATATCGCTTTCTTATCTGGAGCAATTATTTTCAAAGCTTAGGCAAAAAGAGCTGGTAAGTAGTGTGCGCGGCCCCGGTGGCGGTTATAAGTTGGGCAAAAGCAAGTCAGAGATTTCAGTGTCAATGATTATTGATGCCGTAAATGAAAGCGTTGATGTGCGTAAATGCTCAGGTAAAGGTGGTTGTCAAGAAGATGGCGTACAGTGCTTGACTCATTCTTTATGGGAACAATTAAGTACCAGAATTAGTTCATTTTTAGACGGCATAACATTAGATGAATTAATGGCTAGTGAACATGTACAGCATGTTTCTGAACAACAAAATAATAAATTTACTAATAACGAACTGCTTAATATTATCTCTAAATAAGGGCAGTGGAGAAAAAAATGAAATTACCGATTTATCTTGATTATTCAGCAACTACCCCCGTTGATCCTCGTGTTGTTGAAAAAATGGTGCAGTATTTATCAGTAGATGGCGACTTTGGTAACCCAGCGTCACGTTCTCACCGTTTTGGTTGGCAGGCTGAAGAAGCCGTTGATATTGCTCGTGAGCAAATTGCCGACTTATTAAATGCAGATTCTCGTGAAATAGTTTTCACATCAGGTGCTACTGAATCAAATAACCTTGCAATTAAAGGTGCTGCACATTTTTACCAGAAAAAAGGTAAACATATTATTACCGCTAAAACTGAGCATAAGGCCGTTTTAGATACTTGTCGTCAATTAGAGCGTGAAGGTTTTGAAGTTACTTACCTTGACCCAAAAGAAGATGGCATCGTAACACCTGAACAATTAAAAGAAGCATTACGTGACGACACGGTTTTAGTAAGCTTGATGCATGTGAATAACGAAATTGGTGTTATTCAAGACATTGCAGCATATGGTGAATTATGTCGTGCCAATAAGACTATTTTACACGTGGATGCAGCACAAAGTGCCGGTAAAATTGAAATTGACGTACAAAAAATGAAAGTGGATTTAATCTCTTTCTCTGGTCATAAAATTTACGGTCCTAAAGGTATCGGTGCATTATATGTTAGCCGTAAACCGCGTATTCGTTTAGAAGCACAAATGCATGGTGGTGGGCACGAGCGTGGTATGCGCAGTGGTACATTAGCAACGCATCAAATTGTAGCAATGGGTGAAGCATTCCGAATCGCAAAAGAAGAGATGGCAAGCGAAAACGAACGTGTTCTAGCATTACGTAATCGTCTATTAAATGGCGTTAATGATATGGAAGAAGTGTATGTGAACGGTTCGTTGGAAAATCGTGTTGCAGGCAATATTAATATCAGCTTTAACTATGTTGAAGGTGAGTCATTAGTAATGGCACTGAAAGACTTAGCTGTTTCTTCTGGTAGTGCGTGTACTTCTGCGAGTTTAGAGCCTTCATATGTTTTACGTGCAATTGGTCGCGATGACGAATTAGCACATAGTTCAATCCGTTTTAGTATTGGCCGTTTCACTACTGAAGCTGAGATTGATTACGCTATTAAAATTATCCGTGAAAACATCGGCCGTTTACGTGATATGTCGCCGTTATGGGATATGTACAAAGAAGGTATCGACATAAACAGTATTGAATGGTCTCATCATTAATCAATACCGACGTAAACACTATTAAAAGAATATAAGGAATATAATCATGGCTTATAGCGAAAAAGTAATCGACCATTATGAAAATCCACGTAACGTTGGTTCATTTGATAAAGATGATAAAAGCGTTGCAACGGGTATGGTTGGCGCACCAGCTTGTGGTGACGTAATGAAGTTACAACTTAAAATTGATGCCAACGGTATCATCGAAGACGCTAAGTTTAAAACTTATGGTTGTGGTAGTGCAATTGCTTCTAGCTCATTAGTAACTGAATGGGTGAAAGGTAAATCATTAGAAGAAGCTGGAAAAATTTCTAACACTGAAATCTCTGCTGAGCTTGCTTTACCTCCTGTAAAAATTCATTGTTCTATTCTTGCAGAAGATGCAATTAAAGCGGCAATTGAAGATTACAAAAGTAAAAATGCTTAAAAAACATAGCTAAGTGATAGTGTTGTGCTATCAATTAGCGTGTTTATGAATTAAATAAACGGAGTCGATTTTGGCTATTACACTGACAGAACCTGCTGCAAAGCATGTATCAAATTTTTTAAAAAACCGTGGTAAAGGCCTAGGCTTACGGATCGGTGTTAAAACTTCAGGCTGTTCTGGAATGGCTTATGTACTTGAGTTTGTAGATGTTCTAAACGACGATGATGAAATGTTCACCGACCAAGGTGTTAATATTATTGTTGATAAAAAAAGCTTACTTTATTTAGATGGTACTGAGTTAGATTTTGTTAAAGAAGGTCTTAACGAAGGTTTTGAATTTAACAACCCTAATACCAATGGTGAATGTGGTTGTGGTGAAAGCTTTAGCGTATAAAAAACGCAAGTCTCGATATTATTGAAGTCTGACTAATACACTAGTATGGTCGGACTTTATTGTTTTATTATTAACAAGTTAGGAAATCGTTTTGAACTATTTTGAGTTATTTTCTCTACCTGTTGAATTTTCTGTCGATCAAACTCGGTTATCTCAAACTTACCGTGACTTACAAAAACAATTCCATCCAGATAAATTCACAATGCAAGATGATCGCACGCGCCTGCAAGCTATGCAAAAAAGCACAGAAATTAATGATGCTTTTCAAACCTTAAAAGACAGTTGTTTGCGTGCCCAGTATATTTTGAAACTGAGTGGGTTAGATATTGAATTAGAACAGCGTACCCTTCAGGATACTGGTTTCTTAATTCAACAAATGGAGTGGCGAGAAAAAGTTGCTAACTTCACCGAAGATGATGAACAAGCAATAGAAGGGTTCAATCAAGATATCTCTGCTTTAGTTAAAGGTTTAGAAGCAGAAATTGAAACTGCATTACAAGCAGAACAATTAGAAACTACGGCAAACCTTATCCGCAAATTAAAATTCATGCTAAAACTTCAAGTTGAGCTTGAGTTATTAGAAGAAAAATTATTCGATTAGTAATACTCGAAAAATAATAGGATTATCAACGCATGGCATTACTTCAAATTGCAGAACCTGGTCAATCAGCAGCACCCCATCAACATAAACTCGCAGCGGGTATTGATTTAGGTACCACCAATTCATTAGTCGCTACCGTGCGCAGCGGTGAAGCAACAACGCTTAAGGATATTGAGCAGCAAGATATGCTGCCATCAGTCGTTAACTATGCTTTATCTGCAGAAAATACGCCGCAAGTTTTAGTTGGTAAAAGCGCTTTAGAAAAATCGGTAAGTGATCCTCTTAATACCTTAGTGTCAGCAAAACGCTTAATGGGTAAGTCTTTGGCTGACCTAGATCAAACACATCTTCCCTATGAATTTTCTGCTCATGAAAGTGGCTTAGCACAAATCAATACCGTATGCGGCCCTATCAATGCAGTACAAGCGTCTTCTGAAATACTTAAAGTGTTGGCACAACGTGCAACAGAATCTTTACAAGGTGACTTGAGTGGTGTGGTTATCACAGTACCTGCTTATTTTGACGATGCACAACGTCAAGGTACAAAAGATGCCGCTCGTTTAGCCGGTTTACATGTATTACGTTTGTTAAATGAACCCACTGCTGCCGCTATTGCCTACGGGTTAGACTCAGGTAAAGAAGGTCTGATTGCTGTCTATGACCTAGGTGGCGGTACCTTTGATATTTCAGTTTTACACTTACATAAAGGTGTTTTTGAAGTATTAGCTACGGGTGGAGACTCTGCATTAGGCGGCGATGATTTTGATGCTGAAATTGCAAAATGGATCCAAGTACAAGCGGGGATTGAAGGTAAAGTTTCTCCTCAGGTACAGCAGGAGTTATCAAAAGTTTCTCGCGCAGCTAAACAAGCACTTTCCGATGCAGATCAAGTTGACATTGCATTGCAACAAGCTGGTTGGACTGGCACATTAAGTAAAGATGTTTTTGAAACCTTAATTGCTAAATTAGTTAAGAAAACAGTACGTGCGTGTAAACGTGCATTAAAAGATGCCAATGTTGTACTTGAAGACGTGGTTGAAGTGGTCATGGTGGGCGGTTCAACCCGAGTACCATTAGTACGTTCAGCTGTTTCTGAGTTCTTTGGTAGAACATTATTAACCAGTATTGATCCGGATAAAGTAGTGGCCATTGGTGCGGCTATTCAAGCTGATATTTTAGTGGGTAACAAACCTGATTCTGAAATGTTATTACTTGATGTTTTACCGCTATCCTTGGGATTAGAAACGATGGGAGGACTCGTCGAAAAAGTGATCCCTCGTAATACGACTATACCCGTAGCGCGTGCACAGGAATTTACTACTTTTAAAGATGGCCAAACGGCTATGATGATCCACGTATTACAGGGTGAACGAGAATTAGTCAGTGATTGTCGTTCTTTAGCTCAATTTGTATTAACTGATATTCCGCCAATGGCCGCGGGTGCAGCACATATTCGTGTTACGTTCCAAGTGGATGCTGATGGGTTATTAAGTGTGACTGCGATGGAAAAATCATCGGGTGTTCAGGCTTATATTGAAGTCAAACCAACTTACGGCTTAAGCGATGAGCAGGTAATGACGATGTTGTCCGATTCAATGACATTTGCGGAAAAAGATATTCAAGCCCGTATGTTAGTTGAGCAACAGGTTGAAGCTAAACGCGTCGTTGAAAATTTACAAGCGGCAATGAAAAAAGATGGCGAGCAATTACTTAATGAGCAAGAGTATGAACAAATAACGACAGCAATTGATGCATTAATTACTCTCTCTGATGGCGATGATATCGATGCGATTAAAGAAGCTATTAAAGCAATCGATAAATTAACGGACCACTATGCAGAGCGCCGTATGGATGTATCAATCAAAGCTGCTTTAACGGGTCATACCGTTGACGAAATTTAAGCTAAATTCAATAAATTAGAAAGGTTTTAAGATGCCCAAAGTTATATTTTTACCGCATGCAGAGTTGTGTCCAGATGGTTTGGTTGTTGAAGCAAAGGATGGCGAAACCATTTTAGATGTGGCTTTAAAGAATAAAATTCATATTGAACATGCCTGTGAAAAATCATGTGCTTGTACAACTTGTCATGTCATTGTACGTGAAGGCTTTGATTCATTAGAAGAAAGTGATGAATTAGAAGATGATATGCTAGATAAAGCATGGGGCCTTGAACCTGAGTCTCGCTTAGGTTGTCAAGCGTGTTTACATGGCGAAGACTTAGTAGTTGAAATTCCAAAGTATACGGTTAATATCGTGTCGGAAGGGCATTGATTTTTATCTAATAAATTAAACTAAAGTTAATGATTAAATTTTTGTTGTCGTATTATTTTTAGGAACGCTGAAATGAACTTAAAATGGATAGACTCTTTAGATATTGCATTAGCGTTAATTGATAAATATCCAGAGCAAGATCCGCTAGCAATACGCTTTACAGATTTACGTGATTGGGTATTAGCTTTAGAGGAATTTGATGATGACCCAGAACATTGTAGTGAACGTATTTTAGAAGCAATTCAACTTTGTTGGATTGATGAAAATGATTAATGTAATCAATTAATAAACGCGAGTCTAGGCTCGCGTTTTTGCCAATTAAGGAATCTTATGAGCCAGCCATTTTTAGTTAATTTATCTGATCAAAAAGCGCATCCAATTTGGGGGGAGAACGCTCTTTTATCTTTTGATCAGCAACAAGCGACGATACATATTGATTATATCAATGATGTTTTATCACAGGTACAAAGTGCAGCGCGTAAATTAGATAATATGTCATTACCCAATATGAAATTAACTGGAGAACAGTGGAATTCTGATTTGTGTTGGGCATTTTGCCAAGGTTTCTATAATGCAAAAACAGGCGCTAACGTTGAATTTCCTGAATTAGATGATGAAGCAATTAGTGCGCTAAAAAACAAAAAATTAATCAGCGAATGGGTTCGTGAAACTATCAATCTAGGGCCTGCATTAGTTACTCCTGAAGTATTGTGTGAAAAAGCGTGTCTATTATTAGAACAAGTTTGTGCTGATAAAGTGCCTTTAAAATACAAACTGATTTTGGGTGAACAACTCAATGCCGATGGTTATGTTGGTATTTATGAGGTAGGTAAAGGCAGTACTAATATGCCATGCATGTTGCAACTGGATTACAATCCAAGTGGTGATCAAGATGCGCCCGTTGATTTTGCGTTAGTGGGTAAAGGGATCACTTTTGATTCTGGTGGTTACAGTTTAAAACCAAGTGCATCTATGGCTGCCATGAAAAGTGATATGGGCGGCGCAGCAACGGTCACTGGTGCTTTAGCATTAGCAGCTGCCAATGGTTTACAAAAGCGCGTTAAATTGTATTTATGCTGCGCAGAAAATATGGTGAGTGGCAAAGCCTTTAAACTAGGTGATGTAATTAATTATAAAAATGGTGTTAGCGTTGAAGTTTTAAATACTGATGCAGAAGGGCGTTTAGTGTTGGCCGATGGTTTAATTGCCGCACAAGAAGATGGTGCAAAGTTGATCATCGATGCAGCAACGTTAACAGGTGCAGCTAAAGCGGCTGTTGGGCGTGATTATAACTGTATTCTAAGTATGGATGATGAGTTCACTGAGTCTGCATTAGAAGCTGCAAAAGATAGCAATGAAAAATTATGGCGTCTACCACTAGCCCCTTTCCACTTGCAACAAATTAGTTCTGCATTTGCTGATATTGCCAATATTCATAGTGGCGGAGAAAGCATGGCAGGCGCTTCTACCGCAGCTGCATTCCTTGCTAAGTTTGTTGAAAAACCTGAGCAGAACTGGGTTCACTTTGATCTGTCTGGTAGTTACCAATTGGCTGCAAACGGCCTATGGTCCGTTGGTGGCAAAGGGCACGGAATTGAAACAATCAGTACTCTTTTATTAAAAGATTAGTTAACGTTTCTTGACTTGCTTTGGCTTGAAGCTGTAATTGCAAGCCAATGAAATAAAAGCCAATATCTTGTGCGAGGTATTGGCTTTTTTCGTTTTAAGACTCATATTTTTTGGGGCTTAAATATCGTTAATGTAAGTTATCCCTACGCCATTAAGACTGCGAATAATTATTGCACAGGAAAAATGAGCCAATTTAAAGTAGTCATGCGTAAAAAGTTGTTCTCTTTGCAAAATATCTAACGCAGAAAAGATGCATTTTAATCAGCAAGATTGAGCTACTATTTAGCGGAATCGGTATCAAATATCTAACCAAATAAGCTGCGCGCATTTGTAAGAGTAAAAATGTCAAAGTTATTTAATATTTGTCATTGAATATTGATAATTTTTTTTTGACGCGTGGAATCTGCTTTAAAAGTACGTATAATGCGCGTTAATTTTAGGTATTTAACCTACATTAGTATTATTTAAGTGAGAGACGTGATTATGGTCAGTAAAGCATTGATTTTAATGTTCAGTATGTTGTATTTAGCGGGCTGTTCATCGGTTTCTATTGGTCCTATTGAGGCAGGGGAAGACAGTTATGTTATAAGCAAACAGCCTGCGACTTTTTCAAGTGAAGAAGATGATTTATTAGCCTCTATTCTGGCACAGGCAAACGCTTATTGTTTAGAGAAAAAGCTTAATATGGAAGTTAAACATCTCAATGAATACACCGGTTTTTTTGGTAATGATACCAAAACAACCTTAGTTTTTGCTTGTTTGAGTGAAAAGGATGAAACCTATCAGCCTATTGCTCCCGTGGTTATTGCAACGCCCGTTGCGCCAGTTCAACCAACTACGCCGGTTCCTGAGCCAGAAGAACCTAAATTTTTTCCACAGGAAAAGTTAACTAACTACGCTTTTTAAATTGTTTTAGGGTTTAAGCTTTGGAACTTTTTATTTATTGTTTTTTATTAAGCACCTTAATATAAATTCAAGGTGTTTAATAATAGAACCTTTCCAGAGGCTCTAATCTAAGCCTCTGACTTAGTTATTTTAATGCACTGAATTTAGCATAAATGATTAATCTAGCGAATATCAACACCACTCCCAGCCCCATAAATAGGCAATAATTTTAATAGTAAAACTCCTATTTTATCATCTGTTTTACGGTTATTTATGCTATTATCTGAAGCTATTTTTTATCCCCCGTATATCATTAATAGATTAGAGCGTTTTACACATGATCCCAAATTTAAACCATCAAGAGAATATCAAGCAGGATACTTTTGCGTTTATCAAAGCATTAAGCGAAAGTGATTATGCAGGTGAAATTGCAAAAAGTTATGCTAGCCGCTTAGCTGTTGCAACGGATAACAGTGTTTATCAATGCCTTCCGCAGGCAGTTATTTACCCTAAGTCGACGCAAGATATTATTACCCTTTGCCAACTTGCCCAACAATCCGAATTTGCAGATATACGCTTTTCACCGCGCGGTGGTGGTACGGGAACTAATGGTCAGTCTCTGACTAATGATATTGTTTTAGATTTATCTAAGCATATGAATAACATCCTTGAGATCAATCCTAAAGAAGGTTGGGTTCGAGTACAAACTGGCGTTGTGAAGGATCAATTAAACGATTATTTAAAACCGCATGGTTTATTCTTCTCCCCAGAACTCTCAACGAGTAATCGTGCAACGATTGGCGGTATGATCAGTAATGACGCATCGGGACAAGGGTCTTTGGCTTACGGTAAAACCAGTGACCATGTTTTAGCATTAACTTCTGTCCTTATTGACGGTAGTTTATTAAAAAGTAAACCTTTGGCCGCGGTTGATTTGATAGAGCAAGTCGAACGAGAAGACTCAATAGGTGCAATTTATCGTCAGGTTATCGAAACTTGTGAATCTCAGCAGGACAATATTGAAAACACATTCCCTAAGTTAAATCGTTTTCTAACCGGTTATGATTTAAAGCATGTTTATGACCATGAATCGGGCACGGTGGATTTAACGCGTATTTTATGTGGAGCGGAAGGCTCTTTAGCCTTTATTACTGAAGCAACATTACATGTACAACCTATCCCTACTTATCGTACGTTATTCAATATTAAATATGATAGTTTTCAATCTGCATTACAAAATGCGCCTTTTTTAGTTAAAGCGGATGCATTATCTGTAGAAACAGTTGATTCAAAAGTTTTAAATTTGGCAAAACAAGATATCGTGTGGCATAGCGTAAAAGACCTCATTACCGATGTGCCAGGACAAGTATTAGATGGTATTAATATTGTTGAATTTGCTGAATCGGATCAAACCATACAACAACAAAAAATTGATGCGCTTATCGTGATGCTGGACGGTTTAATTAGCAATAAAGAAGCGGGTGTTATTGGTTATCAAATTTGTAGTGATTTAGCAGATATTAATAAAATTTACGGTATGCGTAAAAAAGCGGTTGGGTTATTAGGTAAAGCAGATACTCGTGCTAAACCCATTCCATTCGCTGAGGATACTTGTGTTCCTCCAGAAAATTTAGCGCCTTATATCAATGAATTTCGCCAATTGTTAGATGACAATGGATTACATTATGGCATGTTTGGTCATGTTGATGCTGGTGTATTGCATGTTCGCCCAGCCTTAGATCTTTGTGATCCTGAACAAGAAAAGCTGATGCGTGAAATTTCAGATAAAGTGGTGGCATTAACGGCTAAATATAAGGGCCTGATGTGGGGTGAGCATGGTAAAGGGTTTAGAAGTGAATACGGCCCTGAATTTTTTGGTGAAGTGTTATTTAATGAGCTGCGAAAAATTAAAGCTGCTTTTGATCCAAATAATAGAGTTAATCCAGGTAAAATTTGTACCCCTTTAAATTCAACTGAACAGTTAGTGAGTGTTGACGCGGTTAAACGAGGCACATTCGATCGTCAAATCCCGATTGAAGTACGAGAAAGTTATTCGCAAGCACTTGATTGTAATGGTAATGGATTGTGTTTTAACTACGATACAAAATCGCCAATGTGCCCCTCGGTTAAAGTCACTAAAGATCGTGTACATTCACCTAAAGGCCGTGCTGGTCTAATGCGAGAATGGTTACGTCAATTAGCGAATAATGACATTGATGTATTAGCATTAGAAAGTGACCTTTATGCGGGTAAAAATGCCAGTATTTTCACTAAGTTTAAAAATACCTTAGCTAAACGTAACGGCGAATATGATTTCTCACATGAAGTGATGGAGGCAATGCAAGGTTGTTTAGCCTGTAAAGCATGTACGTCCCAGTGTCCTATACAGGTGGATGTCCCGACGTTCAGGTCACGCTTCATTCACTTGTATCACGATCGCTATTTACGTCCTGTTAAAGACTACCTAGTCGCTTATGTTGAGCTATACGCGCCGATAATGGGCACTATGCCGAGATTTTTTAACTTCTTCACTGGGTTAAAAGTAACTTCGACTTTAACGGAGAAAGTAGTGGGTATGGTAGATATTCCACAACTCTCTACACCGACTCTAAAATCTACATTAAATCAACATGATATTACTGAGTTTGATTTAACTAAATTACAGGCATTAAGTGCAACTGAGCGTGAAAACTATGTGTTAATAGTACAGGACCCGTTCACTACTTATTATGATGCCGATGTGGTTCGTGATTTAATACTCACGGTCAAAAAGCTTGGTTATAAGCCAGTATTACTGCCTTTTAAACCAAATGGTAAAGCGCAGCATATTAAAGGCTTTTTGGGTCAATTCGCTAAAACAGCTAAAGACTCGGCCGCATTTTTGAATCAAATGGCTGAGCTGTCTATCCCTATGGTTGGTACTGACCCTGCAATGGTGCTTTGTTACCGTGACGAATATAAAAAAGCGCTAGGTCATGAGCGTGGTGAATTTAATGTTCAACTGTTTCAAGAATGGTTAAAACCACGTTTGAAGGGGAATGTTAAACCTGCTAGTAATGCAGACTTTTACTTATTAGGACATTGTACTGAAAAAACTGCAGAGCCAATGGCGGGCAATGATTGGGTGACGATTTTTAAACATTTTGGCGGTTCATTATCAGAAGTTGCAGTTGGATGTTGTGGTATGGCTGGTACTTACGGCCACGATGCAGGTAAACTAGCGGATTCAAAAGCGATTTATAGCTTAAGTTGGGAAGCTGAAATTGCTAAACGAGAACGTGCTCAATGCTTAGCAACTGGATATTCCTGTCGTAGCCAAGTTAAACGTATTGAGGGCGAAACACTAAAGCACCCAGTACAAGCTTTATTAAGTTTATTATAAATAACCTCAGTGCTAGATTTAAATAAAAAGGCGCTTTTGTTATCTAGGATTGAGATAAAACATTAACGTTAAATGATAGCTAACATAGTCACCAATAAACAATAGTTAATCTAAGGGGCACGATGAGTATTTGGAAGAAAAGCACTGATTTAGCTCGATTAAATGCAATCAGTAAAGATACGATTATTGCACTATTAGGTATTGAATATACTAAAATTGGTGACAATTTTATTGAAGCAGTTATGCCTGTTGATACACGAACACATCAACCTCATGGTTTGTTACACGGCGGCGCATCAGTTGTGCTTGCTGAAACACTCGGTAGTGTGGCTGCTAATTTAGTAGTTGCAGATGACAAGGTTTGTGTTGGCTTAGAAGTTAATGCTAATCATGTTAGAAGTATTAAAAAAGGCACTGTGACAGGGACTGCAACGGCGGTCCACATTGGTTATAGTACGCAGATTTGGCAAATAGAAATTTGTAATGAACGCCAACAGTTAATCTGCACCTCACGATTAACTGTAGCGGTTATTGATAAACCCAAACAATAAACACCTCATACAATGAGGTGTATTTAAAAAGAGAGAATTATGATTAAAGTAGGCACTTATAACGAACTTAAGATCGTTAAAGAAGTGGATTTTGGCCTGTATTTAGATGCAGGTTCTCATTTAGGTGAAGTTTTATTACCTAAACGTTACGTCACTGAAAGTATGCAAATAGGGCAAACTATTTCAGTATTTTTATATTTTGATTCTGAAGACCGTTTGATCGCGACGACACAACATGTAAAAGCGATGGCGGGTGAATTTGCGTCATTAAAAGTAGTCGATACAAACCGCGCAGGTGCATTTTTAGATTGGGGCCTACCAAAAGATTTGTTAGTGCCATTCAATCAGCAGAAAGTAGCTATGAAAACGGGCTTAGGATACATAGTCTATGTATACCAAGACGATATCAGTGAGCGACTATTAGCTTCGTCTAAGTTGGATCGATTTTTAGATAAAGTGCCTGCAAACTATAAAGTGGGTGAAAAGGTTGATTTATTGATTGCAGATCGTACCGACATTGGCTTTAAAGCGATTATTAATAACTTACATTGGGGCGTTATTTTTGAAAGTGATGTGTTTGGTGATTTGGGTATTGGCAAAAAATGTAAAGGTTACATCAGACGTATTCGTGAAGATGGCAAAATTGACCTGAGTTTAACGCAAACTGGTTATGCAAAAATGGACGGATTGTCGGATCGTATTTTATTAACCATGAGACAACACGATGGATTCTTGCCATTATCAGATAAAAGTAGCCCTGAGCAAATTGCGAAAATTTTAAAAATGAGCAAGGGTAACTTTAAAAAGGCAATAGGTCAGTTATATAAAAATGGCGATATAGTGATTGCTGATAACGGCATTACTGTCACTAATAAATAATCACTTTTACCCAGTAATTAGTTACTGGGTAAATTCTATTAATTTTAGCTAAGTTCCGGTGATTTCAATATAAATAAGTCATCGGCATAAAATCGTTCTGCACTACTTGCTTGCCACCATTGTTGCCAACACTTGTTGAGATCTTTATTTTCTATTAATGCATTTAATGTCAGTGGTTTTGCAAAGCTATTGACGGATATTTGGCCACCATTGGATGTGCGTTGCTTGATCATCTGAGGAATCAGTTTGGTAGGATCATCTAGCCCCATACTACCCACCAGTTCAAAAAAACTAGCCATGGTATTGGTATGATAGTTTTTAACTCGTTCACTTTTTACTGCTATATCGAGAGCTTCAGATCTTGCTTGATCCTGTGTCGCAACTCCCGTTGGACAAAGGTTAGTATTACAATGTCTGGATTGGATACAACCTAATGCTAACATCATGGTTCGTGCCGCATTAACAAGGTCAGCCCCAGCTGCTATTTTAGCTAATAGATCAAAACTAGACGCTGTTTTGCCAGAGGCAATAATCTTGATTTTGTCGCGTAACCCAACGCCTATTAAGGCATTATTAACGACACTAATTCCCTCTAAGCATACTAAGCCTAATCTATTTGAGAATTCAACGGGCGCGGCTCCTGTTCCACCTTCTGCACCATCAACAGTAATAAAGTCCGGCGTAATGCCGGTTTCTATCATTGCTTTACAGATACTGAGAAACTCCGCTGGATTGCCGACGCATAATTTGAATCCGACAGGTTTACCACCACTCAATTCACGTAATTGCTGAACAAAATTTAATAGCGCTTTAGGTGACGTGCATTCAGGATTAACAGCAGGTGAAACACAATCGTGATCTTTTGATATCTGTCTAATACGTGCAATTTCATCGGTAATCTTTGCCTTAGGTAATACCCCTCCGTGGCCAGGTTTTGCACCTTGAGAAAGCTTTATTTCAATCATTTTTATTTGTGTTCGTGAGGCTGTTTTTGTAAAACTGTCTGGGTTAAATCGACCATTTTCATCACGGCAACCAAATAAGCCAGAGCCAATTTGCCACACAATATCACCGCCATGTTTAAGGTGATAAGGGCTTGCTGCACCTTCACCGGTATTATGGTAACACCCTGCTTTTTTAGCGCCTAGGTTAAGTGCTTCAATTGCATTGGGGCTTAGTGAGCCAAAGCTCATAGCAGAAATGTTGAAATATGATGCGGAGTAGGGTTGTTTGCAGTTTGCTTCTCCTATCAACACCCGCTTAGCGTCGGGTTTGACATGAGCAGGAGACAGTGAATGCCATAAGCTTAAATAATTATCCTCCATCAAATTGCGTTGGGTACCAAAAGCAATGGTATCGCGTTGGTTTTTAGATCGTTGATAAATAAGCGTGCGTTGCTCTCGGTTAAAGGGCATCTCTTCGGTGTCATTGGCTATAAAATACTGTTGAATTTCAACTCGGTAAGATTCTAGAAAATAGCGTAAATAAGCAACAACGGGATAGAGGCGATTGAGTGTGTGCGGGCTACGAAAAATATCGTAGAGACCAATAGCAGTATATGCCAATGTAAATAGAAGTATGATCAAACTAAATGCATTTTGAGCCTGTATATAAAAGTAGACTGCTGAAAAATTACCAAGAGAGGCAATCAGCCAAAGGACTTTTTGCATTATGGTCATAGATTATTCCTATATGTATGAGGGGCAATTAACTTTAATAGCGAACTATAAAGCCAACTGAAACTAAGTTAAGTTGGCTAAGTATAAAGTATCTATCTAGGACGTTGCTATTTAAGGCTGTTTATTGGTTCGAAAATGTTAATTAAAACCACTAAATTATGTTTTAACCTCAAACTAAGCAGCAGTATTAAATAGTTAAAATATTAGTAAGTTATCTATATACCTACTATCCACCTAACTACTTAACTGACCACTAGCCATAATGCGACAAACATCATCATTGAACCGGCGATGCGGTTTAATATTTTGACGCTGCTTTGCTGTTGTAATAAATGGCGTAACGTTTTGCCACCCGTTGCATAAAGCAACATACAAATTAACTCAAAACATAATATTACGGCAATCAATTGGGAGGCTTGCGGTAATAACGCACTATCTGGATTAATAAAAGGAGGCAATAAAGAGATCATGAATGCCCAACCTTTAGGGTTCGCAATTGCTGTAATGAACCCTTGGCTTATTAGTGCGCTTCGCTTAATTGCTTGGTTATCGACGGGAGTGGAGGGGATCGCCATTTTACCGCGCGAGCGCCACATTTGAATACCTAGATATAATAGATACGCACCACCTGCATATTTAAGGATTAAAAATAAGTTTGGTCTTGCTAATAATAGGGTAGCGACACCTATTAATGCTGATAATGCGACTAAACCAACACCAACTAATTCGCCCATCATCATCCATAAACTACGGCGAATACCAATCGTCATACCTAACGTCATTGCAAGTGTCATGCACATCCCTGGCGTGATAGAAACGGCAAAAAAAGTAGGAATAAATAAAAGCAGTAAATTGTTATCCATAAATATCTCGAACATATATTGAGGAGGTTAGTCGTAAATAGAATGACCCGTGTATTTTTTAAGTGATGTTTATTACCAAGATTGTACTTTAATCAGTAACTGAAGTCCTGCATAAATAATTGATTTAAAGCTTAAATGTTTGTTATTTTTTTCAGTAGAGCGCTCAACTTAACTATCCGCGATTACGTTGTTATTAGGCCATTAAATCGCTTTTTTTGTTAAATGATTCACCTAATCAGCTAGCTGATTAGTTTCTTTACTCACTTTGTATCTCGAAATATAAAAAAACCGATAATTTCCTCAAGCTTATTTGATTCTTATCGCATTATATTTTTAATCAGTCTCTACACTAACCATTACTTATTATTAGTTTTAGCAAAATTGAGTCGCTAGTTTGCTATTTTGAGCTAACACAGGAGTGTGCAGCTAATAAAAAGTGCCCAAAGATAATGGATACGATGGGCTTAGGCGATGAAGTGATTATTTCGGTTATTTACCAATATCTACAATCAACATATTGATTGGTAAGGGACCAAAGTACTTCAGTCGCACTATTAATCAAGGGCTTATATTAAAATATAAGCTTAAAAAGGGAGGTTTGAATTATGATTGAATCAATCTTGAGAGATTGGGTTGAATGGTTTGGTTACTTTGCGTCATTGGTTGTATTAATTTCTCTTACCATGACCTCGATTATTAAATTACGTTTTATAAATCTTATCGGTTGTTTACTGTTTGCTACTTTTGCTTATTTCATTGACTCATGGCCTACCTTGGCGATGAATCTTGGCATCGCTGCGATTAACTTGTACTTCTTATATGGCATCTATTCCACTAAAGAACAATTTAAAATAGTGTCAACTAACATTGACTCAGAGTTTTTGTGGCACTTCATTCGTCATAATGAACAACAAATAATGATGCAAAGTTCTATTCAGCAGCTGTGCCAAGCGAATCAGGTTTTTTATCTACTGAGAGACAACAATATCGCTGGTTTATTGATTGGAACCGTTAAAAAAGATGGTTGTTTTGATATCTATTTAGACTATGTGCTACCACGTTATCGGGATTATAAATTAGGCGCTTATTATTTTAAAACTCATCGCCATTTTTTAAAGGAAAAAGGTGTTAAGTCTCTAAATGTGACGGTGTTAGATCCTGTGCATCAGGACTATTTAATTAAAATGGGTTTTACTGTGGATCCTGCTAATAATGCTCACTTCCAAAAAGTGTTATAGCTAGTCTCTGCTGGAGATTAATTTGGAGGTTAAGTTGGAGAATAAGTTGAAAGTTAAGCTCTAAATTAACCTCAAGATAAGCAAGGCGATTCAGCACAGTTAATTCTGTGGGTTCCTGTGCTAATCTATCTTCCAATAAGCCGTTATTGGTTTGATAGTTTGCCTTGAACTGTACGAATTAACCATGCTGATATATTCAAACTTAACGTGTTTAGATTTAAATATTAAAAATAGATTAAAATCATAAAAACGTTCTTTTCCGTTATTCCGAATTGAGGCTAAATAACCTCAATTTTTTCCCAAGCTTGTTCTCATTGAGCTGCCGAACTGTTAAGCCATCTATCAATGCCTGATAAGGTTTTAAAAATAGCTGATGTAATTTGTTTAGCTATCAACAGCACTGTTATATAATTATGATGTGAATTTAGGCATTGAAAAATCTAAGCTGTTATTTTGGTGATCATCAAAATGAACAGAGTTTTATGCTTAGCGGAATATCAAATTTATTTTTTAACACACTTTCGAGTGTGTTTTTTTATATCAATTTTTATGACTTAAATGTTGAATTCGCCCCGCATATAAGTGAAGAATGGAGAAACTTGTGGAAATACTGTTTGGATTTGTTGGCCTATTTTGCTTGATAGCGATTGCCGTGATGTTTTCAAGTGATCGTCATGCTATCAACTTTAGAACAGTCAGTGGAGCATTTATATTACAAGCATTTATTCCTGCATTAGTGATCTTTACGCCATGGGGGGCTAATTTTCTACAGGCGATGTCAGCTGCGGTTCAGGGTGTTATTGATAGCGCCAATGCTGGAGTTAGCTTTTTATTTGGTGGTTTAGTCTCGGGGAAAATGTTCGAAATCTTTGGTGCTGGCGGTTTTGTTTTTGCCTTTAGAGTCTTGCCTATTATCATTTTCTTCGCCTCATTGATGGCGGTGCTTTATTACCTAGGTATTATGCAGGTAATTATTAAAATTTTCGGCGGTTTTTTACAAAAAGTATTAGGTACCAGTCGCAGTGAGTCAATGTCTGCTGCGGCTAATGTTTTTGTTGGGCAAACGGAAGCACCATTGGTCGTTAAACCTTATATTAAAAATATGACTCGTTCTGAACTGTTTGCTGTTATGTGTGGTGGGTTAGCATCCGTAGCGGGATCTGTATTGGTAGGGTATGCGTCGCTAGGAGTGAGTTTAGATTACCTTATTGCCGCTTCGTTTATGGCTGCGCCCGGTGGTTTATTAATGGCAAAACTGCTTGAACCTGAAACAGAAAAAACCAAAATTGATTTTGATGAAGTTGAGTTACAAGATGAAGATAACCTTGCTCAACCCGTTAATGTGATTGATGCTGCGGCAAGTGGTGCTGCTTCAGGTCTTAAGCTTGCTCTTAATGTAGGTGCTATGCTGATCGCTTTTATTGCACTGATTGCTTTAATTAACGATATTTTGGGAGTTGTTGGTGGTGTGATTGGTATACAAGCATTAACCTTAGAATCTATTTTAGGTTATTTGTTTGCTCCAATCGCTATTATATTGGGGATCCCATGGTTTGAAGCACTAGAAGCGGGAAGTTTATTGGGGCAAAAGTTAGTGGTTAATGAATTTGTCGCTTATATCGAATTTATTAATGTGCGAGATATACTCAGCGAACATACGCAGGTTATTTTAACCGTCGCATTATGTGGTTTTGCTAATTTGTCGTCAATGGCTATATTGTTAGGTGGCTTGGGTGTTATTGCGCCTAGCCGTCGTGCTGATATTGCACGTCTAGGTCTAAAGGCAATATTAGCTGGTACGTTATCTAACTTTATGAGTGCGACATTGGTAGGTATTTTCTTTGCATTGAGTATTATTTAGTAGCGGCCGAACAGAGCCGCTACATTGGATAACAATTAACCCCACCTCTTATTATTTTAATCTAAGATTTGAAAAAGTTGATGAGTTACTGTTGCAGTTCCTGTAATCGAATATCATCACGTCTGAACTCTTCAATTTTGGCGCTATAACGTGCTTGATCCAGCTTATTGTCTGCATAAGCTAATGCGCTACCCATTTGTTGTGACGCCTCTCTAAAACGGCCTAATAACGCGAGATATTCTGCTCGCATAGCATGCTCCTTTGATTTGTTTAACATTTTTTTGTAAAGAGTAATGGCTATCTTATGAGCGAGGACATGTTTAGGATGAGAACGTACAAAGAACTCTAATTTCTTTTCAGCTAATACATATTGTTGATCTTGCTGCAAAGCAATGACTAAGTTGAGCAGGATAACTTCATTACCTGACAAATTATTATCGTATGACATCAATAATTGTATTGCATCTTTTTCCTTATTGGTTGCTAAGGCAATATCTGCTGCTAAATCGATATAAAATAGATTATTAATATCATCATTCAACAACTTCTGATTAATTTCCTGTGCTTTGTCATAATCTTTGTTTTTAAAATAAGCCAATGCTAAACCATACTCTGCAGCCTGTTTAAGTTGATACTTGTGGTTTTGTAATTCACCTTGATACTTGTTAATTAAAACCGGAGCATTCAGGCGATAATACCTGACAAAGATGCGTGCCTTACTTAGCTGGTAATTCAAGCTGTTATTGATATTTGTTTTTTTTAATTGGCTAGCGCGTAAACGTGCTTCGGACAAGCGAGCTTCTGGTAAAGGGTGAGTTGATAGCATTTGTGGAGGTAGACTTGCATATTTATACTTTTCAGCCAATTTACCAAAAAAATCAGCCATTCCATAGGGATCGTAACCCGCAGCGGCGAGGGTTTGAATACCAATCCGATCCGCTTCAAACTCATTTTGGCGAGTATAGTTAATTTGGCTTTGCATGTTGATGGCCATTGTCGATGTTAATGCCGCGATACCTGCGGCGGGAGAGACTAAAGCGAGTAAAATAGAACCCGCCATGGCGGCCATAGAAGCGGGGTTGCTAATCGATTGTTGCTCTAACATTCGTGCTAAATGGCGTTGTGTAATATGCGCTACTTCATGTGCAATTACGCTGGCAAGTTCACTTTCCGTTGCTGCATAGAGGAATAACCCTGTATTGATTTTAACATTTCCGCCTAAAAAAGCAGCTGCGTTAATTTCATCATCCTCGACTAGAAAGAATTTAAAGGGGAGCTTTACTGAATCTGCGTTGGCCACAATATTTTGCCCAAGCGTTGCAATATAATTATTTAAAACTGGATCATCAATAATAGGTAATGATTGGTTTGCCATCATATTAAAAGCCCAACCATACTGCTTTTCTTTTTCGATAGTGAGCACACCAGAACCAACCGTTCCTATTTCAGGTAGGTCATTGTTGGCTAGGCTATTAGGAGACTGGCATAAGAGAAAAAAACACACCGCAAATAGTTTTAATTTGTAAAGCATTCTTTACTCCAGTTTATTTTATTTATTTAAAAGTTATTTAAATTAGCCTATTACAACATTCTCGATATCAAAGATGTTGATAGCATCATATCATCCAACTCGATTAATGGGTGCCTTACACATTAAAAAAGAGGGGGCTTATTATTTCGCAAACAACCCCATTTTGTTTTTCCTGAGTATTTATTGGCAACTATTTAAATTAACAAGATGGTACAATTAATGTTTTATAGCGTTATAAGTTACTTCTATGTACTGTTTAGATTTACGTAATATACGTTGTCCATTAGCATTAGTTTTATTAAAGCAAACTTTAATTAAGACTGAGCATTCAGTGGACATTAAAATTCTTTTCTCTAACCAAGCTGCAATGCAAGATCTACGATTATATTTGGATAAAAAAAACTATTGCTATAGCTGCGATCAAACTACATTATTAGTTAAGTTGAGTGATTAATTGTACTTGCACATGTTAGATAACTTGTCGCTTGTTTTAAGCTCTGCGATTCAGGTTATTTTTAAAGCGCACCACCAGTGTCTATTACTCTGTAAAATGACACCTTGTAATTAATATAAGGATCAATATTGAATGTTTATGCAACTATTTCAATGGTATAAGACACGTTTCTCTGACCCCAATTTAAGTGTTTTGTTCCTTTTATTACTGTTTTCTTTTATCGTCATCTACCTTTTCGGGAATATACTGACTCCTTTATTTGTGGCGATTGTCTTGGCTTATTTATTAGATTGGCCTGTTACTCATTTAATGCGTTTCAAAATCAATAGAACATTAGCGACCTTGATAGTGATGGTGTTATTTATTTCAGTTGCTATGTTTGCTTTTTTGGGGGTGTTACCGACTATATTCAAACAAGGCGCCGCCTTTATTCGTGATTTACCGACCATGTTAAACCAGGGACAGGCTTATATTTTAACGTTGCCAACGCAATATCCCGAAGCTATTGATCCGGTGACTATTACGCATATTATTGGCACTATAAAAAGTTATTTATTAGAGCGTGGTGGGTTTCTCCTATCTCAATCATTTGCGTCTTTATTAGATATTGCCGCACTGTTAGTTTATGCCATTTTAGTACCATTAATGATGCTATTTATGCTTAAGGATAAAAACCAATTAATTAAAAGTAGCACGCGTTTCTTGCCTAAAAATCGCAAATTAGCTGCACAAGTCTGGTCGGAAATGAATGGTCAAATAATGAATTATATTCGCGGTAAAATAACCGAGATCTTGATCGTTGGAGTCGCGACTTATTTTACCTTTTTTATTATGGACTTAAGATACTCTGCTTTATTAGCGTTATTGGTCGGACTTTCGGTGCTCATTCCTTATATCGGTGCGGCAGCGGTTACAGTGCCTGTTGCAGTGGTGGCTCTATTCCAATGGGGGATCTCTCCTGAATTTGCCTATTTGATGATAGCCTATGGCATTATTCAAGCGCTTGATGGTAACTTAATTGTACCGATTCTATTTTCAGAGGCGGTTAACTTACACCCTGTTGTGATTATTATTTCTGTACTTATTTTTGGTGGGTTATGGGGATTCTGGGGAGTGTTTTTTGCTATTCCTTTAGCCACATTAGTTAAAGCGGTTTTAAATGCATGGCCGAACACGCAAACTGAAATAGAAGAAGGTTTATCTCTTGAATCGTCAACAATTATTAAATAAATGTTAAAGAATATGAATAACTTGCCGCTAAGCTAGTGCAGGCAAAAAGTGTTTCTTATTCAAATATTTAAATCGATAGAAATAAAGAATAATAAATAGAAAAATTAAAATTAATCATTAGTTTACAAGGAAAATTGTATGTTAGAAATCGGTAGCAGCGCGCCAAATTTTTCATTACCAGATCAGAATAATTCAATTGTTAATTTAAGTGATTATCTTGGTAAAAAAGTGTTGGTGTATTTTTATCCTAGAGCATCAACACCTGGCTGTACGACACAAGCTTGTGCCTTAAGAGATAGTAAAGATGAGCTAACGGATTTAAATGTTGTGGTATTAGGTATCAGCCCTGACACGCCCAAAAAATTAACAAACTTTATCAATAAACAATCGCTAAACTTTACCTTACTTGGCGATGAAGATCATAGCACCTGTGAAGACTATGGTGTTTGGCAGTTGAAGAAGTTTATGGGTAGAGAGAATATGGGCGTAGTGAGAACATCATTCTTAATCGACGAACAGGGAAATCTTGAGCATATCTTCAACAAGTTTAAAACTAAAGACCATCACGAAGTTGTCCTCAACTATTTAAATTCAAAAGCATAAGTCAGTTACTTAAATTCTAAATATGAAGTAAGCAACGTGTCATTATTTGTGTTGCTGCTTTAAGTAGCAGTTCAAATAAATAGTTAAGCAGTGACTTAAACAATTATCTCAACACTAAAGCCATAAATAATTATTTATGGCTTTAGTGTTATTAGTAGGGGCGTATTTACTGGTTTATTCTAATCTGCAAAGCATCTAAAAAACTATTCAATCCATAAAATTATAATTATATGAAGAGTCACTCGTAAAACTCTTCAGGGAAAAAGCATGACTGTAAAAGCTAAAATGTTGTTGTTAATAGGGTTGCTATTTGCAACTTCAATATTATTGGTATCGGGGGTTGGTTTTAATAATTTCAAATCATCTTCTACGGAAAATTATATTGCTAAACTCGATAATCAATCGTTTTTAATTTCTAAAGCCGTCGAACAAAAAATGGAACGTTATTTTGATGTGCTAAATTTGATCGCGAATGATATTGAAATTGATGAAACAGGGTTACTCGATATAGATAAGACAGTTTCAACGTTACATCTGATGAAAAAGAATCTAGGGGTGCTTGAAGCTTACGTTGCGACTAAGGATGCAAAAACTTATTCCGATGCAGCCGATGGTTTGATTGAAGGGTTTAACGCAAAAGAACAAAAGCGTGAATGGTACCTTCGTGCATTTAATGGCGAAGAAAAAATTATTACTACACCCTATATGAGTAACTTTGGCGGTGCAGTGATGGCATTAGTGGTGCCTGTAAAACGTAATGGAAAAATAATAGGGGCATTATGCGTTGATATTGGTATTAATCAGGTGACCGATTTCATTAAAAAATTAACTCCTGAGAATAATATTTTTGTTAGTCGTGAAGATGGTTACTTATTGGCGGCAAAAGATAGTGAGTTAATTGGGAAAAATATATATCACATTCGTCCTTCTTATCAAGAATTTAAAAATGATCGCGTAAGCCACCATGATTATAGTTTTGAAGGCGCTGAGTATGACGTAGCCGCAACACGTATTGAAGGTATGAACTGGACAGTTTGGGCATGGAGTAGTTGGGATAATATCAATGAAGCATCGAATGATAATCTTGCAACCAGTTTATGGATGGCATTAGCTTTTATCATTATTTCTCTATATAGCATTTATCTCATTATTATTAAGTTAATGTATCGTCCTATTGGTGGAGAACCTGCTGATATCGAAGCGATTGTACAAAAAATAGCGAGTGGCGATCTAAAATCAATTACCCCTGCTAATGGCCAAGAAACAGGTGTATATAGAGCCGTATTAACCATGGTAAGTAGCCTGAAGGGAATTATTGAAAATATTAATCTCTCATCAGGACAGCTTAATAGTGTGTCAACTATGATGTCAGAGTCGGCTTTGAGTGTTAATAGCAGTTCAGAGTCGCAGATGGTGCAATTAGAGCAAACATCCACGGCGATGAATGAAATGACGGTTACAGTTGATGAAGTAGCACGTAACGCTTTGCAAGCTTCTTCAGCTGCTGATGAAGCAAATCATCAATCTACCCAAGGCATTAACGTTGTGCTTGATATGAATACTGATATTTCAACCTTAGTTAGCGGTATTACCAGCGTGCAACAGGTGATGACTAAATTAGAAGGTGAAATTGATGATATTGGCAGTATTATTGAGGTTATACGTAGTATTTCTGATCAAACTAACTTATTAGCGTTAAATGCAGCCATTGAAGCGGCAAGAGCCGGTGAGCATGGGCGAGGGTTTGCCGTGGTAGCTGATGAGGTTAGAAGCCTTGCAAATAGAACACAGGAAAGCACTACAGAAATTCAAGCGATGATAAGTAGCTTACAAAATGAGTCTAAAAACTCAGTTGAGTTGATGCAAGTGAACGTGAATAATGCGCAGATGACGGCTGAGAAATCACAACAAGCGAATAATGCTTTAGAGCAAATACGCCAAGCGATTTCAGTGATTCAAGATATGAATAATCAAATTGCTACTTCTGCAGAAGAACAAACCTTGGTAGCCGGTGATATAAACGAGAGTATTGTTGAAATAAATGATATTGCTAAAGTCACTTTTGAAGGTTCTGCGAATAATAGTAAAAGATCTGAAGAGTTATCAACCATTGCTACGGTATTGAGCAAGTCAGTTGAAGTATTTAAAATCTAGGCGATCTTATTTAACGTAAAAGATCCTAGAAAAAATAAAGCCCAACAAGCGAAAATTTTGTTGGGCTTTATATTTGCGATTTATTGCAGTTAGTTTTTAATTTAATTAGCTGTTTAAATACTAACGATGACTATCAACTATCAACTATCACCTTCGACGACTACTAATTATTGTCAGTCAACAGTGCAATTTCAGACCTAAAAGTCTAGTCATGCTTATTCAAGTTTGATTGGACTAACAAAACCTTCTGGTTTAAGTGCTAGTAAGTCACAGTCTAATTTATCAATTACTTGTTCTGCGGTATTGCCGAGTAATGTTAATCCTAAACCTGAGCGGCCCACAGTGCCTAAAATAACTAATTCTGCTTTAATATCACAGGCAACAGAGCTGATCACATCTTCTGGTAAACCTTGATGCAAGTGGATATTTTTTTCATCTACTTGGTATTTTCGAGCATAATCACTCAAGGTTTGTTGATGGAATTTTTTTAATCCATCTTCATAATGAATAGGATCAAATTCAGGTAGCTCCATCATAATATTCATAGGAGGGCTTGGGTAAGCATTAACTACATGAATATTTGAATTGATCATCGCTGCAATGTCATTCGCTTCACTTAAAATTGTTTCATTAAGATCATGGTGCTCGGTATCTTGAATACTTTTACAGTCAATAGCACATAAAATTTTACCATTTTCAGGCCATGATTTAGCTTTAACTAATAAAAGTGGTACTGGGCATTTACGTAATAAATTCCAATCCGTCGGCGTGAATAAAATAGCACTAAGACGAGAGTGAGGGTGTGTTGATTTAATTAATAAATCATAACCTTCTTTTAATATTGATTGAATTGCTGCTTGGAAAGGTCGGTTATGCCAGTGTACCTGGCAACCAATGCTTAATCCTTGTTCACGATAAGGCGCAGCTAGCGTTTCTAACCATTCTCTGTTGTCACGTATAACAAGCGACTGCATGGCATGTCGTTCTTCCATGGAGCTTAAAGAGGTCATTTCATAGGTAAGGTCATAGCAACATAGGAATAATGTTATTTTTGCATTTTTTCCTTTTTGTGCAATTTCGACTGCACGTTGCAATGCGGGTTGTTGCTCTTGAGTTGGATCTATATAAACTAAAATATTACGGTATTTGAGCATGTTAGCCTCCGAGATTTAATAAATCACTTAACTCTAATTTAGAACAAATGGAGGCAAACATATAGTGATATTAGCCAGAAAAATCAAATTAAATCAGTTTCTGGCTATTTAAAATTGGAAATGGAGGAGATGTTAAATTTATGTTATTGGCCTGCTAACTCAGCGAGTTGCGGTTCATCTAATATTGTGATGTATTTACCTTTAACTGCAATCATGCCATTTTTTTGGAAACGACCTAACAAGCGACTGATAGTTTCTACAGTTAACCCTAAGTAGTTACCAATATCGCCACGTGTCATTGATAATCTAAATTCTCTTGGAGAGAAACCGCGAGCAGAATAACGCACTGATAAATTATGAATGAATGAAGCTAATCTTTCTTCTGCATTTTTCTTCGAAAGCAGTAAGATCATATTTTGATCGCCAACGATTTCATTACTCATTAAACGCAAGATTTGTTGTCTTAGTTTAGGCATCGTTGTTGATAACTCATCTAGCGTATCATAAGGTATTTCACATATCATTGCCGTTTCAAGAGCTTGTGCAAAACTTGGATGACTACCAGAACTAATACCATCAAAACCCACTAAATCACCAGCTAAATGAAAAGCCGTAATTTGCTCATCGCCTTGTTCAGTAATTGTGTAAGATTTTAAAGTCCCTGAGCGAATGGCATATAAACACTTCATATCTTCGCCAGCTTTAAAAATTTCTTGTCCTTTTTGAATCGGTTTTTTACGTTCTATAATGTCATCTAAACGATCTAATTCAGACTCATTAAGAGAGTAGGGAATGCATAGCTGACTAATACTACAATCTTGACAATGTATTGAACTACCAGCGGCTTGTACTCGACCTGAGTTATTTTTTTCCATATTCCACTCTTAAATTTGTTGATTTCAATCAATTATAACATCTTATAGCGGTTATTATAAAGTGACTTTGAATACCTAAAGCTACATAAAGGCTTGTCTTAATCGATGCTGTGATGAATCTCTACCTAATCCGATGCAGATCAACTTAATTGTTTGTAGGCAATATACAGTGTTTGTAAGGCAAATAGGGCAAGTATAAGCCCGCTGCTATACCTAAACCATTGCTTGTTGAGGATCGTTTTTAATCGATGACTTAATGAGCCAACCAACATCATGGCTGGTAAAGTACCAAGGCCAAAACCTAGCATTATTAAAAAGCCATTGACGGCATCCGCGGTACTGATTGCCCAGACCAAAGTAGAATAAACTAAACCACAGGGTAGCCAACCCCACAAAAAACCCAGAGGAAATGCTAAAAGAGGGTGCTTAAGGGGTAAAAAATATTGTGGCAGCGGTTTAATGAAACGCCATATTAATTGCCCAGCTCTTTCTACAATTATCAGTCCATTCCATAGGCGTGCAATATAACATGCCAGTAATAACATCATTATTGCGGCAAAGATGCGCAGATAAATAAGTGATTCTTTACCACCCATCCAGATGATGAGGACACTACTACTTGCAGCAAAGATAAACCCAGCAATAGAATAACTGCTAATGCGGCCTAGGTTATACAAGAGTAATGATAACAATCCATTTTTTTGTGTAGGACTGATTGAAAAGCTTAAGGCACTAGCAATACCTGAGCACATGCCGATACAGTGTCCTGCCCCTAAAATTCCAATTAAGAAGGCGCTGAAAAAGTCATTAACGAGCATCGGAACGTTTACCACTTTTTTTCTTCGCCGTACTTATCGTTGCGCTTATCGTTGTATTCATTGGCGCGTTGTTTTCAGTACTCTGTTCACTATTTTCTGTATCAGTAAGGTCTGCTTGTGAAGTTTTACTCGGGGTCATATCTTCATCAAAAAGAATATTTACACCTTCTCTATCTAAATCATCATATTGATTAGATTTTACTGCCCAAAAAAAGACCAGTACAGCGATTGCAACAAAGATCATGGCAATCGGTATCAACACATAAATTATACTCATTTTAGTAACCTTAAAGAGTTGCTCACTACAATTAGAGAGCTAAAGGACATACCTAACACTGCTACATAGGGGGGAACTAAGCCCATGATGGCAAGTGGAACAATAATAATATTGTAGCCGATTGCCCAACCGAGATTTTCTTTAATAATGGTTGTCGTTTTTTTAGCGTTCGTTGTTAATAAGCTTATCTTCTGTAAATCTGAGCCGAGTAGGATCACATCTGCACTATTTTTTGCAATATCAGTACCACTAGAAAGTGCAACTGAAACATGAGCGCCAGCTAATACCGGAGCATCGTTGATTCCATCGCCAATCATCATTACTGGTTGTGATTGTTGTAATGTTTGAATATAAGCTAATTTTTGTTGTGGGCTGACACCCTTTACAACATGTTTAATATTTAATTGCTTAGCTACTTCTTCACTTTTGTTAGAAATGTCACCGGTTAACATGGTGACATCTAAATGTTTTTGTTGGCAAAAATTTATTAGCCCCGCCGCAGAATCTCGTAATTGATCTCCCAACTCAAATATCGCTGCTAATTGGTCATCAATAGTTAAATAAATCAATAACTCTTGGCTCGATAAAGCATGCTCTACTTTACAAAACTTAGCATGACCTAACTTAATATTATGTTCTTCTTGTAGGTGGCTCCAAGTTGCTTGCATACCTTGGCTTGGCATATTTTTAATGTTGTTTAGTGACAACTTCTGACTTTGTAATTGTGTAAAAGCAATCGCGATAGGGTGTTCTGAATTAACTTCTAAATTAGCTGCCAAATCGATACATATTTGTTGTTGATTAACCGATTTTGGAAAGCACTTATGATTGAGGATATGGGTATTTAAGAGTTTAAAGTTACCCTGTGTCAATGTGCCCGTTTTATCCAATACAACATGTTTAATATTATTAACCGTTTCTAACACATGGTGCTGTTTGATGAGAATGCCATGTTTGTTTAATTGAGCTGTAGCACAGGTCAGTGCAGTGGGGGTCGCGAGCGATAATGCACAGGGGCAGGTTGCTACTAAGACTGATAAGGTGATCCAAAAAGCTTGTTCTGAATCAATGATACTCCAGCCAATATAAGTGAGAGTAGCGGTCACTAACAATGCACCAACAAAATAACGAGACACTGTGTCTGCCATTACTTCAATACGTGGTTTACACAATTGAGCACTATTTTGTAATGCTATGATGTCAGAAATAAGTGTGTTGTTACCGACTTTAATTACTTCAATGGTCAGAATGCCGTTGATATTAACCGTACCAGCATAAACATTATCCTGTGACTTTTTAAATACAGGTAAATGCTCACCAGTTAACATGGATTCTTCGATGTTACTCTGTCCATCAATAATTTTTCCATCAATAGCAATCGTTTCTCCAGGCTTAACTAATATATGTTGCCCTGGTTGTAACGTCTTCGCGGGTATTAATTGTTGTATCGCCTCGCCATTATTTGTTTCTAATAATGTCGCCATGGCGGGTAACAAACGCAATAAGTTACTGCTGGTTTCTGATGCTTTACGACGCGCCCTTAACTCTAGTAGTCGCCCCAATAAGAGTAAAAAAGTAAACATAGAAACAGATTCAAAATAAACCTCTCCACGGCCCATAATTGTTGCATAACCAGACGCGCTATAAGCACCTAACAATGCAATTGAAATAGGAATATCCATGCCCAATGTTTTATTACGAATATTACGCCATGCATTGGCGTAGAAAGGTTGAGCACTGTATAACAGAACGGGGGTCGCTAAAATAAAACTTACCCATCTAAAATAGTGAATAAATTCTTCTTCCATACCGGAAAAAAAGTCCGCATATAAAGCAATCGCAAACATCATTACTTGCATGGTGGCTAAGCCCGCAAGACCTAAACGACGTAAATAAGACTTTACTTGTTGAGTATAAAAAAGTTCTTGCTGATTGACTTGGAAGGGGTACGCTTTATAACCAATTTTTTGGATTTGTTGTAAAATTTTACTTAAAACAAGTTGTTCATTATCCCATCGAATAACTGCACGATTTAAGGTGGTATTCACATTGACAAAAACCAGCCCGGGTAAAAAACGAAGTTGTTTTTCAATTAACCAAGCACAGGCTGCACAACTTATACCTTCTATGGTTAGGGTTATTTCAGTGCTTGACCCCGTTGATTTTGTAAAGTCCGATTGAATTTGTTCAATATCATAATGTTCGAGCTGTTGTAGCTCTTCAGGGATCAGTGATTCCCCTTTACTTGCTACTTCTGTTCTGTGTTCATAATAAGAGCTCAACCCACTGTCAACGATGGTTTGTGCTACAGCTTCACAGCCGGGACAGCACATTTTTTGTTGTACGCCGTTAATGGTTACCTTGAAAGGCGTATTGTTTGGGTTAGGCTCTCCACAGTGAAAGCACTGACTGACACTTTGCATTTTATAGTGCTATTTTAGCATTTGGAAATTTTACTGACTTTTGCAAGCGCCATTTTTTATCAAAAGGCTCTAAGCGTAGTGTCCACTTACCATCTAACGCTTGATCGGTTTCAAAGTGATAACTACCATCAGCGGCCGCTGTAAGCATGGTTATTTTATCGCGCTTAGCTTGGGTTGAATGAAAGAGTGAAAAGCTGATTGATGTATTACTGTCTAAACCAGTTAAGGTAATTAATAATCCATCTTGTTGCTGTTCGACAATAGCAGATATGCCCAACTCTTTGGCTTTTTTAAGTAAACTTAAATCGGCATTGATTGCTTTACCTGTTTTGTAGTAATCATCGATAACCATTTCAGGCTTATTGTCAGAGGCAATCATTAGTGTACTGAGCCCGGCAACAACCGCTGCCAATGGTAAAATAATTAAAAACCAAGGCCAAAATTGTTTAAACCAAGATTTTTTTTCTTTTGTTTGCATGGTTGTTCCTGTTATTAAAAAAGGGGGACTTGATGGGCGATAATCTAGCATTTACAGTAAATTTTAGCTATAAAAAAGCCTCGATAAAACGAGGCTTTTTATTTTATTAACCTAGTTTATAGGTTAATTTGTTGTCTATTTATTTATTAGATAAAGAGTAAACAAAAGCAGAGATAAGATGTACTTTATCTTCTCCTAGTACTTCACCCCATGCTGGCATCACACCATTTCGACCGTTACGAATAGTATCTTCAACAGCTTTACGTGAACCACCGTACAACCAAATTTTATCGGTTAGGTTAGGTGCTCCGAATGCTTGACCACCCGTACCATCTGCACCATGACATGCTGCACAAACAACAAAACGTTCTTTACCAGCTTGCGCGTCAAGATCATTTACACGACGACCACTTAGTTGTAATACATAAGTAGCGACTTCTTTAACGCCATCTTCACCTAAGATATCTTTCCAAGCAACCATCACACCATTACGACCATGCATTAGTGTTTGTTTGATAGTAAGTGCTTCACCACCATATAACCAATCATTATCAGTTAAGTTAGGAAAACCTTTACCACCACGGGCATCTGAACCATGGCATTGGGCACAGTTTTGTAAGAATAAACGTTGTCCTACTTTTACTGCTTCAGGATCTTGAGCGATTAATTCAATATCTTTATAAGTATCAGCATCGGTATAAACTAATTTTTTAAAAACTTCACCGTATTTTATCTCTGCTTCATTCATTTCACGCTGGTACTGTGAATGCGATGTCACAGCTGCTTCTGCCGATTCTTCTTTTGATTTAACACTTTGCTCAGAACTTGACCAACCTAATAAACCATTCCAATTAGCGGTATAACTTGGGAAAGCGAATGAATAAATCAGCGCGATAACAATCGTAAACCAAAACAGACCAACCCACCATTTAGGCAGTGGATTATTAAGTTCTTGAATGCCATCAAAGGTATGAGGCATTGGATCGCCTTCTTTAACGCCTGTATTATTTTTATTCGCTGCTCTCAGAAGAACTGCACAACCGATAATGACAGTTAACGTGATCGCTGAGATCCATATTGTCCAAAAAATGCTCATTATTTTTTAGCTCCTGTATGTTCGCTTGAGGTGCTTTCATACTGTTTTGAGTCCAGATCATCTTCAAAAATAGAATTACCCATTTCTTCAAATGTCTGTTTTTGTTTTTTACTGTATGCCCATAAAATCAACGCAACGAAAATAATAATTAAGAATAATGTATATAGTCCGTTAAATGTTGCAAAATCCATATAGCCTCCAGTAGCCGAAGTGCCTATTGCTAGGCACTATTTTTATTATTTAAATGCATGACCTAGTGATTGTAAGTATGCAATTAATGCCTGCATTTCAGTTTTACCCTCAACAGCAGCTTTAGCACCAGCAATATCATCATCAGTATAAGGCACACTAAAATGGTCTTTAAATATAGACAGTTTTGCAGCGGTATCTTCACCCGTTAACAAATTAGTTGCTAACCATGGGAAGCCAGGCATATTTGATTGAGGCACTACATCTCGAGGATTCAGTAAGTGAACTTCATGCCACGCATCTGAATAACGACCACCAACACGTGCTAAGTCAGGACCAGTACGTTTAGAACCCCATAAGAATGGATGTTCCCAAACATGCTCACCAGCCATACTGTAGTGACCGTAACGTTCAGTCTCAGCACGGAAAGGGCGAATCATTTGGCTATGACACACATGACAGCCTTCACGGATATAAATATCACGACCTTCCATCTCTAAAGCGGTGTAAGGACGTAAAGTATCCACAGGCTCATTGGTTTCTTTTTGGAATATTAACGGTGTAATTTGAGCTAAACCACCAAAGCTAATCGCGATGATGATAAAAATAGCTAATAAACCAACGTTTTTTTCTATAAATTCATGTTTCATTAGTAACTCCCTCTAACCTAGTTCTTGAGGCTTGATAGAGCCTTCTTCAGCAGAAACTGTTTTGTATGTATTGTAAGCCATAATAAACATACCAGTTAAGAAGATCGCACCACCTACAAATCGAATTGTATAGAACGGGTAAGATTTTTCTAATGATTCTACGAAGGTATAAGTTAAGGTACCGTCTTCATTAACAGCGCGCCACATTAACCCTTGCATTACACCAGAGATCCACATTGCAACAATGTATAAAACAGTACCGATAGTTGCTAACCAGAAATGTAAGTTAACTAGTGCAGTGCTATACATGCCTTTTTGACCGAATAATCGAGGAACCAAGTGGTAAATTGAACCAATTGATACCATTGCAACCCAGCCAAGCGCACCTGAATGTACATGACCAATTGTCCAGTCAGTATAATGTGATAAGGCATTAACTGTTTTAATTGCCATCATTGGACCTTCAAAGGTAGACATACCATAGAAAGATAATGAAACAACTAAGAAACGTAAAATAGGGTCTGTACGTAATTTATGCCACGCGCCTGATAGCGTCATAATACCATTGATCATGCCACCCCAAGATGGAGCGAATAAGATCAGTGACATCACCATACCTAATGATTGTGCCCAATCTGGTAAAGCAGTGTAATGAAGGTGGTGTGGACCAGCCCAAATATAAACTGCAATCAATGCCCAAAAGTGGATGATCGATAAGCGGTATGAATAAACAGGGCGGTTAGCTTGTTTCGGTACGAAGTAATACATCATACCTAGGAAGCCTGCCGTTAATAAGAAACCTACGGCATTATGACCGTACCACCACTGCACCATGGCGTCTACTGCACCTGCATATACAGAGTATGATTTCATTGATGACATAGAAACAGGAATTGCCATACTATTAACAATATGCAATACCGCAACGGTTAGAATGAATGCACCAAAGAACCAGTTAGCAACGTAAATATGCGAGGTTTTACGTATTGCCATGGTGCCAAAAAATACAGTGGCATACACAACCCAAATAGCTGTGATAAGCAAATCGATTGGCCACTCTAGTTCTGCATATTCTTTAGAAGTTGTGTAGCCTAACGGTAAAGAAATAGCAGCTGATAATATAACTAGCTGCCATCCCCAGAACACAATTGAGGCTAACGGACCACCAAACAATCTTGTTTGACAGGTACGTTGTACAACGTAAAAAGAAGTTGCCATTAACGCAGACGTACCAAATGCAAAGATAACTGCATTAGTATGAAGGGGACGTAAACGACTATAAGTAAGCCAAGGAGTATCAAAGTTTAAAGCTGGCCATATAAGTTGGGCTGCAATAAGCACCCCGACACTCATGCCCACGATACCCCAGAGAATGGTAGTAAGTGTAAACTGACGAACAACTTTCATGTTGTAGTCAGGTTGAATATTGGTTGCGGTTGTCATTGTGTTGATTCCATGCATGTATTTACAATGTACGTTCGTTATGACGTAAAAATAAGTATTCAATATAAATATTTTAAAATATCACTTAAAACATCTATATTTGGCGGGAAGTTTACGCGACAATTAAAAAAATGAACAGATTTGCATTGCTTTAATGTTAATAAAATTACTGGATATGTTAAAAAATGCGCGTTAACCACTATTTTTACAAGGAATTGCAATGTTAACAAAAAGCAGATTGATTCAATTAGTTATTATGCTTAGCTTACTAATTGGTTTATTTATATGGAGAACCATTGAACTATCACCTGTTATTGAAAAAAATCAGGAAGAGAGTGTGCAGAGCGATAAGGTTGAAGAGGTTTTGTGTGATTTCTCTGAGCCCTGTGTTTTTAATTCTCTGTGGGGGGCGTTCAGTTTATCTGTAGAGGGCGGGAAGATTATCCCTGAGCAGTGGTTCCACTTAACTCTAGAAAGCAAGGTTGAAAACTGGCAGGTAAGCAGTGCTAAAATAATAGGTAAAACCATGTTTATGGGTAAGATACCTATCAAATTTACTGAAGCGACTAATATAGCAGGTAAACAACAATCGACGGGAAAAAGCATGTTAGGTGTTTGTACTGAAGATAAAATGCTATGGCGACTTGACATAGTAGTTGAGGTTAATGGTCAGCCGGTTAATTTATATTACGATTTTTTAATTGTGAAATGATGGCATCTATTGTGCGAATTTAGAAATGAATTGCTTTCAGTAATAAATATTATCACTCTACTTGTAAAAGGCCTTGTCAGACACAAGCTAGAATATCTGTACAAGGCCGCTACAAACATTACCTTACGTTATGTATGTAGCTTTAATTATTAAAACGAGTGTGCTTCTAATAATTAAAACGCAGGTGCATGTTCAAAGGCTTGATGGCCTTATTAAGCGTTCGCTTTTTTCTTTAATAAATAATCTAATGAAATATTACCTGCTCCCCACATCACATTCATTAAAATAAGTGCTCCCCAGAATTGATGGTCAAAGAATCCTCCTTCCCAAATTACAGGGTAAGAAATCACTGCCACGATGTTGAATACAAATAAAATAGCGGCCATTGGGCGTGTTAACAAACCTAGTACCAAAAATACTGGCAATATTAATTCAGCTGCAGTACCAAGATAAGCGGCTAATTCCCAAGGAATAATGGGCACTTGATATTCTTCTTCAAATAAATACAGGGTACTGTCCCAAGTGGTAAACTTTAAATAGCCTGACTTGAAAAATACGCTGGCTACCCATAAACGTGCTGCAAGTAATACTAAGGGTTGTATATATTGCAGCAATGCTTGCACGCTTTGCTGATAATAATTAATTAATGTATTCATTGGTCCTCCTTAACTTTAACGATACTAAAATCACCAATTAAATTGGTTGTTATTAAATAACTTAATTGTTCCTGTAAAATACTTGGCTGCAATGCCCCAAGTAGCATTTTCTGTTGTAGTTGCTGTATTAATTGCCATTGCTGCTTGGATAGCTCAGTTACTTTTATAGTAAAGTTAGGTTCTTTTTCTAATAATAAGTAACACGGTTGATCTAAATTCGTTGCTTCAACATTGTTATTAATTAGCATTTGATACAACAAGTTTATATTTTGTGAACTCTCAAAAATTAGGCAATGCGATGAAATTGAAAATTGTATGTATTCAAAGTCATCGGGATTAACTTGTTGTAGTGATTGCAGATCAAACTCAATCGGTTGTTGTACTGTTTTTTGGCATTGCTCATATAACCATTCAAATTTTGCCATTTCTGCGACGTAAGGCATGTCTGCTAGCTGTGTTAAATTTGATAAGTAAAATGGAAATTGTTCGCCGTAAACAATGATGTTATTAATCGCCGGTGGTTGCCGTAAAATAAATTGTCTCGCGACACTGTCAAAAAAATCTGCGCCAACTAATTGCTCGGTATACTTGAACGTACTTTTTAAACTTTCGGTTACACTCATCACAAAATTGTTGCGGTGAATTTGTAGTAATTGTTGAGATGTAAAACCTTGTTTTTCTTTAAGTTGCAACGCGATATCAGATTCTTGATACAACAGACTTTGACTAAATTGTTGTTGTAACTGTTTAAGGTTTAAAGAAGAGGGGGCAAGGTTGTCTTGATTAGGAGGTTTAATCATGAGTAACCTCTCTTAAGAATTGTTTGGCTTTATCTCTTTCACCTAATAGTACAGAAAGGGCTGGTAATTCAGCATCCCATTCAATTAAAGTGACTGCATTTTTGATTTTATTAATATTTGCAGAGTACAGCTGCCACACTGGATCACTGATTAATTTGCTGTGCGTATCAATTAATATCTCACCTTCTGCAAATTGTTTACGTATATGCCCTGCAAGGTGGATTTCTTGTACTTTATTAAAGTTAATTTCATCTAAGTACTGTTGTGCTGAAAAATTATTATTGGTTGCACTGACGTAAACATTATTGATATCAAGTAACAGTCCACAACCTGTACGTTCACTAATTTCATTAAGAAAAGTCGCTTCATCATAATCAGTATTTTTATACTCTAAATATGACGATGGGTTTTCTACGATTATTTGTGTTTGTAAATGATCTTGAACCTGATTGATATTGGTAATAAAACGAGATAGCGCTTCTTCTGTGTAAGGGACTGGCAGTAGATCATTAAAATAGGTCCCTTGCCATGAACTCCAACTTAAGTGGTCTGATATTAAAAAAGGATTAAATTCTGCTACTAGTGTTTTTAATTGTTTTAAATGATTTTTAGAAACAGCCTCTGCACTACCTAAGGAAAGTCCGATTCCATGAAAACTAAGTGGATATTGTTCACTTAATTGTTGTAAATAAAAGTAATTGAGCGAATTTTTATCAAAGTAGTTTTCGCTATGGACCTCTAAAAAGTCTATGGCAGGTGAAGTTTGATGTATCTCTTGATAGTGTTCAGCTCTTAAACCTATGCCTACATTGGTTATACTCATATTATTCACATAAACCCTTGTAAAAAATTAATACTACTCACTTCCTTTCAGAGTAGTATTAATGGCAGCTTTTTATTGTCAAAAAATAAAGTTAACAATCAAAATTAGCTGAAATGACTGGTTTAACTTGATGAAGTGCTATTATTAACCTTCAATTGGTTTTAAGCTACCACCTGATAATTTATCACATAAACCTTTTGGCACTGCGATGAACGCATCGCCTTGGTTATCTACTTTAGATGTGCCTGCACAAGAGCTTGATTTAGTTGCACAGTCATTTTGACCCGCTGCAGCAACGCCATAGCACTTTTCTTTACCTGCCGCCATCGCTGGAGAAGAAACTAGCGTACCGATAGCTAGAATAGAAGAAACTGTTGCTGCCAATGCTATATTTGATTTTTTCATAATGTAGATCCTTTATATTTAATGTAAAAATGCACGCATTGCGTGATTCAATGATGTGTCCAATAATAGATACCGACTTTAAGTAAAAAAAATTTCAAAAATAATAAAATTAATTTATAAACATTCAATGTTAGCTATGTCGTCGATAGTTTTATGCACAAGCATAAAGTTAAAGAGTGTAGGACTAAATCAGTAATTAAGGAAACAAATGAATTTTTTTACATCAAAACGAAATAAAAGTTCATCGTCGACGGTCTATAAGGATATGGACAGAAAACAAAAAAGATATGAATCATTAGTGAATGTATATAGTGCAGATTTGTACCGTTATGCATTTTGGATTTGCCGAGATCCTGAGGTTGCTCAAGATCTAGTGCAAGAGACTTGCCTGCGAGCATGGAAAAGTATAGATAGCTTATTAGATGATAAATCAGCTAAAGCGTGGTTGTTTACGATTTTAAGACGAGAAAATGCAAGACGTTTTGAGCGAAAACAACTGGCTTTAGTGGATATTGATGATTATGAAATAGCAGCAGAAGAAAATAGTAGTCCCTATGATAAAGAGTTAATTCAGCAAAAAATTGCAGCTTTGCCATCAGACTATAAAGAACCATTACTATTACAGTTGATAGCTGGTTTTACCGCTGAAGAAATAGCTATTCAATTGGACTTAAATAAAAATACTGTCCTAACACGGTTATTTAGAGCAAAAAACTTGCTCAAAACCAACCTAAAAGTAGAAATTAATAATAACGGAGAAGCGCATGGATGATATTTTATTCCGGCACTCAGCGATAGCGACACCTAACGATAAAAGTGATGCATTTTTATCTCGAGCTGCAGCTTCTGATAGTGCTAAAAACTTGGTTGAAGAATCAAAAGCCTTTGATAAATTCTTGAAAGATAGTTTGCAAGTTGATGTACCAAGTGATCTCACTGATAAAATCTTACTAGAACAAAGTTTTGCTCTAGAACATGATAAAACGGTCAGTGCTCGTTGGCATATTGCTATCGCAGCATCAATCGCGTTTGTGATCGGTATTAGTGTGCCAATGATGGGACAATTAACGAACTCGCCTGCGGTTGTTAATACCGTGAGTACGGTGCCATTAGTAAAGCCACATTCAGATATTGGTAGTGTTGCGTTACAACATGTCAAACAAGAGTATTTTTTAACTGCAAAAGCAAATGAAAATGCAACCTTACAAACAGTCAATGCCAAATTAGCAGTATACGGTGCTAAAGCGATGGATAATTTTGGTGAAGTATTATTTGTTAACTATTGTAGTTTTGAAGGGACTTCAGCTTTACATATGATATTAAAAGGTGAAAAAGGACGCGTTACTGTTTTTGTGGTTCCTGAAGATGCTGGGTTTATGCCTTCCTCTTCATTTAAAGATCAACACTTAAAAGGGATTTCAGAGCATATCGGTAAGGCAAGCCTTGTTATCGTTGGTGAACCAGATGAGCCGCTTGAAGTAATGAAAGAGAAGTTAGCTGGCAGTATTAAGTGGGATATTTAATTTGCTTTAATTATGAGCGAAAAAGGGCTAATTAACAAATAACGAACATTGGTTGCTTGATTTATCAGCAACCAATTTTTTTATCACCCTTTTTTGTTGACATGCGGAAACGCAAAAAATATACTGCGCCCGTCTTTAACGAGACTGAAAAAATAAATCTTAGTTACACTATCAATTAACAAATCAATTGATATGATAGCAAATTGAAATTAAAACTCATCGTTGGTTTAGTTAGTAAGAACGATAGAGGCACTGTTAATTAGTTTTTAAATTTTACAGTAAAAAAATCTCTATTCCTCTTTGGTTCGGTTAGTAGAACTATAGAGACACTGTTAATCTGTATTTATATTTTTCAGTGAGAAAATTACAATTCCTCTTTAGCTCAGTTGGTAGAGCAACGGACTGTTAATCCGTGTGTCGCTGGTTCAAGCCCAGCAAGAGGAGCCACATTTAGTTAAGTTCGATTACGTCGAGCATAACGAGTCCAAGGACTTAAAATTTACAATTCCTCTTTGGTTCGGTTAGTAGAGCTACAGAGACACTGTTAATCCGTATTTATATTTTACAGTGAGAAAGTTACAATTCCTCTTTAGCTCAGTTGGTAGAGCAACGGACTGTTAATCCGTGTGTCGCTGGTTCAAGCCCAGCAAGAGGAGCCACATTTAGTTAAGTTCGATTACGTCGAGCATAACGAGTCGAAGGACTTAAAATTTACAATTCCTCTTTAGCTCAGTTGGTAGAGCAACGGACTGTTAATCCGTGTGTCGCTGGTTCAAGCCCAGCAAGAGGAGCCACATTCAGTTAAGCTTTCGAGTTTAACAAGTCTACAAGTTGTAAAACCTGGTGACTTAAAAAGTTAATTCCTCTTTAGCTCAGTTGGTAGAGCAACGGACTGTTAATCCGTGTGTCGCTGGTTCAAGCCCAGCAAGAGGAGCCACATTAAAAAGCCTGAACATTATTGTTCAGGCTTTTTTTTGGCTAAAATTAATAGCTTGTCTAATAGACTGGTAAAAAAACAATTCCTCTTTAACTCAGTTGGTAGATCAACGGACTGTCCTGTTTATAAAATATAGCGTGTGTCGCTGGTTCAAGCCCAGCAAGAGGAGCCACATCAAAAAGCCTGAACATATCGTTCAGGCTTTTTTTTTGACTAAAATTAATAGCTTGTCTAATAGACTGGTAAAAAACAATTCCTCTTTAACTCAGTTGGTAGAGCAACGGACTGTCCTGTTTATAAAATATAGCGTGTGTCGCTGGTTCAAGCCCAGCAAGAGGAGCAACATCAAAAAGCCTGAACATGAACTGACCCTCAGTAATTGGTTGTCCAACTATTTGGGGTCAGTTCAACACATTGTTCGGGCTTTTTTTTACCTAAAATTTATGATCTACTTATACATTAGCAAAATAAGGAATTCCTCTTTAGCTCAGTTGGCAGAGTAACGGACTGTCCTGTTTATAAAGCATAGCGTGTGTCGCTGGTTCAAGCCCAGCAAGAGGAGCCATATTTAGTTAAGCTTTCGAGTTTAACAAGTCTACAAGCTGTTAAACTTGGTGACTTAAAAAGTTAATTCTTCTTTAGCTTAGTTGGCAGAGCAAAGGACTGTCCTGTTTATAAATCATAGCGTGTGCCGTTGGTTCAAATCCAGTAGAAGGAGCAACTTTAAAAAAGCTATAGTTGTATTGTTTGAAGTCCAGCCATATAGGCTATATTTGGTGAGCTTCAAATGTAATAAACCTCAGGCAGTCATACTTGGCGACTTAAAAAGTTAGCCCTTCTTTATCTCAGTGCTCGCTCTATAAAGACTCGTATTTAGGTTTTTTAGTGAGAAATTTACAGCTCATTTTTAACTCCGTGGATAACAAAATGTGAGCGCTGTTATTTGGTGCGGAAATACTTAATTTTTTCATCCCTCAATTTAATCTGGCTGCATGTTGATGCCTTTAAAATTGCACTGCAATAATTGCAATTTTATTGGTGATTTAATGGCATTACGCTCAGTATTGACTGCTAAGCACTATTGATAAAATTTCTAAGCTAATAAACACTAATATTTAGCATGAATAGTCTAAATTCTATGAGTTGATATTATTTATTTAATATAAATTTAAGCGAAGTAAATGTCTTATTTTTATAAAGTTCGTTATTTAGCTGTTTTTTTATTCTATTTTTATCACTAATATTGATTTGTGGTTAAAAAGTGAGCGAATATAGCCATAAAAATATGTTAACTAGCTGGCTGATCGGTTAAGGTTCTGTTGAATTTTTTTAAGGACTTTAGAGAGGGATTTTATGGAGTCAGTACAAAACCATGTTACTGCATTAATTAGTAGTGCAGATACATTATTCATATTATTAGGCGCAATCATGGTATTTGCCATGCATGCGGGGTTTGCTTTTTTAGAAGTAGGCACCGTGCGCCATAAAAACCAAGTTAATGCCTTGGTTAAAATCATGTCTGACTTTGGCGTGTCTGCGCTAGTCTATTTCTTTTTTGGTTATTGGCTCGCTTATGGGGTTACTTTCTTTGATGGCGCCGCTGTTTTAGCAAAAAATAATGGTTATGAGCTCGTTAAATTTTTCTTTCTAATGACCTTTGCGGCAGCTATACCGGCTATTATTTCGGGTGGTGTTGCAGAACGTGCCAAATTTAATCCAATGTTAATTGCAGCGGCTCTTTGTGTCGGTCTTGTTTATCCTTTCTTTGAAGGTTTAATGTGGAACGGTAATTACGGTTTTCAAGATTGGTTAGCAGCTAATTTTGGTGCAGCTTTCCATGATTTTGCTGGTTCGATTGTTGTGCATGCTGTTGGAGGATGGATTGCTTTTGCTGCTATTATTGTTTTAGGTAGCCGTAATGGTCGTTACCGTAATGGCAAAGTAGTGGCTTTTGCGCCATCTAACATTCCATTGTTGGCATTAGGTGCTTGGATATTATCTATTGGTTGGTTTGGTTTTAATGTTATGTCAGCTCAGGCAATTGAAGGTATTAGCGGTTTAGTTGCAATGAACTCTTTAATGGCAATGGTCGGCGGTATTATTAGCTCATTGGTAATTGGTAAAAAGGACCCAGGTTTCATTCACAATGGCCCCTTAGCTGGCTTAGTCGCAGTTTGTGCAGGTTCGGATTTAATGCATCCTATTGGTGCTTTAATGACGGGATTAGTCGCTGGTGGTTTGTTTGTATGGCTATTTACTTATGTGCAAAGTAAATTTTCAAGTTTTGATGATGTCTTAGGTGTATGGCCTTTACATGGTATTTGCGGGTTATGGGGTGGTATCGCTGCGGGGATATTTGGCCTTGAAAGCTTCGGTGGTTTAGGTGGGGTAACCTTTATGAGCCAATTTATTGGATCTATTGCTGGTGTTATTTTTGCGCTTACGGGGGGCTTTATTGTTTATAAAGTGGTGAATGCAATCATGCCGGTACGCCTTAGTGAAGAAGATGAATTTAATGGCGCAGATGTTGCCATTCATAAAATCGGTGCCACTAACCTGAATAATAATTAATTATATGATTATCAATCAAAAGGCTAAGAAGTGATTCTTAGCCTTTTTTTTAAATTTTTTATTCTTTATCTTTTATTTTTTAAAACAACTGCGCATTTTCAATTTATAATGACGCAAAACATTATCCTAATATATTGAGCTGTTATTATCAGCCAATTTTAAATTTTACCCTTTTGGAGAAATATCATGAAAGTAGTTGAAGTAAAACATCCTCTTATCCAACATAAATTAGGTTTATTACGCGAAGCGGATATTAGCACCAAACGTTTTCGTGAGTTAGCTCGTGAAGTTGCCAGTTTATTAACCTATGAAGCAACTAAAGACTTAGAGCTAGAAACAGTGACAATCCAAGGTTGGGAAGGTGAGTTAGAAGTTCAACAAATTGCAGGTAAAAAAGTTACTGTTGTGCCTATCTTACGTGCTGGTTTAGGTATGATGGATGGGGTTTTAGATTATATTCCAAGTGCTAAAGTAAGTGTGGTGGGTATTTATCGTGATGAAGAAACGTTAGAGCCTGTTCCTTATTTTCAAAAATTGGTAAGCCAAATTGATCAACGTTTAGCATTAGTCGTTGATCCAATGCTAGCAACTGGTGGTTCAATGATCTCTACTTTGGATCTTATCAAAGAAAGTGGTTGTACTAATATTAAAGTATTAATTTTAGTTGCCGCACCAGAAGGTCTAAAAGCACTGGAAGAAAAACACCCTGATATTGAAGTTTACACGGCTTCTATAGATTCTCATCTTAACGATCATGGTTACATTGTACCTGGTCTAGGTGATGCGGGTGATAAAATATTTGGTACCAAATAAACATAATTACACCTTATAAAATATGAGCATGTTCACTGGATTCCATTTTATGATGGATATTTCAAAAGTAGCATGCTCAAAAAATGAATTTATCAATTTTAAATTATTAAAGGGAATTATTCATGTCTGAAATTGCTTCAGAACATCAATCGAAACCGCCTGAGCAAGATATCACAGCCAATCTTAATGTATTTCAGCAACTACTTGCTGGCTCTCAAATGCTATTTGTTGCCTTTGGTGCGTTGGTCTTAATGCCATTGATCACAGGATTAGACCCTAATGTCGCATTATTTACTGCGGGTATTGGTACGCTCTTGTTTCAATTGGTAACAAAAGGACAGGTACCAATCTTTTTAGCCTCTTCTTTTGCATTTATTGCCCCCATTGCCTATGGGGTTCAAACTTGGGGTATTCCAGCGACTATGTCAGGCTTATTTGCTGCTGGCGTTGTTTATATGCTGATGTCTTATGCAGTGAAGCTTAAAGGTGTTGATTTTATACATCGGTTATTACCTCCAGTTGTTGTGGGGCCTGTGATCATGGTGATTGGTCTTGGCCTTGCTCCTGTTGCTGTTAATATGGCGCTCGGTAAAACGGGTGATGCAAGTATGGTATTAATTGAACAAGATATCGCGATGATTATCTCTTTTTCTTCTTTAATTACCACACTATTAGTATCAACCTTAGCAAGAGGGATCTTTAAATTAGTACCTATTTTTTGCGGTGTGATTGTTGGTTATTTATTATCACTATTTTTCGGTATTCTTGATTTCAGCGCGATTTCTGAAGCTGCTTGGTTAAGTGTTCCACAGTTTGTTACACCCGAGTGGAATTGGCATGCTGTATTATTCATGATCCCAGTAGCTATAGCACCAGCGGTTGAACATGTGGGCGATATTCTTGCTATTAGTAACGTCACCGGTAAAGACTACCTTAAAAAACCAGGATTACATCGTACTCTGTTTGGTGATGGTATTGCGACCAGTGCTGCTTCGTTATTTGGTGGTCCACCTAATACAACTTATTCAGAAGTGACTGGTGCGGTCATGTTAACACGTAACTTTAATCCAAAAATAATGATGTGGGCTGCAGCCATTGCCATTTTATTAGCCTTTGTTGGTAAGTTTGGTGCTGTATTACAAACCATACCAGGTGCAGTCATGGGCGGCATCATGATGTTGTTATTTGGTACGATTGCTTCTGTTGGTTTAAATACAATGATCCGCCATCGCGTAGATCTATCACTGCCACGTAATATGTGTATTGTTTCAGTTACCTTAGTGTTTGGTATTGGTGGTATGGCACTTGGTATTGGTTCCTTTAGCCTGCAAGGTGTGAGCCTTTGCGGTATAGTGGCAATCTTACTGAATTTATTATTACCTCGTCACCGAGCGTAGTTTTTAATAGTTTAAGTATTCATGTATTGAAGTGCTTCCAATTGCTATTCACAATTAGTCGCATGAAGTAATCGCATGAAATATTACATCTAAAAAGAGGCTGATTATCAGCCTCTTTTTTTGCCTTTTTTATTTCTTTTTAATTTTTCGCAATGCTTTGTTTTTAATTACTTTTATTAAGCGGTAACGTTTACGTTGAAACTATCCTAAAATAGCAATATGACTGAATCTTCTATTACCTCTCTATCCGGTTTAATTCTATCGCGTCAGCAAGTTGAGACAGCGAATGGTGTTGATCTTATTTTTTGGTTAAGCACCGACCGCGGTCCTTGCAGACTTGTAGTACCACAACAACGTTATGTGTTTTTAATTGAACAGGAACAACTTGAGCAAGCGGAGCAAGTTTGGAAACAAGAAAACTGTCAACCTAATTTTATTCGTCCGCTTGATATTAAAACCTTTAATGGCAAAAAAGTATGTGCTATTTACACCTTTAAACAACAACTTCATAAATGGTGCCAATTAGCGTTAATGCAACAAAGTATTGCCACCTATGAAGGAGATATTAAACTCAGCGACCGATTTTTAATGGAGCGCTTCATTTATGGCTTGGTGAAAGTTTCTGGTCAAATTGAATGGTTGGGCAAGTATTGGTCATGCCAGCAAGCAACTTTATCTAATGAAATTAATCCCGATGCCATTAGCGCCAATGTAACTTTAAAGATGGTGTCACTCGATGTGGAATGTAGCCCTCAAAGTGAACTATATAGTATCGCATTGAGTATGCATAATGTCGGTGACAAAAAGCAAGCACACCATACGGTATTGATGATAGGAAGGCCCCAATCTGCTAACGATATTAATATTATTTGGGTTAAAGATGAACGGTCATTATTATTGCAATTAATTGCTTGGTTTGAACAATATGATCCCGATGCGATCATCGGTTGGGCAGTTGCGAACTTTGATATGCGTTTATTAGCACAACGTGCTCAAATTCTTAATGTCCCATTAACCATTGGTCGAGATGGTAGTGCCTTAAAATGGTTAACACATAGAGACGATCCCGATAGTGGCTCCGTCATACTAAACGGACGCGTGGTGTTAGATGGTATCGACGCATTAAAGAATGCCAGTTTACATTTTGAAAGCTATAGCTTGGAATTTGTCAGCCAGAGTTTATTTGGTGAAGGTAAGTTAATTGAAACCAATAGTGATAAAGGGTTAGAGATTAAACGCCAATTTGAGCAGGAGCCTGTCACACTTGCACGTTACAACTTGCAGGACTGTTTATTAGTTGAGCGTATTTTTGAAGATAAACAACTCGCAGAATATACGATCCAACGAGCACGATTAACAGGGCTCGCTTTAGATAGAAGGGGAGCATCAGTTGCCGCCTTTACTAATTTATATTTACCATTATTACACCGTAGCGGTTATATCGCACCTAATCTAGGAGATGTTCAAGCACAACATTCTCCCGGCGGGTTTGTGATGGATTCGATTCCAGGTTTGTATGAGTGGGTGTTAGTACTTGATTTTAAATCGCTTTATCCAAATATCATTCGCAGCTTTAAAATTGATCCAATGGGCATGATTGAAGGTTTATTAGCGCCTGAAGAAGAAACTATTCCAGGGTTTAGAGGGGCAAGGTTTAGCCGAACTGAACACCATTTACCTAGTTTATTAAATACATTAACCAGCGCGCGAGAGCAAGCCAAAAAAGAAAAAAATAATGCATTTCAGCATGCAATAAAAATTATTATGAACAGTATGTATGGGGTATTAGGATCTGCAGGGTGTCGGTTTCATGATACGCGCTTAGCCAGTTCAATCACCTTGCGCGGCCATCAAATTATGCAACAAACTGCGCGCTTTATTGAAAACAAAGGGCAAAAAGTCATCTATGGGGATACTGATTCAACTTTTGTTTATCTTAAAGATTGTAATAATTTACAACAAGCGAATGAAATAGGTCAACAATTAGCCTTAGACATTAATCAGTATTGGGCAGATTTATTACGGCAGGACTTTGACCTTGACTGCTTTTTAGAGATTGAGTTTGAAACGGCTTTTTCTAAATTTTTTATGCCAACTTTACGTGGCCAAGATACCGGCTCTAAGAAACGCTATGCAGGGTTAACCGCCACAGAAAGCGGTGAAAAAATGGTATTTAAAGGATTGGAAACCGTACGCTCAGATTGGACTGAATTAGCACAAACATTTCAGAAAACGTTATATCAAAAAATATTTGCCGAGTTACCGGTGGAAGCATATATCACTGATACCATTGAGCAACTAAAACAAGGTTTATTAGATGATAAGCTCGTCTATCATAAAAGGTTGCGCCGTCCTTTGGCTGATTATATTAAAAACATTCCCCCGCAAGTACGTGCCGCACGGTTAGCAGATCAACAAAATGCAGCGTTGGGGTTACCACTTCGCTATCAGCAACGGGGGCGCATTGGTTATTTATTAACAGTAAATGGGCCAGAGCCACAAGAGTATTGTCATTCTGATATTGATTATCAGCAGTATATTGATAAACAACTAAAACCTATTGCGGAGGCAATTTTGCCTGTATTAGGTAAAGATTTTAATATGATCACGTCGGATCAAATGTCTCTATTTTAGAGATGGAGGGGACTGCTATTAAGCCAGTTAGTTTGTGCTTTAGACAAAAGTTATCAAGACTAAGTGTCAAGGTTAAGTATCGAAAGTAGGAGGTGTTGTTCCCGGCAATGCTTAAATACAGTAGAAAGTGAAATAATAAAAGCGCCGAAGTGTTTACTGGAAGCTTCGGCACTTGATTTAGGTATGGCTCATCAGTTGATAAATTAATAGCTTAATAAGCTAATAGGTTATTTACTCTCACTTACCAGTTGCTACAGATGATCGTTTGAGTCATTGTTAATAAGGCGCTGGGTACTTTTTAAATATCGTATTGATATCACTTAACGCTTGTTCAGATAAAGGCGCTTTAAATGCCTCGATATTCTCTTTTAATTGCGTCATTTTAGTTGCGCCAATAATGGTCGAAGTCACTCCATCTATTTGGTCGCACCATTTCAAGGCCAATTGTGCTGTGGTAATGCCATTCTGATGGGCGATATCTTGATAAGCTTTTACTGCTGCTTCACTTTCAGGCGTATCTCTAAATAAACCATTACGCTGCTTAATGCTCCAACGACTCCCTGCTGGGCATTGCCCATCTAAATACTTACCACTTAGCATACCCGTTGCTAATGGTGACCAAGGTAAGTACGCAATATCTTCATGCACACAGTTTTCAATTAAATATGGCCAATCTTTGGTATGTAATAAATTAAACTCATTTTGAATCGATACCATACGCGGTAAGTTATGCTGTTCACTAAGTTTTAAGAAGCTATTAATGCCCCAAGGTGTATCGTCTGATAAACCGCAGTATCTTATTTTCCCAGCTTTAACACACTTATCTAAACCTTGAAGTATATCGAGCATCGAATCTGTTTGTTGTGCTGTCTTACTATCAGAGAATTTAAACGTATTAGGTGTATGACGTCCAAAATGAGGAGACTGGCGATTTGGCCAATGTAATTGGTAAAGGTCAATGTAATCCGTTTGTAAGCGTTTTAAAGAAGCTTCTACTGAACTAATCACTGCTTCACCTGTTATGTCGCCGCCGTTTCTTACCCAAGGTAGCCCTGATCCGGCAATTTTAGAGGCTAAAATAATATCTTTACGTTGACTGGCATTATTATGTAAATAATGTCCAATGATTGATTCTGTTTTTCCATATGTATCAGCAGAAGGAGGTACTGCGTACATTTCAGCGGTATCGATGAAATTAATACCCTGCGTTAATGCATAGTCTATTTGCTGGTCTGCATCTTGTTGATTATTCTGCAACCCCCAGGTCATGCTTCCTAAACAAATTCGAGAAACTGATTCACCACTGCTGCCTAACGTTGAAAACTGCATATTCACCCTTTTATGTCTTGAAAAAGACCCTTAATGTAACTGCTTATGAAGCTGTTGTATATTATCCAATTGATGAAAAATAGAGTGATAATTATTATCGTCAATGTTTTTTTATCATTAAATCGACTAAATCATCACGAAAATGGCTATTTAATCTCATATTTTATAGAAAGTGCTTTTTAATCTTGTTTTTTATGTAAATTTTTATCGAATTATTTTAAATAATGAGTTAAAAAGACTAGGTATGGTTTTTTATTTAATCGTAGATAAAAGTCTCCCGTACTTAATATTTAAAATTAGTTTTTTGTAGTTATAAATAAGCCTATAACGGCATAGCAATACTGTCATGATTGGAGAATTAAAATGGCACACTCAAATAGAAACTCTCTACAAACTGAAGATGAGACTCAAGATATCACTGATTTTTTTCCTGAAGATGATTGGGATGAAAACAATGCATCGATGAAGAAAAAACAAGCATTATTAAACGATAGAAAAAGAGGCAAAGTTCGCCGTAGTATTGAAGAATTAAAAGAAAGAAGACGTTTAAAAGAACTATTAGGTGATGATTACGACGACTTAGATTACTTAGATAGTTAATATATTTTTATAGATAAATTAAGAATTTTGCTTTGTAACTTACTTACAAAAAGTTAGATTCATTAAATATTAATTTAGTGATTTAGCTTAAGTCAAAGTACAGGGCAAATTATCGTTTTATCTGTTAAAAAGGGTTGATGGAAACATTAGCCTTTTTTTTACATTTATTTTTCTACACTTATTATGCTAATTTAGAATTCAATTGATTTTACAACTGCCATTCTAAGGTATTAAGCTATTCCACCACATTTAACCAAGCTGCTTTGTTCATTTTCTTACTATTCATATGATTCTGTTAGTGATGTCACTAAACCCGATAGTAATTAATATCGATCAGCCATACCAATTTAGCGCTGAATATGGCCTAATATTGTTAGGCAAAAATCAGTTAGTTATATATGAAAGAACAATTAATTAACAAAATTAATATACCTTATCGTATTCCATTAATAGAATCGTTTTCGGTGTGTTTTAATTCTTATCCTCATTTAAAAAGTGATCATCAGTAAGGGATTCCGCATGAAAGTATTAGCATTGGCAGCCAGTAATTCAAAAAACTCAATGAATCGGAAGTTAGCAAACTACACCGCACATTTAATAGAAGGAGCTGAAGTAGAATTATTGGATCTTAATGATTTTGAAATGCCAATTTACAGTATTCAACGAGAAGTAGAGTTAGGAAAGCCACAACAGGCACAGGACTTTTACGATAAAATTACCGAAGCTGACGCGATTGTCATTTCTTATGCAGAGCATAACGGGTCATTCACGGCGGCTTATAAAAACCTTTTCGACTGGACCTCACGTATCGATATTAAAGTGTATCAAAATAAACCGATGTTAATGTTGTCAGCTTCTCCTGGTCCAGGCGGTGCAGCATCGGTATTGGCCTCGGCGGTTGGTTCTGCTCCTTATTTTGCGGCTGATCTAAAAGGTTCGCTGTCTATGCCAAACTTTTTTGATAACTATAATATTGAAACTCGTTCGGTAAAGAATACAGAAATCGATGCCAAACTAAGAGATTTAGTTACACTGTTAGTTAATGATATAGGTGCTAGCACTGTAATTTAATTTTTATGTTTTGTTCCTCATAAAGATGCATTAATTTAATGCATCTTTATTGCACTTATCAAACGAATAAGCAGAGGGGCATGCTATATGTTTCTTGTGTCATTTTTTGGCTTATTTAATTTTTTACATAGTTAAATTTAGCATAGTTAAATCATGACATAGTTAAATCATTACATAATTAAATTTTGAAAATTTTGACATCGCTAAATTTCATCAGGTTCAAAAGCTTGGTTTGCTTTATCAAAAGCATCTTCTTTAGTTGGTTCATTTGACTCTTCAAATATTTTATCTAATTTCTCACTACCTTCTTGCCATAACTCTTTACTTGATTGTTTGCCATCCTTCCAAAGTTCTTCGCTAGTTTCTTTGCTTTTATCCCAAATTTCTTGGCTAGATTTTTTACTACTTTCCCAAAGTTCTTTGCTTTTTTCTTTGCTACTTTCCCACATTTTTTTGCTGGATTCTGTGCCTTCTTTCCAAGCACCAGTGGTGGTATCTTTTCCTGCTTCTATCGCATCTTGGCTGATTTTTTTACTTTTTTCCCAAACTTCTTCGCTGGATTTTTTAACTTCGTCCCAAGATTTAGTAGACTCAGTTTTTTTGGCTGCTGAAGTTTTATATAGCGTATCTGCGTTAATCACAGTGTCCACCGTTGCTTTTGCTTGGCTTACCTGTTTGGTGCTTAATGGTGCGTCAACCACTGTTATTGGAGAATCTTGGTTGATTTCATCGGCATTACAGGCCACAACAAATAGCACACTACATAGACATAATGATGATGTTACTTTTTTGGTTAGTTTCATATTTGGTTCTCTCGTTAAATTCTTTATCAAATGTACTATTTCAATGATTTTATAAATCTGTTGGGTTCTTTCAAAACAATGACATTTAATCAATCTGGCGTTCTATTAAGGTAAGCATATGACAATAATGCAAAGTAATACCAATATTATAAAAGACACATAGTCAAAAGTATTGTTTATTAGTCAAGCAATTGTGAACATAGTTGCAAATAAAAGCGTCCAATACTTGAATTATGGCAGTAGATAAAATACTGTCTATAAAAACAGTTGGAGTGTGCGTTGAAACTATATATTGCTGAAAAACCAAGTTTAGGGCGTGCCGTTGCAGACGCATTACCTAAACCACACCGAAAAGCCGATGGTTGTATTTATGCCGGAAATGGCGACGTGGTCAGTTGGTGTATCGGCCATTTATTAACGCAAGTTGACCCAGAAGCTTATGATCCCGCTTTTAAGCAATGGAAGTTTGAACACTTACCTATCATTCCCGTTCAGTGGAAGTTGAAGTCTGTTGCCAACACCAGCAAGCAATTAACGATTTTGAAAAAACTGATTAAACAAGCGGATCAACTTGTCCATGTTGGTGACCCCGACCGCGAAGGGCAACTTTTGGTTGATGAAGTGATTCATTTCAGCGGTGTTAAGGGGAAAAAATTAAAACAAGTCGAGCGTTGTTTAATAAGTGATTTAACGGTTAATGCAGTGAAACGTTCAATTCAAAATTTACGCTCAAATCAAGATTTTATTCCACTTTCAACCTCTGCTTTAGCGAGAACACGTGCGGATTGGTTATACGGTTTAAACCTGACACGGGCTTATACTTTATTAGCTCAAAAATCAGGCTATAAAGGCGTTATTTCAGTTGGTCGAGTACAAACACCTTTATTAGGATTAGTAGCAAGGCGTGACCATGAAATCGAGCAGTTTGTTAGTAAACCATTTTATGAAGTACTAGCGCATTTAAATGTTAATCAAGATAAAAGTACTCAACAACCTTTTACCGCTAAATGGCACCCTAGTGAAGCCTGCGCTCCTTATCAGGACTCAGAAGGGCGAGTGCTAGTTAAAGCCTTAGCTGAAAATGTTGCCGCACGTATTACAGATCAACCCGCCACTGTTATTAGCTTTATTAATAAAAATAAAAAGCAGGTTGCACCTTTACCTTATAATTTATCTGGGCTACAAATTGATGCCGCTAAACGTTTTGGCTACAGCGCACAACAAGTATTAGATGCCGCCCAAGCTCTTTATGAGCGATATAAACTAATTACCTATCCACGTTCAGATTCCCGTTATTTACCGCGTAATCATCATCAACAAGCTAAGTTTGTTACACAGGCAATTGCTAGCAACGAACCGCAAATGCAACAAGCGGTGCAGGGTGCTAACTTATCAATTAAAGGCCGTGCTTGGAATGACAGTAAGGTTGATGCGCACCACGCGATTATTCCGACAGATACTAAAAAATCCACTAGTTCATTAGATATTGTTGCTAAAAATATTTATCAATTGGTTGCTCGTCAGTACCTTAGTCAGTTTTATGATGATTATTGTTATGCAGAATGTATTGCTGAAATTGAAATAAATAAAGGGCTGTTCATCAGTAAAGCGAAGTCAAAGCAAAGTGACGGTTGGAAAGTTTTGTTTCCTCAAAAAGAAACTGAAAGCTTTTTACCGACATTAAAAAAAGGCCAGATATTATATTGTGAGCGTGGTGAAGTGATTGATAAAAATACACAACCTCCAGCACACTTTACTGATGCAACCTTACTCGCTGCGATGAGCAATATTGCACGTTTTGTTAAGGATGCTGAGCTAAAAAAAGTACTTAAAGAAACCGATGGTTTAGGCACTGAAGCGACTAGAGCTGGCATTATCGAGTTGTTGTTTAAGCGTCAATTTTTACAGCGCATTGGTAAAACGATTCAAGCAACAGAGGTTGGTAGAAAATTAATTGAGAGTCTTCCTGACAAATTAACCTTGCCAGATATGACTGCTTTGTGGGAAATGCAGTTAAATGCAATTAGTCAAAAGCAACAAAGTTATCTGGGGTTTGTCTCTCCATTACAAGAACAGCTTGGTGATATTATCAAAAAAGCGATTGCTGATGGCCCACAAGCATTAGTCAACCTGCCTGCAAGCCCTGCTGGGTTTAAAAAGTCATTTGCTAAAAGAAAACCAGCTGCTAAAAAAAGTGCTAGTGCTAGTAAAACCACAAAAACAAAAAGAGCTGCCACAAAATCTCGCTAAAGGTTTAATATCATTGTGAAATTCTTCGATATTATGGTAATTGTCTGATAATAAATAGCTAATAAACACGGCAATATTTAATGAGGGGCACTGCGATGCAAGATAATTTAAGCATAAGAGCATATAGCAAGCAGCGAAGAGGGCATGTGCACTGTTATCACCAGCTAGTTTTGCCGATATTAGGCACTATTATTATCGAGCTTGAAGGATACCAAGGTAAAGTCTCCGTTGGAGAGTGTGTTGTGATCCAATCCGATACCTTTCACTTATTCAGAGCCAATGAAGAAGCTCGATTTATTGTCGCAGACCTTAATCTATTACCTGATAATTTATTAAACATGGACTCTGTTGTTTTCTCTGTCTCTTCGCCACTTAGAAGTTATCTCTTTTTTATTGAAAAACAATTACAACACAAAGTCGATAGTTCGATTGAAAGCTTGATGCAGCAGATGTTTTTTCAACTGTTGCAGCAACAAAGAGTGGGCGAACAAATAGACTCTAGGGTGAGATCCGTAATTCAGCATATATCCGATGACCTATCATTAACATTCACTATTAATGGGTTAGCCGACATCGCTTGCTTGAGCCCAACACAATTTAAGAAAATATTTAAGCAGTCGATGGGTCAAAGTGTGCTGCAATATATAACGATTCAAAGAATGGAAAAGGCAAAGGCATTATTAACGCATACCGATGCACCAGTGCAGCTGATATCGGAACAAGTAGGATATGGAGATATCTCTGCTTTTAGTCGCCGCTTTTCACACTTTTTTGGTTTGTCACCTCGCCAATTAAGACGTTAATAAGTTCAATGCATAGATTCACCTGTAAATCTAACTTCATAAAGCCTAGTCTTATAAAACCTAACGCTATAAAAACAGTCTTGAAAAATGTAGTCTGATAAAACAATATAAGCGTCTTTTCTGCAAACTAATCTGTTAGCGGTAGATTTATACTTCGACTCATTAATCGTCTAAAGGATCAACATGAGCAAGTTAAGCATAACTAATAAGTCAGAAACATACGGTGTATCAGCTATCTTATTTGCTTCTTTATTATGGGGCACAACAGGCACGGCTGCATCGTTTGCATCTACCGTGAATCCACTAGCCATCGGATCCTTTTCTATGGGCGTCGGTGGTTTAATGTTAGCTATTGTTGGTGCGAAAAATCTACGACATGATGCAAAGTGCCTGCTAAAAGAAGGTAAACTACTTTGCATAGGGGCTATTGCCTTAGCCGTTTACCCATTAGCCTTTTATAGTTCAATGCGCTTATCGGGTGTCGCAATAGGCACGGTTATCTCAATCGCTAGTGCTCCTTTTTTTGTCGCCTTAATTGAGTGTCTTTTTAGCAAAAAAAATAACATCGACCGTCGTTGGGTACTGAGTTTATTTATCGGGTCTGTTGGCATTGTATTGTTAGCTAGTTCAGAAACAAACCTGACTGAACAGACCCTTGATGATTCAAGCAAAGTGATTGGTATCGCCCTTGGTTTTATTGCAGGTCTCACTTATGCACTTTATTCATGGGCCGCAAAAGCATTGATTAATCGCGGAATAAGTTCGAAATCAGCAATGGGTAGCATCTTTGGTATTGGTGCGGTACTGCTTCTCCCTATTTTATTATTGAATAGCAATGATCTGTTTGCGACACCCATCAATACTGCGGTGGTGCTTTATATCGCAGTAATACCTATGTTTATCGGTTATATTTGCTTTGGATATGGGCTTAACACTATTCATGCGAGCAAAGCCACTTTGTTGACTTTGTTTGAACCTGCCGTTGCTGCTGTATTTGCAGTGGTTGTGGTCGGAGAATCAATTTCTGTATTAGGGTGGGCTGGTGTTGTCCTTATTATGCTGTGCTTATTACTGCAGTCGTATAAGTCATAACTTAACATATTTCTGACAGCCTATTAATGCTCAAGTTAATAGGCTGACTAGCTTTTCTTCAGATTTATTTAGTTGATTAATTTAAAATTTTTTCTAAGTATGACCTCCTTCAGGGCTGATTTCTTCATTATTACTTCAGTAGAGGGTTATGTATCAATATTAACCACATTAATTGTTTCAACACCTGCTATTGCTTGGTGCTTTTCTTTTTCAATAGCAAAAACAACCAATGCAATTAAACGATAAAAACCATGAATAAATTTACCATAGGGCATGGAAAGAAAAAATGTCATGACAATACCTAAATGTAAGCTTAATACCAAACCTACCCATTGTGTATCCTTTACTAACATCAGTAAAAGCCCAGAAATACTAGTCAATAAAAGTAATGCGAGAAAACTCACATCCATGCCTTTATTGGTTTTTCCTTTCATTTCATTGGGTGCTCGATATTTGATCGAGAGTAAGCCAATCGGTCCTACAATTAATCCTATGCCACCCAGGATCCCAAATAGCTTTGGTAAGCTAATGTGGGTCTTTTTCTACCAGCCGCTTAAATACACCGCGCAATATATTAAAAGAGGCGCTGGATCAAGAGGCTGATCTCATTGTCGCAGGTGCACTTGTACATCAGAAGTTACATAAGCAAATGTTTGGTGGCGTAACGCAAAAATTATTACGCAACACTCATATTCCTCTGTTTATGATGGCATAACCCTCCATTCATTAGTCAACCTATTTAGTCAATCCAATAGCCAGTTTATTAGGCTTCTCTGAAAGATGGTGAACAGTGCTAGTTACTGTCACCATCTCCTATGAAAAATAGGAATACATTAATTTCCATGCTTTTGCTCATCTAACTAGCTGCTCAGTGTTATAGTCGCGGCCTTAATAATGATAAGGAAAAGTATGGAAATTTCACTAGAGGTCATGGCGTTTCTCGTTGCTGTTGCAACATTAGCCGGATTTATCGATGCAATGGCTGGTGGTGGGGGATTGTTGACCGTTCCTGCTTTACTCGCTGCGGGTATTCCACCTGCACAAGCATTAGCAACGAATAAACTACAAAGCTCTTTTGGTAGTTTCTCCGCAAGTTTATATTTTGTTCGTAATGGTATTGTGCAGTTAAAACCGATGCGTTTACCTATTTTATGTACCTTTGTCGGCGCCGCAATAGGGGCTGAAATCGTACAACATGTAAAAGCTGATTTATTATTGAGTATTATTCCAATTATACTGATTGCGATTTCAAGTTACTTTCTTTTCTCTTCTTCAATCACGCCACATCCTGACGATAAACCGAAACTGTCAGAAACTGCCTTTGCTTTTGTGATTGGTGGAAGTGTGGGGTTTTATGATGGATTTTTAGGTCCAGGTACGGGATCTATTTTTACGGTCTGTTTTGTTGCACTAGGGCGTTATGGCTTGATAGCAGCAACAGCGCGCACCAAAGTGTTAAATTTCACCTCAAATATAGCAGCGTTGCTGTTTTTTATAATTGCAGGGTTACCAATATGGGAGTTGGGATTATTGATGGCCATAGGCGGCTTTTTTGGCGCGCGTTTAGGTGCAAGAGTGGTGTTAGGTAATGGTCAAAAAATCATTCGACCATTAGTGATCATTATGTCGATGACCATGGCTATTAAGTTGTTATGGGAACAGCACTCGTTATGGCTTTTATCAATGTTTTAACTCTTTGGTTCTGATAATTGTTGGGCCGTAAGCAGATGTGAATTGGGCGATATAAAGGCCTTAACTGTTCAAAGGTAAAACAGTGTTTAGCTTGTATTTTCATGGTTTTTACAATAGAAAGTGGCACTAATGCAGGCGCTATACCGCCGAGTGCAAGTTGCGCTGAAGCGGTATAAGAGTCCATTTGCATTAGTGGCTCAATACCTAGTGTCGTTAATATATCTAACTGGTAACGGTTAGCTGGGTTCGATAGGTCATTGGTTAATATTTGCTTAGGCAGTGTTAATAATGCGGATTCGCTGACCAATACAAAAGGCTCTTGCCATAGACAAATCATTTTTAGTCCGTGATGTGCTGGGATCTGACCAGCACAAAAGCCGATCGTCGCTTTACCCGATTGCACGCGTTCAATAATCCTTGGGGTATGGTGGGTGCTAATACGAATAGCGGCATCCTGTTGACAATAATCCCCCATGATACTGGCAAGGTATCCTGCGACTAAGGTTTCCGAGCAAGCAAGGGAAATAATTGTTTCATCTTTTAACGTATGTTGTTCGTAAATACGTCCCTGTAATTCTTGAAATGTAGGCCCAATGCTAGCGATCAACTCATTCGCTGCAGGCGTTAAGCGTACATGCCGCCCATCAGGGGCAATCAACTTTTTACCTAATTTCTTTTCTAATAATGCGATACGTTTGCTTACCGCAGACTGGCTAATATAAAGCTGACTACCTACTCTGCTCATGGTTTTTTCATGGCTGAGCATTAACAACGTTTCAATGCCTTCAAGTAACATAAAATAAAGGGACCTAATATTTAAACAATAAATTATCAATGCTTATTTGGAATAGGCGAAAATACTATCGCAAAAAATAGCAACTAGCGAGTACGATAACAATAATCTTTAGGCTTATTTACTTATCGCTTGATCCCAGTAGGGCGGTGAACCGTAATAGTGCTCGATAAAATCAATAAAGCATCGAACTTTGTTAGGTAATAGTTTTCTATTAGCATAGACCGCATATAACCCCACTTGCTCAGGCTCGAAATCAGGTAATACTGGTATTAATTGACCTTTTTCAAGCGCCTCATGCACTATAAAAGTGGGTTGTAATATTAATCCTGCACCTGCTATAGCAGCTTCCGTTAATACGTCTCCATTATTACTATGGAATGCACCAAGGTCATTAGTATTTTTAGCTTTTAACCATTGATAAACGTCCCCTTTTCCTTCGATGTCCATATAACTGTAGTGGAGATAGCGATGATGTTTGAGCGCTTCAGGGTGGCTTGGTACGCCATTTTCTTGCAGATATTCAGGAGATGCACATAATATAAGACGAATAGGGGTGAGATATTTTGCAATTAAAGATGAGCTTTTAAGACGTCCAATACGTAATGCAATATCAACACCTTCTTCAACGATATCTACTTTACGATCGTTTAGCTGTAAATCGACATTCACTAACGGATATTGCATTTGAAAATCGGCAATTAATTTAGCCATGTGCCTTAAAGCAAAAGAGACAGGTGCATTGATACGAAGTGTGCCTTTAGGAGTTTGTTGTAATCCTCCTAACTGAGAATCCATTTCATCAATGCTTAACAATATTTGTTGTGCATGCTGAAAATAATGGGTCCCCGCCTCGGTTAAACTGACTTTACGTGTGGTTCTGTGTAATAAGCGCACATCTAATCGCTCTTCAAGTTTAGAAACATACTTACTGACAAGCTGTGGTGATAATTGCAAAGTTGTTGCCGCATTACTGAAACTACCTTCTATAACAACGGATACAAAAGCCCGCATCGCATCAATTCTATCCATTTTACTTGTTCCTTTAGCTGACTTATTTTATTTTTTAATTAACTATCTATTCAACTTTTCTATTTAAGTTATTCATTTGATTTTTTTATTTAATCAGCATAACTAATTTATTTATTACAAATTAAATCTTAAAAACTCAATTAACAACATTTTGTTGTTAATTATTCGTTATTATACATGTTACTCTTTTATTTTGTTGATAGTAAAGTACATACATCCCACAACAGGGGCAACACTATTAATTATTAACTTTATCAAGGAACAACCCATGAAATCATCATTGTTAAACAAAGTACTGTCATCTAAAGCAGGCGTTGCTGCATTAATACTACGTGCGCCAATTGGTCTTATTTTAGCTGCTCATGGTGCGCAAAAATTGTTTGCGTGGTTTGGGGGCTATGGACTAGAGGGGACTGGACAGTGGATGGCAAGTATAGGAATGACTCCAGGTTACCTAATGGCATTACTTGCTGGAAGTGCAGAGTTCTTTGGTGGATTAGCCATTCTATTAGGTTTGTTAACTCGTCCTGCGGCAGTGGTTGCGGCTTTCACTATGGTCGTCGCTATATTCTCCGTACACATTAATAATGGTTTATTTATGGCTAATAATGGGTATGAATATGCATTAACACTTTTAGTTGTATTGGTTGCTATCGCTGTACAAGGTGGTGGTAGTTATAGTCTTGATCACTTCTTACTTGAATTGAATAGTAAAAAGCAGAGTAAATAATTTAATTATTCCCTCTTTCTTACTTTATTCTTTCTTACGTAATTCATTGTTGCGACTCAGTGCGCGACAATGAATTATTAGTAAGTTTTGAGCTACTTTTAGACTTTTATCAGTCTACTTAAACACTTGATATTTTCGCTTAGCGAGCTTTACCAGTGTTGGACTCTGTAGCTAGCTAGTGCTCAATTGGACATCTTAAACCTAATTTATTGTTTTGGAGTTAATATGAAGAACGTAAATATCGCTTTTATTTCTCATGGTGGTGGCCCTATGCCATTGTTTGATGACCCTGCACATGCTGAAATGGTGTCTTATTTAAAATCGCTACCCCAAAAAATATCTAAACCAAGTGCTATTTTATTGATTAGTGCGCATTGGGAAACTGAACAGGTGATGATCACTGCGCACTCAAACCCTGAATTGCTCTACGATTACTACGGCTTTCCTGCCCCAGCATATGAAGTGAAATATCCAAGCCCAGGAGAACCTGAGCTTGCAAAACAAGTACAGCAGGTATTAAAGCAATCTGGCATACCAGCTAAACTTGAATATAAAAGAGGTTATGACCACGGTGTCTATGTTCCATTGACGTTAATGTATCCCGCTGCTGATATTCCTGTTATTCAGCTTTCATTAGTGAATAGTCTAGATCCTGCACTGCATCTAGCCATTGGAAAAGCACTACAGTTACTTGATTATGATAATTTACTAGTGATAGGGTCAGGCTTCTCATTTCATAATATGAAAGCATTCTTTGCACCTAATACGGCTGATAACCAATTAAAAAATCAACAGTTTGAAGATTGGTTAAGTATAACATTGAGCGACAAAAATATTCGCGAAGATGATCGTAATGAAAGAATGACAAACTGGGTTCAGGCTCCACATGCTCGCTATTGTCATCCACGAGAAGAACATTTATTACCTTTGCATGTTTGTTATGGGCTTGCGGGAAGAGCAAGTGATGAACATGAAAATATAACTATTCTTAACAAACAATCTAGCGCCTTTATATGGCATAGCCAAGTAAAATAATGCAATGAACGATTAAAATCATAGAGTTTGATCTCTTTATGTAATTGAATATGAAATGGATATTACTTAATCGTTTACTGGTACTTTTTAGCATTATATCAAGGAAATTAGGTTAAATTACCAAAGTATAGTGGCCTATTAAAATTAGTCATCACTGCCTCGGCTAGCCTATCAATAGATTCAATTTCATCATATTGATATATTGATATATTGATATATTGATTTTATTCCGTATTTGTATAGCCGAGTGTCACTTATGTAAAGTGATTCTAATTTAGTTGAGATTACCGGCGGCATAAATCTTTTTTATTGAAAATCTAAAAATAAGATATCGGCTATTTCTATTTCTATTTCTATTTCTACCTCTAGTCAGGATATATGTAGCCGTTGCCAACCAATATTAGTCATAACGTAAAGGTTAACTAATATTTCCTATAGGCCAATTGTGTTGTTCATTTCAATAAAAGCCAAATCAAGCTCAGCTAAGTCAGCGCGTGCTGATTCTAGTTCTCCGGCTTGGTATTTAAGCTGTAACGAATAAGCTATTTTATGTATTTTGTCATGAGCATTTTCAATCTGTTGCATCTCTTCTTCTGTAAATAACTGCTCTTGTTTCCTTAGGAAAGTCCAGTTACCACAATGACATAGTTGATTATCAAGTATTGGCCAAACTATTTTGTTATTCGGGGGTAATAAAATCTGTTTTCTTAGTTTATCTTTCCACTGTGTGGTAATTAGCTTAAATATTTTCAGATTTTTTTGTTTATTATTGTGCTCTTTTTTACTGCAAGTGATCCAGGTTTGGTTAGGAATATAGTCACTTAACCATTTCGACAGGGCTGGTGCTGACATCGGTTTCGCTATTCCATAACCTTGAGCTTGTTGGCATCCCATCAATAACAGCATCAATCCATGCTCATTAGTTTCAACGCCTTCAGCAATAACATTACGATTAAATGATTTTGTTAATGAAATAACACCATCAATAATTGAGTAATCACTTGGATCATCTAGCATGTCTCTGACGAAACTTTGATCAATCTTAATCGTTTCCGCAGGTAAACTTCTTAAATGAGTTAATGATGAGTAACCTGTGCCAAAATCATCCAAAGCAAAACTGACACCTAACAGCGTTTGACACTCCTTGATAATATGAGTAATTGTTTTGAGATCACCTAAAGTAGAGCTTTCCAAAATTTCTAATTGCAAACATTGAGGTTTAATTGCAGGGTGTTCAGCTAAGCACTGTTCAAGCACAATAAAAAAAGAGGAAGAGAGCAGGTGATAAGAAGCAATATTGATACTCACTTCAAGTTCAATACCTTGCAGCTGCCAGTTTTCAAGTTGTTGCAGGGCCTCATTGATAACCCATTCTCCAATCTTAATTTCTAATGATGTTCCGTCGATAAATGGTAAGAAATCTAGTGGTGGTATCATGCCTCTTTCTGGGTGAAGCCAGCGAATTAAGGCTTCGGCTCCAAACACCTCACCTGTTGCCATATTAACTTTCGGTTGATAGTACAATTGAAATTCATTATTGATTAAAGCGCGATTAATTTCTTCTAATTGAAGGTTGTGTTGAATTATACGTTGGTCTGAATCTGGACTATATAATTGAGAGCGATTTTTACCCGCTAATTTAGATTGGTACATTGCATGGTCAGCATGACGTAATAGAGTATCTATATCAGCATTATCTGATGGATAAAGGGTAACACCACTAGAGACAGTAAGATGATGCTCAATATCATCAATTATATAAGGTATGGCTAACGCTTTATGAATGCGTTTGACGGTTGCTTCATATTGTGAAGGCGATTTAATATCATTCAATAAGATGGCAAACTCATCACCACCTTGGCGGGAAACCGTGTCTTCTTCTCGGATGCAACCAATAATACGTTCTGATACTTCAATTAATAAATGGTCACCCGCTTCGTGACCATAGGTATCATTTACAGGTTTGAAATTATCTAAATCTAGGAAGCACACCGCTAGTTGATGGCCTGTACGAATACTATGGGCAATAGATTGATGAAAACGATCTATAAATAAAGCTCTATTAGGTAATTTAGTCAGTACATCATAGTGCGCCATCAGGTTAAGTTTTTCTTGTTGTTGCTTAATGCTGGTAATATCGGAAAATACACCTATGTAGTGAGTGACTCGATTTTGTTGATTGGTTAGTGATGAGATATTGAGCAGTTCAGCATAGAGTTCTCCTTGTTTTGTTCTGTTCCAAACTTCGCCTTGCCAATGCCCGTGGGTTTTAATTGATGACCACATCTCTTCATAAAACTGCGGGCTTTGCTTACCAGACCCTAAGAAGCTGGGCAGTTTACCCATAACTTCCTGTTTGCTAAAGCCTGTTATTCTAACGAAGGCTGGATTAACATCCACAATAAGTTGCTGAGCATCTGTAATGACAATACCTTCATTAGTATCACTAAATACTTTAGAGGATAGTAGTAATCTTTCTTCTGCTTTTTTACGTTGGCTAATATCCTGAGCAACGACAATAATAGTTTTAGGTAGGTTGCCGACTTTACGAGTCGGGGAAATGGTTAGCTCAACCCAAACGATATGCCCATCTTTGTGAATATAACGTTTATCCATTGTTGTTGATCGTTTTTTGCCTCTTAATACTTTATTTCGTTTACTTAAATTGCTTTTTAAATCATCAGGGTGTGTGATTTTTTCAAAAATATTAGGATCTGACATTTCTTCTTTACTGTAGCCAACCATATCGCAAAACTGTTGATTAATACGAATGACCTTTTTGATATCAAAACTGACCAATGCAACGCCAACCGATGCTTGTTCAAAAATAGTACGAAATAGTTGTTCACTGACCTCTAAAGATTCTCTGGATTCATATTGATCTGTAACATTACGAACAACACACACAAGTTGGTCATGCAAATGAATTCTATTAAGTCGAGCTTCCAAGTGAGCTACTTGATTATTAGTAGATAATTGAAAATTAAAAGTAACTACCTTATCGACCTGCATGATCTCATCTATTTTTGATTGGAATAATGCGCCAGTATCTTTTGGTAAAATATCTTGCATGCGTTTACCAATAAATTGTTCGGGTACTTTAAACAGCTCGCTTTTATTTTGTGTACGATAATCTAGAATTTTTCCATCGGATTGTATACGAAAGTAAGTATCTGGTAGCGCGTTAAATATGCTTTGTAGTTCAGCACTATGTTGTAAATTAGCATGCTCTGCTTTTTTTAGATCTGTTATATCTTGTACTATTCCGACCATTAATTTTGATTGACCTGGTGCGTCAATCACATGTCCACCTGAAGCTAAAATCCAACGAATTTCACCATCGGTTCGAATAATTCGACACTCAATTTTCCAATTCATTTTATTTGCAATAGCTTGTTGGAGTTTGTTAGTTACCTCTATTTGTTCTTCAGGGATGACGTGTTGAAGAAATGTATCTGCAGTCCAATGGGGTACCAATGAGTCGTAACCAAATATTTGGTCGTGTGTCAGAGAACGTTGAGAACTCTGGTTAACAAGATTAAGAGACCAATTACCAACCTTGCTTTGTTCTAGAACCAGCTCTAAGTCAGTATCATCTTTTTTTGTTGTTTCTTCTATTTGTCTATATTTTTGTCTGTGTTTTGTCGTATCAATAGCTTGGATCATATAACCAGAGAGTTGGTTATTAGGGGTATAAATAGCAGTTGTCGATACATCAGTATAATAAACAGAGCCATCTGCAATTTGGTAATAATCTTCCGTTATTACCGCTTTTTGTTGACTGGACGCTTTAGCTAAGCGTTTCATCCAACGACTCTCCCATTCAGGAAAATTAGACCATGCAGGGGACTTCCAAAATAGCTTGCCAATATAATCTTCTTTTTTCAAACCTTTGGATGTTAATGCTAAGTCATTAACGTCTAAGATATTTCCTTCCGGTGAGAGTATCGCCATGAAATAAAATGGTTGATTGAAAGCCATTTTAAATAACAGCTCCGTATCATTAATCAGTAGGTGAGGTGACTTTGAATTGTTTAATTTCATAGTTTCACATTATACAAAGTTGGTAGAAAAAATAGGCTAGGAAAACTGAGCGTGCTCAAAGGACGTTGGGCGTTTATAAGTTTTTGTATTGAGAGAAAAATAGTAGATTTTTTTATATAAATTTTAGCGCTTATTTGTGGTTCAAGGTTTGTCATTTTTTTATCCTTGCTATTTAAACTGAGTAGCTAATATAAGATTACTATTAATAGATGGCTTCGGGGACAACTTGAATGGTCTGGATAGTGAGGGAGTAGACCTAATATCAGATAAAATAGTTTATAAATTTTATATAAAAATAAATATAGCTGATAAATGTATATCAATGTAAATCATTGATCACAGCTTAAAAAAAATCATTTAATATATCTAGATAATAACTATTTTTAAGCGATTTAAACTCTGAAAGTGATATGGCGGTTACCAGTATTATTTACAGGGGCAAAAATATAATTAGTTTTATTGTGTGCAACCACCGCCTAGAACCTTTTGATTTGAATCTAAGTCGTTTATTTCTTCATGATTGCTTGAACTTGATTTCTGCCATTATTCTTGGCGATATATAATGCCGAATCAGCTTTTCCTATGAATTGCTCTAAAGAATCGCCTGTTTCATATTGGCCAACACCGATGCTGATTGTAATATTGATTAAATTATTTTCTTTGTCCAATTGATAAGGGTGCCACTCTATATATTGACGTAGTTTTTCTGCAACAATTAAACTTTGTTGTAAATCCTCTTTAGGTAGCAGTAAAATAAATTCTTCTCCGCCATAGCGCACCAGTAAATCATCAGCTCTTAAGGTTTTTCTAATATTGTTAACAAAATGAGTTAACACTTTATCTCCAATAATATGCCCATGAGCATCATTTACTTTTTTAAAATAATCGATATCAATTAACAATAGAGAGAGAGGTTGATTAAGCATATCGGCTTGTTTAAAAAAGCATATCGACTTTTCATCTAAGTAATGTCGATTAAAAACACCCGTTAAATTATCTCTGTAAGCAACATCTTGTAATAGACGTTTTGAATGTTCGATTTGCTCAGTGCGCTGTTTTATTTTTAGTTCTAAGCTTTCATTTAGTTCCTGTAAGGCTTTGGTTTTTTCTGCAACTTTTTCATTCAATTTATTATTTAAATCTTTTAATAAACTCTGTCTGTATACAAAGGCCGCAATAATGGCTAATACAATTAATAATAACCACCATAATAATTGATAGTTAAATTTATCAACATATTGAATGGATGCACTTTTATCGGTAATGCTCTTGATTGATTTTTGCGATAAGTTATCAATTAGTTTGTTAAATATACTTAATAAAAGGGGGTGGTCATTTCTAACGCCAAGACCAAGCTCTCTTTTTTGGTCAAATTTCCCACTTACTTTTAGTTCCCCTAAAAAATCTTCTTGTAAAAAATAGCCAACAGCATCTAAAGCATCAATGAAACCATAAAGTTCGCCGTTAGCTACTTTATTAAGGCCATCTTTTATCGAATTAACATTTACTATAATGATATTGGGGTAAGTGTTTTTAATTATATCCTGTTGCGCATAGCCTTGAACCATGCCAATTTTTTTATCTATTAAGAGAGTAAAATTGTTAACAAATGGCTGGTCTGGTTTAGTCACTAATACTCGGGGAAAAGTTAAGTAAGGAGAAGTAAAATTAAGAAACTCTTCTCTCTCTTCAGTGACACCTGCAAGTGATAAAAGGTCACACTTCCTTTGTTTGGCAAAAACTACCGATTCAGCCCATGATTCAGTTTTCACGATATCTAATGGAATAGGTAGGCGCTTTCTAAAGATATCAAGAAACTCAGTATTCAACCCAATATGTTGACCAGCCTCATCAAAACCATCATAGGGTAACCAGTTAGGATCAATACATATTGTTATCTTTTGTTTATTCTTTAAATAGCTTTTTTCCTGCGAGGTTAGGAATAAAAAAGGATTCGTTTTATCGTAAATGAACTGACTGAAATCAATCGGTCCTTTATCAACCCCTAGTACCTTATATAAATCAAAGCTCTTTTTTAGTTTATTCTCATCAATAACACCAAGTGTTGGTGTATTGAGGTAGGCTAATTTTTTAAGTGCTTTTGCTTCAAATAAAAGGGCTGATTTACTTATGTTTTGTTCATTGTATTTTTCAAATATTATATCAACGGCTTCATCTATATTATCAAACGCATATTGCCAGCCTTTTAAAGATGCGGCTCTAAAGGCTTCGGCCTGTAGTTTATTATTAGCCATAAAATTTTGGCTGGTATACAAAAAATCGCTATACAAATCAAAACCATAATCTTGTGGTGAAAAAGTATTAAAGGGTACACCTAAGGCTTCTAAATCGTGTGGGGTTTTTGATACATAACCAGAGATTAAATCAGTTTTGTTATTGATGAGGTCTTTTATATCATGCGTATGAGTTAAATAAGTTAAGTCTGATTCTTGCACATGGTGTGAACTCAACATGGACTTCAATGAGACTTGCTGAGCATCGGCCTGGGTGGTCATGATCCGTTTACCTAGGAAATCTTTGAATGTATCAATATGAGATTTTTTAGTGCTGAAAATAGCTAAGGGACTGGATTGAAAAAGGGCATACAAAGCAATTATTTTTTTATGTTGAGCTTGCTCTAAAATGAGGTTTTCTTTACCAACTGCAAAATCTACTTTGTCATCAGTGACTAATTGAGCGATCTCATTTTGTATCTCAATGTGAAAAGGTTTTATTGTCAGTGCTAAACCAACTTCATTATAAAAGCCTTTTTCTTTGGCCATATAGTAGCCAGCAAATTGAAATTGCTCAAACCAAGAAGCTTGCAAAGTTATTTGCTTGAATTCTTTTGCATGCAGTGTATTAACAAACAATGCAAAAAAACAAATACACACTCTGATATTGATGGGCACTCAGAATTCCTTTTTTGACAATGCAGATTTACATATCAGATATTAAATAATACTAATGCTCAATTATTAATGATAACAGATATTGCAGAGTGCATATAAACCTTTTTTTGATAAAGGAGTTATATAAATAAATTTAAAATCTGCGCGATAAAATATCTATGTATATTGTGGATAAAAAACAAGGAATAGGTAGGTAGGTAGGAAGGATTGATTGTTACAACAATGTCATCACATTAGTATTAGCATTATTTACAGGGTTTATAAAAAATGTAAAAAGCCAATGTGATGTTTATCTAAGACTTATCTAATAGCTATATTTTCCTATCTCATGCTTAAACACTTTAGCGTTAATTCGCATAGTAAGAAGTTATTGATATTATCTATTTTTCTTGTATCTTTTTCTTCTTGCTTCTTTAACTTCAATTTTCTTTTTCAGTTTTTCTGCCATGATCACTTCAACTTCCAGTTTTTCAACCGCCACCATTTCAGGTATTTCTAAACTTAATAAACCTAATGCACCAGAACGCAGCTCGTTTAACAGGATTGTTGATACTTTGTAGATATCAAAATGCCCACCTGCGCGCAATGCACCACGACGTTTAGCAATCAGTTCCATTAACTCATGGTCCGATTGCGGAGTTTCCTCAAACTCATAACGCTGCTGTAAACGAGGCAAATAGTGTTTTATTAAATATTCCGCTGCGTAATATGCAATATCTTCATACTCAATAGCAGTATCTTTAATCGCTCCCGTTACCGCTAAACGATAACCAGAATTTGCATTCTCAATTTTAGGCCATAAAAACCCTGGAGTATCGGACAGCATAATGCCACTTGGTAAGCGGATACGTTGTTGATTTTTAGTCACTGCAGGTTCATTACCCGTTTTAGCAATAATACGATCAGCTAAAATATTAATGATGGTGGATTTACCTACATTAGGAATACCCATGATCATGGCTCGAATTTGTTTATCTTGCCCTAATCGATTAGGTAACATCTTTTCACAGAGTTTAGTGATCTGATGCACTTGCTCAGGTTTGCTAGTGGTAATGGCAATCGCTTTTACATCTTGATCTTGTTCTAAATACTCAATCCATCTGGCGGTAATTTCTGGGTCCGCAAGGTCTGCTTTATTTAATACTTTAATACAAGGCGTTTTCTTTCTAATAGCTGCTATCAGTGGGTTTTCGCTACTGTAAGGGATACGTGCATCAACAACTTCAATAATAATATCAACTTGTGGAAGTACTTCTTGAATTTGTTTGTGTGCTTTGTGCATGTGTCCAGGAAACCACTGGATATTCGCTTTACTCATTTAATTTTACTGCCTTTGGAATTTTTATATCATGACTGATATTTAAGCTTAACATGACTTGAAACCCTGCTTGAAAATTAAATTCGTTAATCGGGGGAAGGTTTTTAAGTACAATGTTGATAATTTGTTATTTTAACTGATGATCGGATAGATAGACATGTAATTAATGGTTAATAATAAGCCATAGCCATAAAAAGCTATTTGAACCTGATGGCAACAAATTTTTACTGCTTTATTGGTATTGAAAATTAATTCATTTATTACTTAACGTCTTTTCTACTTGTCGCGCTCAACGACTTTGTTATACTGCCGAAAATTCCCTTGCTTCTTACTAGTTTGTTGATTTACATCATGCAAATATATTTGGAAATGAAGTAGGAGGTTTAATTGATTTTTCCGGATCATTAAGGTAATAACTTTTGAGTGTACTGTTTCCTCTACAATATTGTCAGCAAATTAAATCGCAATCCACAGTTAGTGGATTAGGTTTGAGTGCCCGTGCAATAGGAATGGAGGGCAAGTTACTGCCTATTTTAACGCTATTATGCATTTATGTATTCATGTTGTTGAATGGCTTAATTGACGATATTAGCGAATTAAATCATCTATTAAGTGAAGGGGCTTTTTCTGAGTCTATGTCAGTTAATAGTGGCAGCCTTTTTGATGACTCATTAATGTCGAGTCAACTATTAATTGGTTTATGCTGGTTATTATTTTTATACTTTCCTGCTCGCCGAACGGCGATGGTGTTACGTAAAACAGCGGTTTCTTTTTGCGAAACCCTACAATCTTTTATTTCCCTCAGTATTCACGGTTGCCGTGCTCCCCCAGCTGTAAATGGTTAATCGCTACCTGTAGCTTAGCTGTTTTAGTTTTTTAATCATCTTTGTTTTTTTGTAGCCGCATGTGTTTGCGATTCACCTCCCTTATTCAATCTACTGTTATTTTTTGTCACCCAATTTTTGTGTTGAGTAAAAAAATATCAGAGAATTTCTACTCCGTTGTTTTTATGTACCGACTTTATAGTCGCTGTGGTGCATCAAATAACATCTTTTAAATTTTAGGTTATATCAATTCACTTAATTACATGTGTTTAGTTGATTTACTACAGTAAGTTAGCTTTTTCATTAGTTATGTGAATTGGTATTAGTAGGATAGTCCATTGTTAATTCGCAACCTTTGTAATATAGCCTTAGCTAGCATGGTGCTGGTTTTGTCCGGCTGCTCAGGCGGAGTGCTCGACCCAAAAGGTCAAATAGGTATTGATGAGAAAAACTTAATCATCATAGCTACTGTACTCATGCTGCTCGTCGTGATCCCCGTTATTGTGATGACTTTATATTTCGCATGGAAATATAGAGATACACAAACTCATGAAATTTATGCCCCGAAATGGGCTCACTCAAATAAAATAGAAGCTTTTGTTTGGGCAGTTCCAATCCTTATCGTGATTATTTTAGGCGTGATTACTTGGCAATCAACTCATAGCTTAGACCCTTACAAGCCGATTGAAGGTAAGGGAGAACATCTGACTGTTGAAGTCGTTTCCTTAAACTGGAAATGGTTATTTATTTATCCGGAACAAGGTATTGCGACAGTCAATGAATTGGTGTTCCCAGCAAATGTACCGGTTGAATACAAAATCACCTCAGAAAGCACCATGAATTCGTTCTTTATTCCACAGTTAGGTAGTCAAATTTACTCAATGGCCGGTATGCAAACTAAGTTGCATTTGATCGCTAATGAGCCAGGTACCTTCAAAGGTATTTCTGCTAACTACAGTGGTGCTGGTTTCTCTGGTATGAAATTTAATGCGATTGCAACGCCTACACAAGCTGACTTTGATCAATGGGTGAGTGATGTTAAAGCGCAGGGGAGCTCATTAACGAAAGCAAATTATGATCAATTAGCTTTAGCCAGTGAGAACAATCCTGTGACTTATTACGGCAGCGTTGATAAAGGCTTGTTCCATACCATTATCATGAAATACATGGCTGGTATGAATGGCTCGCGCAATATGGATAAAAATAAAGAGATGGGAAGTATGAAACATTTGCATCATGAAATGGCTGAACATTCAGTTAGCTCAGCTAACAGCCAAGGCGAGGAGTAATTATGTCGTTTTTAGGTAAATTATCGATAGATGCCATTCCGTTCCATGAACCTATTTTAGTGTTCACTATGGGTGCCATCGCTATCGGTGGCATTGCACTTTTTGCACTCATTACAAAGTATAAAAAGTGGGGTATTTTATGGACTGAGTGGATCACATCCGTAGACCATAAACGTTTAGGTATTATGTACATCCTTCTTGCTTTAGTGATGTTGTTCCGTGGTTTCAGCGATGCGATCATGATGCGTTCACAACTTGCATTAGCAACCAGTGGTGCGCCGGGTTATCTTCCGCCTGAACATTATGACCAAATATTTACGGCACATGGTGTGATTATGATCATCTTTATGGCGATGCCATTTATGGTGGGATTAATGAACATCATTTTACCGTTACAAATTGGTGCGCGTGATGTTGCTTTTCCTTTCTTAAACAATTTAAGTTTTTGGTTAACAGCCAGCGGTGCCATTTTAATTAATATGTCACTTGTGTTTGGTGAGTTTGCTAAAACAGGTTGGGTTGCTTATCCACCACTTTCGGAGCTGACATTTAGCCCTGGAGTGGGAGTAGATTATTATATTTGGGCCCTACAAATATCTGGGTTGGGTACATTATTAACATCTGTTAACTTTTTAGTGACTGTCTTAAAAATGCGTGCACCAGGTATGACATTAATGAAAATGCCTATTTTCACTTGGACCTGTACTTGGGCAAATATTTTAATTGCAGCATCTTTCCCAATCTTAACCGCATTGTTAACAATGCTAACACTTGACCGTTACCTTGGTTTCCACTTCTTTACTAATGATGGTGGTGGTAACGCCATGATGTACATCAACCTGTTTTGGGCTTGGGGTCATCCTGAAGTTTATATCTTAGTACTACCTGCTTTTGGTATATTCTCTGAAATTATATCAACCTTTACCAGTAAACGTTTATTTGGTTATACGTCAATGGTTTATGCAAGTGGTGCAATTTCAATCTTAGGTTTCATCGTGTGGTTACATCACTTCTTTACCATGGGGTCGAGTGCCAACGTTAATTCCTTCTTTGGTATGGCGACCATGGTTATCGCTGTGCCAACAGGGGTGAAGCTTTTCAACTGGTTATTTACTATTTACCGTGGTCGTTTACAAATGACTGTCCCAGTAATGTGGACACTTGGATTTATGGTTACCTTTACTGTCGGTGGTATGACGGGGGTGTTATTAGCGATTCCAGGTGCTGATTATGTTCTACATAATAGTCTGTTCTTAATTGCACATTTCCATAATACGATCATTGGTGGTGCGGTATTTGGTTACCTTGCTGGTTTCTCTTTCTGGTTCCCTAAAGCGATGGGCTTTAAGCTTAATGAGCGTTGGGGTAAAGGTGCTTTCTGGTGTTGGATAGTTGGTTTCTTCTTTGCCTTTATGCCACTTTATGTGCTTGGTTTCCTCGGTATGACACGTCGTTTAAATCACACTAATAATCCTGATTGGAACATCTGGTTATACATTGCCATGGTGGGTGCTGTGATCATTATGTTCGGTATTATTTGCCAAGTGATTCAATTGTACGTGAGCTTTAGAGACCGTGAGGCCCTTGATGATAAAACGGGTGATCCGTGGAATGGCCATACACTTGAATGGGCAACATCTTCTCCTCCACAGTCTTATAATTTCGCCGAAATTCCACACATCGATGATATTGATGCATGGACGGATATGAAAGAAAAAGGCCAAGTTTATCAAACTAAAGCGAGCTATGAACCTATCCATATGCCTAAAAACACAACGGCAGGCGTATTTATGGGGATCACTTTAACTGCGTTCTGTTTTGCCATGATCTGGCATATTTGGTGGTTAGCGATTGTAGGTTTGGTGGGCGGTATTGCTGTCTTTATCCAACGTTGTTACAGCAAAGATGTCGATTTTTATGTGCAACCACAAGAAATATTAGCAACAGAAAAAGCCCATAATTTAAGCGCAAGTAAGGGGATAAATGCATGAGTACTGTTAGTGCACAAATAGATACTAAAGCAGTATCTCATGAGCATCATGAACACCATGATACTTCCGGAGATACGATTTTTGGTTTTTGGTTATACCTAATGACTGACTGCTTGTTATTTGCCTCGTTCTTCGCGACTTATGCTGTGTTATTTATGAATACAGCGGGTGGTGTATCGGGTAAAGATATCTTTGAACTCGATTTTGTAGCAGTAGAAACAGCCGCATTATTGATCAGTAGTATTACTTTTGGTTTTGCCATGATTGCTGCACAAAGGCAAAAAAAGGGATGGACCTTAAATTGGTTGTTGATCACTTTTTGCTTAGGTGCTTCGTTCATCGCTATGGAACTTTATGAGTTTACTCACCTTATCGAGCATGGTAATGGCCCTCAAGGAAGTGCTTTCTTGAGTTCATTTTTTGCCTTAGTCGGATTACATGGTTTACACGTAACAGCGGGTTTGATCTGGATGACGGTAATGATGATAGAGGTTGCTCGTCGTGGTCTTGGTAATGCAACAGTGACTCGTTTGAGTTGCTTAAGCTTATTCTGGCACTTTTTAGATATTGTTTGGATCTGTGTTTTCACTGTTGTTTATTTAATGGGAGCAATGTAATGAGCCATAACGAAATAGAGCATGATGCCTCTCATGGTAGCGTCAAAACCTATCTAATTGGTTTTCTATTATCTGTTATTTTAACTGCCATTCCATTTTATGTGGTGATCAGTGGAGACTTTTCAAAAGTCACCACTCTGTGGAGCATTGTTATTTTAGCAATAGTACAAATTTGGGTGCATTTGAAATACTTTTTACACCTTAATTTTATTACCGAAAGCGGTCGTTTAAACAGCTTCTCATTCCTGTTCAGTGCGATGATTATCATTATGGTAGTGGGATTATCTGTTTGGATTATTTATGCATCAAACGCAATGATGATGTATTAAATTAATCAACCCTGCGGCAATCTTTTGTCGCAGGGTTATTTTCAATCAGAGTTGATACTAGGATACGTAAAAGTTTTCAAACTTAGTAAAGCGTATTAAACGAGTTATAGATGGCAAAAAAGAGGTTAAAGATGTTTCGTCGTTATTGGAGTGTGACCAAGCCGGGTATCATTATGGGTAATTTTATCAGTGTGGCGGGTGGTTTTTTACTCGCGTCACGTGGTGATATTGATCCATGGTTGATGATTGCAACATTATTAGGTTTATCTTTTGTGATTGCTTCTGGGTGTGTCATTAATAATGTGATTGATAGAGATATTGATATCAAAATGGCGCGCACGCGTACACGAGTGACGGTGACTGGAGAGATGTCTGCGCTAGCAGCTTTATGCCACGGTGTTGTATTAGGGGTGATTGGTTTTGGTTTATTGATTGCTTATACAACGTCGGCTGCTGTATTTTTTGCTGTATTTGGTTATGTTATTTATGTGGGTGTTTATAGCCTCTATATGAAACGTAACTCTATTTATGGCACATTTATCGGTAGTTTATCCGGCGCTGTGCCACCTGTGGTTGGCTATTGCGCAGTAACAGGGCGCTTTGATATGGAGGCGTTGATATTATTAGTGATGTTTAGTTTATGGCAAATGCCACACTCTTATGCGATCGCTATTTTTCGCTTTAAAGATTATCAAGCTGCGAATATTCCAGTGCTACCGGTAGCTAAGGGAATTGATAAAGCAAAACGTCATATTGTGCTTTATATTGCCATCTATGCGTTAGTGGTGATGTTATTGCCTATTGGTGGATATACTGGCGCGGCCTTTATGGCGGTTGCTTGTACGACTAGTTTTTGGTGGTTGTTAATGGCATTACGCGGTTATCGTCGTGATATTGATGTGATTGGTTGGGCTCGACAAGTGTTCGGTTTTTCTATTGTTAATATTACTGCATTGAGTATTGCGATGGCGATGGATTATCAAATGATTGCTCCGCAATTCGCGCTATTCAATTGAGTTAAAGGCGTTTTGACAGTGCAAGCTAGTCTTTGCCATTGCTAATCCTTATCATTGCTAGTAACTAATACGCCTAGTAATTACATTATTGCTTATTAAGATGATTAATAACTAACATGATTGGTCGCTATGACGATTGATAGTTGGTAGTTGATAGTTAAGGTTATTTAAAATAATAAAGCTTAAATAGACAAACTAAAAAGGCGTTAAGTTAATACTTAACGCCTTTTTTACCATTATTCAACTTGATTTAGCAGTCTTTTAATCTTGGTAATATTCACTCTTTTTTCATCTACTTTTAAATAAGCAATCGCTTCAGTAAATACCACGGTTGCCTCAATAACACCGGGCATATTAATTAATTGTTCTGCTACTTCTCCCGCTTGTTTTTCATTTTCAACATTAATGGTGAAGCTTAGGTTTTTAGACTTTTTAAGTGGGCTCATTCCTAAACTAATGATTAACCATATACAGCAGATCACTGCCATCACTAAGAAAATAGATTGTTCACCAAAATTACTGGCAATGGCTCCACCTAATACACCGCCACTAAAAGCGCCTAGAAATTGGCTACTAGAGTAGATGCCCATCACACTACCTTTCACACCAGCAGGGGCAAGGCGCGATAATATAGAAGGCATTGTTGCTTCTAAATAGTTAAATGCTGTGAAAAACATGATCACAGTGATCACTAAGCCGGTAAAACTTGTTGGCAAGTACCAAAGTAGAAATAGCGCTAGGGTAAGTAATAAAACCGATGCCGATAACATTTGTTTTTCTTTTTGCTTTTTAATCGCAAAAATCATAAATGGTACCATCAAAAAGAATGAGCCGATTAATGTGGGTAAATACAATTGCCAATGATCTTCAAGCTGTAAACCACTTTCAACAAACTGTTTAGGTAATGTAATAAAACAAGCCGTCATCGCCATGTGCAGCGCGAATACACCAAAATTTAAGCGCGACAATTGAGGGTGGCGAATCAATTTTTTGAGTTGAGCAGGTAAAGCAACACTATCACCACGTGGGGCTTTATTAACAGAATGAGGAACTAAAAATTGAATTAATAACATCGCAAAAATAGTTAATAGTGCAATAAACCAGAACAATCCACTTAACCCAAAGGCTTCTGCCACAATAGGGCCTATTATCATCGCAATAGTAAATGATAAACCAATGAACATACCAATGGTTGCCATCACTTTAGGGCGTTGTTCTTCACGACTTAAATCTGCTGCTAATGCCAAAATAGCACTCGCAATCGCTCCGGTTCCCTGTAATGCTCGGCCCAATACCACGCCATAGATAGTGTCTGACATAGCAGCCACAATACTACCTAATAGAAAAATGAATAAGCCAATCAAAATAATCGGTTTACGCCCATATTTATCAGATAAAATACCCATGGGGATCTGTAACATAGCTTGAGTCAAGCCATAAGCACCTATCGCTAAACCGATCCAGATTGGGCTATAACCTATTAACTGTTCGCCATAAATAGCAAAAACAGGCAGGATCATAAATAAACCCAACATACGCAGACCAAAAACAGCAGCTAAAGAAAAAGCCGCTTTTTTTTCAATACTATTTAAACCGTTAGAACTCATAAAATATCTTAATGTTGTCTATACCCTAGATGGGCGAAGTGTTACAGAGGATGTGATGATTATTTTATCACGCTATTAAGAGTACACAACCCGCAAAGATAAGTAATGCCGATTTCGCTAAATAGCTGAATAATCTTACTGGTTAAGATGCATCAATTCTGTGTTTGAAATTTTGTAAAGGAAAACCATTTGACGCAATTACTTCATGGAATTAATGCTATAAAATCTGCATTATCAGATATTCGATTATTTATTGCTATTGGTAAGTTTATTGTTATCTTAAATTCAAGGTCGTAAATAATCTAAAGGAGGGGATAAATGTCAATTCGTAAATATACCGACGACGATTTTGAAGCGTTGCAGAATATTTATAATATCGCTAGGCCCGATGAGTTTTATGCAGAGCAGGGAAATTTTAAATTCATACTATTAGCAGATGATGAATATATTATGTTCATGTTAGGTGAGTCAGAAGTGTTTGTTTATGAACAAGATAGCATTCTTGGTTTTTGTGGATTTAGCGGAGATCGTATTAATTGGCTTTTTGTCGACCCTAGTAGCAGAGGTCAAGGTGTAGGCCATAAACTACTGCAATATGTTTTACATAAACTTGAAAAAGGGGCCTCATTGTCGGTATGGAAATCAAACCAACGCGCGCAATCGCTGTATAAAAAGCTAGGTTTTCGTATCAGTGGTGAGTTTCAAGTCGGCTTCCAAGGCCATCAATTAATGGTTAACACTATGGTTTATCCTTAAATCAAATCAACGCGCACAATCACTGTATAAAAAGCTAGGTTTTCGTATCAGTGGTGAGTTTCAAGTCGGCTTCCAAGGCCTTCAATTAATGGTTAGCACTATGGTTTATCCTTAAATCAAACTGTGTCATACCTCTTGTTGCTTTTTATTCGTATTAAAGCAATAGGTGAGCGCTTAATCTGCTCACATACTCCGAACGCATAACCTGCTAACATAGCCCCATAGAGTTTTCACACAAATGTTAATAGGTGAAACAGTAATGGATTTAATAATAGAAATGGGCACTATTGATGATGTGTTGCTAGTTGACGCTTCTACTCCTGAATTTGAACAACAACATACACAGCAATCAATTACCGCTAGATTAAATGCAAAAACCTCGCTCATTTTAGTTGCAAAAATAAAAGGGCTTGTCGTTGCTTACAAAATTGGTTATGCACTATCGGAGAATGTATTTTACAGTTGGTTAGGTGCTGTAGTTCCTGCATATCGTCAACAAGGCATTGCTACTCAATTACGTGTTTATCAAGAACAATGGGCTGTTAATTCCGGATATAGTTGTATCAATGTCAAGTCCATGAATCGTTACCCTGGCATGTTACAGTTGTTAATTAATAGTGGTTACCAAATCCATGGATATCAAGCAAATGAAGATGATAAGTATGGAGAAAATGGCAAAATTTTATTTATAAAAAAGCTGATATGATATTTGAGCCAACGGGGTGGTAACTGATATATACCTTGAAGTATTATGTGGTTGTATTGTGCAGAAAATATCACATGTTTTACATTAAACTTTAAGCAATAAAAAATTAAAATATAAAATATATCGTTGTTGTTTGCAGATTGAATGCAGCTTTAAAAACAGCACTCAGAGTCATTTAATAAGGATTTAATATGCAATCAACATCTAGTCAATCGCAAGGATTATTGCTTTTTAGACTATCTCAGTTACAAAATTTTGCGCTAGGCACCTTAAAAATAAAAGAACTTGTTCCTTATATGCCACTTACCCAATTACCTAATGCGGATACCAATATATTAGGTGTTGCTAGTATTCGAGGGCGAACGCTACCTATTATCGATATGGCTGCTGCAGTAGGTTACCCAGCGATGAGCGAAGCTGAAAAAAAACAGGCAACCATTATTATCACCGATTGTAGTCGCATGCATGTTGGATTTTTGGTGCGAAAAATAGAGCGTATTGTCGAATGTAATTGGAAAAATATTGATCCGCCACCTAGTTCATTAGGGCATAAAACTTATATTACCGGTATTACCCGTTTTGAAAATCAACTTATTCAGCTATTGGATGTCGAATTGCTACTGGCTGAGCTATTCCCTGATAAAGATGAAAAAGCGGTGGAGATCACTGGCGTGCAAAAAGGGTTATTACAGAATTCTCACATTTTATTAGTTGATGACTCTTCCGTAGCTCGTCGTCAACTAGAAAGTGCATTGACTAAAATTGATGTGCCTTTTAAGGTTTGTAAAAATGGTCATGATGCCTTTGCCGTCATGAAAGACTGTGCTGCAAAAGGCAACCCAATCGACATACTGGTTAGTGATATTGAGATGCCAGGGTTAGATGGCTACGAATTAACCTTTGAAGTACGCAGCGTACCAGCCATTGCAGAAACCTATGTTATTTTGCATAGTTCGCTATCCAGTGCAATGAGTATGGATCGAGCCAGTCAGGTTGGTGCAGATCAAGCATTAGCCAAATTTGATGCTAAAGAATTAGTGAATGCGATGTTGATAGGTGCCAAAAAGAAACACTAGTACCTAGTTTATGAGCATAGTTAACGAGTAGATTTTTGCTTTCTGGAAAACATTAGCTCAGCGGTGTATGCATTAAAAATTAACATTATTAAGGGTCAAAAAATTAAGGGGCACAAACTTTGAATGAAATTACACTGCCTGTTTTAACTGCGTCGGTCATTAGTAAGCAAACTCTTTTGCAAGTAAAGGATGGCGAGCAGGGGGCTAGCCAAAAAATGACAGAACAAGGCAATGCAATTAAAGAAAGTTGCAAAACCAGCCATTCATTTTTTACTGACGTAACTTATTCAGTAGTAGATTATAACGGTTTATTTATTACTGACAGGATAGATGCGCTCAACTTTCGCCATCGTAGCAGCGAACCTGGCTATTTTAGTACTTGGCATGTGGCCGGTGATCCTACTCTAATTATTATTCGTTCAGGTATTTTACGTATCACGCTACGCAGTGGCGAATTTCGAGACTTTAAAGCAGGGGACTTATTTATTGCACAGGATCGTTTACAAGAAAATGAAGCATTTGATGACCATATTCATGGCCATTGTGCTGAATTAATTGGAGATGAAACCTTGCTTGCGGTCCATATTAAGTTGGCTTCAATCTAATCATTTATCAAAACTGGCCTTATTGAGTCGATTACTACAAGTGGATTGTTAAAAATTGGAGTCGCTCGTCAATTGTATTTTTAGTACAAACAAATTTTTCTTTTTAACCACAGCCTATTTTCTATAATTCAACGATTTCCAAATTTATCCATTATTTATAAGGTGTTTATATGCGCATCAATCGTCATTTTTGCAAATATCTGTTTACTGTGCTTAGACAAAAAGAGTTGAAGACCGTTTGGGCTCTGAACTGTATCTTGGTAATGTTTAGTTCAAATGTGACCGCTAATGAGCAAGTTGAACCTTTAATTGTTCCCGCAACTTCAACTCACTTTGCAAACCCAGCGTTAACAACAGATATCACCATTGGCCATTTCTCACAGGGAGACCTTACTGGGTGGGAAGAGAAAGAGTTTTCAGGTCAAACAGACTACCAAATAGTTACCGATGCCAGCACTTCAGCTAATGCGGGGAAGGCGAAAAAGATACTGAAAGCAAACAGTAATAATAGTGCTTCTGGGCTGTTTAAAGAACAACGTATTGATCTGCAGAAAACACCTTATTTACATTGGTCTTGGAAAACACAGCATTTATATTCCGGTTTGAACGAAGTTAAAAAAGAAGGGGATGATTTTGTTGCGCGTATTTATATCGTAATCGATGGTGGTATGTTTATATGGAAAACAAAAGCATTGAATTATGTCTGGTCATCTTCTTTTAAAGAGAATGAGTTTTGGCCCAATCCTTACACCTCTAACGCTATTATGTTTGCCGTTGAATCAGGCACTAAAAATATTGGTAAATGGGTTAAATATAAACGTAATGTTAGTGTCGATTTACAAAAGGTGCTGGGAAAAGAGGTTCGCTATATCGATGCCATTGCAGTCATGACGGATAGCGATAGTTCAGGGCTACAAGCCACTACGTATTATGGAGATATCTACTTTAGTGCAGAGTAGTTTTTACTATTTTTTATCTGATGGGTTAGTTTGAATAAATGAGATAAATAGTTGTATTGAACTGAACAACATTAGCCACCCAACCAAGTAAGCATATAACGATCTGGAGTGCATGTTATGACATTTAACAGATATCGGAATTCAACATATAAAAGCATCAATATGCGTTTGTTGTTGAAACTAATGATGGCTTTATTGCTAGTTTCTATGACGGCCTGCTCAACTAAACTTGCCTATAACAATCTTGATTGGGTTGTTTCTTGGTACATCGATGATTATGTCACATTAACAAATACCCAAGAAAAGCAACTTGATAGCAGTATTGAGTCATTGTTGTTATGGCACCGCAAGACTGAATTACAGAATTATGTGGTGCAAATTAAATATATAAAAATTGATTTAAAAAATGGCATAAAGCATTCAACGATTAAAAACTATATTAATGCATTAAAGCAGTTTTGGGATGCTATTTTACTCAAAGCTGAACCGGATGTGATGCGATTTGCTTATTCTTTGTCGGATAAGCAAGTGACTGAATTATTGGCTGAAATAGAGCAGCAGAACCTTAAAAAAATAAATGATTTTGATAATAGCAGTGAAAAAGAACGCTTAAAAAAACGTTTTGAGCGTATTGAAGAGCAAATAACTGAATTTACTGGGCCGCTTGATAAGCAACAAAAAAAACGACTTACTCAGCTAAATGCTTCTCTATTATCAGCTTTTGAACAACGTATTCAGTTTCGACGCGACTGGGCAACGTCAATCGCTGCCGCTTATCAATTACGGCAACAGAAATATCACAAGGAGAATGATCGTGTTCAATTTGAACAGGCATTAAGACCTGCGTTGATCAATACTAATAGCTTACGTTCTGAAGAATATTTAGCCATTTTTGAGCATAATCAAGCCAAGTGGGTTGAGTTTCTTCCTCAATTGGTGAGTTCATTAAGTGTAAAACAATTAAGCAATGTACAGTCGAAATTAGATGATACCATTGCAGATATACAAGGTTTATATTAACGATTATTATTTTCTCAGTTCGTTTTTAGTTTATTATTCAATGAGGTATATTAATGATTTGTTGGCCGTGTTTATTAAAATTAGAAGGAGAGCATGAGCTTATTTACTTAGCTGATGAGTCTGAATTTATTGCTGAATGCGAAGAGTTAATTGTCAGTGATGATGATTACGTCGTTGACTCAAATGGTCTAAGTTATTTGCTTAAATTTAGCAATAAGACTAACAATAGTCGCGTGCAACTCGTTGATGCTGAACGTCAGCTTTCTAAGCAAGAAGTGACACTGTTAATACGTGAACATGAATTTAGTAAAGCTAATGTGTGCCTGACTAAAATTGAATTCCTAACTATCTCCTGTGCTGTGCTGTGCAGTCTTTAGTTTATTAATTCAATTGCATTAGCGTTAGTACTCGCATTAATAAAAATGAAACGATGTAATGACACAATAAATAACAACAGCATAAATAACAACATCATTAATAATAGCAAAAGCGTTATTGATGGAATTAGACGAGTAAATTTATAATTAAAATATAACAATGGAGCGATAAGATGAAATTGATTGTAGGTACCGGTTCAACATGGTCACTAAGAGTATGGATATGTTTGCAGCTAATTAAAGTAGAAGCGTCTGAGCAAGTGATTGATTTAAGCAGTACTGATCACCAAGCAAAAATTTTAGAGCATTCGCCAAGTGGACTTGTACCTGCCTATATTGATGGCAACATTGTGATTAATGATTCGCTAGCAATTATTGAGCACCTAAATGAACATTCACATGGTGGTCTGTATCCTATCAGAGTTAAACAGCGAGCCTGTGCTAGAAGTTTATGTGCAGAAATGCATTCGGGTTTTACCTTACTACGCGAACAGTTTCCTTTCATGCTAACACCAGCAACAACACCGCCAATACTGAATCAACAAATTCACCAAGAGTTAGCCCGTGTGGAGGCTATTTTTGAAAGTGCAACCTTGCCTTATATGTTTGAGCTTGCCGGTGCAGTCGACGCATTTTATGCCATTTTAGCATTTCGTCTTAATAGCTATGGTATTACATTGCCAGGTAAAGCTGGAGAATATCAGCAAAGTCTTTTACAGTGGGATTTATTAAAAAATGCGATTAAACAAGCTGAACACTGGGAAAATATGTGTGCAATTAGTTAACGGGTTTATTGGCGTTATATCAGCAGTTAAATAAAGGGGCAGACAAAGTAAACATTTAACTTCGATTATAATTTCATTGCTTACGGGCTCGCAGCTCAAAATAAAAAGGCTAACTCACGATAAGTGAATTAGCCTTTTTTAATGCTTATATCATGCTATTGTTATTTTGTTAGGATCGAGCGCGTCTTTTTCACCATATTCAGAATTAAAACAAAGAATAAAGGTGCAAAATAAATCACTAAGCAGGTTGCTGCAATCATACCACCAAGCACTGATGTACCAATGGCATTACGCGCATTCGCGCCTGCTCCGGTACTGATCACTAAGGGTAAAACACCTAAACCAAATGCTAATGATGTCATAATGATCGGACGTAAACGCATTTCACAGGCTTTGACTGTAGCATCAATTAAGTTCATTCCTTTTCCATATAACTCTTTGGCAAACTCGACAATCAAAATGGCATTTTTAGCCGTTAATCCAATGGTGGTCAATACGCCTACTTGGAAATAAACATCGTTTTCAAGCCCTCGTATCATAACAGCTGCTAACGCGCCCAAAATACCTAACGGTACAACTAAAATGATCGCGATTGGAATGCTCCAACTTTCATAAAGCGCTGCTAAACAAAGGAATACCATCAATAGCGAAATGCCATACAAAATAGGTGCTTGGTTACCTGCTTCTAACTCTTGATATGACATACCAGTCCAACTAACTTGTACATCACTAGAAAGCTCTGCTGCTATTTTATCAACTTCAGCCATTGCATCACCGGTACTATACCCCGGTGCTGCTTCACCTAATATTTCGACTGCAGAGTTACCATTAAAACGTGATAACTGTGGGGAGCCTGTTCCCCAATGTGAGGAACTAAAAGCTGATAATGGTACCATTTCACCTTTATCATTACGTATAAACCAAAGGTTCATGTCTTCTGGTGTCATACGATATTCAGCATCAGCCTGAATATAAACCTTTTTAGATCGACCTCGGTCTATGAAGTCATTCACATAAGAAGAACCCCATGCAATAGAGAGCGAGTTATTAATATCATCAATATCGAGACCTAATACCTTGGCTTTTTCATAGTCAATATCGAGGTAAAATTGTGCCGTATCTTCCAAACCATTTGGTCTTGCATTTTGTATCAATGGACTTTGTGCTATTTTTTCTAATAATTGGTTACGTAGCTCAATGAGTTTTTCATGACCAATACTACCCACATCTTGCAGATAAAAGTCAAAACCAGTTGCTTGCCCTAATTCACGAATAGGAGGGCTACTAAAAGCAAATACAGATGCTTTTTTATAACCTGAAAAATGCTTCATAGTACGTGCAATAATCGCGTTCGCATCGGTACCTGGTTCAGTTCTTTCTGCCCAGTCTTTTAAACCAATAAATGCCATGCCGGCATTTTGGCCCGTTCCAGAGAAGTTAAATCCTGCAACGGTAAAAACAGAAGTCACTAGATCTGGCTCATTTTCTTCAAAGTAGCTTTTTACTTCATCCATTACTACATTGGTTTCTTTCAGAGTTGTCCCCGTTGGTGTTGATACCATGACCATAAATGAACCTTGGTCTTCATTAGGTAAAAAAGAACTTGGTAATGAGTTATATAAGTAAACAGTACCGCCGAACAATAGGATATAAATTAAAGAAAAACGAATCGGACGCAATAATAAGTGTTTAATAGAGGTGTTATATTTTCCTAATAATTTGTCAAATAAACGGTTAAATATTTCGAATACTTTAAGGTTTCTTTCTTTATCAACCGGTTTTAATAACGTCGCACACAGTACCGGTGTTAATACTAAAGCCACTAATACTGATAATCCCATTGCAGATACAATAGTCAGAGAGAATTGTTTATAGATAATACCCGTAGAGCCAGACATGAAGGCCATTGGAATAAATACCACCATTAATACCATGGTAATACCGACTAATGCGCTGGTAATTTGTCCCATTGATTTTTTGGTTGCTTCAAATGGTGATAGTTTCTCTTCATGCATTATTCGTTCGACATTTTCGACAACAACAATCGCATCATCAACCAACAAACCAATGGCTAACACCAACCCAAACATGGTTAAGGTGTTGATAGAGAAGCCCAATACCGACATGATTGCAAACGTACCCAGTAATACAACAGGTACCGCAATGGTTGGAATTAATGTTGCTCGGAAATTTTGTAGAAATAACAGCATAACTAAAAATACTAATACGATTGCTTCTATTAATGTTGTGACTACTTCACTAATAGATATTCGAATAAATGCATTGGTATCAACTGCTTTCGCTATCTCTAAACCAGTAGGAAATGACTCAGATAATTGTGCTAATTTTGCATCTACCCCTGCTTGCGTATCTAATGAATTTGCACCTGAAGCAAGTGTTATTGCAATACCTGATGTTGCGTAGCCATTAAAAGTAGGGATCACACTTGAGCTTTCGCTTGCTAGTTCAACACGCGCAACATCTTGAAGTCGGACCTGCGAGCCATCTGAATTAACTTTAAGATAAATGTTTTTAAATTCATCTACCGTTGTTAATAAACTTTGTGCTGTGATAGTGGCATTGATTAATTGTGACTCTGTTGAAGGTGTGCCGCCTAATTGTCCTACTGTGACTTGGCTATTTTGTGCTGATACGGCAGTAGAAATATCTACCGGTGTTAAGTTATAACTATTTAATTTAGCTGGATCTAACCAAATTCGCATGGCGTAAGATGGACCAAAAATAGTCACACTACCGACACCATTTACACGGCTAATAATGTCTTTAATATTAGAGTTTGCATAATCTTGAATGTCTCCTGCACTCATCGAACCATCTTCAGAATATAAGGTGGTTACGGAGATAAAACCAGACGTACTCTTAGTGACAGATGTACCTGCATTTTGTACTGCAGCAGGTAAGCGACTGCTGACTTTTTGTAAGCTATTTGATACCTGTACCTGTGCAGTATCGGGGTCGGTATCGGCACTAAAAGTTAATGTTATTTTTGCGCTACCAGAGGAATCACTGGTTGACGACATGTAAAGCAGGTTATCTAATCCTGTCATGCTTTGTTCAATAACCTGGGTCACAGTATCTTCAATGGTTTTAGCTGACGCACCCGTGTAGGTTGCCGAAATTGAAATTGCTGGTGGTGCAATAGTAGGGTACTGCGCTACAGGTAATGTCAAAATAGAAGCTATACCTGCCATCATAACAACAATGGCAAGCACCCAAGCAAAAATAGGTCTGTGAATAAAAAAGTTAGACATGTAATTAATCCTGATCTTTTGATTGATTGTCAGTTTTTGTTGTTGCAGTGTTAGAGGCGTTATCAACAATGACTGTTAAGCCATTTTTAACTTTAGCTAAATTGTTAATGACGACATTATCACCTGCTTTTAATCCCTCTTTAACAACCCATCCGTTATCTACTTCATTACCCAATACGATAGATTTTTTTACTATCTGATTGTTATCATCAACAATAAATACCGAAGGTAGTCCTGACTGGCTTCTTACAACAGTTGATTGTTTTACAACAAGGTAGTCACGCGCTTCTGGCATTGAAATTTTAGCTCTAACATACATTCCAGCTAACAGGGCATTATCTGGATTTGCAATAATTGCACGTAAAGCGACTGTGCCCGTTGAACCATTAGTTTGAGTATCTGTAAATTCTAAGTGGCCAGTTTGATCATAAATAGTGCCATCTTCTAGTGTGATAGAAACAGGGACAGTTGGATTTTTAGTGGTAGCATTTTTAAATTCTTGTTGTATTTTATAAAAAGCAACTGCAGATTGTTGCATATCAATATAGACATTATCAGTTTGAATAACAGTGGTAATGTAGTCTGATTGACCCGATGTTAATAGCGACCCTTCTGATACTTGAGAGAAGCCTGCTTTACCTGATATAGGTGCTTTAATTTTGGTGTAAGATAATTCTATATTTGCGTAATCTAACGTTGCTTGGCGAACGGCTACTTCAGCTTTGGCCTCTAGGTATGCGGCTTCTGCAGAATCAAATAATTGTTGGCTACTTAGTTTTTTCTTTAATAGCTGGGCATAACGCGCCATTTCTTTTTTTGCATTTCTTTCGCTGCTTAAAGCTTTTTTTAGTTCAGCATTAGCACTGTTAACGGTTGATTGATAAGTCGTTGGATCTATTTGAAAAAGGATATCTCCCTTTTCTACATAACTGCCTTCCTTGTATAAGCGGCTTTCTATTATACCTGTGATTTGTGGCCTTACTTCTGCTTCTTTAAAAGCGGTAATCCGCCCCGGTAATTCGGTCGTTAAACGTAATGTTGAATAAGTTAACGTTGAAGTATCAACGTGGATACTTTGCACCGGCCTTTTATTGGGCTCAGTTTGGTCACTACACCCGAATAAGCCCAAGGGTAGTAGTAATAACAGTAAAGAGTATTTAACTTCGCGAGCAAAAAACATAGATCAACCTTAAATGAAAATTTAGTATCAATAGATACGGATTCTTCAATAGTCTCATGGAGAGGGTTAAGAGGAAGTTAAGGTTTAATTAAGGAAGGTCTTTAGTTTCGATTCTGGTTGTTATTTTGACGACTATTTTGGTTTTGTTATGCTGTTATAGATTACCTTTAAAGCATTTACTTAATAAGTGCGAAGCAGCTTTCCTAATTATTAAGTAAACCGTTAAATAATAGTTACTTAGTGAATTTCATAAATTTCATTTTTATCTGGTTCTGAAAACTGCTTACAATGCGAAAAGAGTCTTTTAAATGCTGTCGCTCAAAACTGCCAAATAAATTCGGTGTTAATAGGTTATCAATGGTCTGATTATTCTCTATTGCTTGCTGTTGGTGTTGATACCTCAAATGGCAAACGTATTGGTAGGTGCCTTTCAAATCTTGATAAGTCACTTTATTGAGAATTTTTTCTTGATATAACCATTTGATACGTTCATTAGTATTGATATAGCGACAATTATTCATGATGGCATAAATACGCACGACGTCAGATATACAACTGATCGCTGCTTTTTTGATGTTTAAAACACGATTATTATGGCCGTCTTTCTCCAACACTAAGTTCTGAAAAATACCTAGTGGAGGACGAGTTCTCAGTGCATTTTTAACCAAAGCCAAGGATAATTGAAAATTATTACTGATCTGCTGCTGACGATATTCATTGATACCATCAAACAAATTTTTATCCCCGTAAATATGGCGAATTTCAATAAACACATTTAGGTTAAGCAGTGAATCATACTCTGGTTTATCACTCCATTTGCGATAATACTCTTTCCAGACTTTGCTATTTTGGCACCATTTGGGTGTTGCTGCCATAAATCTACCGGTACATAAAGTGTAACCAAGGTTAGATAATCCTTTACAGATATACATAGCCAGATGATTAAAATACATACGGTCAGCTCGCGTTGCATCCTCAGCTAGAATAATTGCGTTATCTTGATCTGAAGCTAAATGAACTTCATTACGAGCATGTGAACCGGCGACCATCCAAGAAAAAGCGCAGGGTGGTTTACCAAAGGCTTCAATCGCTAATTCAATTAAGCGATGGGTAAAAGCATCATAAATAGTCGTTAGTGTTTGTCCGACTAAACTAGGTGACGAAGTACTTTCCATTATTTCTTGGAAGGCCTCATTACGTTGCTCCGACAACTCAATTAAATGCGTAATAGAATGCGCATGGCGAATTTTATCGACTAAGTAAATACCTTGAACACCACTGTTTTGGATTAAATCTTTGGGGGTAATATAGCCAATCACTTGATGCTTATTATCCACCACTGGAATATGTTGAATATTGTATTTAGTCATCAAGCGTATTGCTTCCATCACCAACTCATTACCAAAAATAGTATAAGGGTTGACGGTCATTACAGTACTAATTGGTTGATTTATATCAACGCAATCAGCGACAACACGGTGGGTGATGTCTTTATCGGTGACCACACCAATTAATGCGTTGTTTTTGGCAATAATAAACGCACAGGAAACACCTACCGCATCGCGCATTTGATTGGCAACACTTTGTATGCTGTCATCGGCTGATACCAAGGCCATTTTAGAGGTCATTAAATCAGCGCAGGCTCGCATATATTGATGTGACGATTGACGTGACTTATTTGGATCTGTGATGCTAGCTTTTAAACGGATTTTTAAGCTTAAATTCAACTGTGACTTAATGTCAGGATAAGCTTCAATTTGTTTCATCAACACAAGGTAATTGAATTGATAGAGTAAGGTCTCTTCAATGGCAGTCGTTGAATAGGTTTGTTTAGCATCATCGGGCTGCAGGTTAAATCCAAAAATATCATCATTACTTAGTTTTGAACGAAGCGAACCATCTGGATTATTTTGTTTAATAACACCATTTTTAATAATATAAAGGTACGATTTTTCAAGATCTTGGTTTAGTATTTCTCCTTCATCAAGCACAATAATATCAACGGCTTCAGCAACCTCTTCGAGTGTATTCCTTGGAAGTTCACTGAAGGTAGGGATGTTCTGCAGAAAAGACAAAATGTTGGGAAGTACTTGATTATCCATATTAACCATGCTTTTTGTATTGAATGTTGATCGTTGTGTTGACCGAGAAATTAAACCTATTCTTAAATTGTACTTATAGGGTAGTCTACGTTTTTGATCGGTGAATTGAAAGCTGCATATTATTTGTACTTACTCGATAAAATTAGCTTTAATTGTTAACTGTGAACGATAATAGATATAGATAAATTAACAGCCCTAATACCTTGTCGGAGCCGCTTTGATTAATCAAATATAGATAGAATATTTTTTATTTGAACATGTTAAAGTAAACCAACAATCAAGGCGTTATTACCAATCCTAATGGGCGTACCATCTTTTAGTCAGTATAGATGAGTACGCTAGCATTGTTTTATGTAAGCAATCAAACAACTAATAAAGAGAGTTTATGAAGCTAGAAATGATATGCACTGGTGAAGAAGTATTAGCAGGACAGATTGTCGATACTAATGCTGCCTGGTTAGGTAATCAATTGATGGATAATGGCTTTGAGATGCATCGTCGTACCACGGTTGGTGATAGATTAGCTGATTTAATCGAAGTATTTGAAGAGCGAAGTCATCGTGCAGATATCATTTTAGTTAATGGTGGACTCGGGCCTACCGCAGATGACCTATCTTCGTTAGCGATGGCCAAAGCAATGGGCGTTGAGTTAGAAGAGAGTGCCGAATGGCGTGCTACTTTAACTCAGTGGGCAAAAGGACGAAATATCGCCCTAACTGCTAGTAATTTAAAGCAAGCTTTGTTACCTAAAGGTGCATTAGTTGTTGATAATCCAGTGGGTAGTGCCTGTGGGTTTAGAGTCAAATTAAATCAAGCTTGGTTCTTTTTTACACCTGGAGTTCCCCATGAATACAAAAAAATGGTGTTAGAGCAATTTATTCCCTTTGTTAAATCTCAGGCAACAAAACAGAGTAAAGTTGAAGTCACTAAATTGTTAAGTATTGGTATTGGTGAATCAGAGATGGCTGAACGTTTAGAACAACTTACTTGGCCAGCAGGTATCACGCTTGGTTACCGTTCTTACATGCCTTATTTAGAGTTAAAGTTAATCGCACGTGATGTGACTCAAGAACAGCAATCGCTAGCAATATCACAAGCGGTTAGTTTATTAGGTGATGGTATTGTTGCGAGAAATAAGGACACCTTAGCGGCAGAAGTACATCATCTGCTTAGTGAAAGAGATAGTACTTTGGCCATTGCAGAGTCATTAACTGGCGGCGAGATTTGCAGTCAATTAGTTGCTTTTTCTGGTAGCTCTCATTACCTTAAACAAGGTGTTGTTAGTTATTGTAATGAAGCAAAAATAGGCTTACTTAATGTACAAGCAACAGATATTGCTGAGCAATCTGAAGTTTCATTAATTTGTGCTGCACAGATGGCCGCTGGCGTAGCTTGTGCTAACCCCAATATTACAACGCCTGATTTTGCGATCGCGACTACCGGCATTGCAGGCCCTAGTGGCGGCTCAGATCAACACCCAGTTGGTACGGTGGTGATTGCGGTTAAAGCACAACAAAAAATCTATTGCCAGAAGATCAATATAACCGCGACGAGAAGTCGAGATTACATTCGTGATTTAACCGTCGCCATTGCCTTTGATATGTTACGTAGAGCTATTTTAGAGTTATCACCGGTTGCGGATTACAGTTATATTAAACGCACTGACTCAGCGATTTACAATTTGCGAGATCTATTAAATTAACCTGAAGACTGTGGTTAACTCAAACTGTGGTTAACTCAAAACTATGGTTAACTAAAAACTATGGTTAGCTCAAAAGGAGTTATTTAATGAAAATTAAAAGGCTTATTAGTATCGCTTCATTTACCTTGGCTATGCTATTTAGTTCATTGTCTTATGCTGATGAACCGGTGTGGATTGATGTTCGTACCTTAGTGGAAAATCAACGTGACAATATTGCAGGAGACTTACGTATTTCGCATTCTAATATTGTTAGAGAAGTGGTTAAACTGTTTCCCGATAGAGAAACAGTTTTCTATTTTTATGATAAAACTGGGGGGAGATCTGATATCGCCATTTCAGCGCTAAAGCTAGAAGGATATAAAAATTTACACAATGCTGGCAGTATTGAGGAGGCGCGAAAACAAAGAGGACTTTCTCAGTAAAGTATTAATGGTTACGCTAGCGAAAAATTATCGCACACAATGGATCATGAAATACAAAGTATCGATTATTACTTTATGAACTTCCTAGATGATCTTATTCTTACAAGATTATCTCTTCATTACCCTGTCATTAATTAATGCACACGTCATAGGGCATAACGTAGTTCTCACTGCGCTATAATTAAGGCATATTAAGACATAATTAGAACCAATTATTTAGAAATACATAGCTATTTAGAGCAACATAGTTATTAAAAAGTGCTTATTTAAAAAATGGCTATTTAGAAAATAGTTATTTAAAAGATAGTTAGCCAAGGAATTGAAGATGTTTGAAATTATTATTATCCTATTCACTTGCATCATGTTGTGCGTGACACTAGTGCCTTTATTACCGAGTAATCATTGGTTATCGAGAGTGTGGGAGTTTCCGCGCGTACAAATTGCCGTACTCACTGTGAGTCTTACCATTGCTAGCCTCTTCCTTGCTTCTCCTAGCATGGCAATTGTGCTTGTTAGTATTAACGGTTTATTATCTTTGTATCAAATCGCTTGGATTTTTCCTTACACAAGGCTATATCCAATACAAGTGAAAAAGGCGACCGCACCATATCAACAATCAATTAAAATAATGACCAGCAATGTACTGATGCCCAATCATTCTGCTGAAAAGTTAATTAAGTTAATTCAGTCATACCAGCCTGATGTGGTGGTGACCTTGGAAACAGATCAATGGTGGGAAGATGCATTACACCCCATCCATAGCGAATATCCACATCGAGTTAATTGCCCATTAGATAATTTATACGGTATGCACCTTTACAGTAAGTTTGTATTAGAGGATGTACAATTATTAGAGCTTATCGAGGAAGGGATCCCTTCAATACACTGTTATTTAGTGTTAAAAAATAATATTAAAGTTAAATGTCATTTTCTACATCCTGCGCCGCCAAGTCCAACAGAGAACACAACCTCAACGCCAAGAGATCGGGAGTTATTGGTAATTGCAAAGCAAGTTGCAGGACAAACGGAGCCTATTATAGTGACCGGCGATTTAAATGATGTTGCTTGGTCGCCAACTACGCGTGCTTTTAGGCGTATTAGTGGACTTAAGGATCCAAGGATGGGCAGGGGCATGTTTAATACGTTTCATGCCAGTTATCCTATTTTGCGTTGGCCTCTAGATCATATTTTCCATAGTGAACATTTTGAGTTGGGTTCAATACAAAGAATGCCATCTATCGACTCAGATCACTTCCCTTTACTCAGTGAGTTAGTTTACGTTAATAAATAATCACTATAGCGTTGCTAGATTCAACTGCTATGGCGTAAGGCATTATTCAATAATGTAACTTATTGAGCATTTGTTTTCATTGTGCCCCATGAAATATTGACAAGCAGGGCTGTAATTATTACAAAGAAGTCACATGCTTATCACTTACCTTTTATGTTTTTATTTAATAATCAATGATTTATGTGTTGGCATGGAACTTGGTTGTAGTTAATTGAGTTCAATGAAAAGTTCTGTAACATAAATGATTCTAATGACGATGTTATTTTTAAATATTCTTTTTAATGGCTCTTTTATTAAACCAAGTTTAATAAACCTTATAATAAAGCAAGGAGTTACTTAATGAACAACGATATTATCGAAGGTAAGTGGAAACAAGTTTCAGGTACACTTAAAGCGAATTGGGGTAAATTAACTGATGATGATTTACAAGAAATTGATGGTAACCTAGAAAAGTTTCAAGGAAAAATGCAAGAGAAGTATGGAATGGCTGAAGATGAAGCCAAAAAAGAGTTTGAAAAATCATACTACTAAGTCGTTTTACATAGGGCAACGACCGTACTCAAGCTGTACATACATCGATGCATAAGTTAAGTGCTAAGTAGGTTTGTAGTAGTAAAATGTTGTCTAAGTTCTAGGGGTAGCCCCTGATTGCTGCCCCATTAATCAGTCCTCCATATCAATACGCCTTCATACTTATATGCTAAAAATGAAGCCATTAACGTTATTTTAAAAGGGTATATTCAAAATTATTTTATTGATGATGAACAATATTCATATCTGCAACTTTGATACTAAATAACTGCTATTTGATTTTAAATAACTACTAAATAACTTACATAATCAGTTAACTTAGTCATCAGCTGATTTAACCATCAGGTAACTGAAACGGTAGCTAACCAAGATCCTAGCCACTAAAGAGATACATTATGCCAATCCAAAAAAAGATAAAACAAAAAACACGTAAGTTTATTGATTCAAAGCATATGTTGAGTGGTATTACGATTGCATCATTTTTGGAATCAACCATTGTTCCCATCCCATTGGAAGCGGTATTAGTACCGTTAATGCAGGCACGTCGCGAAAAGCTTTGGCTTATTGCCTTAATGGCAACCTTAGGTTGTATTGTGGGCGCTTTATTTGGTTATGCACTTGGGTATTATTTATTTGATGTGGTTGGCGATTGGATCATTGAAACATTTTCAAACCCAACACAGTTTGAAAATGTCAGACAAAGCATGGAAAATCAAGGATTTTGGTTTGTTATTACACTAGGCATTATTCCGATTCCATTCCAAATCGCAATGCTTGCTGCTGGTGCAACTAAGTACTCACTTACTTTATTTTTAATTGCTTCTGCAATTGCACGTTCTATTCGTTACTTTGGTTTGGCGTTAGTTGTATATTATGCAGGAAACCATGCTGAACGCATTATCAATAAACACAAAAAGAAAGCGATGATTAGTCTAACTATTCTAATACTAGGAGGGTGGGCATTAAGTGCTGTCTTATAAGCCATTTAGTATTAGATCATTGTCAATCGCCACAGCTCTAAAACAATCGCTAGTATAATATTTGATACCCTAATGATCGATACCCTAATAAACAACACCATCTCAATCTAAGTTAATAGGGACTGTCAAAGGCTCTATCACATGCAACCAAATGAGCTCTTAAATACAAAGATAAATTTATAAGGCTATCAATAATCTTCTACTTGTTTGCATTTTCTAAGACGATTAACTGCTTTTCAATTTCTTGTGCTTCAAAGCTTAATTGCGAGTAAGTTCTTATATCGCCGTTACGCTGTGCGTTCATTGCTTCCTCTAATTTTGCAGACAGTTGTTGGTTGAGTTTTTTAATTGGATCTTTTTTAAATATTGAAAACATGATTTACTCCTTGAGGTTGTTTCGAGTTATACGTTTTGATCACTCATTTGGTTTACTTTGTTAGTGTATATTTTAATTATTAGGACTTATTACTTGAATTCAAGATTAGGAAAAATTCATGAATATTAAAAAATTTTCAGAGGCAACCAAGCTCACTGCTTATACCGTTAGATATTATGAAAAAATGGGGTTATTAAAAAACATTTCTCGTAATAGCAGTGGCCACCGTTGGTTTACAGAGCAAGATATAGTTTGGGTCGCCTTTATAAAGCGATTAAAAGATACGGGGATGCCACTGGAAGGAATCTTGAAGTATGCAGAATTAAGAGAGCAGGGCATTTCGACATCAGAGCAAAGAATGAAGATGTTACAGGATCACGCCCTTAAACTTGAGGAAAATATTACTGAGCAGCAGTTAAACCTTAAGAAGCTGCAACAAAAAATCACCTATTATAGCGACGTTATTAAAGTGCAATGAATATAGGCATCAATATAATTTATAAACAATTTGTACTCGCTATTATTTCAATTACCTTTCCTTAATATACCTTCCTTAAATCATTAAATAACAAGGCATTAAAATTAAAAGTCATTAAAATAAAAGTGTTACAGCTTAATTCTTTGATATTAAATTTCTTATAAAGTCACTGTCGACAATTCAAAATTTTCATAAACTTATATTAATAAATCTACGTTTTGCCCATTGGCTAATCTTCTCAAATTTTTCATCTTTTAAACACTTGACTTAGAGTTGGCTCTAAGTTGTAGAGTGGTTAACGAAATCCGATTGTTATTGAAAGTTGGCTTATTAATAAATACATAAGGAAAGAAAATGAATAATAAACGTTATCAAGATGGCCTTATCAAATTACAAGAAATTGATGGAGAGGCAGGGCAAAAAGTGATTGATAGTTTAGCAACTATTTCTCCCGACTTAGCCAAGTATACTATTGAGTTTGCTTTTGGTGATATCTACCCTAGAGCAGGGCTTGATCTTAAGAGCAGAGAATTAGCAACGGTGGCTGCATTAACTGCAATGGGGAGTTGCTTACCGCAATTAAATGTACATATTAATGGTGCGCTGAATGTAGGATGTAAACCACAGGAAGTGACAGAAGTAATTATACAAATGGCTGTTTATGCAGGTTTTCCTGCTGCACTCAATGCGATGCAGATAGCAAAAGAAGTCTTTATTGAGCGTGCCATTATCAATAGTTAATATTAGGAAATATAGATACTTGTGCATCACAGTTTTCCTTTGATGCACTAGAAAAATACACTTCAAAGATCAACTCCTCTGGAAAATAACCAGGATAATATTTATAACTTTTAATCCTTATTCTTGATTGTGATATAACTAACCTCAACTTAGCATGAGCAAAACTATTCACTGCTGCATAGTATTGCCTCATAGTAGTGCTTCTGTTGAATACTTCGGTAAACTATCCGATTTTTTACTTGGATTTGTTATGACGATACGTAATGTTTCAGAAAAAATACTGCATGGCTTAAGTATCAGAACTGATAATGAAACTGAAATGAGCGCTGATAAAGGAAAAATAGGCGCTTTGTGGCAACAGTTTGATAAGGTTGTTGATGTTGATTATCAAAGTGGAGAAAGAGTTTACGGAGTATATTTTGATTATGAATCAGATGCTCGCGGTCAATTTAGTGTATTAGCTGGTTTTTATGGTAAAAATTTACCTGCATCTATACCTTTACAAAAAGTAGTAATCTCCGCTGGCAAGTATCTTGTCTTTAAACACAAAGGAGAAATGCCACAAATTGCCATTGATGGGTGGACTGAGGTTTGGAATTATTTTTCGAATCCAGAGGCTAAACATCAGCGCACTTATTCCACTGATTTTGAGTTTTATCCAAACTATAATGAAATTGAAATACACATTGCGATAAAATAACACTCGCTATTGTGGTTACTGCTCAGCCTGCATTGTATTCTTTAATGCTAATGCTAATGCTAATGCTAATGCTAATGCTAATGTGAATGGTTATTTTGGCCAGAAGCTCTATTAGGCTCATTAAATAAATATAGGTAATAAATGCAACGCTTTGAATATTGTAATGCTAAAGATTGTGCGCAAGAAATGCTCAACTTAGGGCAAGTTAACATGAAAATGTGGTACTTATTCCAATGGTTAACTGAGCATGAGCAATTGCGTCATGGTACTCAAGCTGAATTACTCAAGTTGTATGTTGATGAACAGCTGGTGGCTTATAGTCTGTTAGAAAATTATGAAGCTTGCATGGATAAAACAACTTTATTCGACGGCATCTTATATCAGGATTTAGGCGTAATACACTTTGTGACTATGCCTGACTTTCGTAAACAAGGTTATGCGAGCCTATTAGCTGAGGTGATGTATCGAGATGTTATTCAGCCTTTATTGGCTCGACATACAGATGTACATGCATATATTACTGCCACCGGACGAGCCGTTCCTTTAATGGAGCGCACGCCTATTTCACCTGCCAAGATGGTAAAAGAATTTTATTCTGAGGTTACCTTTGAAGAAAAAGTGGTTAATTACCTACGTGCTCAATCATCGGACTGTTAGCTTATGAAGATACTTAATTAATCCACTTAACTAATCCACTTAACTAATTCACTTAACTAATTCACTTAATTAAGACACTAATTTATAAACCCACCACTTTAGTGGAGTGTAATATATCAATTTAACCACATATTTTGTGTATTGCAGCACTGTTGAAAATATTTTACCCATTCTGTCGATCTAGTTCTCACTTTCTTACCTATTTACAAAATACACTGATTTTAGTTTTTAAATTTAAGTTTAATTTTTAGGAGTTATTTATGCCATCGAGTTCTACTTCTCAGCCTTCTCGTCAAGAGTTAGCTAACGCAATACGCGCCCTTAGTATGGATGCTGTCCAAAAAGCCAATTCAGGTCACCCAGGCGCACCAATGGGTATGGCTGATATTGCGCAGGTCTTATGGACTGACTTTTTAAAGCATAACCCGACTAACCCAAACTGGGCTGATCGCGACCGCTTTATTTTGTCTAACGGCCATGGTTCAATGCTTATCTATTCTCTATTGCATTTAACAGGTTACGACCTTTCAATTGAAGATCTTAAGAGCTTCCGCCAATTACATTCAAAAACACCGGGTCATCCGGAATATGGTTACGCACCAGGTGTCGAAACAACAACAGGCCCATTAGGCCAAGGTATTACTAATGCCGTTGGTATGGCGATTGCTGAACGCTCTTTAGCGGCTTCTTTTAACAAAGAAGGCCACGATATTGTTGACCACCATACTTACACTTTCCTAGGTGATGGTTGTTTAATGGAAGGTATTTCTCATGAAGCTTGTTCTTTAGCGGGAACCTTAGGCCTAGGTAAACTGATTGCATTCTGGGATGACAACGGTATTTCAATCGATGGTGACGTAGAAGGTTGGTTCACTGATGATACACCTAAGCGTTTTGAAGCTTACGGATGGCAAGTTATTTCTGTTGATGGGCATAACCCTGAAGAAATTAAAGCGGCTATCATCTCTGCAAAAGCAGAAACGACTAAACCAACGATGATTTGTTGTAAAACAATTATTGGTTTTGGCTCACCTGCTAAGCAAGGTACACACGATTGTCACGGTGCACCATTAGGTCACGATGAAATCGCTGCAACGCGTAAAGCATTAGGTTGGAACCACGGTCCATTTGAAATCCCTGCCGATATTTATGCAGGTTGGGATAACAAAACACAAGGCCAAGCCGCAGAGCAATCTTGGGATGAAAAATTCGCAGCCTACGCTGCGGCTTACCCTGAATTAGCAGCTGAATATAAACGTCGTGTTAATAACGAATTGCCTGCTGAATGGGAAGCTAAATCTTCTGCTTACATTGTTGATTTACAAGCTAACCAAGGCAATATTGCAACACGTAAAGCCTCACAAAACTGTATCGAAGCATTTGGTGCAATGTTACCAGAGCTATTAGGTGGTTCTGCTGATTTAGCGCCATCTAACTTAACCATGTGGTCTGGTACTAAAGCCATTACTGCTGATGACGCTACGGGTAACTACTTACATTACGGCGTACGTGAGTTTGCAATGGCTGCCATTATCAATGGTATTGCATTACATAAAGGTTTTGTTCCTTACGGCGCAACATTCTTAATGTTTATGGAATACGCACGTAACGCACTACGTATGTCTGCAATAATGAAGCAACGTTCTATTCAAGTGTTTACGCATGACTCAATTGGTCTAGGTGAAGATGGTCCAACACACCAACCTGTCGAGCAAATTGCAAGTTTACGTTTAACACCGAACATGAACACATGGCGTCCATGTGACAGCGTTGAATCTGCTGTTGCTTGGAAATTTGCGATTGAATCTGTTGATGCACCGTCATCACTTATCTTTAGCCGTCAAAACCTGAAACCACAAGCGCGTGATACACAGCAATTAGCGGATGTGGCAAAAGGTGGTTATGTATTGCTTGACTCTGAAACACCTGCTGAAATCATCTTAATTGCGACAGGCTCTGAGGTTGAGTTAGCAATGCAAGGTGCTGCAGAATTAACAGCTCAAGGTAAAGCGGTACGTGTTGTATCAATTCCTTGTACAGAGCAGTTTGAGCTTCAATCAGCTGAATATAAAGAGTCAGTACTACCAGCAGCGGTAACTAAACGTGTAGCAATTGAAGCAGGTATTGCTGATTACTGGTACAAATACGTTGGCTTAAACGGTGC
>NZ_WTKU01000049.1 GCF_011378715.1 Psychromonas sp. SA13A | reverse complement strand
TAGCGTATCAGAAATGAAGGTATTATCCTCATTATCAACATCATTCGATGTTAATTGACCGCCGGTAATAATAGCCGAATCTGTTTCATCTACTTCCAAACGCTGACTACTCACTACCGCGGCATCATTAGTACCATTAATTTGTATGGTAACGGTGCTAGCTGTGCCATCGATACTAGCTACATTGAAGGTTTCTGATATGTTTTCATTTTCATTTAAGGCATCAAAAGCATCGTTCGCGGTGAAAGTCCAAGTGCCAGATTTATCAATATTAAACGTGCCATAGCTGCCAACCAATGTTTCAGAAATGAAGGTATTATCCTCATTATCTACATCACTAGCAGTTAGTTGACCGCTAGTGGTAATAGCTTCATTCGTCTCACTTAAACTCTGACTTTCACTACTTACCGTAGCCGTATCATTGGTGCCGTTAATTTTAATAGTAACGGTGCTAGCTGTGCCATCGATACTCGCGACGCTGAAGGTTTCGGATATGTTTTCATTTTCATTCAAGGCATCAAAAGCGTCATTAGCGATGAAAGTCCAAGCACCAGACTCATCAATATTAAACGTACCGTATGTGCCGATTAGCGTATCAGAAATGAAGGTATTATCCTCATTATCAACATCATTCGATGTTAATTGACCGCCAGTAGTAATAGCCGAATCTGTTTCATTAATTTCCTGACTTTCGCTACTTACCGTAGCCGCATCATTAGTGCCGTTAATCTGAATAGTGACTTTGCTCGCTGTGCCATCGATACTCGCGACATTGAAGGTTTCAGATATGTTTTCATTTTCATTCAAGGCATCAAAATTGTCGTTCGCGGTGAAAGTCCAAGCTCCAGATTCATCAATATTAAACGTGCCGTATGTGCCAACTAAAGTGCTAGTTTTAAAAGCATTATCTTCATTATCTACATCACTGGCAGTTAGTTGTCCGCTAGTGGTAATAGCTTCATTCGTCTCACTTAAACTCTGACTTTCGCTACTTACCGTAGCCGCATCATTAGTACCATTAATTTGTATGGTAACGGTGCTAGCTGTACCATCAATACTCGCGACGCTGAAGGTTTCGGATATGTTTTCATTTTCATTCAAGGCATCAAAAGCGTCATTAGCTATGAAAGTCCAAGCCCCAGATTCATCAATATTAAACGTGCCGTATGTACCAACTAAAGTGCTAGTTTTAAAAGCATTATCTTCATTATCGACATCACTGGCAGTTAGTTGTCCGCTAGTGGTAATAGCTTCATTCGTCTCACTTAAACTCTGA
>NZ_WTKU01000048.1 GCF_011378715.1 Psychromonas sp. SA13A | reverse complement strand
AGAGATAAGTACCAACTCATGACGTAATTTGTTTTCAGGTAACTGTTTAAGTTGGTTTACGTAATCAAAACCGGCTTCGTAAGCTGCTGCTTTATTTGTGAATGCATCAGTGCTGAAGTTTTTGTCAGAATGAACGACTTGAGTACCAGCAAAAACGCTTGAGCTGATAAGTAATGTTGCTGCTAGAGTTGTTAATTTTTTCATTTTGAATACCTTAAATAATTTGTTTATACATAGTTGTATTGAATGAGTGTTTAATGCGTTACCGCTGTTTCCTCACTCGATGTAGCTATTATGCCTATCATTTATGTGACCGTCATCACTCTATTTTTCCATTCATTGTGGCTTTTTTGTCACCAATCGAATTTAGAATGATAAAGGCTAGGTGATTGTTCACCGTTTACCTTGTTGTTTATTTACCTGTGACGTGGGCGTTGTTACTTCTTACTCACTCACATTAACAAGGTTTGAATCAGCCAACTCCTTTGCGTCATCTTGTTTTAATACAGACTCACTTTCAAAAGACCTACCTAGTGGAAAATAAATTTCCTTTATTGCAAATTATTTTGTAAGCGGTGTGTTTATTCATCTGTTATCACCTTTACAACAACCGTCATGTTTTACGCTTTATCGGTCGTTGTTGATGAAGATAATAGTCTTCATGAGGTTAATAGCAGGTTAAGAAATGACAAATAATTGAATTAATTTGTGCATCGTAAAGATGGTGATACGGATGGAATGAAGAAATGGTTCACTTTGTTGTGCTAATGAATAAACCCAGCAAGAACAGTGGTTAGATGTGTTTTTTATGATTGAAAGGATAATAGTCAGCTTGTTTTTAAAGTGAAGGTAAGTAGCTATTAACGGATAAATATATCCTTTTTGTCAAGAAGATAAGTCAATGAAAGCAATGCTCATAAGCACATTAAGTGGTAATAAAATTCAAATAAAAAAGCAAATAGAAACAAACAAAATACTAACGAGAATAAAAGTTCTGAGCGGTATTCTTGTATTTATAATTACTTTAAAAAAACTAAATAATTTGTTGTCATTTACTTACAAAAACAAAAAAACAGTATTAAAAAACGAAATATATTTTGCTGAAAACTACTTAAGATAAGCATTTTTATACTTAATAAATAGATCAATATTTTTAAAATAACGGTTAAAAGTTGAAACTTATTTGAGGAGTTTAAAGATTTCTTAAGAATTTAGTTTATAAAGTTGAATGTATTTTAACAGCTAGCGAATGATTTAATGGTGTCCATAGGTCACCATTAGTGAGTGACTAGAAAAGAACCAATAATTGCAGCGTTAATCGTCAATTTTTTCTGGCTTTATTATTATATTTTATTCGTTATATTCATTATTAGATTAAATACTAGGTTAACTGCCAGAAGAGTAAAAATTTGGCTCTGTTCCTGTTAATTGTTGTCTATACTTATAAGTGATCATAACGTATTAAAGGTAAAGACTATGAATACTAAATCGTTCGTTCAAAACCTTAACCAAATAACTGCAGCACTTATATCCATGACACCAGCGCAAAGAGAGGTAGTTCATCAATCAATTCGAGAATCTCAAGTCGAATTACCCACCAATGAACTATTTCAACCTATTTTTGATACCTCTTCTTCTTGCCCTCATTGCACTTCAACACATTTAAGAAAATGGGGGAAGTCAGGAGAAACACAAAGATATCGATGTAATCATTGTGCTAAGACCTTTAATATTAAGACAAAAACACCGTTAGCTAGATTAAGAAAATGTCATCTATGGGAAGAGTATGCACGCTGTATGGAGCTAAAGTTAACACTTCGTCAAGCAGCTTCTATTTGTCACATTAATCTAAAAACTGCTTTCTTATGGCGACATCGCTTTTTAATGGCTAATACAGCTAAAACACAAGATAAATTATCAGGAATAATTGAAGTTGATGAATTCTTTATGGCGTATTCTGAAAAAGGCTCTAAAAAGCTAACCAGAGGGCGAAAAGCGAGGAAACGCGGAGGTGATGCAGATAAAAGAACAAAGGATGATCAAGTTGCGATATTACTTTCAATTGATCGCAGTAAACATATAGTTAATAAGGTGTTAGCAGCGGATACAGCTTCAGAAATAGAAGCGAATTTCGAACCACATATCCTAAGTAACTCCGTACTTTGTAGTGATGGTGCATGGCCTTATGTGAATATTGCAGAGCACAAGAATTGTGTTCATAAACGATTAATCAATGGGAAAAATAGAGTAATAGAAAACATTTACCACATCCAAACCGTTAATGGTGCAATCACTCACTTTAAGAGTTGGGTGGTAGGCAAAATGAAAGGGGTGGCGACTAAGTATTTACCGCATTATCTAACTTGGTTTAGAGAAAGTAGCGCAAAGTATGATTTTCAACAAATTTTACTCGCCGCTTATAGGTGACAACAGTGTAATGGAACAGAGCC
>NZ_WTKU01000047.1 GCF_011378715.1 Psychromonas sp. SA13A | reverse complement strand
ACTTAGGTGTTGTATGGTTAAGCCTCACGGGTAATTAGTACAAGTTAGCTCAATACATTACTGTACTTACACACCTTGCCTATCAACGTTGTAGTCTCCAACGGCCCTTTAGGGAACTTAAAGTTCCAGTGAGAACTCATCTTGAGGCTCGCTTCCCGCTTAGATGCTTTCAGCGGTTATCGATTCCGAACGTAGCTACTGGGCAATGCCATTGGCATGACAACCCAAACACCAGCGGTTCGTCCACTCCGGTCCTCTCGTACTAGGAGCAGCTCCTCTCAATTCTCAAACGCCCACGGCAGATAGGGACCGAACTGTCTCACGACGTTCTAAACCCAGCTCGCGTACCACTTTAAATGGCGAACAGCCATACCCTTGGGACCGACTTCAGCCCCAGGATGTGATGAGCCGACATCGAGGTGCCAAACACCGCCGTCGATATGAACTCTTGGGCGGTATCAGCCTGTTATCCCCGGAGTACCTTTTATCCGTTGAGCGATGGCCCTTCCATTCAGAACCACCGGATCACTATGACCTACTTTCGTACCTGCTCGACGTGTCTGTCTCGCAGTTAAGCTGGCTTATACCATTGTACTAACCTCACGATGTCCGACCGTGATTAGCCAACCTTCGTACTCCTCCGTTACTCTTTAGGAGGAGACCGCCCCAGTCAAACTACCCACCAAACAGTGTCCCAAACCCCGATTCAGGGGCCATGGTTAGAACTCAAAACATACAAGGGTGGTATTTCAAGATTGGCTCCACGTCATCTGGCGACAACGCTTCAAAGCCTCCCACCTATCCTACACATGTAGGCTCTAAGTTCACTGCTAAGCTATAGTAAAGGTTCACGGGGTCTTTCCGTCTAGCCGCGGGTACACAGCATCTTCACTGCGATTTCAACTTCACTGAGTCTCGGGTAGAGACAGCATGGCCATCATTACGCCATTCGTGCAGGTCGGAACTTACCCGACAAGGAATTTCGCTACCTTAGGACCGTTATAGTTACGGCCGCCGTTTACCGGGGCTTCGATCAAAAGCTTCGACCTAAGTCTAACCTCATCAATTAACCTTCCGGCACCGGGCAGGCGTCACACCCTATACGTCATCTTACGATTTAGCAGAGTGCTGTGTTTTTAATAAACAGTTGCAGCCATCTGGTATCTTCGGCCTCCAACAGCTCAATCCGCAAGGGACGTCACCGTCGGAGGCGTACCTTCTCCCGAAGTTACGGTACCATTTTGCCTAGTTCCTTTACCCGAGTTCTCTCAAGCGCCTTGGTATTCTCTACCTGACCACCTGTGTCGGTTTGGGGTACGATCCTTTATTATCTGAAGCTTAGAGACTTTTCCTGGAAGCATGGCATCAATGACTTCAGTACCTTAGTACCTCGACATCGTATCTCAGTGTTAGTAGAAACCCGGATTTACCTAAGTCTCCCACCTACATACTTGAACCTGGACAACCATCGCCAGGCCCACCTAGCCTTCTCCGTCCTCCCATCGCAATAATAAAGGGTACGGGAATATTAACCCGTTTCCCATCGACTACGCCTTTCGGCCTCGCCTTAGGGGTCGACTCACCCTGCCCCGATTAACGTTGGACAGGAACCCTTGGTCTTCCGGCGGGGAGGTTTTTCACCCCCCTTATCGTTACTCATGTCAACATTCGCACTTCTGATACCTCCAGGATGCCTTACAGCTTTCCCTTCGACGGCTTACAGAACGCTCCTCTACCACGCATATAAATATGCGTCCGCAGCTTCGGTGATATGTTTAGCCCCGTTAAATCTTCCGCGCAGGCCGACTCGACTAGTGAGCTATTACGCTTTCTTTAAAAGATGGCTGCTTCTAAGCCAACTTCCTAGCTGTCTAAGCCTTCCCACATCGTTTCCCACTTAACATATACTTTGGGACCTTAGCTGGCGGTCTGGGTTGTTTCCCTTTCCACGACGGACGTTAGCACCCGCCGTGTGTCTCCCATGATTGCACTTGTTGGTATTCGGAGTTTGCAAAGGGTTGGTAAGTCGGGATGACCCCCTAGCCTTAACAGTGCTCTACCCCCAACAGTGATACATGAGGCGCTACCTAAATAGCTTTCGAGGAGAACCAGCTATCTCTTGGTTTGATTGGCCTTTCACCCCCAGCCACAAGTCATCCCCTAATTTTTCAACATTAGTGGGTTCGGTCCTCCAGTTGATGTTACTCAACCTTCAACCTGCTCATGGCTAGATCACCAAGTTTCGGGTCTAATCCCAGCAACTATTCGCCCAGTTAAGACTCGGTTTCCCTACGGCTCCCCTAAACGGTTAACCTTGCTACTGAAATTAAGTCGTTGACCCATTATACAAAAGGTACGCAGTCACGGAATAAATCCGCTCCTACTGCTTGTACGTACACGGTTTCAGGTTCTATTTCACTCCCCTCACAGGGGTTCTTTTCGCCTTTCCCTCACGGTACTGGTTCACTATCGGTCAATTAGGAGTATTTAGCCTTGGAGGATGGTCCCCCCATATTCAAACAGGATTTCTCGTGTCCCGTCTTACTCGTTTTCACTGTAAAGAAGTTTTTGTGTACGGGACTATCACCCTGTACCGTGGCACTTTCCAGAGCCTTCCACTAACTTTTAAACAGCTTAAGGGCTGTTCCGATTTCGCTCGCCGCTACTTTCGGAATCTCGGTTGATTTCTTTTCCTAAGGGTACTTAGATGTTTCAGTTCCCCTCGTTTGCTTCGCTTAGCTATGTATTCACTAAACGATGACACTAAGTGCCGGGTTGCCCCATTCGGAAATTCCAGGATATAACGCTTGTTATCAACTCCCCTGGACTTATCGCAGATTACCACGTCCTTCATCGCCTCTAATTGCCTAGGCATCCACCGTGCACGCTTATTCACTTAACCATACAACACCTAAATAGTGTTAAAACCACTTAGAATTGCATGTTGTTTCCAAGACGCTTGTGACTCATATTTACATATGAAAAACAATCGTTTTTCGTGCACCTATCAATCTTACGATTGAGTAGATACGTACTCATTACATTTTCATGTANCATGTAATGTGCTTTTTATTTTGCTTGATTACAGCATCTAATTTAACTACGAATAGTTAATTTACATGCTGAGAACTCGTTTAATTCAATTTAATGAATTAAACATTTTCGTTTTACCTATCACACCAATCAACTTATCCTGTTATTCACAAGAGAAGTCATTGTATTTGTGCGATAAATAAGAACATTTATCAGCTTTCCTAATTGTTAAAGAGCAGTGTTAAAAACA
>NZ_WTKU01000046.1 GCF_011378715.1 Psychromonas sp. SA13A | reverse complement strand
GGCTCTGTTCCTGTTAATTGTTGTCTATACTTATAAGTGATCATAACGTATTAAAGGTAAAGACTATGAATACTAAATCGTTCGTTCAAAACCTTAACCAAATAACTGCAGCACTTATATCCATGACACCAGCGCAAAGAGAGGTAGTTCATCAATCAATTCGAGAATCTCAAGTCGAATTACCCACCAATGAACTATTTCAACCTATTTTTGATACCTCTTCTTCTTGCCCTCATTGCACTTCAACACATTTAAGAAAATGGGGGAAGTCAGGAGAAACACAAAGATATCGATGTAATCATTGTGCTAAGACCTTTAATATTAAGACAAAAACACCGTTAGCTAGATTAAGAAAATGTCATCTATGGGAAGAGTATGCACGCTGTATGGAGCTAAAGTTAACACTTCGTCAAGCAGCTTCTATTTGTCACATTAATCTAAAAACTGCTTTCTTATGGCGACATCGCTTTTTAATGGCTAATACAGCTAAAACACAAGATAAATTATCAGGAATAATTGAAGTTGATGAATTCTTTATGGCGTATTCTGAAAAAGGCTCTAAAAAGCTAACCAGAGGGCGAAAAGCGAGGAAACGCGGAGGTGATGCAGATAAAAGAACAAAGGATGATCAAGTTGCGATATTACTTTCAATTGATCGCAGTAAACATATAGTTAATAAGGTGTTAGCAGCGGATACAGCTTCAGAAATAGAAGCGAATTTCGAACCACATATCCTAAGTAACTCCGTACTTTGTAGTGATGGTGCATGGCCTTATGTGAATATTGCAGAGCACAAGAATTGTGTTCATAAACGATTAATCAATGGGAAAAATAGAGTAATAGAAAACATTTACCACATCCAAACCGTTAATGGTGCAATCACTCACTTTAAGAGTTGGGTGGTAGGCAAAATGAAAGGGGTGGCGACTAAGTATTTACCGCATTATCTAACTTGGTTTAGAGAAAGTAGCGCAAAGTATGATTTTCAACAAATTTTACTCGCCGCTTATAGGTGACAACAGTGTAATGGAACAGAGCCTGTTTTTTATAGATGTTTTAATCTAAAGCTTTATTTTATACTTATCGTTATATCATTTTATTATTGTTAACCATCATCATAAACTTAAATAGAAAGTGATCTAATATCATTATCTATTCGTTTAAACGAGTCATCGTTAAAATTTATATGCTCAAAAGGAGCTTTTTGTGTCACGTTTTTCAGGCATTACCGATAACCCTCACGAAGAAGGCCGCTTCCATCAAAAAACAGGTATTTTACTGACTAATTTGGGAAGTCCCGATGCACCAACAACAAGTTCGGTGCGTACTTATCTAAACGAATTTTTATCTGATCGTCGAATTGTAGAAATTCCACGCTTAATTTGGATGATTATTTTACACGGTATTATTTTACGAATACGACCTAAACGTTCAGCAAAGCTGTATCAAAGTATTTGGACCGAGAATGGTTCGCCACTAACATATATAACTCGCTTGCAAAGAGATAAGTTAAGTGGTCTTTTAAAGCAACAGGGATATGAAAATACAGAAGTAGTGATGAGCATGCGTTATGGTAATCCTTCCATTAAGTCCGGTTTAGAGAAACTGCGTGAGAAAGGTTTTACTCGTATTGTCGTGTTACCTTTATATCCTCAATATTCGAGCCCAACAACGGGGTCCACATTTGATGCCGTCGCCAATGTATTGCGTGAATGGCGTTGGGTACCAGAGTTGCACTTTATAAATGGTTATCATAAAAACTCAGCGTATATTGACTCTCTTGCTAATAGCATTAGTGAAGATTTAGAGAAAAATGGAATGCCACAAAAACTAGTCTTTTCTTATCACGGCATGCCAAAATTATTTTTGGACAATGGCGATCCTTACCATTGTTTATGTTTACAAACGACACGTTTAGTTGTTGAAAAGTTAGGGTTAGATAAAGACAAGGTGATTAGTACTTTCCAAAGTCGCTTCGGCAAAGCTGAATGGTTAAAACCTTACACTGATGAAACATTGAAAGGCTTTCCTGAGCAAGGCATTAAAGATATCGCAATTATCAGCCCAGCTTTTAGTGCCGATTGCCTAGAAACATTAGAAGAGATTGAGAGTGAAAATAGAGAAATATTTGAACATGCTGGTGGTGAAAAATACCGATATATTGCCGCTTTAAATGACCGAGATGATCATATCGAAGCAATGTTAGACATACTAAAACCAAATCTGTAACAGAAGTTCTTTAGTCTCTATTTTTTAGGCTCTGTTCCTGTTAATTGTTGTCTATACTTATAAGTGATCATAACGTATTAAAGGTAAAGACTATGAATACTAAATCGTTCGTTCAAAACCTTAACCAAATAACTGCAGCACTTATATCCATGACACCAGCGCAAAGAGAGGTAGTTCATCAATCAATTCGAGAATCTCAAGTCGAATTACCCACCAATGAACTATTTCAACCTATTTTTGATACCTCTTCTTCTTGCCCTCATTGCACTTCAACACATTTAAGAAAATGGGGGAAGTCAGGAGAAACACAAAGATATCGATGTAATCATTGTGCTAAGACCTTTAATATTAAGACAAAAACACCGTTAGCTAGATTAAGAAAATGTCATCTATGGGAAGAGTATGCACGCTGTATGGAGCTAAAGTTAACACTTCGTCAAGCAGCTTCTATTTGTCACATTAATCTAAAAACTGCTTTCTTATGGCGACATCGCTTTTTAATGGCTAATACAGCTAAAACACAAGATAAATTATCAGGAATAATTGAAGTTGATGAATTCTTTATGGCGTATTCTGAAAAAGGCTCTAAAAAGCTAACCAGAGGGCGAAAAGCGAGGAAACGCGGAGGTGATGCAGATAAAAGAACAAAGGATGATCAAGTTGCGATATTACTTTCAATTGATCGCAGTAAACATATAGTTAATAAGGTGTTAGCAGCGGATACAGCTTCAGAAATAGAAGCGAATTTCGAACCACATATCCTAAGTAACTCCGTACTTTGTAGTGATGGTGCATGGCCTTATGTGAATATTGCAGAGCACAAGAATTGTGTTCATAAACGATTAATCAATGGGAAAAATAGAGTAATAGAAAACATTTACCACATCCAAACCGTTAATGGTGCAATCACTCACTTTAAGAGTTGGGTGGTAGGCAAAATGAAAGGGGTGGCGACTAAGTATTTACCGCATTATCTAACTTGGTTTAGAGAAAGTAGCGCAAAGTATGATTTTCAACAAATTTTACTCGCCGCTTATAGGTGACAACAGTGTAATGGAACAGAGCC
>NZ_WTKU01000045.1 GCF_011378715.1 Psychromonas sp. SA13A | reverse complement strand
ACTTAGGTGTTGTATGGTTAAGCCTCACGGGTAATTAGTACAAGTTAGCTCAATACATTACTGTACTTACACACCTTGCCTATCAACGTTGTAGTCTCCAACGGCCCTTTAGGGAACTTAAAGTTCCAGTGAGAACTCATCTTGAGGCTCGCTTCCCGCTTAGATGCTTTCAGCGGTTATCGATTCCGAACGTAGCTACTGGGCAATGCCATTGGCATGACAACCCAAACACCAGCGGTTCGTCCACTCCGGTCCTCTCGTACTAGGAGCAGCTCCTCTCAATTCTCAAACGCCCACGGCAGATAGGGACCGAACTGTCTCACGACGTTCTAAACCCAGCTCGCGTACCACTTTAAATGGCGAACAGCCATACCCTTGGGACCGACTTCAGCCCCAGGATGTGATGAGCCGACATCGAGGTGCCAAACACCGCCGTCGATATGAACTCTTGGGCGGTATCAGCCTGTTATCCCCGGAGTACCTTTTATCCGTTGAGCGATGGCCCTTCCATTCAGAACCACCGGATCACTATGACCTACTTTCGTACCTGCTCGACGTGTCTGTCTCGCAGTTAAGCTGGCTTATACCATTGTACTAACCTCACGATGTCCGACCGTGATTAGCCAACCTTCGTACTCCTCCGTTACTCTTTAGGAGGAGACCGCCCCAGTCAAACTACCCACCAAACAGTGTCCCAAACCCCGATTCAGGGGCCATGGTTAGAACTCAAAACATACAAGGGTGGTATTTCAAGATTGGCTCCACGTCATCTGGCGACAACGCTTCAAAGCCTCCCACCTATCCTACACATGTAGGCTCTAAGTTCACTGCTAAGCTATAGTAAAGGTTCACGGGGTCTTTCCGTCTAGCCGCGGGTACACAGCATCTTCACTGCGATTTCAACTTCACTGAGTCTCGGGTAGAGACAGCATGGCCATCATTACGCCATTCGTGCAGGTCGGAACTTACCCGACAAGGAATTTCGCTACCTTAGGACCGTTATAGTTACGGCCGCCGTTTACCGGGGCTTCGATCAAAAGCTTCGACCTAAGTCTAACCTCATCAATTAACCTTCCGGCACCGGGCAGGCGTCACACCCTATACGTCATCTTACGATTTAGCAGAGTGCTGTGTTTTTAATAAACAGTTGCAGCCATCTGGTATCTTCGGCCTCCAACAGCTCAATCCGCAAGGGACGTCACCGTCGGAGGCGTACCTTCTCCCGAAGTTACGGTACCATTTTGCCTAGTTCCTTTACCCGAGTTCTCTCAAGCGCCTTGGTATTCTCTACCTGACCACCTGTGTCGGTTTGGGGTACGATCCTTTATTATCTGAAGCTTAGAGACTTTTCCTGGAAGCATGGCATCAATGACTTCAGTACCTTAGTACCTCGACATCGTATCTCAGTGTTAGTAGAAACCCGGATTTACCTAAGTCTCCCACCTACATACTTGAACCTGGACAACCATCGCCAGGCCCACCTAGCCTTCTCCGTCCTCCCATCGCAATAATAAAGGGTACGGGAATATTAACCCGTTTCCCATCGACTACGCCTTTCGGCCTCGCCTTAGGGGTCGACTCACCCTGCCCCGATTAACGTTGGACAGGAACCCTTGGTCTTCCGGCGGGGAGGTTTTTCACCCCCCTTATCGTTACTCATGTCAACATTCGCACTTCTGATACCTCCAGGATGCCTTACAGCTTTCCCTTCGACGGCTTACAGAACGCTCCTCTACCACGCATATAAATATGCGTCCGCAGCTTCGGTGATATGTTTAGCCCCGTTAAATCTTCCGCGCAGGCCGACTCGACTAGTGAGCTATTACGCTTTCTTTAAAAGATGGCTGCTTCTAAGCCAACTTCCTAGCTGTCTAAGCCTTCCCACATCGTTTCCCACTTAACATATACTTTGGGACCTTAGCTGGCGGTCTGGGTTGTTTCCCTTTCCACGACGGACGTTAGCACCCGCCGTGTGTCTCCCATGATTGCACTTGTTGGTATTCGGAGTTTGCAAAGGGTTGGTAAGTCGGGATGACCCCCTAGCCTTAACAGTGCTCTACCCCCAACAGTGATACATGAGGCGCTACCTAAATAGCTTTCGAGGAGAACCAGCTATCTCTTGGTTTGATTGGCCTTTCACCCCCAGCCACAAGTCATCCCCTAATTTTTCAACATTAGTGGGTTCGGTCCTCCAGTTGATGTTACTCAACCTTCAACCTGCTCATGGCTAGATCACCAAGTTTCGGGTCTAATCCCAGCAACTATTCGCCCAGTTAAGACTCGGTTTCCCTACGGCTCCCCTAAACGGTTAACCTTGCTACTGAAATTAAGTCGTTGACCCATTATACAAAAGGTACGCAGTCACGGAATAAATCCGCTCCTACTGCTTGTACGTACACGGTTTCAGGTTCTATTTCACTCCCCTCACAGGGGTTCTTTTCGCCTTTCCCTCACGGTACTGGTTCACTATCGGTCAATTAGGAGTATTTAGCCTTGGAGGATGGTCCCCCCATATTCAAACAGGATTTCTCGTGTCCCGTCTTACTCGTTTTCACTGTAAAGAAGTTTTTGTGTACGGGACTATCACCCTGTACCGTGGCACTTTCCAGAGCCTTCCACTAACTTTTAAACAGCTTAAGGGCTGTTCCGATTTCGCTCGCCGCTACTTTCGGAATCTCGGTTGATTTCTTTTCCTAAGGGTACTTAGATGTTTCAGTTCCCCTCGTTTGCTTCGCTTAGCTATGTATTCACTAAACGATGACACTAAGTGCCGGGTTGCCCCATTCGGAAATTCCAGGATATAACGCTTGTTATCAACTCCCCTGGACTTATCGCAGATTACCACGTCCTTCATCGCCTCTAATTGCCTAGGCATCCACCGTGCACGCTTATTCACTTAACCATACAACACCTAAATAGTGTTAAAACCACTTAGAATTGCATGTTGTTTCCAAGACGCTTGTGACTCATATTTACATATGAAAAACAATCGTTTTTCGTGCACCTAGAATTAATCTTGCGATTAACTCGTAGATACGTACTCATTACATTTGCATGTAATGTGCTTTTTATTTTGCTTGATTACAGCATCTAATTTAACTACGAATAGTTAATTTACATGCTGAGAACTCGTTTAATTCAAATGAATGAATTAAACATTTTCGTTTTATTTACCACACCAATCAATCAGCTATGTAAACATAATCAATCATTGTTATTGTGCGATAAATAAGAACATTTATCAGCTTTCCTAATTGTTAAAGAGCAGTGTTAAAAACACTTAATAATCATTCTTAGCAGAACAGTTATTAAGTGACTTTACGTTCTAGAATAGTGTTGGTATCCCCAAGGGGATTTGAACCCCTGTTACCGCCGTGAAAGGGCGGTGTCCTAGGCCTCTAGACGATGGGGACCCGGAACTATTTTTGCGCTTTATCA
>NZ_WTKU01000044.1 GCF_011378715.1 Psychromonas sp. SA13A | reverse complement strand
TGTATTAAAACAAGATGACGCAAAGGAGTTGGCTGATTCAAACCTTGTTAATGTGAGTGAGTAAGAAGTAACAACGCCCACGTCACAGGTAAATAAACAACAAGGTAAACGGTGAACAATCACCTAGCCTTTATCATTCTAAATTCGATTGGTGACAAAAAAGCCACAATGAATGGAAAAATAGAGTGATGACGGTCACATAAATGATAGGCATAATAGCTACATCGAGTGAGGAAACAGCGGTAACGCATTAAACACTCATTCAATACAACTATGTATAAACAAATTATTTAAGGTATTCAAAATGAAAAAATTAACAACTCTAGCAGCAACATTACTTATCAGCTCAAGCGTTTTTGCTGGTACTCAAGTCGTTCATTCTGACAAAAACTTCAGCACTGATGCATTCACAAATAAAGCAGCAGCTTACGAAGCCGGTTTTGATTACGTAAACCAACTTAAACAGTTACCTGAAAACAAATTACGTCATGAGTTGGTACTTATCTCTGAAACACCAGCGAAAGACTTAAAAATTAAAGATACTAACGTAACAATCGAAGAATTTGCACAAACACGTGGACAAGTAGAATACCGCGCTATTGTCAATGTAGATTACAACTACAAAACATTAAGAAGCGATAACTAATCAGCGCTTGGTAATGTAAAAAATAGAAATAATAGAAATAATAGAAAGCACGAAGAACAAATAAAGCAAAGAAAATAGCACAAGTCGTGAACGCCAGTAGGTAGCGACAACACTATATAGCTTATAGATAGATAACTTATAAATAGTTAACTTATAAACAAATTATTAAGGGCACCAACATGAAAAAATTAACCACAGTATCAGCACTAGCAGCAACATTATTAATCAGTTCAAGCGTTTTTGCAGCATCACAAGTTGTGCATTCAGACAAAACATTCAGCACTGATGCATTCACAGATAAAGCAGCGGCTTATGAAGCTGGATTCGATTACATCGATTCACTCAATACATTACCTGCGAATGAATTACGTCAAAAACTAATCGTTATCAGTGAAACACCTGCAAACGATATTAAAATTGATAACTCTAAAGTAACAATTCAAGAGTTTGCTCAAACACGTGACCAAGTAGCTTACCGTGCAGTAGTTGATGTGGATTACCATTTCACTACATTACGTTCAACTAACTAATTAACGGTTAGCGTNTTCGATTACATCGATTCACTCAATACATTACCAGCGAATGAATTACGTCAAAAACTAATCGTTATCAGTGAAACACCTGCAAACGATATTAAAATTGATAACTCTAAAGTAACGATTCAAGAGTTTGCTCAAACACGTGACCAAGTAGCTTACCGTGCAGTGGTTGATGTGGATTACCACTTCACAACTTTAAGCTCAACTAACTAATTAACGGTTAGCGTTAAAAAATTAAGTCGCTACTGCCAGCTAATTAAGCCAATGAGCGCTAGCGACAAACAGAATAGATATCATCACTTATAAAAAACAGTATTTATAAGAAAGTTTTGATGAAAAAAATTGATTAAGGGGTTTCTCATGAAAAAATTTACAACATTAACAGCAGTCGCGGCAACATTATTAGTAAGTTCAAGTGCTTTTGCAGCATCACAGGTTGTGCATTCAGATAAAATGTTCACCACTGATGCGTTCACAAGTAAAGCAGCGGCATATGATGCAGGTTTTGATTACATTGATGGTCTAAAAAAATTACCAGCTAACGAATTACGTCACGAACTAACGGTGATCACCAATTCACCAGCACAAGACTTAGCGATTGATAAATCAAAAGTAACGATCCAAGAATTCGCTCAAACACGTGATCAAGTTGCTTACCGTGCAGTCGTTGATGTGGATTACCACTTCACTACACTGAAAACACAAAACTAATACAGGTTTAACGTTTAATATTGAAAAAAACAAAATTGCTGCTCATCTACTTACTTTACTAGTTTGTTAGATAGCAGCAATTTCATTTCTTATCCTATTTTTATCCCCAACAATCAGATGCATTAATCACTCCCTAACTCAAATATCCTGACTAGCCGTTTTAGCATAATGACCTATAAATAAATAACTGCATTAAGCTAATTCTCGAATATTACTGCTTGAATATTTCGACTAAATTATAACCGCCAATATAAACTATAAAACCACTCTTCTGGCCCCTTGCACTACAAAAATAATATTTGATGATATGAGCAAACCATAAGAAAGCTTTTTGTTTGAATATCAAAGTATGGTCAAAATTAGCTGTCCACTATAAATCACTAACAAACAGATGATTAAAATTGTTATTTATCTAGTTAGTTCTCCACAGTAATATCTATCCCACTTTAGCTCTATTCCTTCTTTTTCTTTGTATCTAAATGACCTATTTATTTATAATTATCTATAAATTTTTGGCTCTGTTCCATTACACTGTTGTCACCTATAAGCGGCGAGTAAAATTTGTTGAAAATCATACTTTGCGCTACTTTCTCTAAACCAAGTTAGATAATGCGGTAAATACTTAGTCGCCACCCCTTTCATTTTGCCTACCACCCAACTCTTAAAGTGAGTGATTGCACCATTAACGGTTTGGATGTGGTAAATGTTTTCTATTACTCTATTTTTCCCATTGATTAATCGTTTATGAACACAATTCTTGTGCTCTGCAATATTCACATAAGGCCATGCACCATCACTACAAAGTACGGAGTTACTTAGGATATGTGGTTCGAAATTCGCTTCTATTTCTGAAGCTGTATCCGCTGCTAACACCTTATTAACTATATGTTTACTGCGATCAATTGAAAGTAATATCGCAACTTGATCATCCTTTGTTCTTTTATCTGCATCACCTCCGCGTTTCCTCGCTTTTCGCCCTCTGGTTAGCTTTTTAGAGCCTTTTTCAGAATACGCCATAAAGAATTCATCAACTTCAATTATTCCTGATAATTTATCTTGTGTTTTAGCTGTATTAGCCATTAAAAAGCGATGTCGCCATAAGAAAGCAGTTTTTAGATTAATGTGACAAATAGAAGCTGCTTGACGAAGTGTTAACTTTAGCTCCATACAGCGTGCATACTCTTCCCATAGATGACATTTTCTTAATCTAGCTAACGGTGTTTTTGTCTTAATATTAAAGGTCTTAGCACAATGATTACATCGATATCTTTGTGTTTCTCCTGACTTCCCCCATTTTCTTAAATGTGTTGAAGTGCAATGAGGGCAAGAAGAAGAGGTATCAAAAATAGGTTGAAATAGTTCATTGGTGGGTAATTCGACTTGAGATTCTCGAATTGATTGATGAACTACCTCTCTTTGCGCTGGTGTCATGGATATAAGTGCTGCAGTTATTTGGTTAAGGTTTTGAACGAACGATTTAGTATTCATAGTCTTTACCTTTAATACGTTATGATCACTTATAAGTATAGACAACAATTAACAGGAACAGAGCC
>NZ_WTKU01000043.1 GCF_011378715.1 Psychromonas sp. SA13A | reverse complement strand
GCCTTCTCGTCAAGAGTTAGCTAACGCAATACGCGCCCTTAGTATGGATGCTGTCCAAAAAGCCAATTCAGGTCACCCAGGCGCACCAATGGGTATGGCTGATATTGCGCAGGTCTTATGGACTGACTTTTTAAAGCATAACCCGACTAACCCAAACTGGGCTGATCGCGACCGCTTTATTTTGTCTAACGGCCATGGTTCAATGCTTATCTATTCTCTATTGCATTTAACAGGTTACGACCTTTCAATTGAAGATCTTAAGAGCTTCCGCCAATTACATTCAAAAACACCGGGTCATCCGGAATATGGTTACGCACCAGGTGTCGAAACAACAACAGGCCCATTAGGCCAAGGTATTACTAATGCCGTTGGTATGGCGATTGCTGAACGCTCTTTAGCGGCTTCTTTTAACAAAGAAGGCCACGATATTGTTGACCACCATACTTACACTTTCCTAGGTGATGGTTGTTTAATGGAAGGTATTTCTCATGAAGCTTGTTCTTTAGCGGGAACCTTAGGCCTAGGTAAACTGATTGCATTCTGGGATGACAACGGTATTTCAATCGATGGTGACGTAGAAGGTTGGTTCACTGATGATACACCTAAGCGTTTTGAAGCTTACGGATGGCAAGTTATTTCTGTTGATGGGCATAACCCTGAAGAAATTAAAGCGGCTATCATCTCTGCAAAAGCAGAAACGACTAAACCAACGATGATTTGTTGTAAAACAATTATTGGTTTTGGCTCACCTGCTAAGCAAGGTACACACGATTGTCACGGTGCACCATTAGGTCACGATGAAATCGCTGCAACGCGTAAAGCATTAGGTTGGAACCACGGTCCATTTGAAATCCCTGCCGATATTTATGCAGGTTGGGATAACAAAACACAAGGCCAAGCCGCAGAGCAATCTTGGGATGAAAAATTCGCAGCCTACGCTGCGGCTTACCCTGAATTAGCAGCTGAATATAAACGTCGTGTTAATAACGAATTGCCTGCTGAATGGGAAGCTAAATCTTCTGCTTACATTGTTGATTTACAAGCTAACCAAGGCAATATTGCAACACGTAAAGCCTCACAAAACTGTATCGAAGCATTTGGTGCAATGTTACCAGAGCTATTAGGTGGTTCTGCTGATTTAGCGCCATCTAACTTAACCATGTGGTCTGGTACTAAAGCCATTACTGCTGATGACGCTACGGGTAACTACTTACATTACGGCGTACGTGAGTTTGCAATGGCTGCCATTATCAATGGTATTGCATTACATAAAGGTTTTGTTCCTTACGGCGCAACATTCTTAATGTTTATGGAATACGCACGTAACGCACTACGTATGTCTGCAATAATGAAGCAACGTTCTATTCAAGTGTTTACGCATGACTCAATTGGTCTAGGTGAAGATGGTCCAACACACCAACCTGTCGAGCAAATTGCAAGTTTACGTTTAACACCGAACATGAACACATGGCGTCCATGTGACAGCGTTGAATCTGCTGTTGCTTGGAAATTTGCGATTGAATCTGTTGATGCACCGTCATCACTTATCTTTAGCCGTCAAAACCTGAAACCACAAGCGCGTGATACACAGCAATTAGCGGATGTGGCAAAAGGTGGTTATGTATTGCTTGACTCTGAAACACCTGCTGAAATCATCTTAATTGCGACAGGCTCTGAGGTTGAGTTAGCAATGCAAGGTGCTGCAGAATTAACAGCTCAAGGTAAAGCGGTACGTGTTGTATCAATTCCTTGTACAGAGCAGTTTGAGCTTCAATCAGCTGAATATAAAGAGTCAGTACTACCAGCAGCGGTAACTAAACGTGTAGCAATTGAAGCAGGTATTGCTGATTACTGGTACAAATACGTTGGCTTAAACGGTGCGGTGATTGGTATGACCACATTTGGTGAGTCAGCGCCAGCAGATCAACTGTTTGAAATGTTTGGTTTTACTGTTAAAAATGTAGTAGATACAGCTAATTCATTATAATTAGTTAATCTATTTAGTTTTTAAAGTTTAAAAAGCCGCGCTTAACTAGATGATAGTTAGCCGCGGTTTTTTTGTGTCTGAAATTCGAGCTTAGCAGATATTTTATTAGAAAAAGTCAAAGTTGATTAGGTGGAAGGCCAAGCTAAAAACCAAATTAACCACGAAGGCACGAAGATAAAAGAAGGATAGGTCAAAAGCTGAAACTAAGGCCTAGTTTACTGCTAAGGCAAAAAGCATAATAAGAATATCTTTAAATGTCTTAATGGTTCCCTTCATACTATTCGTGCAGCTTTTCTTGGTTGATGCTGTTTTTTTTAAAAAAAATCAAAAGCAATTTATCTACGAAGCCACAAAAGCTGGAGAAGTGTTAGGTAATAATATATATGTCTAATGCATTTTGACTTCAGACTTTAAGGAGGGATTCATGGACTAGCCTTGTTATTTTTCTTCCTATGCTCGCTTTCTTCGCTTTATCTTGTTTAAATAGCGCGATTGTTATTTTTCTCACTTTAAAAACGCTAATTCAAAATAATAGTAAGCAAAAGCCCGAAAGGTTATCGAGTAAATTATGCTTTTTACAATTTTTAATGCGAGAAGCTGAGATAAAATTAAAGTGTTATAGAAAAGTAGCATCTATATTAAATTATCCAATAGATGATTATTATTGCTCAGTTGACTACATACTCAAAATGTTCAACTTATAATGATCTTGCCGTGGGCTGTGGAATAATTTTTCTTTATTAATAGGCTCTCAATTTATGCATTTACAAGAAATAGAAAATAAAATGGCTAGTATGGATGTGAAATTAAAATTTACATCAAAACAAGGTGCCCGTATAACAACTATATTTGAGAATTCATATGTTTTGAAAAAATTCTCCCCAAATAAAAACCATAAAAATGAGTGGGTTATAGAGTACGACATTATAAATCATTTAAATAATAATAATATTTTAGCGCCTACTTGTTACGGGTATAGAGTCGATAATACTGGTGCTTATTTATTTAAGGAATATGTTCCTGGGAAACCGTTAAAAAATTACACTAAAGAGACGGCACTTCAATTAGCGCTTATGTTTTCTAAATTCCATACAGCAGGCGTTGTAACATGTGACGCTCATAATGATAATGTCATCCAGACTCTTGGTGATGAGCTTCTTTTTATTGATTTCGGTAAATCAACCATTTTCAAAAATAAAAATTTATTGTTCTATTTTACAGCGGCTAGAGAAATTTTCTTTATAAAAACAAAGATAATAAAAGATAACGTAGTATATAAAGATTTTTTTGAATCTTATATGGCGTTGCAACCTCATAAGCAAAGAAGGATATTAGGGGCTTTCTTTTCTGGATGTAATCGTATCTTACATTTACGCGAAAATTTTCGCCAAAAATATAAAAAAAGTAAATGAATCAACCTCAATTACTATTGATATAAATCCTTTTTTGATTACCTTCAACTATTTCCTTTTTTCTACTAGTGAGGAAAGGCAAAAGATAAATGAAGAATAATTTTAACTGTTTTATAGGTTCCCTTCGTGTTCTTCGTGGTTAATGCTATTTTTAAAATAATACCAAGGGAATTTAATTGGTGATCTAATGTGGTATTATTCATTCACCATTAATTGCTCGATTATCATATGAATAATATTTCTAAAATAAAAATTCCATACACAAATAATGCTAGCCTTAAACTGCGCTATTTGGCTGTGCAAAAGTTCCATGATGGTCACTCTAGAACATCCATTGCTAAGATATTGAATGTAAGTCGTCGATTAGTTAACGAATGGATAACAAAATATCTATCGGGTGGATTTGATGCGTTAGCATTAAAGCAAGCGACTGGTCAGCCTTCTCGTTTAAGTAATGAGCAAAAAGCTCAATTAAAAGAATACGTAATAAGTCATGCTGTCAAAGCGCAGGGAGGTCGTTTAATGGGTAAAGACATTCAAAAATATATCCAAGAAACCTTTAATGTAAATTACTGTGTAAGAAATATTTACCGCTTAATGAAAGAGCTAGGTATCGTTTGGATAACTTCTCGTTCGAAGCACCCAAAGCAAGATTTGACTGCCCAAGAAGCGTTTAAAAAAAATTGTAATTGAATCGATCATCATAATTCCTGGCCACGTT
>NZ_WTKU01000042.1 GCF_011378715.1 Psychromonas sp. SA13A | reverse complement strand
CCATATGTTCAGCCATTAATTTGGCTGGCGTATTGTAATCTAATTTCTTTCTTGGTCTGTCATTGAGTTTCAATATTACCTCTTTTACTAATGAATTCGATACTTTTTTAAAGTCGGTAGATTTGGGCCAATATTGTCTTAACAAACCATTTGTATTTTCATTCAAACCACGTTGCCATGAACAGTATGGGTCTGCAAAATAGACTGCACACTTTAATTTTTTGGTTAACTCTTCGTGATAAGCGAACTCTTTACCGTTATCAGCGGTGATGGTTAATACTGCATTTTTAAATGGTTTTAATAATGCAAGTGTGGCCGCAGTGACAGTCTTTGCTGACTTATCATCAATACGTGTCGATACTGTAAAACGCGTTTTACGCTCAACAATAGTCACTAATGCGCCGCTGTGCCCTTTACCAATGACTAAATCTATTTCCCAATCACCAACTCGGCTACGTGTATCAACGATATTAGGTCGCTCATCAATACTGACGCGGTTCTTGATAAAACCTCGACCAGCTTGTTTATCTTTATTGCGCGCTTGGTAAGCCTTGCCTTTTCGACGCAGATATTGGAATAATTGACCACCACTCCGCTTATTGGAGCAAATATGTTGGTAAATAGTTTCATCGCTAATACTGGTACCATGCTCTTTCTTAAGCCATCCTGAGATTTGGTCAGGACTCCATTTTTCACCTAGTTTTACATTTATTAATGCAATCAGAGTAGATGTCATTTTAATCGCTTTACGCGCTTCAATACGCCTTTTAACTGCAGCTTGTTGGGCCTGGTTAATTCGATAACCTCGCTTACCTGTATTGCGAGAAAGCTCCCTACTAAGCGTTGATTGATTCACATTCAGTTGTTTAGCTATTTTATTTTGACTCATGCCTATTTTCTTTAGCGCATAAATCTGGCATCGTTGTTCGTAGGTCAGTTGTTTATATGTTTTCATTGTTGCATCTCTTGCCGGAGAAAAAGCGATAAGCATATATTCAGCTGACCGTCTTTTCTACCAATTCAAGTTCTGCACTTATGATCTGAATCCAAGGATAATAAAAAAACACTTACTCAATTAAAAAATCTGAGTAAAGATTTTGACCTTATTTATGATGATAGTCGGATACTTTTGACTGCTTCCGTCGATCGAGTATATTCAAGTAAGTTGGGTGATAAACTTGCAATAAAGGCAAATCGCCTTGCCTTTGAATCTAATAAATTAGGTAAGCAATATATTTTAAACTCTCAAGCGGAAGCAAAAAAATTCTCGCTTTACTTGGGAGGTTTTGCCTTATTAACAATAATATTATCAGCTATTATATTACAAATATTAATGCGGAAAATTACAAAACCTATTGTTGCGATGACTGATAGTTTAAAAATTATCGCTTCGGGAGACTTAAGTATTCGTGTTGAAAACCACACCAATGATGAGGTAGGCACTGCAATAAAGGCAGTAAATGAGATGGTGAGTGGGCTTGAAGAAAAAGCAAAACTTGCCAGTTGTATTGCTGATGGCGATCTAACCATTAATGCACCTTTAGCTTCTGAGAAAGACTCATTAGGTTTAGCTCTCAAGTCAATGACAGAAAGTTTGAATGATACTTTACATCAAGTCAGTATTTCAGCCATTGAAGTGAATGACGGTTCCCAACATATTTTGAGTTCTAGCCAATCCCTTTCTCAAGGTGCTTTAGAAACGGTATCTAGCATTAAAGAAATATCTAATCAGATTGATGAGACTGAAGCAAAAACAAAAACTAATGCTGAACATGCAGATAAAGCAAATAGCCTAATTTTAACGGCTAAAAATGCCGCAACTGGCAGTATGGAGCAAATGGCCCTTTTAGCCACTTCAATGGCAGATATTGACGATTCGAGTAAAGAAATAGCCGAAATCATTAAAATTATAAATGGCATTTCCTCCCAAACCAACTTACTAGCATTAAATGCAGCTATTGAAGCAGCAAGAGCCGGTGAACATGGTCGAGGTTTTGCCGTTGTGGCTGATGAGGTTAGGACACTTGCCGCACGAAGCTCTAAAGCAGCAATTCAAACTGAGGCTTTGATTGAAAAATCTAATTCTAATGTAAAAAAAGGAATTATAATTTCTAATGAAGCAGCTGAAATACTGAATCACATTGCGGAAATCATCAGTCAAGTAACGGTATTAATTGGCGACATTTCCAGTGCTAGCCATACCCAAAAAGCAAGCCTTACCCAGATAAGTAGTGAGTTAGAATCAATTAATACTATTTCACAGAATAATTCAGAAGAGTCTCTGCAGGTTACAACTTCCTCTGAGAAGCTATCTCAACAATCCATACTTTTACAACAATTATTAGAACAGTTCAAGCTTGTGAAAATATAATGATTTTAAAAATATCGAAGACACCTATATCTATTAAAAGCTTGTTTGCTCTCCCCGCCAACGTGCTGCTAAGACAAGCTTAGAATAGAGCTGACACTAATGTTCACAAACTGCTCATGCCTCATCGATTCATAGTGCCGTTTATTCACATGCAATACTAAATGATAATGGTTAGGTACTTAACATTATCTAAAAGGGGCATAAGCACGACGAACACAACGTGAAACACAGTGATAATAAGGTGTACCTGATAACGATACTTAAGATTGGCGACACTGAGTCATAACAACTACCGGTTCGCATGTAAAAGCTACATAACTAAAAGATAGAAAAGTCATTATGAGTCATCAAATATTATGGCTGTCCCAAACTTTGATTAGATGTATTGTTCTTTCGCCATGTTTTAAAAGGCCTAAGCGGCCTTTTAAAATATTTGTATCATCGTTTTTTTGCCTCCCACGTTAATGGATTGATTTCACCATTTTCATAGATAGGTAGTTTTAAAGGTGCATCAGTTGGCAGGAATTGATCCCAAGTCCTGTTTAGACCACACACTCCATACTTTCTTACTTTTTTAACTTCATCACTATTAATAACATCCGTTAAAATAAAGTCAGAAACACCGGGTGATTTAGCCCTAATGTTACCTTCTGGGTCAATAATGATACTTTCACCGGTACCCGCTGGAGCTGCCGCATTGACACTCGCGATATAGACTTGATTTGTTATTGCTTGCGCCTGTAACAAGATCAATTCTTTACTTCGATCACAAGTAGATGTTTGAACTAAATTAATAATTAAGTCAGCCCCCATCCATGACAATTGGCGTACCACTTCAGGAAACCAAATATCATAACAAACACAAATACCGACTCGACCAAAACCAGGAATATCAAACACATTTAACTCTTTACCTGGTGTAAAAGGTTCATAAGGACGCCATGGAAAACATTTACGATAGCTAGTAACTAACTCCCCTTCCGGTGAATAAACAACAGCCGTACAATAAATATCATCGCCTTCACCTTTCTCAATCACTGTGCCAGGAATTAACCAAATCTCATTTTCTTTCGCTATTTTGGCAAGTCGCTGCCCTCTCGGTCCATCTAATGGTTCAGCTGCATCGTAATACATTTTTTTGCGTTCAGCTCGTGTTCCTTCAGCTCGACATAAATGTATTTCAGGACAGATAATCATTCTTGTTTTTTCGAAGTCAGACTTCAATTCTTTAATTTCAGCTTCAAATTCGTCTAAGCTTTTTTCTGTTGGAAGACGAGAAGACGATTGCATTAATAATATTGGTAAATGGTGGAGCATTGTTAAGATTCCTCAAAATGAAGAGCAGGTGTTGGTTTGGTAAACCCTTTTGTTAAATACACTAAATAAAGAACACCTATTCCAAGCCAAATTGACCCCACTGTTAAAGCATTAAGGTCTAATTTAGTCATTAGGTAAAATGTAACAAAAGTACCAATTGCCGGAAAAACTAAGTTAAGTACTGTAGAGCCAGTTGCAATGCCTTGTTTTTTATCTTTTACATAAGTAAAAATAACAGACATATTAACAAATATAAAAGCAACAAAGGCACCGAAATTGATTAATGAAGCCGCTTGCATAACATCAAAAAATAAAGCCAAGCTTGCAGCTAAAGCAGATAAGATAATACCGCCGATTGGTGTTAAATATTTAGGATGTAAAAAACCAAAAACTTTTTTAGATAATACACTATCTCGACCCATAGCAAATAGTAGTCTTGATACACTGGCTTGTGCCGATAACCCAGACATGAACTGTGCCGTAATCATGGCAGCTAAGAATATTGAAGCAAAAATGTTTCCACCAATATTGGCTGCGATTTCAAAGGCCGCTGAGTCTATATCATTAAAAATAGCACCAGGATGTACTAACTGTGTCGTATAACCAACTGCCACATAGATAACACCAGCAAAAAGTGTACAAAGGAGAATAGCTTTTGGTACTGTTTTTTCTGGTTCAATTGTTTCTTCTGTAAAAGTGGTAATCGCATCGAATCCTAGGAAAGCATAAGCTGCAATACTTGAACCTGCTAAAACAATAGATAAAGTACTAGACTCATTAAAGAAAGGTTCAAGACTAAATATGCTTGTAATTCCACCATTTCCATAAACATCGCCCAATGATAAAGCAACAAATATAACCATTACTGCTAATTGAAATATCATCAAAACTGAGTTTAATTTTGCGGCTGTTTTAACTCCAACGTAGTTAATACAAGTTGTTAGTAAAACAAAACCCACTAAGAATATCCATTGAGGAACATCTGGGAACTGAGCGCCTAAATAAGCTGCGCCAATTAACCATATAACCATTGGTAAGAAGAAATAATCCAACAATATAGTCCAGCCAACCATAAAGCCAACTCTATTATCTATGCTCTTAGATGCAAAAGTATAAGCGGACCCAGCAACAGGATATCTACGGGCCATTATTCCATAACTATTCGCAGTAAACAGCATTGCAAAAGTAGTTATCAAAAAAGCCATCGGAACTGTACCGTTACTTGCCTCTGCAATGATCCCAAACGTTCCAAGAACAATTAGTGGCGTCATATAAGCTAACCCCATTATAATAAGAGGCCATAACGTTAAGGTTCTAGTTAATTTTAAACTTGTCATTATTTTATATCTCCATATATATTTTTAAATTAAAGTGTTTTTTTAAAAATTACTTAGCTAAGGTGCTACTGATTGCAAAGCAAAATATGCTGTATCCATCTGATAATTAGCTTTACTTACGAACAATGAACGTCGTAGATTGAAAAAACGACGCATTTCATCAGCTCGCTTAATTCCTTCTAACTTTTATACCAAGCCTTAACCCAAACTTTATCGAATCAGTCGACTTTTACTTAAAGCTATTGAATACTTAATAGCTTTAAAATTTCTTGATAACGAATTTAGTAGAGGTAGCCATTGTTATCCCCTTCCCTTTCTAGAACGAATTTATTAGGGTTAATGATAAACATACCCCGCAAATCGAAGTTTAATAGTAAAATAAGGGTTTAAAGGGGTATATAACCCCAGTGTGGTATACTTGATGAAAATGAGATGTAGATGTGTTTTAAAAAATAGGGATATATTTAGTGCAAAACCAAGAACAAGATAAAGCACTAGGTGAGATAGTTCGATCGCTTGGTAATGCAAATTTTCCAGAAACTTTAGGGAATTTTGTTAAAAAAATAATAGACTTTGATAACTTAATTATCATTGCCTACCACAAAGATATTAATCCTGAAGAATTATATCGAGAATACAATTCCCCTATTGTTTATGAGAAGATGCAAAGCCATTATTTAAAAGCGGCTTATTTATTAGACCCTTTTTATCACGCTATCAACAATGGAATTCAAAGAGGTATACATTGCATTTTTGACTTAGCACCAGATCAATTTAAACAAACAAGTTATTTTTATGAGTATTATCAAGAGACAACTCTAATTGATGAGTTTTGTTTATTTTCACACATCAATCACAATACAACATTAACCGCCTGTTTTGGAAGAGATAAAAAAAGTGGGATACGGTTCGGTAAAACTGAACTAAAAAAAATAAAATCTTATGAGAATGTATTATCCACTTTATGTGAACAGCACTGGAGAAGCTATCAACCTAAAGAGGGAAAAAATATTGTTTTACCTCCTGTCAAACATCGATTAAGAACCATAATGAAAGATCAGCATAGTATCTCTCTTAGCCCTCGCCAAACAGAAGTCGCACTTTATATATTACAAGGTCATTCTTCTATATCGATTGCTCTTAACCTCAACATCAGTAAAGAAACTGTTAAGGTATTTCGTAAACAGCTTTATTCCAAATGTAGCATTAGCTCACAAGCAGAATTATTTGCTTTATTAATGCCTATTTTGTCGATGTTATAGTGAAGGTAATATTTATTTAAAAAATTGTGAAACATAATATACTTCTATTTTCGGAAGAAGCGACGAACACAACGTGAAATACAGTGATAATAAGGTGTATTTGATAACGACACTTGAGATTGGCGAGACTGAGTCATAACAACTACCTCTTCAGATTAAGCACTTCTCATTTGAAGAGGTAGCTGTTTTATATTCAATATACTCAAACATATCAGATTCACGATCACAAACGCTTATGATATTGTCCATGACATTTGGATATCGGATACTAATTTATTCCTACTAGCGTTGCCATTTAGAACATTATTTCATTTATTACTTACATCGTTATCAGTACCAAAATTTGCCTCTTTTCTGCACCAATGATGTTATGCGCCTAAGCCAATAATACGCTCTGTTCCTGTATTCACCATCAGGACAATGTTAGCTCCGGTAGCAATGAATTCAAACCAACGGTAGTAATGTTATCAGCATCAACTTATCATTGCGAAAAATGCGGTATGTTCCTTCACTTCAATCTAATTAATTTTAGTATAAGTGTCAGAGTCTGGCACAGTGTAGTGGTCAAGTAAATCTGGCCACGGATTTGTAGTCATTCCAATATAACTCTTCTGCTCTATTTGGACTTATTCTACCGTTATGTTGATGAGGCCTGGTTTGACTGTAATACCCAACAATGTAATCGGTTATCGCATGCTTAGCATCATCGATATTTGAGTAACCTATTTTAGGTGCCCATTCTGTCTTTAAGCTTCTAAAGAAACGCTCCATTGGTGCGTTATCCCAGCAGTTCCCTCTACAACTCATGCTCTGCTGGATCTTGAAACGCCGCAACAATTGGCGGTACTTTCTGCTTGTATAATGACAGCCTTGATCGGAATGAAACATGATGCCCTTAGGTTGACCACGTAATTCAAATGCCATTTTTAAAGCGTTACCAGTTAGTTCTGTATTAGGAGAAGATGAAATAGACCAGCCAATCGGTTTTCTTGAAAATAGATCAAGTACAACGGCTAAATATGACTAACGTTTTCCAGTCCAAATGTAAGTTACATCACTACACCAAACTTGGTTAGGTCCAAGTACATTAAACTCCCTGCTAATGTATTTGGAATACAGATATGCTCAGCAGTAGACTTTTTATATGAATGCTTACCAAGTTGACAACTAACTAAACTAAGCTGCTTCATCAGTCTACTTGCACGATAACGGGTTAACTCAAGCCCATTGTTTGTTGCAATACTAGCAATCGTTCTAGCACCTGCTGAACCATTACTGAGCTTATGTATTGAACGAACTTCGCTATGCAACTTTACGGTTTCTGGTGATATCTTCCGATCTCGATTAATCCAATATTTATAACTACTACGATGCACTGAAAACACGTTACATAGTAGCTTGACTGAGTGGCTCTCTCGTAACTTCTTAACTAACGAATACTGTTCAGGGAGTCTGACATTAAGAGAGCGGTAGCCTTTTTTAATATGGTTTTCTCTTCTTCAATACGCGCTATTTTCTTTTCTAACTCTCTAATTTTAAGCTGATCAGGTATCATTGGCGTGGCTTTAGGGGCCACACCTTTACGCTCTTCTTTGAGTTGGCGAACCCACTTATCCATGGTGGACTTACCAACATTCATTGCGGTTGCAGCTTCTTTTACTGAGTAACCTTGATCAACAACTAATTGAGATGATTATAATCGAAACTCTGGAGTGAAATTACGCTTGCCTGCTCTCTTCATTTTGTCACCTATTTAATGAGTGAGGTGAATAATATCACCTCTAACTAGGTGGCCAAAATCACTGTACCACTACACAGGGAGCCTTACGAAGTTGCTTATCAGGGGTAAAATGCAGGGAGTCAGCAGCTCTATCGTATTATTCCTATAACTAAATGGTACTACCTCTAATATATTTGGCAGATTCAACTCTGAAGTGCATAACGCCTAAGCAGCTATAGCTACCATATGTTCAGCCATTAATTTGGCTGGCGTTTTGTAATTTAGTTTCTTTCTTGGCCTTTCATTCAATTTAACTATTACATCTTCAACTTCTGATTGCGATACTTTTTTAAAGTCCGTTGATTTCGGCCAATATTGTCGTAACAAACCATTCGTATTTTCATTCAAACCTCTTTGCCACGAACAATAAGGATCTGCAAAATAAACACCACAGTTTAAATATTCGGTCATCACTTCATGATACGCAAATTCTTTACCATTATCAGCGGTGATCGTAAATATCGCACCTTTGAATGGTTGCAATAAAGCAATCGTAGCAGCAGTCACTGATTTAGCCGATTTGTCATCAACACGCA
>NZ_WTKU01000041.1 GCF_011378715.1 Psychromonas sp. SA13A | reverse complement strand
AATAGCGCTGTGGTACCACCTGATCCCATGCCGAACTCAGAAGTGAAACGCAGCTGCGCCGATGATAGTGTGGGGTCTCCCCATGCGAAAGTAGGTCATCGCCAAGCGCCTAATTTAAAATAGCCCCACTGGTTAGTTCCGGTGGGGCTTTTTTAATTCTGTTGATTTATGACCTACGTAGAAAGTAGGGTGAGTTTGCCGACAGGCAAGGGGCACGAACAATGTCCACCCATCGCCTATTTTAATGCTATCGATTTATGATCTATATTGAGCCATGCTCACCCATCGACAAGCTTGCATAGTATTTAGAACAATCCCTGTTGACTGACGTCAGCAGGGATTTTTTCGTTTAGGGCTTTTTAGTGGTCTCCTTCAGTGCGACAGCATCGTATTATCAGCGGACTAGGCTTCGCGACGACTTTCCATTGCCAAGCTTGCATAGTATTCAGATCAATCCCTGTTGATTTACGTTAGCAAAGATTTATTTGTTTGAAGGTTTTCGATGTTTATACTTAAGTACAAAAGATAGAGATATATTTACCGATGGCATTATTTTATAGGAGGATGAGACCTGTTAAGTATTTCTATATGCTCTGTTTGTAAGTTTTTTATTTTAGCATCTTAAAATTTATGACTTAACAAAACAGTTCACTAAGACTGCGGCAACTTTTTATCTGAAAGTGATCTGTTATACAACCAATAAAATTATCACATAACTTGGTTAAACGACACCTACCTTTAATAGTTATTTTAATGATTACTGTTAATTTTTTGTTTGCAAAATGTTAAGAGCGCTACCATTCATTTGAGTATATTTTTAAAGTTATCCCTCATTTAGCTGTCAATAGGCATGCCGTATTCAACATTAAAGGGCCCTACATTCTAATTAAACCTAGATCGCAGAATTATGCTTAATGATCTAGTTTGTTTAATTTAATCTAAATTGATCACAATTTATTAACTTATTAATAATATTTAAATGTGATGGACTTCGTTTTAAATGATTATAGAGATGAGTAATGTTTGTTTTAGATGTATTTCGTATGTATTTTGAATGTGTTTTGTATTCTGAGTTAATAGATATTTTATGCTCTATTGAGTTTATTTGATAATGAGGTCTCAACTGGTTAATTAATTATTTTGTATCGTTACGATATAAATACCGTTTGATAAATGATGATAGCAATATAATTACTGAATGATTTACGAAGCTTGTTTTGGTTTTCATAAACATGAAAAAAGACGAATTTGAGGTCGTTATAAACTCGAAGTTTGCTTTTTAAATTTTGTTTTACATTGGTGCAATTGCTCTATCTAGTTGCTTAAATTAAGTAAAAGTTAATTTTTAATACTATTTATGTTTATTAGCTCTCTGAGTTAATAATATAAAAATTAAATTAATATATAAATAAAACAGTGAGTTATGTTTATTTTTCTCGTGTAGGTTAAATAAAAAATGAATTGGTGCAATTTATGCTACTAATTCAAAATGGATGTAAATCGTATTCATATTATAAGTGATTTGAATTCGAATTATTAATGTTGATCAATAAAGATAAGGACAATCTATGAAATCTATTTTTAAAATTGCAGCAATAACAGCTGCAGGCGTTATTTCTACTTCTGCTATATCTGCTACTCGATGGGACATGGCTACACCTTACGTTGATGCCACACACCATACTCAGAATATTCGTCAGTTTGCAGAGGATGTAAACGCAGCAACTAATGGAGACTTTGAAATCATCGTACATGCTGGCGCCTCTTTGATTAAACATAAAGAGATACCAAGAGCCGTTCGTACCCAACAAGTGCCGATGGGGGAAGTATTTATTGGGATATTAGGTAATGAAGATCCTATCTATAAACTTGATAACCTTCCTTTTTTAGCAACTAATTTTACTGATGCAAAAAAGTTATACGAAGTATCAAAGCCACTTATTGAAGCAAAACTAAACAAAAATGGATTAATGTTATTGTATTCTGTGCCTTGGCCTCCTCAAGGTGTTTACAGTAAAGAGCCACTAACTAGTATTGATAGTTTTAAAGGTGCAAAACTACGTGCTTATAGTTCTACTCTATCCCGTTTAGCCGTTTTACTTGAAGCTTCCCCAACAACGGTTCAAACCGTTGAAATTCCACAGGCATTTTCAACGGGTATTATCGATATGATGATCACATCACCCACTACCGGAGTAAGTAGCCAATCTTGGGACTACGTTGACAACTATACGGATGTACAAGCGTGGATCCCTAAAAATATGGTGATTGTTAATAAACGTTCATTCAAACGATTAGATAAATCGATGCAATCAGCATTGTTAACTGCCGCGGCTGCCGCTGAAAAGCGTGGTTGGGAAATGGCGATCAATGAAACTGAAATTAAAAATAAGGAGTTAATGGAGCATGGAGTTAAAGTTGTAGCTCCAAATTCTGAATTAATCAAAGCACTTACCGCTGTAGGTGATCAAATGTCACAAGAATGGGCTGAAGAGGCTGGTGCAGAAGGTAAAGCGCTTCTTGCTGAGTATCATTAGTAAATAACTGCTTCGGTAACGTTTTACTGATTAAACGTTACCGTTGTGACTATTTTTCCCATCCCTCAGAGAATGTTAGTTAAATACGCGTTTATATCCTGAGTAAAAATTAATCCCTATATTTTTTATTGTTTACTGTAGGAGTATTCAACGATGAGAATTTTATTGAATCGAATATATTTAACTACCGGTGCATTATCGGGGCTGTGTATCATCGCTATCTGTTGCATTATTCTTGCACGTGTAATGGGGCGTTGGTTTGGTATTGAAGTGCCTTCTAGCGACGATTTTGCTGGCTTTTTACTTGCTGCATCTAGTTTTTTAGGGCTTGCCTATACGTTTCGTGAAGGTGGACATATTCGAGTGAGTTTATTCACCTCAAGATTACCACTTGCCCTTAACAAATGGGTTGAAAGAATTATTTTAAGTTTAGGCTGCGTTTTAATTCTTTATCTTACTTGGCAGCTTGCCTACTTTGTTTATGAATCTTATATATTTGATGAATTATCTTCCGGTTATGTACCTATCGAGCTTTGGCTTGTTCAGTTGCCTTTAGCTGTGGGCATGATTATTTTTTCTGTAGCAATTATTGATCAAACCTTTTGTCATCTTTTTTTTGGTGAAGAGTTACCAAAATCTGAAGAGGAAGCATTAGCTGAAAGTGCGCCGATTGATTTATCGCAAACTGACTCATTAAACAAAGGAGTGTAATTTATGAATGAGATAACTATCGGTTTTATATTAATAGGTATTTTATTTGCACTGTTAGCCAGTGGATTTTGGGTTGCTTTTACCCTGATTACGGTTTCTATTGCAGGTCTTATGATGCTTGGTAACGATAATTTTGGATTACTTTATACCACATCAACTTGGGGTGCAGTGTCCGATTGGTCATTAGCTGCATTACCGCTATTCATTTGGATGGGGGAAATACTCTTTAGAACACGTTTATCAAAAGATCTATTTGAAGGTTTAACACCTTGGCTTAGTAGAGTTCCAGGACGTTTATTGCACGTTAATATTTTAAGTTGTGGTATTTTTGCTGCTGTTTCTGGTTCATCTGCCGCAACGGCTGCCACCATTGGTAAAATGACTCTGCCGGAATTAAAGCGTCAGGGATATGATGATAAAATGGCGATAGCGACTTTAGCCGGTTCAGGTACGTTAGGTTTACTTATTCCTCCTTCGATAATTTTAATCGTATATGGCGTCGCAGCAGAAGTATCTATTGGGCGTTTATTTATGGCAGGCGCCTTACCTGGATTGATGTTAGTGATCATGTTCATGGGATACACTGCTTATTGGTCATCAAAACATGGTGATGGTATTGCGCAACAAACCAAACAATATTCCTGGAAAGAAAAGTTTTCTTCATTATTACGTTTAATACCCGTTAGCGTACTTATCTTATTTATCATTGGTTCTATTTACGCAGGTTTAACAACGCCCACTGAAGCAGCTGCATTTGGTGTACTTGGATCTTTAGTATTAGCATTAGGTAGCGGTTCATTATCATTTAATAGCTTTACGGAAAGTTTAATGGGTGCGGTGAAAACATCATGCATGATTATCTTTATTCTTGCCGGAGCTGCTTTTTTAACAATGGCAATGGGCTTTATTGGCATACCAAGAATGCTAGCTGAAAATATAGCATTACTTAACTTGTCACCTTATACCTTGTTATTTTTACTGACTATTATGTTTGTTATTTTAGGCTGTTTTTTAGATGGTATTTCGGTTGTTGTACTCACCACTTCAGTCGTTCTTCCAATGGTTATTGAAGCAGGAATTGATCCTTTATGGTTTGGTATTTATATTGTTCTGGTTGTAGAAATGTCACAAATAACGCCACCAGTGGGATTCAATTTGTTTGTTATTCAAAGTTTAACAGGACGCGATATATTGTTCGTTGCTAAAGCAGCTCTGCCATTCTTTTTCTTATTGGTTACTGCTGTATTTATTGTCACAGTATTTCCTGAAATTGTAACCTGGCTTCCAAATTCAATGTCGAAAGGATAAATATATGCCGAAACAAATAAACAAGCCAACATCAGAACACTTGCCTATTTTGTCCTCTTCTCATTTAGTAGGTGAAAATGGGCTTGCATTAAGTGAATTTGAATATGGATTAACCATGGTACACAACGCATTTCAACGTTGGACACATTTATGTAGTAATGCTTGCGATCAGAACCTGAGTTCTTTGGATATTTTAGTGATTCATAATGTTTATCACAGAAAGAAACCTAAGAGGATCACTGATGTAGCATTTACCCTAAATGTTGACGATACACATAACGTCTCATATTCAATAAGAAAAATGGTAAAAAGTGGCATGCTTCAACATGAAAAAAGAGGCAAAGAAACATTTTACAGTGTGACGGATGAAGGTGAAGCCTTTTGCTTAGAGTATGCAAAAATTAGAGAAAAATGCTTAGTGCAAGCCTTAGAGCACATGTCTATCGACGACTCATTAGGCGAAACGGCTAAATTGATGAGAACGCTATCTGGTTTATACGCACAGGCGTCTCGAGCTGCAAGCTCTTTATAATCGGTAGTAAGTATTACTGATAGTTAATCGATGACTTCAATTCAAATTTATTCAGGGGAATATAAATGCTTATTAATTGTGATATGGGTGAAAGTTTTGGTATCTGGAAGTTAGGTCAGGACGAACAGATCATGCCTTTCGTTGATATGGCGAATATAGCATGTGGTATGCATGCTTCAGATCCAAGTGTTATGTTACGAACAGTTCGTTGTGCAAAAGAACACGGTGTTCGTATTGGCGCACATCCTGGTTATGCTGATTTACAAGGCTTTGGTCGTCGTTTTATTGAAATGCCATTGACTGATTTACAAGCGTTATTTATTTACCAGTTAGGCGCATTGCAGGGAATTTGCAAGAGTGAAAATACCGAATTAAGTTATGTTAAGCCGCATGGTGCTCTTTATAATGCAATGATGAAGTCTGACGATATTTTTGTTGCTTTATTACAAGCACTTGCTAAATATGATGCAAAATTACCATTAATGGTGATGGCAGTTCCTGATTTTGCGCGTTATCAAAAATTTGCCTCTGAATACGGTATTACATTACTTTTTGAGGCCTTTGTTGACCGCACTTATCAAACAGATGGACGCTTAACGTCAAGAACTGAAGCTAATGCATGCCATACGGATTTAGAAGATATTTGTGATCAAGCCGTTCGTTTATTTAAGGAACAATGCGTAATAAGTAATGATGGAACAAGGGTCAGTATTAAAGCAGATACCTTATGTATTCATGGTGATGGTGCATTAGCGGCTGAGATAGCAGGGGTTTTAAAAGTGAGATTGGCAGCATGCAAGTAAATCTTGTTAATGAAAATAGTGTCATTATCTACTTCTCCGATATCGTTTGCGCTGAAACAACCGATAAAATTACTCATGCTTGTCAGTTATTCAGATCTGAACTTAGCGATACGCTTTCAGATATAGTGCCGTCTTATACTTCTATTCTACTTAGTTGTAATTTGCGTAAAACCGGATTACAAAATTTTGTAATTAATATACGTCGAATACTAAACGAATTAGATAATGTTGGCCTTACTAATCTGGCACGTAATAAAATTGTACTGCCTGTTTATTATGGACAAGAAGTCGCACTTGACCATCGAGATGTCAGCTTACATACAGGTTTAGCATTTTCTGAAATAGTTAAACTACATACAGAAGAATGCTACCGAGTATTTGCAATCGGCTTTACCCCTGGTTTTGCATTCTTAGGCAATACCCCAAAGGAAATGACAATACCTCGTAAGGCAAGCCCAAGGCTTAATGTTCCTAAAGGTAGCGTTGCGATAGCGGATAGGCAAACAGCTATTTATCCTAGTCAATCACCAGGAGGTTGGCAGGTGATAGGCCGCACACCAGTAGATTTACTAGATGACTCAGAAGAGTGCCTAAGTAAATTTGCAATGGGCGATGAAGTACATTTTGAATCTATCGATAAACAAACCTTTTTGGCAATGGGCGGCCAACTGTAACTAAAGAGGGTAAAAAATATGGCATTAGATATCATTCAAGCAGGGCCGTTAAGTTTATTGCAAGATCTTGGCCGCTATGGCTATCAAGATGTAGGTGTTACTCCAGGTGGAGCAATGGATACCCATGCCTTCCACTGGGCTAATCAATTATTAAATAACCCAGCGAATGCTGCACAAATTGAAATCACCATGGGGCCATTTAAAGCTTGCTTTAAACAATCAACTAGTTTTTCATTATGTGGAGCAGATGTTGTTGTATCGTTAAATGGAAATACAATTACAACTTGGAGCTCTTGGCAAGCAAAAGCAGGAGATATATTAGAAATTGGCTATCCAAAACAAGGATTACGTAGTTACCTTGCTGTGAGTGGTGGTTTTACTAGCCCTAAAACTTTTGGCAGCATTAGTACTGTGATAAGAAATAAGTTAGGTGGATTAAGCAAAAAAGGCAGCAAACTAGCCAATGGCGATATATTACCTTTTATAGCACAGGTTCAACCCCATTCACGCAAAGTCCCTCAACAATTTATTCCAGAATACAAAGACATCATTAATATAGGTGTATTAACAACATATCAATTCCACCAATTTAGCGAAGAAGCAAAAAAAACATTTTTTAATGAACTGTATACGGTAACCCCAGAGATTGACCGCATGGGTTATCGATTGAAAGGCAAACCTATTGAATTTGCCGAGCAGAGCTTCGTTTCTGAAGGTATTGCGTTGGGAGCTATTCAAATTCCAGCTAATGGCCAACCTATTATATTAATGCGTGACAGACAAACAATTGGTGGATATCCCAAAATGGGATGTGTTTGTAACAGAGACTTAAATATTCTTGCGCAAGCAACACCAGGTACTCAAATTCGTTTTTTTGAACAAGATTTATATGAAGCAGAAGCTGAGCTTCATCAAGAACAGCATTATTTCTTTAAAGGGAACGGTGATGGTAACGATTGATATTTAACTGTAGATAAAACATTGCTTCATTTCTTTAAAAAATTTAGTTATTAAATAAAGTAGCGAATTCAACATTAAAGTCATGTCTTCTTAGATTGTTGCGGTCAATATAGAATATTTTGTAAATATAAATGAAATGAATAACATTATAGAAGAAGTAACATGCCTAATTCCAAGCATAAACGTCACATTTTTGAGTGAAATATCCACACTTTGTTGGTTAATTAATCACTCAGTCATTTAATTGAAATAAACACTATAAAACGCTTGCGAATAGTTTCGCGATCCCTATAATACGCCGCACAGACACGGGATGTAGCGCAAGTTACTGACCAAATCAGAACCAACAAACTCAGCGAGTTTGAGCCAACAAAAACTTTTAAAGTAATTTAAAATAACATGTTGACAAGGTTCAAGGTTAGCGTAATATACGCCGCCTAGCCGCAAGGCACGCTCTTTAACAATTTAATCAAACAATCTGTGTGAGCACTTGTTGTTGATGTGATTTCAAAAAAATCAAAGTCCTACTTGTTAGGCAACATCAATAATAGTGACACACGAAATAATTCATTTACATTGAAAGATTTATCTTTCAATGAATAACGAAGCGAATGAACTTGTTCAATCGCAGTTATTTCAGAATAATAAATTGTTAGTTTCTTATATTTATATAAGTAATTAGCAGTAAGTTTTAGTCAGTAGTATTGAGTCGCAACTTAGGTTGCAAATTAAACTTTAAATTGAAGAGTTTGATCATGGCTCAGATTGAACGCTGGCGGCAGGCTTAACACATGCAAGTCGAACGGTAACAGAGAATAGCTTGCTATTTTGCTGACGAGTGGCGGACGGGTGAGTAATGCTTGGGAATATGCCTTATGGTGGGGGACAACAGTTGGAAACGACTGCTAATACCGCATAACATCTCCGGATCAAAGTGGGGGACCTTCGGGCCTCACGCCATAAGAGTAGCCCAAGTGGGATTAGCTAGTTGGTAAGGTAATGGCTTACCAAGGCGACGATCCCTAGTTGGTCTTAGAGGATGACCAGCCACACTGGAACTGAGACACGGTCCAGACTCCTACGGGAGGCAGCAGTGGGGAATATTGCACAATGGGCGCAAGCCTGATGCAGCCATGCCGCGTGTGTGAAGAAGGCTTTCGGGTTGTAAAGCACTTTCAGCGAGGAGGAAAGGTTGTACTTTAATAGAGTGCAGCTGTGACGTTACTCGCAGAAGAAGCACCGGCTAACTCCGTGCCAGCAGCCGCGGTAATACGGAGGGTGCGAGCGTTAATCGGAATTACTGGGCGTAAAGCGCGCGTAGGCGGTTAATTAAGTCAGATGTGAAATCCCAGGGCTCAACCTTGGAACTGCATTTGAAACTGGTTAACTAGAGTTTTGTAGAGGGTGGTAGAATTTCAGGTGTAGCGGTGAAATGCGTAGAGATCTGAAGGAATACCAGTGGCGAAGGCGGCCACCTGGACAAAGACTGACGCTGAGGCGCGAAGGCGTGGGGAGCAAACGGGATTAGATACCCCGGTAGTCCACGCAGTAAACGATGTCTATTAGAATTTTGTGGCTATATGCCGTGGGATTCAAAGCTAACGCATTAAATAGACCGCCTGGGGAGTACGGCCGCAAGGTTAAAACTCAAATGAATTGACGGGGGCCCGCACAAGCGGTGGAGCATGTGGTTTAATTCGATGCAACGCGAAGAACCTTACCATCCCTTGACATCCAGAGAATCTGTTAGAGATAGTAGAGTGCCTTCGGGAACTCTGAGACAGGTGCTGCATGGCTGTCGTCAGCTCGTGTTGTGAAATGTTGGGTTAAGTCCCGCAACGAGCGCAACCCTTATCCTTATTTGCCAGCGGGTTATGCCGGGAACTCTAGGGACACTGCCGGTGATAAACCGGAGGAAGGTGGGGACGACGTCAAGTCATCATGGCCCTTACGGGATGGGCTACACACGTGCTACAATGGCAAATACAAAGGGCTGCTCACCAGCGATGGTATGCGAATCTCCTAAAGTTTGTCGTAGTCCGGATCGGAGTCTGCAACTCGACTCCGTGAAGTTGGAATCGCTAGTAATCGTGGATCAGAATGCCACGGTGAATACGTTCCCGGGCCTTGTACACACCGCCCGTCACACCATGGGAGTGGGCTGCACCAGAAGTCATTAGCTTAACCCTTCGGGGATGGCGATGACCACGGTGTGGTTCATGACTGGGGTGAAGTCGTAACAAGGTAGCCCTAGGGGAACCTGGGGCTGGATCACCTCCTTACGTAAAGAAACACAT
>NZ_WTKU01000040.1 GCF_011378715.1 Psychromonas sp. SA13A | reverse complement strand
TTCATGAGGTTAATAGCAGGTTAAGAAATGACAAATAATTGAATTAATTTGTGCATCGTAAAGGTGGTGATACGGATGGAATAAAGAAATGGTTTACTTTGTGGTGCTAATGAATGAACCCAATAATAACAGTGGTTATATGTATTTTTAATGATTAGAAGGATAATAATCAGCTTGTTTTTGAAGTGAAGTTAAACAGTTAAAAAAGAGTAAATGTATCCTTTTTGTCAAGAAGATAAGTCAATGAAAGCAATGCTCATAAGCACATTGCGTGGTAATAAAATTCAAATAAAAAAGCAAATAGAAACAAACAAAATACTAACGAGAATAAAAGTTCTGAGCGGTATTCTTGTATTTATAATTACTTTAAAAAAACTAAATAATTCGTTGTAATTTATTTATAAAAACAAAAAACAGCGTAATAAAACGAAATATATTTTGCTGAAAACTACTTAAGATAAGCATTTTCACACTCAATAAATAGATCTATTTTATTAAAATAACAGTTAAAAGGTGAAACTTATTTGGGGACGTTTAAAATTTTTTAAGAATTTAGTTTATAAAGTTGAATACATTTTAATAGCGATAGTACGACTTAATGGTGTCCATAGGTCACCATTAGCAGATAACTAGAAAAGAACCAATAATTGCAGCGTTAATCGCCAATTTTTCTGGCTTTATTACTATATTTATTAGTTATTTTAAATACTAGGTTAACTGCCAGAAGAGTAAAAGATTTATAGATAATTATAAATAAATAGATCATTTAGATACAAAGAAAAAGAAGGAATAGAGCTAAAGTGGGATAGATATTACTGTGGAGAACTAACTAGATAAATAACAATTTTAATCATCTGTTTGTTAGTGATTTATAGTGGACAGCTAATTTTGACCATACTTTGATATTCAAACAAAAAGCTTTCTTATGGTTTGCTCATATCATCAAATATTATTTTTGTAGTGCAAGGGGCCAGAGCGAAGTGGTTTTATAGTTGATATTGGCGGTTATAATTTAGTCGAAATATTCGAGTAGTAATATTTTAGAAGTAGATTAATGCAGTTAATTATTTATAAGCCATTATGCTAAAACGGCTAGTCAGAATATTTGAGTTAGGGAGTGATTAATGAATCTGATTGCTGGGGATAAAAATAGAATCAGAAATGAAATTGCTGCTATCTAACAAACTAGTTAAGTAAGTAGATGAGCAGCAATGTTGCTAATGGTTAGTGTCTATGTAAAACGTTAAACCAGTATTAGTCTTGTTTTTTTATTGTTGTGAAGTGGTAATCCACATCTACTACGGCACGGTAAACGACTTGATCACGTGTTTGAGCAAACTCTTTGATCGTGACTTTAGTTTTATCGATAGTCAAATCTTGTGCTGGCGAATTGCTGATCACGGTTAACGCGTGACGTAATTCGTTAGCGGGTAATTTTTTTAGTCCATCGATGTAGTCAAATCCTGCATCATAAGCAGCTGCTTTATTTGTGTATGCATCAGTGTTGAATGTTTTGTCTGAATGCACAACTTGTGTAGCAGCAAAAACACTTGAACTAACTAATAATGTCGCCGCTACTGCTGTTAATGTTGTAAATTTTTTCATGTTAATGCCCTTAATATTTTATTTATAAGATAAATGTTGTTGTCGCTGCCTATTGGCATTCACGACTTGTTTTTCTGTGCTTCGTTTATTCTATTCTTGTTTGTGTAGAATGAGTTATTAATGCTTTACCGTTGTGGTCTCACTCGATGAAGCTATTATGCGCCTCTTTTATGTGATCGTCATCACTCCTTATTTCCATTCATTATGGAGTTTTTTGTCATTAATCGAATTTGAAATGAACAACGCCTACAGTTCGCTCAGTATTTGCTTGAATTAAATGAACTTAAGTTTGCAGTGGTAAAGTAACTTGCGTTGTAATCTATGATAAAGTCTATCCGTTTTATTCTAAGTGATTGTTTTTAAGTCTTAATTTTTTTGGGGGGGGGAGTAACTGGCTACTGAGAAGTTCATCATATTACACTGACCTTGATATCCGGTTTATCGGTTAGATAAAGCTCCTTGATTTGTAACGGTTATAAGCCTCAAGGAGATCTAATGGTTAAATAGACACTTTTTAACCATTAGTCGGTAAGAAAAGGAATGAAGGTATTTACCGCATGACTTGCTCTGTGAGTGGCTAAATCAAAAACACGTTTGCAAAATAAAATGTCATTGTAACCTTCGATAATAATTTACTATTGAAGGGGATTGTTGGCTTTTACAGGACCAGCAGGAGGGGAATGCAGATCAACCATGAAAAGAACTTGCTAGCAATAGACGCAATAGTATTAGCACTCTTGTTAGAAAGGCCAATGCTGTTGTTAACAAGTAACTTTATCGATTTTGTAGTTTTATAGCTGCTAAAACTCTATAAGCACTGGCAAACTATGCCCTTTTCAAACTATAACAGCTTTCAAAACTACAACCATAGATCCTTAATAGGTGTATCTGGGCTAAAATGATAGCCCACTTGTGCCTGTAGCAGCTCTGCAGTAGCAATTGCATCGGTTAAGGCATCATGTGGTTGATAAGTAGGTAAGTTATAGCGCGTTCGACTTTGCCCTAGGCGAATTGAGGCAGGTTTTTTGCCACGTAATCGATTAAAAAATCCAGCCGCTAGTTTTCTTTGTATGTTAGATTCGATTTGCATAGTATCAACAACAGGAAAAACAATGCCTTCCTTAAACAGCGCACGTAAATGCAAATCTAAAAAAGGGCGCTCTATATTACGGTAATGAACAACCACCACTTTACCCGCTAATTGCTCAAGTAACTGATCCAGAATACGCCTTAAGTCCGGAGCACCTTTTAAATCTGAATGGGTGATCCCATGAATGATAATGGAGTCTTCTTGTAACTTATCTTTAGGGTTAATAAACCAACTTTTAGCTTGATTACAATAAATACGCTTTAAGTTAAAAGGCACTAAACCAATACTAATAATGCTATTTTTCTTAGGATCTAACCCCGTCGTTTCAAAGTCTAAAGCAACAAATTCAATGTCTTGAAGTTTTGTGTCGTCATGGTATGTACCCACATCATAAAATTTCTTTAGGCGTGAATCCTTGCTTAACTGGGCTTTTAACTTCAAAAAAGCAGACCAGTTTAAGACCTCTTTGTTAATAAAATTATACATAGACGATCCTTAAAGAGTGGCGCTATAACGATATTTCAAGAAATTTTGCGCATTACTTAATACTAAAAACGCATCCTTTAAATTTCGTCTTTCAAAATCAGACATATTTTCAGGTTCAATATTATTATCAGGCTCAATATCTGATTCAATATCTAATGCTTGGTGGCGTAATCGTACTAGTGAAATAAGCTCCATGGCATGCTGTAAATCAGCGCCTTTAGATTTAGGCAAAATTCCCGCTTCAATAATATCTTCTAAACGATCAAAGGAGTTCTGAGATTGAGACCCAATGGCTAATGCATGCACGCGAATCAAGTCCGCAAGTGGTGCGGTTCCTCGACGTTTTAAGTTTATTGAGTTGTTATGGCGGCCATCGCTCTCCATCACAAAGTCTTTAAAGAAACCTAGAGGTGGTTTTCTATTAAGCGCATTACGAGCCAAACATGCCAAGAAACGATTATTCTTTTTGGCACGTCGTAAAATAAAGGCATTTAAATGCTCTGCCCATTTAATGCGTCCATAAACACCGGTTAAATCAAAGAAAATATTACAATTTAATAGCGCTTTAGGGTTGGGATTATCAATCCAACTGGCGAAGCATTCTTCCCATTCCGTTTGCGTTTTACGGAACTCTGGATTAGTGGCCATAATATCACCAGTACAATAAATGTAACCGCAGGCTGCTAAACCATCACAAACAAAGTGTGATAGTTTTTCAAAATATTCACCGTGTACAGCGGCGTCATAACTATTATCAAGAATAATGGCGTTATCTTGATCGGTTACCATCAGCTGTTCATCACGGGCCATTGAACCTAATGCTAAGAAACAATATGGAATAGGGGCTGGGCCAAACTGTTCTTCAGCTAATTCTAATAAACGTTGTTTAAAGCTACGTCCAATCTCTGACATCGCACGTCCAACCATGTGCGAGTTCGCATCTTCATTAACCATACGCACAAAACAATCTTTCAGCTGTTTTGATAATAGCGCAAGATCTTCAGGGCTTTGTTGTTGGAAAATGCTACTCACAAACAACAAACTATTTTGAGATTCATAACGAATAATGTCAGAGACTTCAATTAAGCCGATTGGTTTTTTATTTTTAAGGATAGGTAAATGATGTACGTTGTTACGTAACATCATCAACATGGCTTCAAAAATATAGGCATTATGATCTAAAGAAATCAATTCTGTTGACATGACCTCGGAAACGGGGCTATCAATGCTTAAGCCTGCAGCAATTACTTTTGCACATAAATCATGTTCGGAAATCAGACCCACTAGGTTATTCCCTTCACTGTCATCAATGCTAGGGTCGTTAATTAAAGCGGCAGATTGATATTCTTCGGCCATCATTTGTGCAACGGCTTGTACACTGGTATCAACCGGAACAATCAAAGGTTCGCGTGTAATTAATTTTTTTACTTTGGAAGTGGTAAGCGCATTGGCATCGTCACTATTACTTTCTACCGCTTGTTTTAAACGCGTACTATCTTCTGCCTCTACAAAGTCAGCAAAGGATTCAAATCGTTCACATAAATCATAAAATACCACCGCTGGAATACAGTATAAAAGGGTGTCTTTGGTGGTTTTAGCGGGAAAACGTACTTTATTATTAGTGAGTAGCCCCATTTGTCCAAATAACTGCCCCTGGTCAAGACGATTATAGAGATTGCCATTACGACGAAATAATTCAACAATGCCACTGCGGATCATATACAACTCGCTAATTTCATCCTTAAAATCGATGATGGTTGTATTGGCACGGAAATAAGATATTTCAACACTTTGTACCACTTCTGCTAAAGCTTCTTCAGGCAGTTCATCAAAAGGGGCATATTGACTGATAAAGTCTTGTATTTCTAATAATTCAACGTCCATTGGCTACTCGTTATATCGGTGAGGGTTTTATGCGATATTACACAACTTTTATTGACTATGTTAGCGGCGACTTATCTTTCCTATCTATTTGTTTAAAAAATATCTTAGCAAGCGTAATAGCTGTGTTTAACAGTACTTATAACGCCTATTAATTGTTCATAATGAAGTGGTTAATGACAATTAATTTAATTAATAGACAAATCTAACAATGTTAGAATCCACACTAAATATTAACTTTATGTTGTATAAACCTAGGTTGTCTTAACCAATAATTTAAAGCACTATATTGTTCTCGTGTGTGTACCTTAAATATCACGCTAACATGATACTTTAATTCCCTATTCGCTTTCATCGGTATGACTCCTGTAGAGTTAACGTGGGATCATTAAAATACATATTTGCGGACAGAATTAAAGCCCATATAGACATTGCTGATAATTATGGAGTAATAGCTATTGCTCACAATGACTATCAATTGCAGCACCATTAACTGTTATTAATAAGGAAATATAATGACTGACTCAGAAGCTCGCCGTCCATTAAAAGTGCGTGATTTGACGATTATGAATAAAATAGCGGCGGATTTGAGTAAACGTAATATATCACCTAATCAAATATCAATAGCCAGTATCTTTTTTGCACTACTAGCGGGGTTATGTTTAGTAGCAATAGGTGCTGGCTCAACTATCTGGCTGAGTTGGTTAGCTGCTTTATTGGTACAATGCCGTCTATTATGTAATTTATTTGATGGCATGGTGGCCATGGAAGGCGGAAAATCAACGCCATCGGGTGAATTATTTAATGATATTCCCGATAGAATTGCGGATCCTTTGATATTAGTTTGTGCAGGTTATGCTATTGCTGGCTTGCCATGGGCGATTGAGCTCGGCTGGTTAGCCGGATTATTGGCGGTTAAAACGGCTTATGTGCGTGTGTTAGCAACGTCGATGGGCGCGCCAACTTTATTTACTGGCCCAATGGCAAAACAACATCGAATGGCGGTGATCACAGTCGTTTTACTATTACTGCCTATCGAAACATCAGTATTTGCAACACAAGGATATGTTTTACTGCTTGGGTTATTGGTTATTTGTCTCGGTTGTTTACTCACTTTATATAAACGAGCTCGCTCGGCTTACCAATATTTAGAATCGCCAGAGCAAAATCAACACAATAAGCATGAGGACAATACGGATGTTTAATATACCGATTCACTCTTTTTATATGATGACGTTTGTAGTGATCTTACTGATCACTGGTTCTTTAATTCGTTGGCGTTTGCAGGTTAAAAATCCTCAAACAGATTACTTAGAACTAAAACAACGCATTCAATCCTGGTGGTGGATGATTGGTATTTTATTTGGCATTTTATTAGCCCCTACAACGGTTTCTATTATCTTTTTTGCCCTGTTGAGCTTTTTAGCGTTAAAAGAATTCTTCTCGATCATGCCTACTCGGCAAGCCGATAGACGTATTTTATTATGGGCTTATCTTGCCATTCCATTGCAGTATTACTGGGTTGCTACCAACTGGTATGGCATGTTTCTTATCTTTATTCCTATTTACGTGTTCTTATTTCTGCCAATGCGTGCGGTATTTATTGGAGAAACCAAAGGCTTCATTCGTTCCTTAGGTACTATTCACTGGGCGGTCATGCTATCGGTATTATGTGTTAGCCATATTGCATACCTGTTACAACTTCCCGTTAAAAATGAGCAAGCGGGGGCATTGGGGTTAGTTTTATTTTTAATTTTTATTACCCAGTTTAACGATGTATGCCAATACATTTGGGGGAAAACCTTAGGTAAACATAAAATTATTCCTAAAGTGAGCCCTAAAAAAACATGGGAAGGGTTTATTGGTGGAGTAATAACCGTCACCCTCATCTCTGGTTTTGTTGCGCCTTATTTAACGCCATTAACTATGGTCCAAGGTTTTGTTGCTGGCACATTAATCGCAATCAGCGGATTTGTAGGTGACGTGGTTATTTCGTCGGTTAAACGAGATCTCGCTATTAAAGACAGTGGGACGTTAATTCCAGGGCATGGAGGGTTATTGGATAGAATAGATAGCCTGATTTATACCGCGCCATTATTTTTCCATTTTCTTTATTATTTACATTATTAACTAGTATCAGGTTAGTAATCGGTATCAGGCGAGGGCAGCCAAAATACATATTACTTTTCATATAAGAAAAGTGCTCAAGAATAACAAAGTAGGATTTAATAAGGATTGTTAATGAATCGATTTTTAAAAATATTATTTTTTGCATTATTGGTTAAACCTATGGTTTTGCTGGGTTTAGGCTTAAATGTGTTTTTTAAAGCTAAGTTGCCTAAACAGGGTCCTGCGATTGTTGTTGCAAATCACAACAGCCATTTAGATACTCTCGTTTTGATGAGCTTATACCCATTAAGTCAAATCCATAAAATAAGACCCGTTGCTGCTGCCGATTATTTCCTAAAAAATAAACTACTTGCTTGGTTTTCATTGAATATTATTGGCATTATTCCAATGCAACGTAAACATATACGCGATACCTCTGCATTATTTGCACAGTGCCATCGAGCATTAGATGACGGAGATATTTTGCTTTTATTTCCGGAAGGTTCTCGTGGTAAGCCAGAACAGCTTAGTGATTTAAAACGCGGCGTACACCACTTAATTAAAAGCAGAAAAACACTAAAAGTAGTGCCTGTAATGATGCATGGCTTAGGTAAAGCGTTACCTAAAGGCGAAATGATTTTTGTGCCATTTAACTGTGATGTCGTGGTGGGCGATGCTATTCCGTTTAATGCCGATGCAAAATGTTATATTGACTCCGTTAGCAATGCGTTAAATCAGCTATTAGCGTTGTGTATGACGCGTCAATCCGTTGTAAAAGATGATTTAGAATAACATTTATCGCGCTAATTATTTCAACGTAGTAATTGCAGTAATGATAAAAAGGCAGTTGTTAACACTATCGTCAGCCTTTGAATTAAAAGTGTATTAAATCAATCGTTAATTCAAAGCTTATACAAAATAGTCAACCGTAATGTAATGTTTTCACTTAGCACTATTTATTGTTCTATCATTTTAAAAAGGATTTTTTAATGGGAATGTCGACAAGATTAGACTTATTTATTGATGTTATTCAACACGGGTCCTTCGCAAAAGCCGCTGGTATAAGGAACATTGACCGCTCCGCATTATCGAAACAGATAAAGTTATTAGAAGATGACCTTGGTGTACGTTTATTAAATCGTTCCACGCGCTCGGTTTCACTGACAGATGCCGGCAAGGAGATATTTAAACAAGCTGAAGCTATGAGAGAATTATTGGCCGATACCCAACGCCTAGCCGATTCCTTTCATTCTGAGCCTAAAGGATTACTGCGAATTACCTGCCCAACCTTATTTGGTAAAATGTACATTCAAAAGGCAGTAACACTGTTTATGGCCAAGTATCCACAGACTCATATTAAATTAGTATTTGACGATAAACGCTCGGATATTATTGGTGAGCGTTTTGATATTGCTTTTCGCATCGGTCCGGCTCGAGATTCAAACTTAATTGCACGCAAGATAGCGGGAGCTCAATTTGCAATACTGGCCTCTGAAGGTTTTATTGAAACCTATGGTGAACCGAAAACACCTGAAGATCTTGTTAAACTACCTGCGATTATCTATTCCAACGGTGAGAATACATTTAATAAATTAACGCTTTCAGAAAAGCCTGGCAGTGATCAAATGCGCAGTCATAATATGGTAGGGCGCCTCGAGGTCAATGAATTAAGCGTTATCATTGATGCATTGCAAGCTGGGTTGGGTTATTCACAACGCGGTTTATTTACCTTAGATAAAAATATTAAAGAGCTAGGGTTAGTACCGTTACTAACAAATTATAAACTGGAGGCAAGGGATTGGGGGGTTTACGCTGTTTATCCCCACAGAAACCAAACGTCTCTGGTGAAATTATTTATTGAAATCGTAAAGGAGTTAGTTGGTTCTCCACCGATATGGGACAGCTATATCGATAACTATGATCAAATCTATAAATAGACTAGATACAGAAGTAGGTTAGATACAGAAATAAACAAAAAATGCCGCTAACTATGTAAGTTAGCGGCATTTTAGGTGATGAACCTTTTCCTATCGTCAAAACGATAAGTTAAATTAGTTTTGTGTTTTGATTGTAGTGAAGTGGTAATCCACATCAACCACTGCACGGTAAGCAACTTGATCACGTGTTTGAGCGAATTCTTGGATCGTTACTTTTGATTTATCAATCGCTAAGTCTTGTGCTGGTGAATTGGTGATCACCGTTAGTTCGTGACGTAATTCGTTAGCTGGTAATTTTTTTAGACCATCAATGTAATCAAAACCTGCATCATATGCCGCTGCTTTACTTGTGAACGCATCAGTGGTGAACATTTTATCTGAATGCACAACCTGTGATGCTGCAAAAGCACTTGAACTTACTAATAATGTTGCCGCGACTGTTGTTAATGTTGTAAATTTTTTCATGAGAAACCCTTTAATTAATTCTTTTCATCAAACTTATTTTTATAAGTACTATTTTCTTATAAGTGATGCTTTCTATTCTGTTGGTCACTAACGCTTATTCGGCTTAATAACCTAGCATTAGCGACTTGATATTTTTTACGCTAACCGTTAATTAGTTAGTTGAACGTAATGTAGTGAAATGGTAATCCACATCAACTACTGCACGGTAAGCTACTTGGTCACGTGTTTGAGCAAACTCTTGAATTGTTACTTTAGAGTTATCAATTTTAATATCGTTTGCAGGTGTTTCACTGATAACGATTAGTTTTTGACGTAATTCATTCGCTGGTAATTTATTCAATGAATCGATGTAATCAAATGCAGCTTCATAAGCGGCTGCTTTATCTGTGAATGCATCAGTGCTGAATGTTTTGTCTGAATGCACAACTTGTGATGCAGCAAAAGCACTTGAACTGATTAATAATGTCGCTGCGACTGCTGTTAATGTTGTAAATCTTTTCATTTTGGAATCCCTAATAATTTGTTTATAAGCTATCTATTTATAAGCCACTGTTTATAAGTTATCTATCTATAAGCTATACAGTGTTGTCGTTACCTATTGGCGTTCACGACTTGTGCTATCTTCTTTGCTTTGTTTCTTCTTCGTACTTTATTTCTTTCTGTTCTTTGTACAGTGAAGCGTTGATTAGTTATCGCTTCTTAATGCTTTGTAGTTGTAATCAACATTCACAATAGCGCGGTATTCTACTTGTCCACGTGTTTGTGCAAATTCTTCAATTGTTACGTTAGTATCTTTAATTTTTAAGTCTTTAGTTGGTGTAGTAGAGATAAGTACCAACTCATGACGTAATTTGTTTTCAGGTAACTGTTTAAGTTGGTTTACGTAATCAAAACCGGCTTCGTAAGCTGCTGCTTTATTTGTGAATGCATCAGTGCTGAAGTTTTTGTCAGAATGAACGACTTGAGTACCAGCAAAAACGCTTGAGCTGATAAGTAATGTTGCTGCTAGAGTTGTTAATTTTTTCATTTTGAATACCTTAAATAATTTGTTTATACATAGTTGTATTGAATGAGTGTTTAATGCGTTACCGCTGTTTCCTCACTCGATGTAGCTATTATGCCTATCATTTATGTGACCGTCATCACTCTATTTTTCCATTCATTGTGGCTTTTTTGTCACCAATCGAATTTAGAATGATAAAGGCTAGGTGATTGTTCACCGTTTACCTTGTTGTTTATTTACCTGTGACGTGGGCGTTGTTACTTCTTACTCACTCACATTAACAAGGTTTGAATCAGCCAACTCCTTTGCGTCATCTTGTTTTAATACA